>NZ_JBHULY010000015.1:0-17113 GCF_042684665.1 Hyunsoonleella rubra | reverse complement strand
CAATTTACTGATTATCAGTAAGATGAACAACTTTTTTCTTTTAAATCATAATGCACAACGGGTTAAATTATTTAATAGTTTGTATATAGAATCAAACTCTTTTTATTTAATCCGGATATCATCTCCTCTATTTTATTTTAAGAAGCTCTTTCGCTATTTAGTCATAATCAGGCTTACCTCAATAACTTATTTTTAAGGTATGCTTATAAACTAATAACCAATACATTCAAAAGAGGTGAATTTTTAAAAAACAAAAAACCCAAACAACTGTATTACAGATGATTGGGTTAATTATTTATGACCTCGGCAGGATTAAATATCCTGACAAAGCTCCGCTTTGAAAAACGAAAACTCCAGCTTATAAATTCATTCAAGATTGATTTAACGCTGGAGTTTTCGTTTTATTCGTGACCTCGGCAGGATTCAAACCTGCAACCGCCTGAGCCGTAATCAGGTATTCTATTCAGTTGAACTACGAGGCCCTTAAAAGTGGGTGCAAATATACATTATTTATTAAAACTCCTCCAAACTTTTATTTCAATTTTATAAATGATTATTTTTGAATATGACAGGGACTTTACTCCATCAAAATTTTAAAGACATACTCGATGATGCGCTTATCGAGGAGATTGAAGCCATAGGAAAATTAACTACTTATAAAGAAGGTGATATTATTATTGACATTAACCAACATTTGAGTCATATTCCGCTATTACTGGATGGCAATATCAAAATATTGCGAGAGGATTCTGAGGGCAACGAACTACTCATTTACTTTTTGGAGGCTGGCGAAACCTGCACCATGTCACTTACCTGTTGTACTGGTAAATCTAAAAGCAAAATAAGGGCTGTAGCTGAAAGAGATTCTACATTGATGATGATTCCAGTTCAGTATATGCAAAACTGGTTTCATACCAATGATAGTTGGCGCAATTTTATTCTGGAAAGCTATCAAGTCCGGTTTGATGAAATGCTTGAAACTATTGACAATATTGCCTTTATGAAAATGGACGAACGCCTTTATAAATACCTTATAAACAAGGCTGAATTACACGGTTCCAGTACGGTTAATGTTAAGCATCAAGAAATAGCTGAGGATCTACACACCTCCCGTGTAGTTGTATCTAGGCTTTTGAAGCAACTGGAAAACAAAAACAAAATAAAACTAAACCGTGGCAAAATAGACATGATTTGATTTTAAACAATTATGTGTTTAGGTCCAAGAAAAGAATCTAGGAAACAAAAAACTCGCAACGTTTATTTTGCGAGTTTTTTATTTTTTTTTAGCTGAAAGAAACCTAGATGTTATCCTCTAAATAATCGGGAGTACCGTTATCGTCAGTATCCGTAAATTCAATTATAGTTGCCACATAATTGTTATTGAGTACATCTTTATAAACCCGAACTCGTTCCTCA
Source organism: Hyunsoonleella rubra (assembly GCF_042684665.1). NCBI lineage: Bacteria > Pseudomonadati > Bacteroidota > Flavobacteriia > Flavobacteriales > Flavobacteriaceae > Hyunsoonleella > Hyunsoonleella rubra. Next base: position 15,697 of record NZ_JBHULY010000015.1, on the reverse strand, counting down.
TCCTTGTTTAGGATTGCGTTTTCAACTTCAGCCTTTGTTCCCGTAATGGTTCTTACCTTAATCTCGTCCTTAGTCAAAATCCCATCTCCATCATCATCAGGATCAATAAAATCCCATAAACCATTATTATCAGTGTCATCATCTTTTTCATTTTCATCCGCAAACACCACAAATTGGTCTAGGAATTGACTGTCCGCTGGGTCCTTCAATATTTTTTCTAAATGTGAAGGAATACCATCATCATCAAAATCAGTGAAAAAGTTCTGCAACAGCTCAAACTTAAAAATGAGCGGGGAATAAGCTGGAATTTTCGATCTGGACTCGTTAAAATATGCAAGTCCTGAAGGCATAAACATCACCCCCACACCATGGTTTTCGTAATTTATAAGACCACCATCCTCCGTAAAATTTTCGGCAGACTTAAAATCAACCAACGCCTTTTTCCAACCATCAATAACAGATCCAATGGTTCTGCCATCGCCTACCAAGTTAAAATCAGTAGGAGTTACAGCGCTATCGAAAATTGTTCCATCCAAAAGAAATCCTTCATAATGCACCCTTACCTTATCTGAAAAATTAGTGGTTTCACCACCCCCTTCATTGAGTTTCAAAATATAAATCTCATAATCGGTATCAGCAAACCTTACGGGTTTGATATCAACGGAGTCTATCAGCCTTGCATTTCCATCAGGGGTATCACTAATGATTAAATCTGCAATTTTCGGGTTGGGGTTATTTACAAAAGCCGAAGCATTGTAATAATGCGTAGTAAGGTAATCCACCAACATTCCATTATCTATACTCTGCTGTTCATCCCTATCTGCAATCGGTATTGAAATTACACCATTTCCATCATCATCATCCTTACAGGATATTAGGGCCAATGTTGCCAATAATATCAAAAAACCGATTTTTCTAAAACTCATTATTGCTTATTTTTGGGGCGCAAGATACAATTTTAATGATATCTTGTGCAACAACATTAACGCAGTTTTTACAAGATTGTATGCGGATTGACAAGTATTTATGGTGTACGAGATATTACAAAACTAGAACTTTGGCTACTACCGCCTGCAAAAAGGGGCAGGTAAAGGTAAATGACGATGTAGTGAAACCCAGCAGGGAGGTTTACCCCCAGGACAGGATTGAGCTTCGCAAGACTCAAATTAATTATAAATTGAAAGTAAACGACATCCCTCCCAATCGAGTTTCGGCAAAATTGGTAGACATTTACCGTACGGATTTAACACCCAAAGAAGCATTTGAAGCCAAAGAGCTTTTAAAATATTCTAAAGACTATTATCGCAAAAAAGGAACGGGCCGACCGACCAAAAAAGATAGACGCGACATTGATGATTTTACCATTGAAAATGACTAATTTTAAACTTTCAAAATAACCCGGTACCACATGGAATTAAAGGACAACGTTATTCTAAACCATAGTGAAATTCAACATAAGATTAGACGGATAGCTTTTCAGATTTATGAAACGAATGTTAATGAAACTGAAGTTATTATTGCCGGAATAGACAGCAATGGCTATACACTGGCTAAAAAACTGAAGGCCATGTTGGAAAAAATTTCAGATATCAATCCGGTACTATGTAAGGTAAAAATAAATAAAAAAGCTCCACTGGAAGCCATTGACACTTCGCTTCCTCCTGAAGAGTACTCCAATAAATCGGTTGTTTTGGTGGATGATGTACTTAATTCTGGTACTACCTTGATTTATGGCGTGAAACATTTTTTAAGTGTTCCGATGAAACAGTTCAAAACTGCGGTTTTGGTAAATAGGAACCACAAAAAATATCCTGTAAAAGCAGATTTTAAAGGTATTTCCCTGTCCACCTCGTTACACGAACATGTCCAGGTCAATCTTTCCGGAAAGGCAAATGAAGTAATTTTAGAATAGCGCTAAAATTATATCCTCAACAATTTCTATTTTTTCTTTATAATCTGTAACGATATGGATTTCAGCCTTGCTGTAAAACTGGGACCTTTCGAACAAATGTTTTCCAATGAATTCGGTCATCAATTCCTCAGATTCAATGTGCGCAATTAATGGACGTTTTGCTTTTTTCTTAAACAATTTTTGCGATAAAAACGGCAATGAACCTTTTAGATAAATTGAAGTTGCATTTTCGGCATTCAAAATGGCGTCCATATTATTTGCGTAACATGGTGTACCACCCCCTAAGGATAAGATGGTATTTTCCTCAAGCTTCAACAAATCTTTTAGATACTCGGTTTCCTTTTTTCTAAAGTAGACTTCACCTTTGGTTTTAAAGATTTCGCTAACCGAAATACCTTCCCTTTCTTCAATAAAATCATCTAAATCGATAAGATTATAGTTTAACTTTTCAGCCAAAATCCTACCAACGGAGGACTTACCAGACCCCATATATCCTAATAAAACTATGATCATTTTTATGCTATAAATTGATTACTAAAAACATAGATAAACAGGCTACAAAAAAACGAAAAATTATATTAGAAAACCCATTGTTTTATTAATTAAACATTATATATTTGCACCCGCTAACGGGAATTTGCCGATAGTTTTGACCGGGTAGCTCAGTTGGTAGAGCATCTCCCTTTTAAGGAGAGGGTCCTGGGTTCGAGCCCCAGCCCGGTCACCAAAAAAAGTTAAGCAATATAGCTTAACTTTTTTTATTTTAGCATACTTCAAAAAAAGCACACGTGGCGGAATTGGTAGACGCGCTGGCTTGAGGGGCCAGTATCCGTTTAGGATGTGGAAGTTCGAATCTTCTCGTGTGCACTTTCTAATTCATAGAACTCAACTGGCTATAAAAAGACTGATACTGCTGATTATTGGGAAACATTTCTACCAATCGTCTGGCAATATTTTTAGCTTTAGAAATTTCCCCATCTTTTTGATAGATATAGGCTAGAACATAAAGCAAACTTTCATTATTCGGTGCTATTTTTAGACCTTTTACGGCAGTGTTTTCAGCCTTTTTCAGGTCGTTTGTCTTATCATAAAGCAAGCTTAGATTGTAATAGAACCTAACATTTTCTGGCATGTAGCCAATAGCAAGCTCCATTTGCTTTAAAGCCTCTTCGGTTCGGTTGAGCTCAGCCAATAACAATGCATAGGAATAATACGTTTGTCCAAAATCGGGCTCCTGCTGGATAATGGTTTTAAAAGCCACTTCGGCCTTTACCACTTCATTATTTCGATAGTACAAATTCGCTAGATTGGTGCGAATCATATTGTTCATGTTATCAATTTCCAAAGCTTTTTCTAGCCACTTTATGGCATTTGTCACATCCCCTTTTTTCAAATAATAATTGGCCTTTTTGGCTCTTCCCCCACTAAAATCCGCCGTCACTCTAAGGTGGTCATTAAATTCTTTTTGGACCTTTTTGTAGGCATCTTTATACTCTTCTGGAATTTGCAGTTCATTCAAGGATGCGATCGCTAAAAATGCTTTTGTTCGTACCGAACGTTTTTCGTCCCTCAAAAGCGGTAAAAATGAATTCGCGTAATCCGTCGTATTTAAATCGTTGAAAGCATCAATAGTTGCACCTCGCACCAAGGGAGATTCATTATCCAAAAATCGCAACAATTCGTCAATGGATTCCTGGGTAACATAACTGCTCATGGCCCTGACCGCTGAAGCCCTAGCTATTTCTGGGTAAATCGTGTCTTTTGATAGCTCCATTAGTTTCTCCAAACCGTGCGGATCTCCTGTTAAAGCAAGAGCCAATAAATCAGAAAAATGTTTGTGCTTCGGAACGCCATATGTCTTTTTATAATTTTCCCATGCCCACTTGTCGTCTTTGTCCGTATGGCATTGTACACAGGCATTAGGTGTTCCATATTTCAAACTCAAATCAGGTCTGGGAATCCTAAAACTGTGATCCCTCCTATAATCGTTGCCCATGTAAATCTTTCCAGTCATGTGGCAATTGATACACTGGGAGCCCTCTGAATTTGCCTCATGAAAATGATGTGCTGGTGCACCATATGTTTTGGTGTCATGACATTGAGCGCAAAGCTGATTACCTTCAAATCTTAATTTCAGCGAGTGCGGATTGTGGCAATTGGTACAAGTTACATTATTTTGATACATTTTACTTTGAAGAAACGAACCATACACATAAACCTCATCCAAAATTTGTCCATCCGGGTGATACAAATTATTCGCAATTAACTGAGGGTAATAATGGTCTAAAAACGTACCTTCAAAATTGAAATGTTCCGAAATCTGCTCTCTCCTTACATGGCATCTGGCACACTGATCAACCAATTCCTTTGGAGGCGTATTCAAAGTCATTTTTAAATCACCATCAAATTTATACTTTGAACCTTCGGCATTTGCTTTTTGCACATGTGTTTTTCCTGGGCCATGACAGGCCTCGCAACTTACGTTAATCAAGGCGTATTTAGTATCATAACCATGGGATTCCATATTATAGTTCTTTCTAACGTTGGTGGAATGGCAATCAGCACACATATTGTTCCAATTCAATCCACCACGGGACCAATGTAACCACTCGGAATGCACCACCTTAAAATCTGGGTACAAATCAAACCATTTGCCCTTTTCAGTGTCCCAAGCCGTTCGTAGGCACTGATAATGCCCATCGGGAAATTTTACGATATACTGCTGTAACGGTGCGACACCGAAAGTATACTCTATTTTATAATCGTGGTACTTACCATCCCTACCTTCCGTATTTACAAAGAACTCACCATCCTTTTTATAGAATTTTGAAGTCACCCCTTGGCTGGAAAATGATGCATCATTGAAATCACCCAAGATCGTAGAATCTGTTGCAATTTGCATTGCCTTATCGTGATGGGAGCCTTTCCAATCTTTGAATTGATCTTGATGACAAGACTTGCAGGCCTTATCACCTAAAAAATGATTGTCGGGAATAATTTCAGGGGAAACATAAATGTTGTCAGGGCCTGTCGATGCCTCCACATAATCACTTCCTTTATCCTTACAGGATATAAAAACTATAAAAATAATTAATGAAAAAAGGGTACGCATAAAGGCCGCGAAGTTAAAAGATTATCGACCAAAAGTATGGAATTAAACCCCCTGAAACAAAGCATTTACCTTAAATATGATGCACTGGAAAACATCTGTCTAATGCACATCAACTTATGATTTAATCAAAAAATCATATGATAAAACCCCTTTTTTTTTGATTTTTTTCAATTTGTCAACTCTTTTTTATTGTTTTCTCATAAGATATTTGTAATTTTGTTTAACTAAAATCTGTTTTTGATGAACAATATACAGGTAAATTTCAGCATAAAAGACCTCGAAAATCTAACGGGCATAAAGGCGCACACCATTAGAATATGGGAAAAGCGTTATAATTTATTGCAACCAGATAGAAGTAATACAAATATTAGAAATTATAGTTTGGCCAGTCTCCAAAAACTGCTAAACATCTCTTTTTTAAACAATAACGGCTATAAAATTTCAAAAATTGCCAATCTTAGTGAAGAGGATATTCCTATTAAAGTTCGGGAAATCGCTTCGAGAGCGAAGGTGGAAGACCATGCCATAAACGCATTCAAACTATCCATGTTAAATTTCGATCAGGTATTATTTTACAATACGTATAAGAATCTGATTGAGAACAAATCTTTTGATACCATTTTTTATGATGTGTTTTTGCCATTGCTCAATGAAATAGGGTTACTTTGGCAAACCAGTACTATCACTCCGGCACACGAACACTTTTTATCCGTGCACATCAAGCAGAAAATATTATTGAATATTGAACGCTTGCAAATCCTTGAACCCAAACCAGTAACCAAAACCTTTATTCTGTTTTTGCCAGATAATGAGGTACATGATATTGGTTTGTTATTCATTAATTATCAATTGAGAAGCAAGGGATATCATACTATATTTTTAGGTGAAAGTGTACCAATGGATAGCCTTGTGAGTGTTTTGGAATTCTTCAATGAAATTACTTTTGTAACTTATTTTACAGTAAATCCCGAGGCAAAAGAAATCCCCGGATATTTCAAAGAATTTGAACAACTACTGCTCAATAATGACAAAACCAACCTTTTAGCTTTGGGCCCAAAATTATCAACCATTGAAGACGATTTTCAGCTTCCGGACAGCGTTAAAATCTATGATTCTATCGAAAACTTAGTTAAAGATTTATAAAAACTTTTATTTTGTTTAACTTTTGATTACATTTGTTGAACAAAATGAAAACAACAGTATTTGTCATAGGATCAGGGTTCTCGTCATTAGCCGCTTCATGCTACTTGGCAAAGGCAGGCTACAACGTTACCATCTTTGAAAAAAATGCTACCATCGGTGGTCGCGCAAGGCAATTAAAAAAAGACGGTTTTACTTTTGATATAGGCCCTACTTGGTATTGGATGCCCGATGTCTTCGAGCGGTTTTTTGCCGATTTCGATAAAAAGCCTTCAGATTATTATCAACTAGAAAAGCTAAGTCCCGCCTACAGAGTGTACTTTGGAAAGGATGACAGTATCACCATTGAGGATTCTTTGGAAAAAATTAAGAATACCTTTGAAAACGAGGAAAAAGGCAGTTCCCAAAAACTTCAAAAGTTTATGGACGATGCCCAAAGTAACTACGATATTGCCATAAAAGATTTAGTTTACAATCCAGGTGTTTCACCACTCGAACTGGTAACTCCAGCTACCATAAAAAAAGTCGGCCAGTTCTTCAGCAATATTAAAAAGGATGTACGCAGAGACTTTAAGAATGACAGGTTGGCCAAAATTCTGGAATTCCCTGTGTTATTTTTAGGTGCGAAGCCCAGCGACACGCCTTCATTCTATAGTTTCATGAATTATGCTGATTTTGGTTTGGGTACGTTTCACCCTAAAAAAGGAATGTATCAAGTCATTCTTGCCATGGAACAATTGGCCAAGGAATTAGGAGTGACTATAAAAACGAACGCTCCCATTGAAAAAATTAATATTGAAAACGGCCAAGCTAAAAGCCTGATTTCAAATGGAGAATTACATCATGGCGATATCATCGTAAGTGGCGCAGATTACCATCACACTGAAACACTTTTAGATAAAGTATATAGACAATATCCCGAATCCTACTGGAATAAAAAGACCTTTGCTCCCTCTTCACTCCTATTCTATGTTGGTTTTGATAAGAAATTGAAAAATGTTGAGCACCACACTTTATTCTTTGATGTGGATTTTGATGCGCATGCAGAAGCTATTTACGACGACCCCAAATGGCCTCAAGAACCTTTGTTCTACGCAAGTTTTCCAAGTATAACGGATGAAAGCAGTGCGCCCAAAGGCAAAGAAGCGGGCATATTTTTGATTCCACTTGCCCCCGGAATTGAAGACACCCCTGAATTGAGAGCTCAATATTTTGAAAAGATTATTGAAAGATTTGAAGCATTGACTTCGCAAACTGTAAAAAATGATATTATCTTTAAAGAGTCCTTTTGTATAAATGACTTTATTAAGGATTACAACTCTTATAAAGGAAACGCTTACGGGATGGCGAATACCCTAATGCAAACTGCTTTTTTGAGGCCTAAATTAAAAAGCAAAAAAGTGGATCAACTTTATTTTACAGGACAATTGACGGTTCCTGGCCCCGGTGTACCCCCGTCATTGATTTCCGGAAAATTGGTTTCCGAATTAGTAATAAAAAACAACAGTTAAGCTATGAAAGCACTTTTTGACACCGTTTCGTACCAATGTAGCAAAGTCGTTACTAAATCGTACAGCACCTCATTTTCTTTAGCTACCAAAATGCTGTCCAATACCATCAGGATGCACATTTATAACATTTATGGCTTTGTGAGGTTTGCAGACGAAATTGTGGATTCCTTTCATGAATACGACAAAGCAACCTTATTTGAAAGTTTCTCCAATGATTTGGAGAAGGCTTTGCAAGATAAAATTAGTTTGAATCCAATTTTAAATGCTTTCCAATATACCTTTCATAAATATGAGATTGATAAAAACCTAGTTGATGCTTTCATGAAAAGTATGCGCATGGATCTTCATAAGAAAGATTACTTAACTGATGAGGAATACAAGGAATACATTTATGGATCAGCTGATGTGGTTGGGTTAATGTGCCTAAAGGTATTCGTAAAAGGTGATGAAGAAAAATACAATGACTTAAAAGGAATGGCAATGTCTTTAGGATCGGCATTTCAAAAGGTAAATTTTCTACGAGATATTAAAGCCGATTTTGATGATTTAAACCGAAGCTATTTCCCGAATGTAGATCTAAATAATTTGGATGAGCACTCCAAACAAGAAATTATAGATGACATTGAAAGAGATTTTGAAGAAGGTCTTAAAGGGATCAAAAAACTCCCTATAGAAGCTAAATTTGGAGTATTTATGGCTTATCGCTATTACAGACAACTTTTAAAAAAACTGAAAAAAACACCTGCTTTACAAATTAAGGATACCCGCATTAGAGTGTCTAATCCAAAAAAAATTGAGTTATTAATGCGCAGTTATGTAAAATATCAACTAAATTTAATGTGATTTTTTAGTTATGCATACTTTACTTTGGATTTTGTGTTTTTTAAGTGCGTTCTGCATAATGGAATTTATGGCGTGGTTTACCCATAAATACATCATGCATGGTTTTTTATGGCACTTACACAAGGACCACCACCATAAAGACCACGACAGCTGGTTTGAACGTAACGATACGTTTTTTATTTTCTATGCCATTGTTAGCATAACCTTCGTTTTGCTCTGGAAATACACCTCGTTTTGGCCAGGTTTGCCCATAGGTATTGGCATTTTTGCTTATGGCCTGTGTTATTTTTTAGTGCATGATATTTTTATACATCAGCGTTTTAAAATATTTAGAAATGCCAACAATTGGTATGCTCGGGGCATAAGACGAGCTCATAAAATCCACCATAAACATTTGGGCAAGGATGATGGAGAATGCTACGGCATGCTGTTCGTCCCCTTCAAATACTTCAAAAGCAAATAATACTCAATGTCGGGTAACACGCATTTTGACTATGTCATTATTGGTAGTGGTTTGGCAGGGCTACAACTGGCTTTAAAAATGGCTTCTGACTCCTTTTTCGATGACAAGACAATTGCCTTAATCGACGCCTCGAAAAAAAATAGCAACGACAAAACATGGAGTTTTTGGGAAACGGAACCCTCGCAATGGAACCACATTTTGCACCAGTCTTGGAAACAGGCGAAGGTAATAACTTCCAAAAATGAAATGGAAATGAATTTATCGCCGTATGCATACAAAACTATCAGAGCCATTGATTTTTACAAGTATGCGAAATCAACTTTGGAAAACCATCAAAACTTCCAGTTTTTAGTGGATGAAGTGGTGTACACGCACGAGGATTCAAAGGTTATTGTGAAAACAAAAAAACGTTCTTATACGGCAGAACATGTATTTGATAGCAGGATTCCTGTTGAATTTTATAATAACAATAAGAGCTTAAATATCAACCAACACTTTAAGGGTATCGTCATCAAAACGGAACGAGAAGTATTTGACGCTAAAAGCTTTACCATGATGGATTATCGGCTTAAGGATGGCGAACAAACCTCCTTTACTTATGTACTTCCTTTTTCAAAACATGAGGCGTTGGTGGAGTTTACATATTTTACGGAGCACATTGTTGAAACATCAGTCTATGACGGGTTCCTCCAAACGTATATCAAAAAGTACCTGAAAATTGACGATTACAAAATCATTGAATCTGAACAGGGCAATATTCCGATGAGCACTTTTCCTTTTGATAAATTCAACACGGAAAAGATAACGAAGATTGGTACCGGTGGTGGCTGGGTAAAACCTTCAACAGGGTACTCCTTTAAGCATACTGAAAAAAAAGTGGCCAAGGTTCTGGATAACATCAAAGCCAACAAAAGGCCATCTGATAGTCTTTTCTCGAAAAAATATAGATTTTTTGACACTGTGTTCCTTAAAGTTTTAAAAGAGGAAAACCATAAAGGTGAATGGATTTTTAATCAGTTTTATAGTAGAAACAGGCCAGCGAGTATGTTCCGATTTTTGGACGAAGAATCTAGCGTTAAAGAGGAATTGAAAATTATGGTTTCGCTATTTTCTTGGAGTTTTGTAAAGGCTTTTTTTAAAACGCTTTAGAGCCTTTTGGCCTCCTCCCAAAACACGTCCATTTCTGCTAAGGTCATTTCTTTTAAGGGCTTATTTAGGGATTTGGCTTTCGATTCTAAATATTGAAAGCGTTTTGAGAATTTTTTATTAGTACGCTCCAAGGCATTTTCGGGGTTGATATTTAGGAAACGTGCATAATTCACCATCGAGAACATCACATCTCCAAACTCGCTTTCCATAGCCTCTTCATTACCAACCTTTACCTCATGCCGAAACTCAGACAATTCCTCCTGCAGTTTCTCCCAAACCTGTTCAGGTTTTTCCCAATCAAAGCCCACTCCAGCTACTTTCTCCTGAATTCTATTGGCTTTTACTAGCGCTGGTAAACTCCTTGGCACACCCTCCAAAACACTTTTTTTTCCTTCTTTTAATTTAAGATTTTCCCAGTTACGTTTGACATCGTCTTCATTTTCTACTTTAACATCACCATAGATGTGTGGATGCCGGTTGATCAACTTTTCGCAAATGGTGTTACACACATCCGCGATATCAAAATCTTGGGTTTCACTTCCAATTTTTGCGTAAAATACAATATGCAACAAAACATCGCCCAGTTCCTTTTTCACCTCCTCTAAATCATTATCCAAAATGGCATTGCCTAACTCATAGGTTTCCTCAATGGTCAAATGCCGTAAGGTTTCCATGGTTTGTTTTTTATCCCATGGGCATTGCTCCCGCAGTTCGTCCATAATGGTTAATAATCTATCGAAAGCTTTGAGTTGGGCTTGTCTGGAGTTCATGATTTATATTTTCCGCTAAAATACAATTTTGATTTGCTTGCATGAATGACTGAGGCCTAAAGTAATTTTTAAAAGCATATAATTCTCTAAAATCTCGTTAATCAAAAACAGAGAGAATCATCCTTTAAATTCTACTAAAAAAGTAAGCTGTTTATTTTATCCGGAGAAAGAAAAAACTCTATATTTGATGTATTAACTTAAATGTTATTAGACTGATTGTTTTTATAACTCAATAAACGGCACTAAACTAAATCTAAAATGACTAAACAAATAACTTTACTCTTCTTTTTAATTTTTGGGCTATATGGTTTTACGCAAAAATCATTTCTACAAGGGTATTATATCAATAACTCTAATGAAAGAGTGGACTGTCTTATTAAAAACGGTGACTGGCTAAATAACCCCACCCAGTTTGAATATAAACTTTCTGAAAATTCAGAAGAAAAAACCCAATCAATTAATTCCGTAAAAGAATTTGAGGTTATTGGCGTATCAAAATATGTGAGACAGAATGTCGATATCGATAGATCTAGCACACTAATCGATGAAATGGATTATGATAAAAATCCTGTTTTTAATAAAGAACAACTGTTTTTAAAGGTATTGATAGAAGGGAAAGGAAATTTATATTTATATGAAGACCGTGGCTTGATAAGGTATTTTTTTAATCAAGACCTTACGGATGTGAAGCAACTAGTCTTCAAGAACTATCTAACAAAAGATGGACAAGTAGCCAAAAACCAACACTTCAGACAACAACTATGGAATGCCTTAAAATGCGAAAGTATTTCCATGAACCAGGTCGCTAAAATAAATTACAGGCAATCAGAATTGATTAAGTTTTTTGTAAAATACAATGAATGTACAAATTCAGAATTTGTCAATTATAAAACCAAACAAAAGAAGGATTTATTTAATTTAACTCTTCGTCCTGGCGTAACAATTTCTTCATTGGGTTTAGTCGGCCCAATTAGCGAGCCTTTTAAGTTTAAGGAGGATTTAACTTCTTTTAGGTTCGGGCTTGAAGCTGAATTGATCTTGGGATTTGATAACAATAAATGGGCTATAATATTGGAGCCTAACTACCGACAGCTTGAATCAGAAGCTACAGCAATTGCTAATAGAACCACCGGAGAGGAAGCATATGCAAGAATAAATCATAAATCCATACAAATTAATTTAGGTTTACGACATTATATGTTTTTAAATAAAAACTTAAAACTCTTTGCCAATGCTTCATTGGTTTATGATTACAACTTAGACTCCTCAATTGTGGTTACCAGAGGAGCAAATGATTCCCCTCCTTTTTTTTCAGCCGAAGTTCAACCTCATTATGCTCTAGCTTTGGGTATAGGTTGTAAATATAAAGAAAGATATAGCTTAGAACTTAGGTATATACCCAATAGAAATATTTTAACTAGATATTTGAATTGGGGCGCAAAACTTTCATCGGTATCTATGGTAATCGGGTATTCTATGTTTTAAAATTTAGCTAGTGAAAACGTTTACGTTAGCGTGCCTATAGCTATCGTAAGAGCGGCATGTTAGCAATCCCTAATCATGACGTTTCGAGAGAGAGAGAGAGAGAGAGAGAGAGAGAGAGAGATTGAATAGTGAAATATTTATTTTTCACGAATTCTTTGATTTAGAAACAGAAACCACCGAGGTAAAACCCGCCCCCTCCTGATGACTCTCGGGACTAGAGGGTAACAACCTAAACAATTTCAACCTTAATTCTCCCCTTAAATATCTGACACTGAATTTGTTTGTAACATTTCGGAAGTTTTTGCTACTGATTAGTAAAACAAGTTTAATATTTAAAAGAAAAGTAAAATGATTCATAAAGGTGCATTAGTTTTAGGTGTATTAATTGGCGCTGGTGTAGGCGTATTGTTCGCTCCCGAAAAAGGGGAAGTTACCAGAGATAAGCTTAAAAAAGAAGGAGAAAAAATAAAGGACCAAATAACCAAGGATTTTACCGAGGTTAAAGAGGATGTATCAAAAGCCACTAAATCCGGTAAGGACAAATTTAAGAAAGAGGCAAAGGATTTCGCCTCCAAAGCGAGTTTTAAAGCCGAAAAAGCAATTACCTTTTTAGAAAAGCAACTGGCAATTCTCAAGGAAAAAAATAAAACGTTGCAACAAACGAGTTAGAGAGTCTACTAACATAACGCCATAGGAGGAAGACCCAATAGAAACCGGGGCAACGCATAAGCCCTACGCTATCGAGAAATTAACGCTCTAAGCTAGAGTTTGCCTCACCATAACTCGAATCGGAATCTTAGGCAGAACCAAGCTGTACATCCTTATATGAAAACTACCTGGCAGCCTTCCTGGTCTGCTCGGTTATAAAAATCGCCAATGGTTAGAATACCATCTAATTCATCGATAAGGTCTTCTCGTTTTAAGTGGAACATGTCTATGGCCAATTTACATCCCCATAACTTACATCCAGAATCTGAAAGAATTTCCAAAAACTCTCCAATTGGAGGCATATCCAATTTTTCCATTTCTTTTTTCATCATCTTTGTGGCCAATGCTTCTACCCCCGGTAAACCACCTAGCATTGTTGGAATATGCATCCCAGGATTACCAACTGTGGCTACATGTAAATGTTCCAGTTTTTTCTTTTGGATAGCTTCAAGTCCAAAAAAAGTGAAAAATATTTCTGATTCTATGCCCTCCATTCTTGCTCCATTTGCCATAACAAAAGCCGCGTAGGCGTTCTCGATTGTTGCCTTGGATAATATAAAAAGCATCTTTCTTACTTTAGTTCCCATGATTTCAATATTTTATAATTCTTAAATTCATTTAAATACAGCTTTTGGGTTTGGGTACTCCGGCAATTTTGGTTGATATTTTTAATGGTCCTCCTGGAAATAAATGGTAAAACTTCTTGACGTCTATTACCCCACTGCGCTTTATCCCTCTAATGGACAGTTGAGTTCCAGCGTTCACTTTTTCCTGAATCCAATCCACTACTTCCCAATGGCTATTGGTCATTTCGATGTTATGCTCCTTTGCTATTTCATTGCCAACAGCTTTATTCCATTGTGAGAAATCGGTTAAATACCCTTCTTCATTTACATCTATTTCCTTTTCTGCGATGAACTTTTTCATTTTGTATAATAATTAGTTTAACTTTTTTCCTTTTGTGCTCATATTTCTTCCAACAAATGGTATTGAAATACCTTTGAGCAACATATTCCAGTACACCCACCTGAAGGCCAGTTTTCCCCAATGGTTAATAACACTTTCTTTTAAAAGCTTTAGCGGCCCGAACCCAGCTATGGGGAAAGTTCCTTCCACTGGTTCATGTTCATAATTAAAATCGATTATCAATGCTTTGTTGTTACCGGTTTCGATGAAACAGTTGGAATGCCCATCAAATTCTTCTTTTAGTGGTTCTCCCTTAATATAAAGCAATATATTATCCGTTAAAGTTTCGGCTTGAAAGTGTGCGACCGAGCCTGCCTTGGATGCCGGTACATTTGTGGCATCTCCGATAACAAAAATATTTTGATATTCTAGGGATTGTAATGTATGCTGATGGGTTGGAACGAAATTAAGATCATCCCCCAATCCGGAACGCCCTATAACTTCATCACCCATATTGGTGGGCACCGTTACCAATAAATCATATTCAATTTCATTGTCAACGTAGTCTATAATTTTATGATGTTCATAATCCACGCGTTCAATTGCGAAATCAATTTCGAGTTTTATATTTTTCTCTTTCAAAAGATAACTCAATGATTTTGAACACTTTTCTTTGGTAAAGGCTCCTGACAAAGGTGTTACATACGTGATATCAACTTTATCCCTTATGTCTTTTTTCTTAAAATACGAATCGGCCAAAAAGGCAAATTCCAATGGGGCTACTGGGCACTTAATGGGCATTTCGGTAATATGAACTACTAATTTACCGCCCTGCCAGGTTCGTAACTTATTTCTTAAAGCTACAGCACCTTCATAAGTATAAAAGTCAAATATGGATTTGTACCACTGCGGGCCGTTCATGCCTTCAATTTCGTCTGGAGCGATCTTGGATCCTGTAGCTATAATTAAGATATCGTAATTCAATATCTCGTCTACAAGGGCCACCGTATTGTCCTCGGGGATAACCCTTTCAATCTTTTTTTGAATATAATGTACCGCTTTAGGGATATATTTCTTTCCCTCTTTTTTAACTTGCTTTTCGGAATAAATATCAAACGGAAGAAATAAAAATCCAGGTTGATAGTAATGCGTCCTATATTGATCTACAATGGTAATCTTCCAATCTTTTTTGGGCAATTTTGAAACCAAATGATTGGCCATCATAGTTCCAGCTGTTCCTGCTCCTAAAATCACTAAATTTTTCATTTTTACACTCAATTTAAAGTTGTAATTTGAATAAAATGAATAGTTCATTTTGCTATTGTAAAAGTACAAACCAACATCGTTTTAAAAAATGATAAAAGTCATGTAAACACTTATGTAACAAAGGTTACAAAAGATTAACATCTCAAAAAAAGAGCTAAAACCGGTATCGATTAATAGCTCAAAAAACAATAATAACATGGGAAAAATGATGAAAAAAATCAAAACTAATTAATTGGGTATATTGATCATTTTAATTGAACGCAAACAGCGTAAATAGTGAAATATATAATCCATAATCTTCACTTAAATACAACTCGGGTTGCAATCCCTAAATTTTGATATATTTAAGTATAATCATATTTAATAATACCCGTTGTGCATTATGATTTAAAAGAAAAAAGTTGTTCATCTTACTGATAATCAGTAAATTGT
>NZ_JBHULY010000014.1:0-129602 GCF_042684665.1 Hyunsoonleella rubra | reverse complement strand
CCTTAATTCTCTCTTTTGTTCTTTCTGGTTAGTATCCAAATTTACAGAGAATCAAACTTAAGATGTATAAAAATCATTGCCACCCTGCGGGATGTCAACGCTTCTTATACTAACCGTTGTAGTGCATTAGAACCAAACAAAATAATGAGACAAATTTTAACCATACTTCTTCTACTAATTCTTCTAATCTCTTGCAAAAATGAGGGTAAAAAAACAGAAGTTGATTCATCAAATCAAACCGAAAAACTGAATAAAAAAGTAGATGAGTACTTCTCAGCACTTAATAAAATTGGGAAATTCAATGGAGTTGTATTGGCTTCTAAAAATGACACTATAATCATTAACAGGGCATATAATTTAAATCAGGATAAAAGTAGTACTATGTATGTAACAACTGAAAGTCAATTTGATATTCATTCTGTTTCCAAGTTAATGGCTCATTACTTGATTGAAAAATTTGAGATTGAGGAAAGAATTAAAAAAAGTGAATCCATCAGAAAGTATATTCCAGACTTTCCAAACGGTAACAAAATAACCATAGAAATGTTACTCAACCACACATCAGGACTTCCAAGAAGTTTAGAGCGTGTTAAAGAAGATGAAATCAACTTGTCATCAGAACAGATAGTCGAGTACGCCAAAAAGCAAAAACTACTTTTCGAACCAGGTACAGAAAAACAATATTCTAATGTGGCTTATGAACTTGTTTATTTTGTCATTGAAGAAGTAACTAATAAAACTTTTGCCCAATGTTTGGCAGACGAAGTGTTCCAACCTTTGGGAATGAAAAATTCAGGAGCTCATTTTCACCTAAAAGAAAAGAATCTCAAAAATTTAGCAAAGAATCACGAAAAGCATAATACCGTTATTGTTCAAGTAAATAATATATTATCAGATGAACTAAAGACTGCAAGAATATTTTCAACTGCTTCTGACTTAAATAAGTTTTTGAACCATATAAAAAATGAACCTTATGCATCCTTACTGCAAAATAAATCTGATGTCATTGAAAAAAGTGGTGGTTCAGACGGAATAAGAGTCGAAATTTATACAAATCTTGAACATAATTATAATTTCATTTTTTTGGCAAATTACGAAGAGGTCCCTTTTCAGAAAACCGTAGAAGACTTTGCGAAAATTTTAGAGAATAAACCTTATGAAGTGCCTAAAGAATTGAATAGACAATCTATCGAATTATCTAATGAAATATTAAACAAATATATTGGCACTTATTCTTTCGCTGATATGGGTAATTTAGAACTGACCTTTAAAGTAGAAAACAAGAATCTAATTGTGTATCAAGATGGAGAGCAAATTGCCACCTTAAAAGCTGAATCGGAAATTACTTTTTTTGACGACCCTAAAGAACCTGAATCTTTTGAATTTATTGACAATAAAAGTGGTAGTTTCAATGTTTTAATGGGTTGGAAAGGTGTGAAACTAAAAGGAATAAAAAAATAACGCACTACAACAAAGAACTGAGTTAAAAAACAAGCAATTTTAAGCTATTCTTGAAACAAAGTTCTCATCATAGGGCAGTCCGCTTTTTGCTATGGCAAAAGCCTGTTTCAGCAACTTGTTCGACACTGCAATCAAGGCTAGCTTCTTGCTTTTGCCTTTGGGCAGAATTCTTACGAAAAGTACCTGCCGGCCTTATTGTGCCTAAATGCCGAAAATGCACATAGAAACATTAATTCCGACTATCCTCCCCCCAAAGCATTTTCTTCCTTAGGGTTTTTAAAAAGCTTTCGTCCAACAGGTCGATCATTTTAATTTTAAAACCTGCTTTTTTAATGGTGATCAGCGTGTCGTTGTCCAACGTAGCGATTCTGGAATCTAAGGACACCAAATGTTGTTCCTCCCTACCATTCACGCGTAGTTGTATTTCCGTGGAATCTGGAATAATCAACGGACGAGCACTTAAATTATGGGGTGCAATAGGGGTTAGCACAAAACTATTTGTAGTAGGGGTGATTACTGGGCCGCCACAACTTAAGGAGTATCCCGTAGAGCCCGTAGGTGTTGAAATAATTAAACCATCGCTCCAATAGGAGGTTAGAAACTCGCCATCCAAAAAGGTTTCTACGGTAATCATGGAGGTAGTGTTTTTACGGCTTACCGCTATTTCGTTTAGAGCAAAATTTAGCGGGAATATTTCATCGGTTTTGGGAGAGGTTTCGATCGAAAGCATACTGCGCTCGGAAACTTTGTACCTACCCTTGATGATGTTTTCCATGGCCTTTTCAATGTCTTCCACCTGAATGGTAGCCAAAAACCCTAGGCGACCGGTGTTGATGCCAACAATTGGAATATCTAAATTGGTAACAAAGGTAATGGCCCTTAAAATGGTACCGTCCCCACCGATACTCACCAGCAAATCAAAGGACTCGTCCAGTGTTTCAAAGGTTTCAAAAGTGTCATAAAAGGATTTTTTATGCGAGGTGGATTTTATCAATTCCGAAAAGTCGGATTCAATAAATACTTCAGCATCTTTTTTTACCAAATATATCAGTAGCGTATCTAAGGATGTTAATGTAAACTTGTTGCTAAAACGTCCAAAAACGGCAATTTTCATGTACAAATGTTTAAATATTCAAATATTTATTGAGGTAGTCCGACCGCTCTTTCAAACTTTGGGTAAAATTATCTTCTTTATGGACAGAGGCAATATTATAGCTGTAACGCCTAAAGGTTTGAATAATGTCGTTCAATCCAGTGCTACCAATTTTTAAGGTAACTTGAACCACATCGTTTTTAATTTTTGAAATAAATGCCCCTAGCAATTTGCCCCCATTGGATTCCACAATTTGACTGATTTCGCTAAACGAATAATCATTGATGCCCTTTTCAACTACTAAAACACCACCGCTTTCAAAGAAAAAGGGCGATTCATTAAAAAGGCCGATAACGTCATTTAATTCGTAGTAACCTAAATAAACGTTCTCCTCGTTTAAAATGGGCATAATATTGGTGGAATTTTGGGCAAAAGCCTCCAAAACATCCAGCCAAATCGTACTGTCCCGTACATAAAAATCTTCTATGGCATAAAGGTAATCTTTGGCCAATTTGTTGCTTTCAAAACAATGTACGTCGGTTTCAAAAAAGGTACCCATAAAAACGCCATTGTCGTCCATAATGGGCAAATGCGTGTAGGTCAATTGATTGAATACCTCTTGCAATTCGCTAATTTTACTACTACTTGGCAGAGGTTTGATGTCATTGATGACCAATTCCGAAAGTTTCATTGCTAACGACTTCATACTGCAAATTAATCAAAAAAATGCTACTTAAGCCTGTTCTACTTTGTATTTTTGTGCAGTAAAAATGAATTGATGACCAAGCTAAGTGTTAATATCAACAAGATTGCTACCCTAAGGAATTCTCGAGGGGGTGACGTGCCCAATGTGGTAGAGTTTGCCAAGGACGTGCAACGATTTGGTGCCGAAGGGGTTACTGTTCAT
This sequence comes from Hyunsoonleella rubra, assembly GCF_042684665.1. Classification (NCBI taxonomy): domain Bacteria; kingdom Pseudomonadati; phylum Bacteroidota; class Flavobacteriia; order Flavobacteriales; family Flavobacteriaceae; genus Hyunsoonleella; species Hyunsoonleella rubra. Next base: position 126,141 of record NZ_JBHULY010000014.1, on the reverse strand, counting down.
CCAAGGCCGGACGAACGACATATCCGCTATCAGGATGCACGGGATTTGAAGCCAGAAGTATATACTGAATATAATATTGAGGGCAACCCCATAGCTTCTTTTATGGATTTGGTGTTAGAGGTAAAGCCCACGCAGGTTACTTTGGTGCCAGATGCTGAGGATGCTATTACGAGCAACGCAGGTTGGGACACTATTAAGCACAAGGATTTTTTGGTGGACGTGATTTCAGAATTTCAAAAAAGCGGGATTCGCACTTCCATTTTTGTAGATCCGGTTTTAAAACAAATTGAAGGGGCCAAGGAAACGGGTACAGATAGAATTGAATTGTACACTGAAAGTTTTGCACATCAATATGGATTGGGTAATAAAGATGGCGTAAAACCATATGCCGAAAGTGCCGTTTTGGCTAATGAATTGGGCTTGGGTATCAATGCCGGACATGATTTGTCTTTGGATAATATTGAGTTTTTCAAACAAAATATTCCAAATTTATTGGAAGTATCGATTGGACATGCCTTAGTGGCTGAAAGTCTGTATTTAGGGGTTGAAAATGTGATACAGATGTATTTGAGGAAGTTGAAGGGGTAGGTTTTCGGAGACTGAGGCTCTCGAAGTCTCCTTTTGAAATTTAGATTAAAGTGGCTTCGAGAGCCTCAGCCACCGATAAAGCTTAGATGATAATACATTCAAACATTTTAGGCGAAGGAAAACCAATGGTCATTTTGCACGGCTTCTTGGGTATGAGCGACAATTGGAAAACCCATGGCAAAAATTTTTCCGAATTGGGTTACGAAGTACATCTAGTGGACCAGCGCAATCATGGGCATAGTTTCCATGATGACGAATTTAGTTATGAGGTATTGGCGGAGGATTTAAAACATTATTGTGATGCCAAAAATTTGAAGGATATCATTCTTTTGGGGCATTCTATGGGAGGGAAAACGGCAATGTTGTTTGCAAGCCAGTATCCCGAAATGATTGATAAATTATTGGTGGCCGATATTTCGCCACGTTTTTACCCCGTACATCATCAAGATATTTTAAATGGCTTGAGTGCTTTAGATTTTGAAACCATAAGAAGTAGGGGTGAAGCGGATAAGGTTCTGAGTACATATGTGTCAGATCCCGGAACGCGCATGTTTTTGCTTAAAAATTTATACTGGGTAGAAAAAGGACAGTTGGGTTTACGCATCAATTTGGAAGTGTTGCGCGAGGAAGTCAGCGAAGTTGGTGAACCTCTACCAAGTTATGCCAGATTTGAGGGCGAAACCTTATTTTTACGTGGAGACCGCTCGGAATATATCGGTGCTGAGGATGAGCGCATCATCAAAAACCACTTTTCAAAAGCTGATATTGTAACCATTCCAAATGCAGGTCATTGGTTGCACGCCGAAAACCCCAAAGCCTTTTTTGAGGCGGTAGTCGCGTTCTTGAATTAAAAAAAACATAAATTCATTTATAATGAAACTCATTCTAAAACTTTTGCTTAACGCCGTGGCCGTATTCATTTTGGCCCATTTCTTATCTGGGGTAAATGTTGATGGATATGTTGGTGCCCTTATTGTTGCCGTTGTTATTTCAATTTTAAATCTTTTGGTAAAACCCATTTTGGTGATTTTTACCCTGCCGGCAACAATTCTTACTTTCGGCCTCTTTTTGTTGGTCATTAATGCTGTAATCATTCTTTTAGCGGATGAATTGATCTCGGGATTTTCAGTGAAAAATTTCTGGTGGGCCATCCTTTTCAGTATTCTGTTGTCCATCCTTCAGTCCATATTGCATTCGCTTTTAAAAGAAGATAAAAAGTAGCTCAAATTCAAGAGATTAAAAACTTTGCAGGGATGTAAAAATATACTAATTTTGCATCCCAATTTTGATTAGAGGATTTTAGGCTGAAATGCCTATTTGTTAAATGCCTGATTAGGCGCATATCAATAGTATGAATATTACAAGAGAAAATTTAGATGCATTAAATGCGGTAGTAAAAGTAGATATCGCGAAGGAAGACTACAGTGATAAGGTTGAGAAAATCCTATCCGATTATCGCAAAACGGCCAATATTCCTGGGTTCAGAAAAGGACACGTACCAATGGGAATGGTGAAGAAACAGTACGGAAAAGCAGTATTGGTAGATGAAGTGAACAAGTTGCTTCAAGATGCATTGAACAAATATTTAACAGAAGAAAAGTTGGACGTTTTAGGACAGCCGTTACCAAAACAACAGGACGATATCGATTGGGATGGTGACGCTTTTTCTTTTGAATTTGAATTAGGGCTTGCGCCAGAATTTGATGTTGAGCTAAAAAGCAAAAAAGCCATTACGCACTATAACATTGTGGCGGATGACAAGATGATTGACGAGCAGGTGGAGCGTATCCAAAAGCAATATGGCAAATTGGTGTCTCAGGATACTGTTGAAAAAACCAGCGAAATTACTGGAACGTACACCAATGAAGCCGAGGAAATTGACAATAAAGTGACCTTGACTTTGGATAAATTCAAAGGAAAATCTACTGAAAAGCAATTTATTGGTGCAAAAGTGGGGGATGTAATTACCCTAAACACAAAAGGGTTGTATGAGGATGATCATGAGTTGATGCATGCTTTAAAGGTAGAGCACGATAGGGCACATGGTTTGGATATTGAAGTACAATTCACTATTAATGAAATCAACACTCGGGAGTTGGCGGATTTGGACCAAGAATTGTTTGATAAATTGTTCGGGCCTAAAGCGGTGACCTCAGTAACGGAAATGAAGAATAAGATTAAGGAAGATGCCGAAAAACAGTTTAAACAGCAATCTGACCAGAAATTGTTAAACGACGTTACCGAGTATTTGGTGGACAACACGAAATTTGACTTGCCGGCCGAGTTTTTAACCAAATGGATGCAAGCTTCTGGTGAAACCGAATTGGATGAGGCTCAGGCAAAAGAAGAATATGAAAAGTCTGAAAAAAGCTTGAGATACCAGTTGATCGAAGGGAAATTGATTCAGGATAATGACATCCAAGTCACAATCGAAGACATCAAAGGGCACGCCAAAGAGATGATAAAAGCACAGATGGCGCAATTTGGTCAGTTAGACCCTTCGGATGAAGAATTGGAAGGTATTGCCGCTAGAGTTCTTGGAAACCAGGAAGAAGCGCGTCGTATTTCGGAACAATTAATTAGTCAAAAATTGATTGCTTTATATAAAGAAAAAGCCAATTTAAGGACTAAGGAATTGAGTTACGAAAAGTTTGTTAAAGAAGTTTACGGCGATAAATAATAAAATATATATTCATTATATTTATGCGCTTGAACGGTTGACGTTCAAGCGCATTTTTTTTATCTCGTAAAATTTTAAAAGAAAGACATTTTATATATGGATTACGCAAAAGAATTTGAAAAATTCGCCATAAAAGACCAAGGTATCAGCAGCACGTATTACAACAAAATCATTAGTAGTATGTACCCTGTGGGTTTAACGCCCAATATTATTGAGGAACGCCAAATGAATATCGCCATTTTTGACGTATTCTCGCGTTTGATGATGGATCGTATCATCTTTTTGGGCACTGGCATTAACGATCAAGTGGCCAATATTATTCAGGCTCAGTTGTTGTTTTTGGAGAGTACTGATGCTACGAAAGACATTCAAATTTATATCAATTCCCCGGGGGGAAGTGTGTATGCCGGTTTAGGTATTTATGACACCATGCAGTTTATAAAACCTGATGTGGCTACCATTTGTACAGGTATGGCAGCCTCGATGGGCGCCGTATTGCTTTGCGCCGGAGAAAAAGGCAAACGTAGCGGACTGACCCACTCGCGGGTGATGATCCATCAACCAATGGGAGGGGCGCAAGGCCAGGCCAGCGATATCGAAATTACAGCCAAAGAAATCTTGACCTTAAAAGAGGAATTATACCGTATCATTAGTAAGCACTCGGGTCAGGATTACGACAAAGTTTACGAAGATAGTGATCGCGATTATTGGATGAAAGCCGATAAAGCCAAGGAATATGGTATGATTGACGAGATTTTGTCAAGATAGTTAAATATTTTTTGTAATTTTATCAGTTCCAAATGAAGCACGAAGAAATAATTTGCTTCCCTGAAAACCCAATGATTAATGGCAAAAGAAGAATTAGAATGCTCGTTTTGCGGTAGAAAAAAACCTGAAACAAATCTCTTAATAGCTGGCCTGGACGCCCACATTTGTGATAGGTGTATAGAGCAGGCGCACGGGATTGTTTTAGAAGAATCTAAACAAAACGACAATAATGATCTTTCCGCAGAGTTAAAACTCAGAAAGCCTCAACAGATCAAGGCCTTTTTGGATGAGTATATCATCGGTCAGGAAATGACCAAAAAGGTGATGGCTGTTGCTGTCTACAATCACTACAAGCGTTTGTTGCAAGCGCCTTCAAATGATGATATCGAAATTCAAAAGAGCAACATCATCATGGTGGGCCAAACGGGAACGGGTAAAACCTTAATGGCCAAAACAGTTGCTAGAATGCTTAATGTGCCTTTGGCTATAGTGGATGCTACAGTTTTGACTGAGGCCGGTTATGTGGGTGAGGATGTAGAGAGTATCTTAACACGTTTGCTTCAAGCTGCCGATTACAATTTGGAAAAAGCCGAAAAAGGGATCGTCTTTATTGATGAAATAGATAAGATCGCAAGAAAAAGTGATAACCCTTCTATAACCCGTGATGTATCTGGTGAGGGGGTGCAACAAGCTTTATTAAAACTTTTGGAGGGAACCGTTGTAAACGTACCGCCAAAAGGAGGAAGAAAACACCCAGATCAAAAATTCATCGAAGTAAATACTGAAAACATTCTGTTTATTGCAGGTGGTGCTTTTGATGGCATTGAACGCGTAATTACAAAACGTTTGAATATGAAAGCGGTAGGTTATGCGGCTTCTATGTCTGATGAGGTGATAGATCAGGACAATCTGTTGCAATATATTATTCCGAAGGATTTAAAGGATTTTGGGTTAATTCCTGAAATTATCGGAAGATTACCAGTGCTTACCTATATGGATCCGCTTGATGCTAAGACGTTGAGGGCGATTTTGACAGAACCTAAAAATGCCATTATCAAGCAGTATAAAAAGCTGTTTGCCATGGACGATATCGATTTTAGTATAACGGATGGAGCTTTAGGTTTTATCGTAGACAAAGCTATCGAGTATAAATTAGGAGCGAGAGGTTTGCGTTCGCTTTGCGAAGAAATTTTGACCGATGCGATGTTTGAATTGCCAAGTAGCAACGACAAAAAATTGAACGTTACCAAAGCTTACGCGGAGGACAAATTGACCAAAACAACACTGAAAAAACTGAAAGCGGTTTCTTAGTAGAAGACATAAATTAAAAAGAAAGCATTCTGATTTTCAGGATGCTTTTTTATTTTTGAGCAGATTTTAATTGAAAGAAAGATGTGCAAGTTTTTTAGACGATGGTTTAGATTGAAAAGGACTTCACATAATGAAGACCTTATGAAGAAGTTTTTAATTGTTGGTTTGGGCAATATTGGCGAAAAATACCAAGAAACACGTCATAATATTGGTTTTAAAGTTTTAGACCATTTTGCCTCCAAGGAAGATGTCTCTTTTGAAACCCAAAAATTGGGTGATGTTGCCACATATAAATTAAAAGGGCGAACCTTTATTTTCCTTAAACCAAGCACCTTTATGAACCTTAGTGGGAAGGCTGTGCAGTATTGGCTCACTAAAGAAAAAGTGCCATTGGAAAACCTTTTGGTCGTAACCGATGATTTGAATCTCCCTTTTGGTAGCATTCGATTAAAAACCAAAGGAAGTGATGGGGGGCATAACGGCTTAAAGGATATTCAGGATAAATTAAATACAACCAAATATAACCGGTTCAGATTTGGAATTAGCGATGCCTTTTCCAAAGGTAGGCAGGTGGATTATGTCCTGGGAGAATGGACGGAGGACGAGTATTCTAAACTTCCAGAGCGTCTCGATAAATCAGCAGAATTGATTAAATCCTTTGTCCTTTCAGGGGTAAATAATACGATGAATACCTTTAATGGAAAATAGGGAGGCCTACTCGATAGCAATTTTGCGGCTGGATGTCCTCTGGCCGTCACTTACTTTCAAAATATAAAGCCCAGATTGAACCCGCCCTAAATCTATAGTTTGTTCAAATTTGCTGGTACTTTTGAAAGTTTTGCCATAAATACTTCTGCCTCGCAAATCATAAACCTCAATATTGACGGTGTTGCTTGCCAAATTGGCCTGTAGTTGCACATTGAAATTGCCTTCTGACGGATTGGGGAACACTTTTAGTCCAGTAAATCCATTAAAGTCATCATTGCCCAGTACTACAGTTGTAATACAGAATTCTACGTACCAGTCATTCAAGGTGCCTGTATCTCCAGCAAAACCATCGCTAACGGAAATTTGCCAATTACCTTGACTATCAAGGCCATCAAAAATGCTTAAAGTATTTGCAGGAATATATGTGCCATTTGTTGGCGAAGCACATGCTACTGCCGACCCCTCATTATCAAAAATGATATCAAAATCTTGATAGCCGGGACTATTAAAACAGTTTTCGTTCCATATTACGGAGGAGGTGCTGCCATTTGGGTGTTCTAAGGTGACGATTAAATCACTGATGTAGGTATGTGTGACATCAACATTTGTTTTGATACTGCTTATTGTTCCGCTGTCCGGAACATTAATAATATTTGTAACAGTATTACCATCGGTAATGGGTAAATTCAAATTGGAATTTGAGGCGTATTGTTGGTTACATGTGGTTGTAACGATATATCCAATAGCAAAATCCTCAGTATTCACGGCATAATAAATATTGCCGACAGGTTCAATCATAATCCTACAGAAGGGTGCTGCAATATTGGGGACGGTTATAGTTTCGGATCCGTCGTTTGGGGTGTTCGAAGCCAATACAGTACTAAAAGTTTCTCCACCATCAGTTGATAATAGTATATTAATGTTAGACGTGTTAATGCCATTTGCATCCGTTCCGGCCACGTCCCAAGTAATGGTTTCGGAAGTGTTTTGGGTCCATTGGATACCATTAGTATTTTGAGATGTAACTACAAAAGGCCCCACAGGGTTAGGGACTGTACCATCAACAACCTGTATTTGCATTCTGTCATAGCTTGATTGTCCTACAGTTGTACTCGCCGGATTTCTATCCCTTACGGTTAATGCCCAATTTAGCGTTCTATCCACTGTGGCTACGGTTTCCCAATCGCTTCCCAACCCCGGATTCGTTTGGGTAATATTACCTTCCAGTACACTGCTTAATCTTGGGATATACCTGTCGGGCGAGGTGGAAGGAGGCAAGGACCGATTCATGGAACTGCTGGTCAATGTTGGCCCAAAGTTTTGGTAATCCGTTTTGCCGCTATCGGTTTGTTCCCAACAATAGGTCAGTACGTCGCCAGAATCCGCATCTGTGGCACTTCCTTTAAGCACATATGGCGTTCCCGCTGGAATTACAAAATTGCTCCCTGCATTAGCGCTTGGAGGATTATTCGTTAGAGCCGAAGTGGTCTGACAACTTTTTGTGGTCAAATTATCCAAAATCTGCTTAATGCTGTGGTAATGGAAATAAGGGTCGCTATCAGAAGCCACATCGTCTGGTCCTGTAATACCAGCATAAGCCATTAAGGTAGAGCCACTTCCTGGTTCAGAGTTTACATTGGTGCCCGACTCGGTATCAAAGGCCCAAGTATGGTTGGCTCCCATTTGGTGACCTATTTCGTGGATAACATAATTTAAGTCAAACGTGTCTCCTTCTGGGACACCGTTTGGAGGTGAGGTGTAAGCACTTCCTTTATTTAAGTCCATATCGTCCGAGGTGTTGTCATCCCTGCACACACAGCCAATACAGCCTGCGCTCCCACCACCGCCGTCATCACCAAACAAATGCCCGATATCATAGGCCGCATTACCAATGGTTGAGGATAAGGTATTCTGCAATTGCAAACTCCACCCATTGAGGTTGTCGGAATTACTTTCGTCCGTACCAACACTTGGGTTCGAATAAGGATCCGTGGTACTGTTGGTATAAATTAATTGTGTGGCATTTACCAGTTGAAAGGTGACTGCCATGTCTGCTTCAAAAATTCCATTAACCCTTGTAAGTGTGGCATTAATACCCGCCAAAGCACCTCCAACTGTTCCGCCGTGGTAAGCTGTGTATTCCCCAGTAGTTGAAATAGCTATCCTAAAGGTCTGAAGCGTTTGGTCATTGGCACCGCCTTCATCTATTTTTGCGTCACCCGATTTTGAAGCTTTTGTTTTTAATGTTTCTATGGTATTACATTTGAACCCGGCAAGCTCACCTTTTTTATCACCTTTTTGGTATACTAGATATTGCTCAGAACCTCTTTCCAAAGGTTGCATAAAAACCATAGGTTTACCTGCATACGAAATCATGGTTTGAATACCGTTAGGCGAAACACTCATGCGCAAACGCCCTCCCGAGCCATCAATAGCGTAGCCTACATAAGATTTAATATCTGGGAATTGGACTGCTAATTCTGGTGAAAAAACAGACCTTTCCTCAATTTCAAAAGCTTGTATTTTGCCATTTTCAGTTGGAATACTAATTGTTGTCGTTCCGTTTTTATTGGTGCTGGCCGACGCTAATTTTTGTAAGAATTCCGTTTGATTTAAACTAAAATAATCCACCTCCGTAGATTCCAAATTTAGTTTTGAAAGGGCTTGATAATTCTGAATGCTTTTTACTTTGGTCCAAGGAGATTGCTGTCCATAAACAGAAAAGACGAGCAAAAACATTGCAGTTGAAAAAACATAATGTAGATTTGTTTTCGTAACCATTTTTGGGGCTTTTTTATTAACAAATCTAGTTTTTTTTGCTGAATTGAGCAATTGACAGAATTTCATGGGCAAAGTTGTAAAGGTAGAAACCTATAGATCCGAAGAACCAACTATTGTGACAATTGGCACTTTTGACGGCGTGCATATAGGCCATCAAAAAATAGTAAAACGGTTGATTATGGTTGGGAAGAAAGAAGGCTTAAAATCTGTCATTCTTACCTTTTTTCCCCACCCGAGAATGGTGCTACAGAAAGATTCCGGGATTAAATTGATTAACACTATTGACGAGCGAAGTGAGATTCTTAAAAATCTGGGGTTGAATTATTTGTTGATTAAAAAGTTCACAAAGGAATTCTCAAGATTAAGTGCTGAGGAGTTTGTTCAACAAGTGCTGGTGGATAAATTAAATGCTAAAAAAGTCATTATTGGCTATGATCACCGATTTGGAAGAAATAGAAATGCCGACATCGAAGATTTAAAAAAATATGGCGAGATATTCGGTTTTGAGGTTGAGGAAATTTCGGCTCAAGACATCAATGACGTTGCCGTAAGTTCAACAAAAATCAGAAGGGCCCTTTTGGAAGGCGATTTAAGAAAGGCCAATAAATACCTGGGCTACGCGTTCATGTTGACCGGCACAATAATTAAAGGCAGGGGTATCGGTAAAACTTTGGATTTTCCAACTGCAAACCTAAGTATTGCCGAAGATTATAAGTTGATTCCGAAACATGGGTCTTATGTTGTGAAGTCAGAAATTGATGGTATAACGGTTTATGGCATGATGAATATCGGCATTAATCCCACGGTTAATGGAGAAAAGGAATCCGTCGAAATTCATTTTTTCGACTTTGATGCTTCTATTTATGGTAAAGAACTTCAAATTGACCTGTTGGAACGGATCCGCGATGAGCAAAAATTTGATTCCATTGAAGATTTAAAAGTACAACTTCAAAAGGATAGGGCATTTTCCCTACAATATATAGCCAAATTCCATGCTGAATAATTGGCTGTTTAAATATATTGACAATTCCCAGCTTGTTATTTTTAGAATATTTTTTGGCCTTTTGTGTTTTTTGGAATCCGTTGGGGCCATTGCCACTGGCTGGGTAACCCGTGTGTTGGTAGAGCCAAAATTCACCTTTACCTTTATTGGTTTTGAATGGCTCAATATATTTCAAGGGCCAGGCATGTATGCCTACTATGCCTTCATGGGGCTTTTTGGAATATGCATCATGTTGGGCTACAAATATAAGTGGAGTATGTTTGGCTTCGCAGTGTTATGGGCGGGGTGCTATTTGATGCAAAAGTCGTCTTACAACAACCACTACTATTTGTTGATGCTAGTCAGTGCTATCATGGTATTTTTACCTGCTAATCACGATATTTCCATTGATGCAAAACAGAACCCGAAACTGAAAACCAATGCCATGCCCCAATGGTGCCGATGCGTGTTTATTTTGCAATTATTCATCGTGTACACTTATGCTTCGGTAGCCAAGTTTTACCCAGATTGGTTGGACACTTCGTTTATCGAGCTTTTAATGAAAGGTAAAGCGCATTACTATCTAATTGGAGATCTATTGCAACAAAAATGGGTGCATTATGTGCTGACCTATGGCGGGATTTTATTTGATGGCTTAATTGTGCCGTTGTTACTCTTTAAGCCTACAAGGAAATGGGCTTTCATCATTTCTATAGGGTTTCATCTATTCAATTCTATTGTGTTCCAAATAGGGATTTTTCCATATTTGGCTTTGGCGTTTTATTTGTTCTTTTTTGAACCAAAAACCGTTCGCAGCATTTTCCTTAAAAGGAGGCCTTTTTATGAAGCCGGTGAAATTAAATTTCCCAAATTTCGGGATGCTTACGTTGTATTGTTTTCAATATATTTTATGATTCAAATTGCATTGCCGTTGCGACACCATTTTTTTCAGGATGATGTGCTTTGGACCGAAGAGGGGCATCGCTTATCGTGGCGGATGATGTTAAGGGCAAAAAGAGGCTCAACGATTTATACCGTAGTGGACAAGGATTCAAAGGAAAGAATCATTATCAATCAGAATGATTATTTGACCAAAAAGCAACAACGAGGTGCTGGCACAAAACCGGATGTGATTTGGCAGTTTGCCCAACATTTAAAAACCGATTTCAAAAGCAAAGGACAAGATGTTGCGGTATATGTTCAAAGTAAGGTAAGCGTTAATGGTAAACCCTTTCGGGACTTTATTGATTCTGATGTCGATATCGCAAATACCCCTTGGGAACCATTAAAGCACAGCGAATGGATTTTGCCTTCAAAAAAAGAATAAATACTGCTGTAATTCCTTAAATTTGTCGCTTAAATTTTAAACCATGCTACAAGTCCCATTTATTAGAGAGCACAAAACAGAAGTCATTGAACGCCTAGCAAAACGAAACATCGATGCTGAAAAAATGATTGAGGAAGTGATTGCTTTGGATGAAAAACGACGAAGCACGCAGTCCGAATTGGATAATACTTTGGCCGAATCCAACTCGATTTCAAAAGAAATTGGAGGATTGTTCAAATCGGGAAAAGTGGAGGAGGCGAATGCTCTAAAGGCAAAAACCGGAACGTTGAAAGAAACTTCAAAAACGCTTGCGGAAACGTTGAATACCACGGCGAATGATTTAAAAGAATTACTATATCAAATTCCAAATGTGCCTCATGCTTCAGTACCCCAAGGAAATTCTGAGGACGATAACGAAGAAGTATTTAAAGAAGGCGAAATTCCTGAGTTACATGGCAACGCATTGCCACACTGGGAATTGGCTAAAAAGTACGACATCATCGATTTCGAACTGGGGAATAAGGTTGCGGGTGCAGGGTTTCCGGTTTATAAAGGAAAGGGAGCTAAGTTGCAACGTGCCTTGATTACCTACTTTTTGGATAAAAATACGGAGGTTGGATACACCGAATATCAGTTACCACTTTTAGTGAATGAGGATTCAGGTATTGGTACTGGGCAATTGCCGGATAAAGAGGGGCAGATGTACCATGTTACTGAAGATAATCTGTATTTGATTCCAACGGCTGAGGTACCTGGGACCAATATTTTTAGGGATGTGGTATTAAACGAAAGCGATTTGCCTATCGGCATTACGGGCTATACGCCATGTTTCCGTCGTGAAGCTGGGAGTTACGGTGCCCACGTAAGAGGATTGAACCGATTGCACCAGTTTGACAAGGTAGAAATTATCAGAGTGGAGCACCCATCTAAATCTTATGATGCTTTGGACGGTATGGTAAATCACGTTAAAGGCATTTTAAAAGAACTCAAATTGCCCTACAGGATTTTACGACTTTGTGGTGGCGATACTTCTTTTGCTTCGGCGTTGACTTATGATTTTGAGGTATATTCTACGGCTCAAGAACGGTGGCTGGAAATTTCTTCTGTTTCAAACTTTGAAACCTTTCAGGCCAATCGTCTAAAACTTCGATTTAAGAATAGCGAAGGAAAAAATGAACTGGCGCATACACTAAACGGTTCGTCTTTGGCGTTACCAAGAGTGTTGGCTGGAATTTTGGAAAATTACCAGACTGAGGAGGGCATTTTGATTCCGGAGGTGTTACGTTCTTATACAGGTTTTGATATCATTAAGTAGGTTTTTAACTACAAAAAATATTAAATAATCGATAAAATGCATATTTTTTATGTTGTTTAGCGATTATTGTCGAAATTTCTTTGTGTTTTCTTGGTTATTTAAGACTTTTATGCTAACCAAAATGATTAACCTACTTAACCATGAAAAACGTAAAGCGTATCATCCTGCTTATAACACTTCTTTTTCTGGCTAGTAAAGTTTTATTCTCAGATTTTAGTTTGGAAAAATCTGAAAATGAAGCTGTAGCAGTTGTAAAGAAATAACCCTTTTTTACATACTGATAAAAGCTGTCCCCAATCGAGTGTTGCTGTTATTTTTATAACAGTGGTTTAGTTAATAGAACTATTATTTTGGTTGGTTATGCCCGAATGTTTCGTTCGGGCATTTTTGGTTCAAGTAAAATATATTCATAGAACCACCATTTTAGTATATTTACCCTATGAGATGGATTACCGCCATATTTTTAATTTGCTCCACAGTGGTGTTTTCGCAAAGCGAAATTCTTGCCAAGGAATATTATAAAAATGGAGATTTTGAAAAGGCACTTTACGAGTATAAAAAACTCTATGCCAAATCGCCTTCAAACATCAACCATATCAAGCGGATTATAGACACACAGCAACAGTTAGAGCTTTATGACGAAGCAGAGGCCTTCATCACTAAAATTTTAGGAAGAACCAAGTACCCGGCATTTTATGTGGCTTTGGGTCATAATTATCAGCTGAAAGGGAACGCAGAAAAGGCCAATGAAAACTACACTTCGGCCATAAATAGTCTCATGGTCAACCCCAATAATGCCTTTTCCGTGGCCAGAAGTTTTCAAGAGCATGCCTTATTGGACCAAGCGGCAACCACTTACGAAAAGGCCATGGAATTAAAGCCAAAATTGAATTTTAAACTTCAGTTGGCACAGATTTATGGTGAACAAGGGCATATCGAAAAGATGTTCCTGAATTATATTGATTTTGCGGAGAAAAATCCCATTTCTTTAGGTAATATCAAGCGTGCCATTAATGATTTTATCAGCGAAGACGGTTCCAACGAAAATAACAGTATACTTCGAAAAGTACTTGTAAAAAAAATACAGCAGGATCCCAACGTGCTTTGGAATGAAATGTTGAGTTGGCTGTTTGTGCAACAAAAGGACTTCGGTAAGGCCTTTGCGCAGGAAAAGGCCATTTTTGCCAGGCAACCCGAGAGCCTCTTCAGAATTATTCAACTAGGTCAAATTGCAGTAAACGAAAACCGATATGAGGACGCAAAATCTATTTTCACTTTTGTTGTTGAGAAGGCTCAGGATATTGATACGATTTTGATGGCCTATAACGATTTGTTGCAAATTGAAGCGGAACAAGGTGACGCAACCAATTTTGAAGCACTTCAAACCAAATACTTAGAACTTTTTGATACCTACGGAACCTTTGCTCAAACCTTGGAACTACAGATTGCATATGCCCATTTTTTGGCATTCTATATGAACAAAACGGAAGAAGCTACTGCCTTTTTAGAGGAAACCTTAAAATTGCCCCTAACCGTGCAACAGAAAGCGCAAGTTAAGTTGGAGCTTGGGGATATTTTGGTGTTGCAGGAGGAATTTAACAAGGCGCTTATCTATTTCACCCAAATACAGCGCAACCTTAAAAACAGTACGATTTCACAGCAAGCACGCTTTAAAGTGGCTAAAACCAGCTATTATAAAGGCGATTTTAAATGGGCGGAATCGCAGCTCAAAATTTTGAAATCCTCAACATCACAATTGATAGCCAATGATGCCTTGGACTTAAAACTGTTGATTTCAGATAATAAGTATGAAGATTCTCTACAAACTGCTCTTAAGCTTTATGCAAAAGCAGATTTGTTGGCATTTCAAAATAGAAATGACGAAGCCATTACACTTTTGGACAAGGTTTTGGACGAACATAAAACCGAACCGATTATCCCACAGGCACTTTATAAGCAAGCTGCGCTTTTTGAAAAGAAAAAGGAATTTGAAAGGGCCGAAGCCAATTATCAATACATCATCGAAAATTATAGGGACGGGATTTTGGTGGACAACGCTATCTACAGTTTGGCAGAATTGTACATAAACTATCTAAATCAACCGGAAAAGGCAAAAACCCTTTACAAGGATATTGTGTTCAACCATGAGGATAGCATCTATTTTGTGGATGCACGGAAAAAATTCCGAAGATTAAGAGGTGATGCTATTAATTGATAGTTCGCATAACAGTCTTTATGAAATCGTGGGTTTCCTCGCGGCGTTCTTGACAACAGCTGCTTTCCTCCCTCAAGTCTATAAAACTTGGAAAACCAAAGACGTATCTAGTTTGTCCTTGCCCATGTTGCTCATATTCCTTGTTGGCATAATTTTATGGCTCATTTATGGTATTTTTCTAAACAGTCCCTCCATGGTTTTTGCTAATGCCATCACTGTAATTTCGGCTACTTTACTGATTTATTTCAAAATCCGATATTCGAAAAAATAGCACGCATTTATTCCAAGTTTTTCAAATTGAAAATCCTTCAGTCAAAACTCTATTAAATCGATGTGAATTAGGTAATTATTAATGAACTGTTAAATTTGATATTGAAAATTTATAAAAAACATTGATTTTCAGAAAATTTTCAAATTTTTGAATTAATATTGCACTCTATTTTAAGAGATTTTTTAAAGTTTAGTATCAACATTAAATATCACAGACTATGAAAATTGGTGTTCCTATTGAAATTAAAAACAATGAAAACCGGGTGGGTATGACGCCTTCAGGGGTTTTTGAATTGACTAAAAGAAACCATGCCGTTTATGTTCAAAAAAATGCGGGATTCAACAGTGGCTTTTTGGATGAAGATTATCAAAACGCTGGAGCCATTATTTTGGATACCATCGAAGAGATTTACGATGTAGCCGAAATGATTGTAAAAGTGAAGGAACCCATTGAGCAGGAATATAGTTTGATTAAGGAAGACCAAGTGGTGTTTACCTATTTTCATTTTGCTTCGAGCGAATTATTGACAAAGGCGATGATTGATAGTAAGGCGGTTTGTATTGCGTACGAAACAGTTGAGGATGCCGATGGCACACTGCCATTATTGATTCCAATGTCCGAAGTGGCGGGGCGTATGTCCATCCAACAGGGGGCAAAATATTTAGAAAAACCAATCCAAGGCCGTGGTATTTTACTTGGTGGGATACCGGGAGTGCCGCCTGCGAAAGTCTTGATTTTGGGAGCTGGTGTTGTTGGTGTTCAGGCCGCAAGAATGGCTGCTGGATTGGGTGCCAATGTTTTTATTTTGGACATCAATATGAAAGCATTGCGTCGTGTAAGCGAAACCATGCCAAATAATGTTATTAGTGAGTTTTCTAGTGAATACAATATCCGAAAACATATAAAGGATTCAGATTTAATTATTGGAGGAGTCTTGATAAAAGGAGCAAAAGCACCAAAATTAATTACAAAAGATATGCTGAAAGATATGCGTCCGGGAACCGTAATGGTGGATGTCGCAGTAGACCAAGGTGGTTGTTTTGAAACTACAAAGCCCACTACTCATCAAGACCCGACTTATATTATTGACGAAGTTGTGCACTACAGTGTGGCAAATATGCCAGGTGCCGTACCATACACGTCCACTATGGGACTGACAAACGTTACACTGCCTTACGTCATAAAATTGGCAAACGAAGGCTGGAAAAAAGCCTGCGATACTACGCCATCATTGGCAAAAGGACTCAATATCGTTAACGGAAAAATTGTATATAAAGAAATTGCAGAAGCATTTGATTTGGAGTTTGAAACGGCTTAAATCATTTTATCTGACAAAATTTCATAAATTTAAAATGGTGTAATTATTGCTATCTTAAAGAAGTGATTTGAATACAAATAAAAAATTGAAATTATGTTTGGATATTATATATTAATTGGAGCTATTGCTCTAGTAAGTTGGTTGGTTAGCAATACTTTAAAACGAAAGTTTGACAAGTATTCAAAGGTGCAACTTCGCAATGGTATGAGTGGTGCCGAAGTGGCGCAAAAAATGTTGGCCGACCACGGTATTTATGATGTTGAGGTGATTTCTACTGCAGGTCGATTAACCGACCATTATAATCCCAAGGACAAAACTGTAAATTTAAGTGAAGCAGTTTACAATCAAAGAAACGCTGCTGCAGCTGCAGTTGCAGCACACGAAGTGGGGCATGCTGTGCAACACGCTCAGGCATATAGTTGGTTGCAAATGCGATCCACTTTAGTGCCAGTTGTAAGCGTAAGTTCTGGGATGTCTCAATGGCTAATTATTGGAGGTCTTGTTTTAGGCGGTGCGGCAGGAATGGGTCTTGGCTGGTGGGTAGCTGCATTAGGAGTGGCGATGATGGGATTTGCTACACTATTTAGTTTTATCACCCTGCCAGTAGAATATGATGCCAGTAACAGGGCATTGGCTTGGTTGAAAAATAAAAATATCGTCACGCCTGAAGAATATATAGGTTCTCAAGATGCTTTAAAATGGGCTGCAAGAACCTATTTGGTAGCTGCCATTGGTGCTTTGGCTAACCTATTATATTGGGCCTTGCAGGTTTTTGGAGGTCGCGATTAACCATAAATACATAAAACCTAAAAGCTCTGAAATTCTTCAGGGCTTTTTTTTGTTTCTTTACATTTCTTTTGAATCCCATGGAAACACCTTTAGATTATTATAAAAAACACCTAACCAAATATCAGGCCGAGGTTAAGACTTTAAAAAAACGACTTACCAAGTTGAGTTTCTTCAGAGTTTTGGTTTTTGTTGCAACCGGTTTAGCTTTATATCTCTTTTTTGAAAGATGGCAAATTGCCTTGGTTTTAGGATTGGTAGGAGCTGGAGTTTTTCTTTATCTGCTTTCAAAATATACCGATGCAAAACATTTGAGGGATTTCAACAAAGCTTTGGTAAACATTAATGAAGATGAAATCGAAATTGCCTCGGGTAACTTTCACGATAGGGCGGATGGTAAGACTTTTGAAAATCCAAGCCATCAATACAGTTTGGACATTGATTTGTTTGGCCGAGGTTCGTTTTTTCAATATACCAACCGGACAACTATAAATGAGGGTACGCAACAACTTGCTCAGGCCTTATTGGCTAACAAAACAGATGGAATTAAAGTAAGGCAAGAAGCCATTAAAGAACTGGCTTCCAAACCTGAATGGCGACAGTTTTATACTGCTTCGGCCAGCTTGATAAAAGTCGAAATCCCAGCCAAGCTCATCATCAATTGGTTAAAGGATTATCAATCTTTTTTACCAAAAGCCATCAAATGGTTGCCAATTGGTTTTTCAGCGATTTCAGTTCTTATGTCCGTATTGACGATATTCAATTGGATTGAAAATCAGATGGCTATCGTCTATTGGTTACTCTTTGGCCTCGCTATTTCTGGGGTTTATGTAAAGAAAATTAACCAATTATCTTCCAATACCGACAGACTAAAAGACACCTTTAGGCAATACGCCGTTTTGTTAGATTACATTGAAAAAGAAACGTTTACATCCGAATTGTTATTGGAAAAACAAAGCAAGATTCAATCTGAAAATGAAAAAGCATCGCATATTTTTAAAAGATTATCAAAATCTCTGGGTGCGTTGGACAATCGAAACAATTTTTTAGGAGCAATATTTGGCAATGGCCTCTTTCTAATGGATATTAGAAATAGTTACAACATTGAAATGTGGATTGAATCTTATGCCAGTAAAGTATCCGATTGGTTTGAGGTGGTTTCGTTTTTCGATGCCTATAATTCATTGGGGAATTTTGCATTCAATCATCCCGAATACGTTTTTCCCCATATCAGGAATAACAACTGTGTCATAAGAGCGACAAATTTGGGCCATCCATTGCTGGATAGTGACAAACGTGTGCCGAGCGATTTATCAATTAATGAAGAACAATTTTTTATTGTCACCGGAGCAAATATGGCAGGCAAAAGTACGTTTTTAAGGACTGTGTCCTTGCATATTTTGATGGCCAATATGGGGTTGCCGGTTTGTGCTACTTCGAGTGAATATACACCCGTAAAATTGATAACAAGTATGCGCACTTCGGATTCCCTAACGGACGATAGCTCTTATTTCTTTTCCGAGTTGAGCCGATTAAAATATATCGTGGACGCCATTCAAAAGGAGTCTTATTTTATTGTTTTGGATGAAATTCTAAAAGGCACAAATAGTACAGATAAAGCTATTGGATCAAAGAAGTTTGTTGAAAAATTGGTAGCTTCAAAGGCAACCGGAATTATTGCAACGCACGATTTAAGTTTATGCGACATCGAAACAGAATTAGACGATGTGAAAAACTATTATTTTGATGCTGAAATCATCAATGATGAACTGTTTTTTGATTATAAATTGAAACAGGGAATCTGTCAAAATATGAACGCCTCCTTTCTTCTGAAAAAAATGGAAATCGTTTAAGTTTTTCTTTTTAAAAAAAAAGTGACTTTTCTCATGTATCAGTGTCCAAAACACAAACGGATTTATTACAATGAAGAATATATTAAGACTTTTGCTTTTAGTGATTTTTTTAATGATTGGAGTGTCAATAAAAGCTCAAGAGATTACAGTGAACGAAGTGGTTTATGAGGTCAAGAAAGATTTGATTTTTAAAGATGGGGCGGATGTTACTAATACCTTAACTCCCGAGGAAAAAACAAAAATCAGGTCTGCTTTTGAAAAGCAACAATTGCAGATTGAAGAGGCTGATCGGGCAGAAAAGAAACTGGAAAAGGCAGAAAAAGAGCAAAAAAGGGCTGAAAAAAAGCAAAAACAGGCTGAAAAAGCCCTAAAAAAGAAGCAAAAGGCGCAATCTAACTTTGAAAAAGCTACAAAAAAACACCAAAACGCGACTAAAAAATACGAGAAGCTAAAAAAGAAAGGCAAACTTTCCCCACAGGACGAGCAAAAGTGGCTCGAAAAAATTGAAAAGTTAAATACCAATGTAGCCAAAACCAAAAGAAGGCTTTAATAAAATGGACTTTGGGTTTTGCCCAAATCCAGTTGGTTTACTTCAAATTAAATAATATCTTAAGAGTTCAAAATATATTGCTTTTGGACTCTTTTTTATATGATATAACCATTGTGGGTGGCGGCATTGTCGGTGTAGCTACAGCATATAAAATTCAACAAAAATACCCCAACTTAAAACTACTTCTTATTGAAAAAGAAAATGGTTTGGCTACACATCAAACTGGAAATAATTCCGGTGTTATCCATTCAGGTTTGTATTACAAGCCTGGTTCTTTAAAGGCTAGATTATGTGCGGATGGCAGACGACAGTTGGTGAACTTTGCCAAAAAGCACGGGGTAGCGCACGATGTTTGCGGAAAAGTTGTTGTCGCTACAGGAAAAAGTGAATTACCTTATTTGGACAAAATTTTCAATAATGGGCTTCAAAATCAAATTGAGGGCATCGAAAAAATCAACGCCAATCAAGTGAATGACATTGAGCCTTTTGTAAAAAGTATCGGGGGCATTTGGGTGCCATGCACGGGAATTATTGACTTTAAAGGGGCAACAAAAGCCCTTGCTGATTTGGTTATTGCAAAACAACCGGGAAGTAAAATTGTTTTAGGCGAAGAAGTTAAGGCCTTTGAGCATCAAACTAAAACCACTTCAGTCATTACTTCAAAGGGAAGTTACACCACAAAGCATTTGATTTTCTGCGGAGGCTTGCAGTCTGATCACCTTGCGAAGAAGGACGGGGTGAAATCGAAACGACGGATTGTTGGTTTCCGGGGGGATTATTATAACCTTACTGAGGAAGCAAAACACAAAGTGAAAAATCTAATTTATCCCGTCCCCAATCCTGCTTTTCCCTTTCTGGGTGTGCATTTTACAAGGATGGTCAATGGGGACGTCGAATGTGGGCCAAATGCAGTCTTAACGTTTAAGCGTGAAGGCTACGGAAAAACCGATTTCAGTTTAAGGGATACGATGGACGCGCTTTCGTACTCCGGGACATGGAAACTGCTGTTCAAGCATACGAATTTCGCCATTAATGAATACCGGCGCGCGTTTTCAAAAGCATTGTTTTTAAAAACACTTCAGCGTTTAATTCCATCTTTAACTGCCGAAGATATCGTACCGGGAAGAGCTGGCGTCAGAGCCATGTTGTTAAAAGAAAACGGCGAAATGCAGGAAGATTTTGAAATTGCATATCAAGGCCGAAGCATTCACGTGCTTAATGCACCATCGCCAGCGGCAACGGCGTGTTTAGCTATTGGTGACGAAGTTTGTGCAATGGCTTCTAAATATTTTAATTTGAATTAGTTTACATTTATCCTATGCAAGAGGAACTAAAAATAGCATTGCTACAGTCTGATTTGGTTTGGGAAAACCCCGAACAAAATCGAATAAATTTCACAACTAAAATTGAGGAAATCGATGATGACGTCGATTTAATTATCCTGCCCGAAATGTTTACTTCAGGGTTCACAATGTATGCTGAAAAGGTTGCCGAATCCATGCAAGGTGAAACCGTAAAATGGATGCAGAATTTGGCCGAAGTAAGGGGTACGGCTATTGTTGGTAGTATCGTGATTTCTGAAAACGAAAAATTTTATAACCGACTCCTTTTTGTAGAGCCATTTGGTAAAATATCCCACTACAACAAACGGCATACCTTCACTTTGGTAGGAGAGGATAAAGTATATACCGCAGGTACAGAAAAAGTCATTATCGATTACAAAGGATGGAAAATTTGCCCAATGATTTGTTACGATTTGCGGTTTCCCGTTTGGTCCAGAAATGTTGAGGATTATGACATTCTTCTTTATGTAGCCAATTGGCCCATCCCCCGAATTGATGCTTGGGATACACTATTGAAGGCCAGGGCTATAGAGAATATGTGCTATTCTATCGGGGTAAATCGGGTTGGTGCGGATGGTGAAAATATTAACTATAATGGCAGTTCTTCCGCTTATGATGTTTTGGGGCAAAAACTGACTTCAATTACTTTGGGTAAAGAACATACGGAAGTCATCACGCTTCAAAAGAAACACATTAATCGCTATAGAAATCGGTTGAAATTTTTGGACGACCGGGATAGCTTTAGTTTAAAGTAAAGTTTGTTTCGGTATCCCATCCTGCCCGTACTGCTGGATCCAGTTTTGTTTCAGAATGTTTTACGATTTCAGGTTGGGTTTTTTCAAGATAATTGCCCGTATCATACTTTTTGTTACCGTTGGCATCAAAAATCACCCTAATGTAGTAGTCACCTGGACTGATATTTAAGAAGTCAATGGGGTGCCGTTCAGTAGCATATTTTTCATAACGTACCTCACCTTGTTGTGTAGTTAGCTGAACGATTATGGGATACACGGCATTTTGGATATTTAGCCTAAAATTACCATAGCTATCCTTTTTTTGGGTTCTGAAAGAGTGTTTTATGGTATCATTGGTTTTTCCATAAAAATCTGTTAGGGCATCGGGATAAAAACCAAAATAATACTCGTTGGATTCCGTTTTATCAAAAGTGATAGCATACGTATTTGCGAGGGAATCCAAAGGTTTAATGGTAAACTCTACTGCAAGCGTGTCCTTATCGATCAAGTCAATCTTCGTTTTATCAATATTGGAAAAAGGGGTATTTCCTGAAATTATAAGGTCTTCTGTATATCGGATACTACCTTGGGGTTCCATTTTTACCAATAGAGAGTCTTTTTCCTTATCCCGAATTCGAACCGTGTATTCTTTTGTGATCTGCGGGTGTTCAATACTCAGGACTAAGGAATCCACTTCCAATTTGGGTTCGTACCAATAGTAAAGTGTATCTGTCTTTTCATCTTTTGTGATGCGATATTTAAAATCCTCGGGCACTTCGGAAATCATGTTCACTTTAATCCCCGTGTAATCGCCTTCATAGCCAATCATGATTTTTTGTCCCGTAACTAGTTGTGGCCTGGAAGGCTTAAAATTCACAATTTCATTAAACAATCGAAGCGAGTAGGAGGAGTCCGTTGGTACATCTATAAATTCATCGTAAAAGGCAATTTGATCAGATTTTTGTTGAAATTTATTGTCTCCATTTTTATCCTTTAGTGCCACCAACAAATATTTGCCCTCTTTTACATTTTCAATAGTAAAAGTGGTCAAGCTGTCCAGTGTATTGGTGATGTATTTTGGAGTTTCTTTGTAAATAATAGAGTCAGTAAACGTTGAGTCTACTTCATACAGCATAACCGATACAAAAGTTTCGGGTTGCCGTTTTAGGGCATCTGTAATATTACCTGTAACTGTCAATGAATCAAGATGATCCCCTGTAGAAAATACATATCTGTAATAGGTGTAGGGGTTGCCCTCGTTATTGTCTTCAATACTATTTCCGAAGTTAAAAGCGTAGGTAGTGTTTGGTTGTAGGGTATCGTAAATCTTAATTTTGATGAATTTGCTCGCACTGCCTAAAGGGGTAATCTCGGGTTGCGTTTTCATTGGGGGCGAAATAATCAACTGCTTTTGCAGGTTTTTGATTTTAATGAACTCATCAAAATAGATACGGATCTCTTTCGCGTCAAAATTGGTAGAATAATTTTCGGGGGATGTGCTCACAATTCTCGGTGGCTCAATATCCTTTGCCCCACCTTCTGGCCTACCAGTATTGGCACAATTGATAACGATGCATCCGATGATAGTAATTAAAACAAAATTGAAAAACCTATTGCCCATTTGCTGGAAAAAAATTTTGCACAAACCTACATAAAATTAGAGATATACTTTATGCTTAAACGCTATTCTTTTTAGGCTATTGCCATTGTGGCTATACTAACTTTTAGGTTTTTGGCCTGGTTCAAAACGGTTATACAAGCTTCGAGGGTCGCGCCCGTGGTAATTAGGTCGTCTACCAATAAAACATGCTTGTTCTCGATGGCAAAAACATTTTTTAAGCCGAAGAGTTCGTTGTTTTTGGTCCAGCGTGCAAAGCGTCCTTTGGTGGTCTGGGATTTGGTGTTGGTAATTTTCACTAATACATCCTCCCTAAATTCAATATTCAAGGCCTCAGCTATTTCTTGCCCAAATTTAGTTACTTGATTGTATCCCCTTTTTTTTAGTTTTTTTTGATGCATTGGAACGGGAATCACCAAATCAATATTTTGATAGGCTTCTACTGTTTTCAATTCGCCACCCAGCCATCCACCTAAAAGCCCACCTATATGTTCCTGTCCTTTATATTTTAAATTATGAATTAGGGTTTGGACGGGGCCATGCTTTTCATATCTAAATAAAGCCGTTCCATTCTCAATTTTTGCCCTTCCTTTTAATACATTTTTGACCGTGTCATCACTATCAAAATGAAAATCCGTAACGGGCAAATCGTGTCGGCAATCCATACAAATCGTATCCTCATTATCGGATAAATTATTGGAACAGGCATGACATACCTTTGGGAAAAATAGATTTACAACGGAGTTTAGCATGAATCGGTTTGATTGAACTGTAAACTTAAGTAAAAAATTGAGGCAAGTCTTTATTTTTCTTGAAACAACCGTTGCAGTTTAAGGCGGTTTTTTATTTTTGCACCTATGGCAAATCAAGACGATACATTTAAGAAGGTCATCTCCCATGCAAAGGAGTACGGGTATGTGTTTCAAAGCAGTGAGATATACGATGGGTTGAGCGCGGTTTACGACTATGCTCAAAATGGAGCAGAATTAAAGAAGAATATCCGCGATTACTGGTGGCGGGCGATGGTGCAGATGAACGAAAATATTGTGGGCATCGATGCGGCGATTTTTATGCATCCTACTACTTGGAAGGCTTCTGGCCACGTGGATGCGTTTAATGATCCCTTAATTGACAATAAGGATTCTAAAAAACGCTATCGTGCCGATGTATTGATTGAAGATTATTGTGCGAAGGTTGAGGGCAAAATTGAAAAAGAAGTTAACAAAGCGGCAAAACGCTTTGGTGATGCTTTTAATAAAGAAGAGTTTGTAACCACCAACGGCCGTGTTTTAGGTTATCAAAAGAAGATTGATGAGACCTTGTCGCGGATGGCAAAATCTTTGGAAAATGAAGATTTAGCTGACGTAAAGGCTTTGATTGAGGAGTTGGAAATTGCCGACCCTATGACGGGAAGCAAAAACTGGACGGACGTAAAACAGTTCAATTTGATGTTCGGCACCAAGCTTGGTGCTTCTGCTGATAATGCCATGGATTTGTACCTGCGTCCGGAAACGGCACAGGGTATTTTCGTTAACTTTTTAAACGTTCAAAAAACAAGCCGTTTAAAAATTCCATTTGGGATTGCACAAACAGGAAAAGCTTTTAGGAATGAGATTGTAGCACGACAGTTCATTTTCAGAATGAGAGAGTTTGAGCAAATGGAAATGCAATTCTTCATCAAGCCGGGTACTCAGGCCGAATGGTATGAGCATTGGAAAGAAGCTCGACTAAAATGGCATTTGTCTTTGGGGATGGGAGCCGACAATTACCGTTTTCATGACCACGAAAAGTTGGCCCATTATGCCGATGCAGCCGCGGATATCGAGTTTAAGTTCCCATTCGGATTTAAGGAATTGGAAGGTATCCATTCAAGGACTGATTTCGATTTAAGCCAACACGAAAAATATTCAGGAAAGAAATTACAATACTTTGATCCGGAGGAAAATAAAAGCTATGTGCCTTATGTGCTAGAAACTTCAATTGGTTTGGACCGTATGTTTTTGGCCGTATTCTCAAATTCGCTTCAAGAAGAGGAATTGGAAAATGGCACTGCTCGAACTGTACTTAAGTTACCAAGTGTATTAGCACCGATAAAAGCTGCTGTGTTACCACTGGTGAAAAAAGACGGTTTACCTGAAATAGCACGAAAAATTGTTGAAGAGCTAAAATGGGATTTTAATATAATCTATGATGAGAAAGATGCAGTGGGAAGACGTTACAGAAGACAGGATGCTAACGGTACTCCATTTTGTATTACGGTGGACCATGATACTTTGGAAGACAATACCGTGACCATTCGTCATAGGGATACTATGGAACAACAGCGTGTGAAAATTGAGGATTTAAGAGAACTAATCAAAAAAGAAGTGGATGTCCGCCATTGGTTAATGAAGATGGCATAGTTCCTAAGAAAGCGGTTCCGACTGGTCGGGATCAGATTTTAAAGCATAAAAAATCCCAAACCTATAAGTTTGGGATTTTTTAATTTAAATCTTAATCTGTCGATGGAATAGCTCGGATAACGAAATAAAAGTTTCAGTTCTAGAAACCCCGCTAATTTCTTGAATGGTATTGAGTACTTTCATCAAGTGGTCGTTGCTTTTGCAAAGTACTTTTAGAAATACGTTCCAATTGCCTGTAGTGTAGTGGCATTCCAAAACTTCAGGAACGCGTTGCAGTAATTTTATAATCATAGGGGCATCGGCAGCCTTATCAAAATATACGCCTACGAAGCCCATCGTGTCAAAGCCTAAAACTTCTGGGTTTACTTCAAATTTTGAGCCTGCAATTAGCCCAGATTTTTCCAATTTACGAAGACGCTGGTGAATGGCCGCACCAGAAATGCCTACGTTTCTAGCAATTTCCAAAATAGGTGTTCTGGCGTCATCCATTAGAGTTCTAAGGATTTTCTTGTCGATGCCGTCAATGGTGGTTAGTTGGTCTTTTTTCTTCATTTAGCTTATGGATTAAAAGGCAAAAGTAATCATTTGATTTCAATTAGGAATAAAAATAAGCTCTATGCTTAATGCGATACGAAACCAAACTTCAAAAATATCTAGTCATTTAATGGGTTATAGCCAAGGTAAGGCAATTCTTTCTCTCTGAATGAAATCCCAAAGGTTTTCAATTCGTTCAAAATAGGGTTGTAAATCTCTTTGGTAATTGGGATTTGTACACCAGGGGTAGTGATATTGCCGTTCAGAATGGCCAATACTGCCATTGCCACAGGGAGCCCTACAGTTTTTGCCATGGCCGTATAAGTTTGGTCTTCTCCAATAACAACCATATTGGCATCTATTTGGCGTTTTTTTCCGTTAAGTTCGTAGCCGAACTTGTGGTACATCACAATCATATCCTTATCGTCCTGATGTAAGGTCCAACTGTCCATCAATATCTTTTGAAGGATTTGTGCCGGGGTAGCATTTTTAAGCCCCACTTTTTTATCCGGATTGAAAATATCCAGTTCCACCAGTTTGTCCCAAACAATATCGTCCTGGTCTATTTTTAGTTCGTGCCTCAATTTTAGTTCCACGGAATCTTTATGGCTGTAATGCAAAAATGCATTGGTAAAATCTCGGTAGCTCATATTCTCACTATCTTCAATAGTATAGCTGTCATCGGTCATCCCCAACATTACAAAAATATGCCAAGCCCGACTAAAGCCTACCCGGCGCATTGTGCCGCGGTAAAGTGTCTTAGTGTCGCCAAGTCCATAGACATTTTGATATTTTAAGGAATCCCGGTTGGCATAGGCTTCAAATCTGCCATAACCTTCAATGTCTAAAAATTCGGTTCGCCTAAATAGGCGTTGGTAGGGAATGTATTTATAAGCGCCTTCTTGTATAAATTTCGCAGTGCCCCCTTGCCCAGCCGTAACCACGTTTCTAGGATTCCATGTGAATTTATAGTTCCATAAATTGTTATCGCTTTCGGGAGCTATCAAACCCCCAGTGAAGGATTCAAATAAAATGATACTGCCCCCTTTTGAGCGAATATCATTCAAAACCTGCATGGCGCTCATATGATCTATGCCAGGATCAACACCTATTTCATTCATTAAAATGATGTTTTTTGCAACTGCTTCGTTATGTAGGGCATGTATTTCCTGACTTACGTAGGAGGCCGTCACCATATGTTTTTTAAAGGTGATGCAATCTTTGGCGATGGTGATGTGAAATCGTGCAGGTAGCATCGATACAACGATGTCGCAGGCTTTAATCAGTTTTTCACGCTCATCGGCATTAAATATGTCGAGCGAAACAACATTAGTATTGGGATGTTTGCCTATAAGGGATTTTGCCCTTTTAATATCTACATCTGCCACAGTGATATGTAACTGCTCGGTTTTTGATTTATCCAAAAGATATTTCAAAAGATACGGGGAGGACTTTCCAAAACCGATGATTAAAATCTTTCGCATATTGTTTTTTGTTAACTAGATTTGTTGATGTAAATTAAGAAATTAAATGGATAGAAAAATATTAGTTATAGCATCCATCCTTGGTTTGCTTTCCGTTGTTTTGGGTGCTTTTGGGGCTCATGGTTTGAAATCCCTGATTTCTGACGAGGCCATTCAAACTTTTGAAACAGGCGTGCGCTATCAAATGTATCATGCTTTATTGCTTTTATTCGTTGGTGGTTCAAAAAAAGTGGCGTCAAAATTCAAAACTGCTATTTTTTATTTAGTTTTAGCTGGAATT
The DNA here is from genome assembly GCF_042684665.1 of Hyunsoonleella rubra. NCBI lineage: Bacteria > Pseudomonadati > Bacteroidota > Flavobacteriia > Flavobacteriales > Flavobacteriaceae > Hyunsoonleella > Hyunsoonleella rubra. The sequence goes on along the minus strand of NZ_JBHULY010000014.1, from coordinate 98,293 downwards.
GTATTTTTTTCGGGTTCAATTTATGGTCTGGCAACAAACTCACTTTCGGCTTTCGATTTTAAAACAATAGCATTCATTACACCAATAGGAGGTTTATTACTGATCATGGCTTGGGTGTTAATATTTGTTAATTTCATAAAATATAGACCCTAAAAATAAGAATATTATAATTTCAGTATAAATAATTATCATATTTTTGCGCAATAATTATTTTCACTGAAATATTTTGGCGAACTTAAATTTTGTTATGAAACGAATTTCTTTAGCGAATTATGGCATTAAAAATGCAAAGGTCAACTATCAATTATCGCCCGATGAGCTACATCGGATAACGATTGAAAAAGGGCAGGGGGTTGAAGCGTCATCAGGAGCCTTGGCGGTGAAAACGGGTGAATTTACTGGTCGCTCCCCAAAGGATAGATTCATCGTTAAGGATGCTGTTACTAAAGATAAAGTTTGGTGGGGAGATATCAATATTCCGTTTAGTCCGGAAAAGTTTGATAAGCTTTATGAGAAAGTGGTAGATTACCTTTCGGAAAAAGAAGTTTTTGTACGCGATTGTTATGCTTGTGCGGACACCAATTATAAATTGAACATCCGAGTCATTAATGAATATCCCTGGAGTAATCAGTTTGCCTATAATATGTTTTTGCGTCCTTCAGAAGAAGAATTGGAAAATTTTGAGGAAGAATGGACCGTAGTGAATGCCCCAGGATTTAAAGCCGATGCGGCCGTGGATGGTACTAGGCAACATAATTTCGCCATTCTAAATTTCACAAAAAAAATTGCCTTGATTGGAGGTACGGGTTATACGGGTGAAATTAAGAAAGGTATTTTTTCGGCCTTAAATTTTATTCTTCCTGTTGACAAAAACACCATGCCGATGCACTGTAGTGCCAATGTTGGCCCCGATGGGGATACGGCTGTTTTCTTTGGGCTGTCGGGTACTGGAAAAACAACGCTTTCTACTGATCCCCATAGGAGCCTTATAGGAGATGATGAGCATGGCTGGACCAATGAAGATGTAATCTTCAATTTTGAAGGAGGTTGCTACGCAAAAGTCATTAACCTATCTGCGGAACAGGAACCTGAAATTTATAATGCCATTAAAAAAGGTGCCATTCTGGAAAATGTGATTTTAGATGAAAAGGGAAATGTCGATTTTGAAGACACCTCAATTACTCAAAACACAAGAGTAAGCTACCCGATTCATCATATTGAAAATATCAAAGAACCTTCCTTGGGTAAAAACCCTAAAAATATTTTCTTTTTAACGGCGGATGCTTTCGGAGTGATACCTCCAATTTCAAAATTAACACCAAGTCAGGCGGCCTATCATTTTATTTCGGGCTATACTGCAAAAGTAGCAGGGACCGAAGCTGGAGTAAAAGAGCCTGTGCCTTCGTTTTCGGCCTGTTTCGGCGCGCCTTTTATGCCCCTGCATCCAGCAAAGTATGCCGAAATGTTAAGCAAAAAAATGATTGAGGCCGGAGTGAATGTATGGCTTGTAAATACTGGTTGGACAGGAGGTCCTTACGGTGTTGGAAAGCGAATGGAATTGAAATACACCCGAGCCATGATAAAGGCGGTATTGGATGGGAAATTAGGATTATACAATTACGACGATTACCATATCCACTCCGTGTTTGGTGTGGCACAACCGCGAACTTGTCCGGGAGTACCAACTAGCGTACTGAGTCCAAGGCAGACTTGGAATGACGACGAAGCGTATTACACTATGGCTTTTAAATTGACGAACGCCTTTCGTCACAACTTTAAAAAGTTTGAAGAACACTGCTCGGAGGAAATTAGAAGAGGAGGTCCTCAGCGATATGGGTTTTAACCATGCTAGCTAATTTTTATAAGTTTTAGCAACACCATAGTTATGGTGCTTTTTTCATATTCGGGTTTTCTTACCAGCACCTAGAATCATGGTGTTAGGGATATATCACCAAGTTAGCGACAAGGGAAAGACGGTCGGACAAATTGCATACTTCACAGAAAAAAACCGGATTTTTCCGTTTTATGAAATCTATTTTCAATCTTGTGGTAACACGTGTATAGATGCCCTGGTGTAGGGGAATATTATCCATTTACAAACGACTACAAATGTTTACAAACGAATTTAAACGTGTAATAACCGAATAAACTTTTGATGCTGTTTCATATTTGCAGTGTTGAATCAATGAAGGTTCAATGGTATTAACTGTTAAACAATAAAATTTAAAATTATGAACGCACTTAGAAACAAAGTACAGTTGATTGGAAGATTAGGACAAGATCCAGAAATTATTAACTTTTCCAATGGTAACAAATTGGCTAAATTTTCAATTGCCACGGATGATAGTTACAAGGACAAAAATGGCAACAAAGTTGAGCGCTCCTACTGGCACAATGTTGTTGTTAAAGGTGGATTGGTAAACGTAGTAGAAAACTACATTTCTAAAGGAAAAGAAATTGCCATTGAAGGCAAGCTAACCAATAGAAGTTATGAAAACTCAGCTGGCGAAAAACGCTATGTAACCGAAGTAATTTGCAACGAATTATTGATGCTGAGCAAGTAAAATCTTTTTTTGCCCAAAACGAAAAGGTGCTTTGAGGGAAGCACCTTTTTTTGTTTTGTAGAATTTCTAACTGCCCTATTTCTAGTATTTACCACAGATATCTTAGTGCGATTTTATTATTTTCAACATGTAGCACTTTGTATGTTGAAGCTCCAATTTCTATCAAAGTACTTCCTTCATCAATATCCAATTTTTTCTTGAATTCTGACGCCTTTATTCCATCAAAAGTCCAACGAAAGCGCCCTTCAATTTTGGGTTCGCTAGCAGTTGTTCTTGTTAGAAGAATATTCCGATTTTTGAGAACTCCGTTTTCCCAACCCGAAACATCCCAGACTCCTAAGAAACTATTTGCCAAAGAATCAGCAACGATTTCGCGTTTTCGTTTTAATTCGATGAATTTGTCTTCAAAAATTTTATGCTCTAAACTGTCATAATCTATTCCTTTCCAATCACAATTTCCAACAATTTTTATTTCTTCCCCGTTCGTTTTAATATTGTAGTAGTCAATTGAAGAAGAATTGAACAAACATGTGTCTTTAATTGTTCTTGCCCTATTAACAAACTCAGTGATTAATCTTAAGTCCGACTTCACAATTTCAATTGTCCAAGTCGAGTCCATCCCAGAGCCATAATAATAGTGCGGACTTTTTTTTATTGCTCTTATATTTCCACCTCTTTTAAGAATATCCATTGAGTGAAATACAATTCTTTCATCTCCTGTCCAAAACTGAATTTCAATATCGGAAAAGGCGTCCAATTCAGCTTTGCTAATTTTATCAGAATTACATGAATTAAGAACTAGAAGAAAAATTATCAAAAAACTTCTCATTTCTCTCAAAATATCACAAAGGGTAAACTTAACCTATTACCACCTCAATATTATCACTATTAAAATAGCCTCCCTTATTTTCCTTCCGATCCAAGGACTGCTGAATAATTAAGTGGGCAACGTTAATCATATTCCGCAGTTCGCACAATGAGGTGGTGACTTTGGATTCGCGGTACAGGTCCTCGACTTCATTATAAATCACATCCAAACGCCTTATGGCTCGTTTTAGCCTGGCATTATTTCTAACAATACCTACATAATCGCGCATCAGCGCCTGCAATTCATGCAAATTATGTTCAATCAGCACATGTTCTTTGGGTATAACGGTGCCTTCCTCATTCCAAAGGGGAATGTCCACATTTATGAGTTCTAATTCCCTTTTTGAATGATACCTGTAAATATTATGGGCGTAGACCAAGGCCTCCAATAGGGAGTTTGAAGCCAACCTGTTGGCACCATGCAATCCCGTGCGAGTGCATTCACCGCAGGCAAATAAATTTTCAATAGTTGTCTTTCCCTTTTTGTTTACCTTAATCCCGCCACACAAATAATGGGAGGCCGGTACAACAGGGATCCAGTCTTTTTCAATATTGATATGGCGCTCCAAACATTTGTCGTAAATATTTGGGAAGTGCGATTTAAACTTGTCGATATCCAAATGGGTACAGTCCAAAAATACGTGTGGATCTCCCGACTTCTTCAATTCATTATCAATACTTTGGGATACAATATCCCGAGAAGCCAACTCTGCCCGGTCGTCATAGTCTGGCATAAACCGATAGCCTTTTTTATTCCGAAGATATGCCCCAAATCCACGCACCGCTTCAGAAATCAAAAATGAAGACCCGCCTTCGGTATCGTACATTGCGGTGGGGTGGAACTGCACAAATTCCATATCCTTGATACGTGCTTTGGCACGATAGGCCATGGCAATACCATCACCTGTTGCAATTGTTGGATTCGTGGTATGCCCGTAAACCTTGCCGATACCACCCGTTGCCAAAAGCGTACTATCAGCCTTCACTGTAAAAATATATCCCGTTTTTTGATTGAGCACATAGGCACCATAACAGGTTTCTGGTTTTGCTTCAGAATCTTTAATGTGGTGATCCGTTATCAAATCAATCGCAAAATGATATGGCAATAATTCGATATTCGGCAATTGATGCACGCGTGTCAACAATGCCCGTTCAATTTCATAACCTGTAATATCTTTGTGATGGATGATGCGATATTCGGAATGGCCACCCTCTTTTCCCAAGCTGAATTCACCATCAGGGTCCGTGTCAAAATTTGCGCCCCACAACAACAGTTCCTTTAGGCGCTGTGGACCTTCCTTTACCACCATCTCAACCACTTCTTCCTTGCAAAGTCCATCGCCCGCAACTAGGGTGTCCTTTATGTGTTTTTTGAAGGAATCTTGATCTTTGTCCAAGACAATGGCCACACCACCTTGGGCGTATTTGGTATTGGATTCGTCCTCACTGTCCTTGGTAACGATGACCACATTTCTATCTGGAAACTCCTCTGCAATTTTCACCGCAAAGGTCAGTCCGGCAATACCGGAACCAATAACCAGATAGTTAGTTGTAATCATAATTTATTTTGAAAGCTCCAACATGCGCTCAATAGGCAACAGGGCACGTTCAATTATGTTCGGATCTACCTCAATTTGTGGCGACTCGTTCAATAGGCAGTCGTGTAATTTTTGAAGGGTGTTCATTTTCATAAAATGGCACTCGCTACAGGCGCAGGTGTTATCTTCCTTGGCAGGAGCTGGAACCAACTCCGTATTGGGCATTTCCTGTTGCATCTTGTGCAAAATCCCCGCTTCGGTAGCTACGATAAACTTTTGGTCTTGATGCTCCTTCACATAATTAATCATTCCCGAAGTGGAACCAATGTAAGTTGCGGTATCCAAAATATGCGTTTCCGATTCCGGGTGCGCAATGATTTTATAGTCAGGATATTTTTGATGGAGCTTAATTAATTTATCCATGGAAAAGGCTTCATGAACAATACAGCTACCATCCCATAACAACATATCCCTTCCTGTTTCATTGATTATGTATCTGCCTAAATTTTTATCTGGTGCAAATATTATCGGAGTATCTTTTGGAATGGAGTTTACAATTTTAAGTGCGTTGGAAGACGTACACACGATATCGCTCAATGCCTTTATTTCCGCCGAGCAATTTACATAAGTAATCACCACATGATCGGGATGTGCCTTTGTAAATTTCTCAAAAGCTTCCGGCGGACAGGAATCGGCCAACGAACACCCGGCATTCAAGTCGGGCAAAACTACAGTTTTTGAAGGATTTAGAATTTTAGCCGTTTCGGCCATAAAATGCACTCCCGCAAATACGATGATATCAGCATCGGTTTCGGCCGCTTTTTGGGATAATCCCAAACTATCTCCTACATAATCCGCTATATCCTGAATTTCGCCCACTTGATAATAGTGCGCTAAAATCACGGCATTTTTCTCTTTTCTAAGGCGGTTTATTTCTTTAACTAAATCCATTTTAATCTATGACAATAATTGTAAAATATTAAATAGCTGGTATTCAACATTACTAAAGTTACAAATATCTTAATTAAAAACTTTAGTAAAATACGAATTCCTTAAAAAAAAGCACTGAATATAAAACCGTTAGATTTTTTATGAAATCATTACATTTTTGTTAATCAATGGCTTTGCTGATTAATAAAATAGGAAAGTGTTTATTTTGAAAACGTCTTGGCTTATGCCTTAATTGGCAGATTTTGAATGTCTTTTTGAATTCGATTTAAAACCATTTCACATTCTTTAAGCTCATTTAGCACCGTGGTTTTAATATCTTCAAAATGATCTTTTGCAGTACCAAACATATTTTGGTAATACGCAATCCCTGCCTTCATGTTGGACACAAATGTTTTGAAGTATTTCTCTTCTTTTCTATTCATGGCTGTTTTGGCTTCTTCAAATCTTTTTGTCAGATAGTTTATGTAAATATGGAGTTCTTTAATGAAGAAATTAGGCCTATCATCTCGAGACACCATGTTGGTTCTTCCATAGATATGATCTGTCATATTTTGAAGGCTCATTACTTTTGAATAATACGCCATATTTGGCCCCGGGCAAACTGAAACCCCTTCGCCTTCTACTTTGGTGTCCAAATTATACTTTAGCAAAGCGGCCGTTCCTAGGCCTACGCAGGTACACGATTTTTCAATAATTTTATTGTACTCCTTTTGATAGTTTTCTGCGTCTAATCCTTGTTCATCAAGTGCCTTGATTTTTAAATATTGATACTCCCTGGATGCCGTGCAAATACCAGATTCTTTAAACTCTTTATTAAGTGCAACAAACTTTTTAGGGCAGGAGCTTCCGGGCCTGTTTTTATCGATAAGTCTTTGTTTTTCAATATCTTTTGTATTGCCTTTTAAGTTGTTGAAAGGCACGCCCAAAGGTGAAATATCGCTTAAATACAAATCTTCTTCTTTGGCTTTGGTCAATTTATCCAAAGTCTTTTTATCAACAGTAGTGGCCTCTGGTACCAACAAAAATGGGCTGCCCCAACCCACGGAATCCAAATTATAATGTTCCAGCAAAAATGTGTGTTCCTCTTCCGTGCCTACGCCTCCCTGAGCAGTTATTTCAATGGATAATGCATGTTTTGGGACTACTTTGTTTTGATTTTCAAGTTCTTGATTTAACACACTTTGTATGGACTCCCGAAGTTCATCTCGTTTTTCTTTAAATTCCGCCAAAACCGGACCTAACAAGTATCCATCTGTAGCAAAAGCATGACCCCCGCAATTTAACCCAGATTCAATTCTGTATTCTGACACCCAAAGTCCTTTTTTAGCTAAAAATTTTCCTTGAATAAGTGCCGATCGATAATCGCTTACTTTTAAAATGACGCGCTTTTTAAAATCGCCATTTTCATCTGGAAAAAAATCATCAAACTGCCCCATGTAACTATACAGCCTTGGATTCATTCCTGCTGAAAGCACCACCGAAGAATTCAATTTACTATTGGCAAAACCTCGCAAAGCGGCATGGGCATCGTTATATTCCGAAGGCAACTTTTCCTTATTTTTATAATTATCCTTATCCACCTTGGTCATGATATTAACATCAATTGCGCCCATGACCAAATTGTTGGAAGCCCAAGTTTTAATCTCTGAAAAATTAAATCCTTTTGAAGTCAATTTTTTAAATTCTGATTTTAGTTTTGAATTATCGGGCAACATGTGGATGTAAGCTAAAAGCTCATCACCTTTTTTTGCGGTCATATCTTTTAATGACTCAAACTTTTTTTCTGCTAAATCACTAATTAAATCTAAATATGAGGTGATTCGTTTTGCCCTAAAATCATCTATTTTGTCCGTGATTTCTTGATAGGGCATTTCAAACTTTTTGCAATACATTTTCCTTAGTTTCTCCAGCAAAATATCGTCAACTAATGAAATTACAGAGTCCATGCCGTATTGGGCCACTTTTAGCGGTGTGTCGATAGTGAAGCCAATTCCCATCACGGGGATATGGAAAGAATGTGCTTTTTTCATGTTTTTTTGTTTTTATTGCAACCAAGCCGTTCTTGTCTGGCAAGATTACTAAAGGCACAAACCTATGTGCTCTCCATAAAATGGATCGGCAAAGGTAATGAGGGAATATCTATCATTATATGACATATATCATACAAGGCAATAATAGTTGACTGCCATTGTTTAGCTTGAATAAAAATGAAAACATAAGGATTAACGCCTATTTTTTTAATTATTATTAACTTAAACTCACTATCAATTTAATTTCTGCAAAACTCCTGCAAAGCTGTGATATTCGTTCTTCGTTTAGTATTTTTATGGCTTATTTTCTAAAACTGAATTATGTCTGTAGAACCAAAGTTAATTCGATTTAACCATAACGTACTTTCAAAATATAATATTTACAATAGCATATTCACCACCTTACCATTTGATGCAGTAAAAAAAGCAGGGGTTTTGTTGCCTTTGTTTCATGAAACCTGTGAAAAGGGCTTTAAAAATGGAGATGATCCCACGACTATTGTTGAAACTTTTTTCAAAAAATATCAGGCGAGACGAAATAAGCAGAGTCAAATCAATTTGATATTTCGTTTTATTCAATATATCGAGCGCCAGGTGGTACTTTTTGATGCTATTGAAGACGCCTCCTTTTCAACGGTAAACAATATGGACGGTGTCGGTACTATGAGAAACTTAAAAGGTTCGGCCCAATCTGAAGGTAAAATGGAAGAACTGAAGACCTTTTTGGAAGAATTTAAGGTGCGTATTGTTTTAACAGCGCACCCAACCCAATTCTATCCGGGTTCTGTTTTAGGGATTATTACCGCGCTTTCCAAGGCTATTAAGGAGAATGACCTCCAAACGATAAATAACCTTTTTGGGCAATTGGGTAAAACACCATTTTTCAAACACAAAAAACCAACTCCTTATGATGAAGCTAAAAGTTTAATGTGGTACTTGGAAAATGTGTTTTATAAAACCTTTGGTGACATTTATAACTACATTCAGGATAATATTTATGCCGACGACAAGAAGCACAACGATATTATAAACATTGGTTTTTGGCCAGGTGGGGATAGGGATGGCAACCCATTTGTGAAGCCGAAAACGACGATGAAGGTGGCCAAAAAACTCAAAAAGACCATTTTAAAGAAATACTACGAGGATCTGAGGGATTTGAGAAAAAAGCTAACGTTCCGTGGGGTGGAGGATCGTATTATCCGGTTGGAAACCATTATGTATGAATATAGCATCAATTTAAAGTACGAAGATGCTATTAGCGAAAAAGAATTGAGGCACGAACTACTTGAAATACAAAATATTATTATCAATGAACACCAGTCACTCTATGTGAATGAAATTAATCAACTGATTAACCGTGTGCATCTATTTGGATATCGCTTTGCCTCTTTGGATATTAGACAGGACAGCCGTATTCACCATGCAGTTTTTACAACTGTTATTGATCATTTGATTGCCACGGGCAGTTCTTCTTTTCCGGATAATTATCATGATTTATCGGAAGCCGAACAGATTGAAATTCTATCTAAAGCCACGGATGACATTGAAGACTTGGAAGCTTTCGATGACGAAATGGTACGCAACACGTTAAAAACTATAGCCATTATAAAAGACATCCAAAAAAGTAATGGCGAACGAGGAGCGAATCGATATATCATTAGTAACAATCAGACAGCATTAAATGTGATGCAATTGTTTGCTATGCTTAGAATTGTTGCATTTAAAGATGATTTAACTGTTGATGTTGCGCCTTTGTTTGAGACCATTCCAGATTTGGAAAATGCGCCAGGGGTAATGGAACAATTATACCAAAACCCTGAGTATATGGCTCATTTGAGAGCTCGGGGCAGCAAGCAACATATTATGTTAGGATTCTCGGATGGAACGAAAGATGGAGGCTACTTAATGGCTAACTGGGGAATTTACAAAGCCAAAGAGTTATTGACTGCCATGTCTAGAAAATACGATATTACTGCTATTTTCTTTGATGGACGTGGAGGGCCGCCAGCACGTGGCGGTGGAAAGACACATAATTTTTATTCGTCTTTGGGCCCAACCATTGAAGATAAGGAAGTACAGATTACGATTCAAGGACAAACAGTAAGTTCCAATTTTGGCACAAATGATTCCGCCCAATATAACCTGGAACAACTCGTGAGTTCTGGTATTAAGAACAGAATTGATGGGGAACGCAACCGTATGTCCCTAGAAGACAGGGCGGTAATGGATGATTTGGCCGAAGTAAGTTATCAAACGTATAAAGATTTCAAGAGCCACCCTATGTTCGTCCCATATCTGGAGCGCATGAGTACGTTGAAGTATTATGCTAAAACTAACATTGGTAGTCGACCATCAAAACGTGGTAAATCGGATAAACTGGTATTCTCGGATTTAAGGGCCATTCCTTTTGTGGGCTCTTGGAGTCAATTGAAACAGAATGTACCCGGGTTTTATGGTGTTGGCACCGCTTTGAAAAAATATGAAGACGCAGGAGAGTTTGAAAAGGTGGAGCACTTGTACAACAACTCGAAATTCTTTAAAACTTTGATCGAAAATAGTATGATGTCCTTAACTAAATCCTTCTTCGATTTGACCAAATACATGGCAAAGGATGAGGAGTTTGGCGAGTTCTGGACCATTATTTATAATGAATATTTGGAAACCAATCGCTTGCTCCTAAAACTTACCGGATATTCTGAATTGATGGAAAATGAACCTGCCGGAAAAGCTTCTATAGAAGTAAGGGAGTCCATTGTTTTGCCATTGCTTACTATTCAGCAATATGCCCTTAAAAAGGTACAGGATTTTGAGAAAGCCGGAGTGTCAAAAGATGATCCTGAAAAGTTATTGTTTGAAAAAATCGTGACGCGCTCTCTGTTTGGAAATATTAATGCCAGTAGAAACTCGGCGTAGGGCATAAACAATTGAAATTAAAAATGACCTCAATTTACTTTAGTAGATTGGGGTTTTTAATTTTAAGAAATGAAACTGATACTTTTCGATATCGATGGCACCCTGATAGACTCAACAAAAAATTGATGATTTCTGTTTTAAATCAACATTTAAAAAGCTTCACCATATTGACTTATCAAATGCTGATTGGAGCGATTTTAAGCATGTAACAGATCTAGGGCTTACCAAAGAAATTTTTGAAAAGTACCTCAACAAGCAGCCCAGTTATTCAGAAATTGACGCCATCAAATCTGAGTTCATCAAACAAATCAGCTCAAACACAAAAGAAATCACGCAGATAAAAGGTGCATTTGAATTCCTAGAACTGGTTGATTCTCACAATGATTTGGCAATTGCCATAGCAACAGGCGGATGGAAAGAAACTGCAATTTTAAAATGCAAGGCTATCGGAATAGATTTAGGCATGTACATTGTGGGCTCTTCAAATGACCATTATAACCGAAGCAGAATCATTCAGATTTCGATGGATAAAGCGCTAAAAGAATATCGTCAAAACTTTTTTGATTCCGTTGTTTATTTCGGCGATGGTATTTGGGACTTTGAAGCTACCGGAAAACTTGGGATAAATTTTATTGGAGTGGACTCCAAAAACGATGGCAGGCTTAAGAATGCAGGGTGCAAAACTGTAATAAGAGACTTTTCAAATCCTGTCAATATTTTAAACCTTATCCAATAAAAAATGCCCCGCAAAAATCGCAGGGCATTTACTAACTAACTTTGAATTATGATAATCTATTAATGCTCATTCAAGCGGAAGTCAGGATAAGCATCCATTCCGTGTTCGTGGGCATCAAGTCCTTCTAATTCCTCTCTTTCTGAAACTCTAATTCCTACAGTTGATTTCAAAACAAATATGATGATAAATGAAGACACCAAACAGATTCCAGCATAACATAAAACACCGATTAATTGGGTAACAAAACTATGCTCTGGGTTGGTGGAAAATATTCCAACTGCCAATGTACCCCAGATACCACAAATTAAGTGTACTGCGATGGCTCCAACTGGATCATCTAATTTTAATGAATCTATAAAGGCTACTGCAAATACGATTAGTGCCCCAGCAATCGCTCCAATAATAATGGCACTTGTGGGAGTCATTACGTCAGCCCCGGCTGTAATACCAACTAATCCGCCAAGGATACCGTTTAAGAACATTGTTAAATCTAAATTCTTATACATAACAGTGGATACTAACATGGCTACCACGCCACCAGCCGCTGCAGCTAAACAGGTGGTTACTAAAGTTAATGAAGTTAATTCGGGATCAGCAGATAGCACAGAACCACCATTAAAGCCAAACCATCCTAACCAAAGGATTAATACTCCTGCAGTGGCCAATGGAATGTTATGCCCTGGAAGTGCCTGTGGCTTACCATCCTTAAATTTCCCGATACGGGAGCCAAGCAACCAAACGGCTACCAAAGCAGCCCATCCACCAACGGAATGTACTAAAGTGGAACCAGCAAAATCATAGAACCCCATTTCATCCAAAAATCCGCCACCCCATTTCCATGAGCCGGCAATTGGATAAACGAATCCTACATATACGATAGTGAAAATCATAAACGGAACAATCTTCATACGCTCGGCAACAGCCCCGGAAACAATTGTTGCTGCAGTAGCGGCAAACATCCCTTGAAATAGGAAGTCCGTCCAATAAGTATAGCCCTCATTGTAGGCCAAATCCAATGCTCCGTCAACTAATGGTGATTCCAAACCGATACCAGCAAAACCGACAAATCCGTTAAAGTCACCCGGATACATCAAGTTAAAACCTACTAAGCAATATAACAATAGGCCAACGGTGATGATAAAAATATTTTTAAATAAAATGTTAATGGTGTTTTTTTGTCTGGTTAATCCAATTTCCAAAAAGGCGAACCCAAGGTGCATAAAGAAAACCAGTGCCGTACAGATCATCATCCATACGTTATTTGTTGTTAATAATTCCATAATATCTTAAATTATCTATAAATGTTTTTGTTTGATTTTATTTGAGAGTGCTCCCGCCTTTTTCTCCCGTTCTAATTCTGTAGCATTCGGTAACGTCGGAAACGAATATTTTACCATCACCTACTTCACCTGTAGCTGCGGAGTCTAAAAGGGCTTTAATAGTTGCCTCCTCAAAATCGTCGTTTACAACAATGGATAGGAACCTGCGCTGAATATCACTTGTGCTGTAAGATACACCACGATATACGTGTCCTTCCTTTTCGTTACCCAGACCGGTAACGTCCCAATAGGAGAAAAAGTTTACGCCAACACTATGCAAAGCTTCTTTCACTGCACTGTACTTGGACTTTCTAATAATTGCTTCAATTTTTTTCATTATGTCTTAAATTTTATCAGTTAGGCTTCAAAAGTAAATAAAATTCGGAAAGCACTTAGTTCGTCAAATTAAAGGATGCCTCAGAAATCCGAGGCATCCAAAAATCAAACTAAACTTTATTGATATTATGATATCCGATAAAATTTACTTTTAGAGATCTTTATATCAGAATTATTGTTTTGTCTATTCTTCAATTTCTCTTTGTCTCTTACCTGGGTAAGCTAAAGCACCATGCTCTGACAAGTCTAATCCTTCTATTTCTACTTTTTCAGAAACTCTCAATCCAAGAGTCTTTTTAAGAATGAAGAAGAATATAAATGCAGTAACTAATGCCCAAATAGCGTAGGCCAATGTACCGATCAACTGAGTAACAAACTGATCAGCACCACCACCATTGAATAATCCAATACCAGCACCGCCGTCAACTCCCCAAAGACCGATTACCAAAGTACCCCAAGCACCGGCAACACCGTGTACTGATGCGGCACCAACGGCATCGTCAATTTTTAATTTTTGCTCAATCAATTCCATTGAGAATACCACAATGATACCACCAATGAAACCAGCCATAATTGCACCAGCTTCAGTCATATTACCACAACCAGCCGTAATACTTACTAAACCAGCCAAGGCACCGTTAAGGGTCATATCAATATTTGGCTTTTTATATTTGATCCATGATAGGAAAAGGGCTCCTAGCGCACCAGCAGATGCGGCTAAGTTTGTAACTAAAACAACCATAGAAGCTCCAGTAGCATCATCGCCACCCCAAGCTAATTGGGAACCACCGTTAAATCCAAACCATCCGAACCAAAGGATGAATACACCTAGTGCGGCCAATAATTTGTTATGACCTGGTATGTTAACGGCTTTTCCGTCAATATATTTACCAAGCCTAGGGCCTACTAAAGCAGCGCCAACAAGGGCAGCCCATCCACCAACAGCATGTACAATTGAAGATCCAGCAAAATCGATGAAGCCCATTTGAGCCAACCATCCATCACCGTTCCATTGCCATCCACCTGCTATTGGGTAGATAAAAGCGGTCATAACTAATGAGAAAATAATATAGGTTGTATATTTGGTTCTACCGGCAACAGCACCAGAAACGATAGTGGCTGCAGTAGCACAGAATACGGTTTGGAAGAACAAATCAGCAGGAGAGGAATCTTCACCTCCGTACCACATAAATCCATCCCAGCCTATCCAGCCATTAGTGCTTCCGTACATTAAAGAATATCCAATGAACCAGAATACCAAGGAACCAACGGCGATGTCCAATACGTTTTTCATCGCGATGTTCACCACGTTTTTAGAACGCGTCATACCAGACTCAACCAATGTAAATCCGGCTTGCATAAGGAATACCAGGATACCAGAAATTAGCATCCACAACATTCCCATGTCGCCTTCAACTGCGGCGGTGTCTTGCATTATAAGGGGCACGTTTAATAATGACATAATTATTGTTTTTAATGGTTAGTAATTAAGGAGAATAAAGCGAGTTCCTTTTTCATAAAGAACTCGCTAAATTCTTTACTCTTGAGATTTTCTCAGTGTATTATTTAGAAAGTAAATATTGAGGCAATTGTAAACGCCGCAAGATTATCTGATGCTGCACCATCATTGTCAATATATGGCATGTCATCGCTCCAAGAATCTAATCTAATCTCAGGCTTTAGGATAAAGTTTCCAACTTCGTAACTTCCAGTTAAAGTAAGAGCAATAACGCTTTCCTCTGCAGGATTAGCATCTCCGTGCATTGCAAAATACTCACCTCTTAAACCTAGAGAAAAGCTGTCACATGTCGCTACCTGAGGATATAAAGCTGCTCCGTAGAATCCTGAACCATCATTATCGTTATAAGCGGCATTGATTCCTAAGAAGAAAGCATCTGATAAATCGAAACCACCAGTATAGTCGATTTCGAAACCTAAACCTCCATTGTTACCACTGTCGTAGTAAAGGTTTAAGTATTGACCGTAAAGGCCTAATTGAGCCCCAAGTGCATACTCGCCAGTCATAGAAATGTTGTTGGTGTCCCAAGGGTTAGTAACAGCCAACATTAAGCTAATATCATCAGATAAAGCAAAATCAGCCTTTAAACCTATGTGAGAGAAAGGACCGTTTGAAAACAAATAAGAACAACTGTAGTTAAAGTTTGCAGAAGGCGCAATAACTTCATACCCTAAAAAGGTATTAAATCTACCTAATGTTAATGTAGTACTTTCAGAAACATTATAGTAAACATAAGCTTGGTTAACGATACCATCAACGATATCAGTGTTAAATGTAGCACCAGCACCTCTCGGTCCAGTAACTAAGTCAAGAACAACACCAGCCTTCTCACCATCGTAAGACGCAATAATGTTCCCCATACCGATAGCAAAACCGGATTGATCGGCGAAAGCTGTTCCAAACGATACGCCTTCGTTATCCGGAGCTGTAAGGTATGTTTGCCAATAAGCATCTACACTACCTGTAATGGATAGCTTCGGATCCTGCGCAAATAATGCTGCTGTGCAAAAAAGCATTGTAAGGGTAAATAATAATTTTTTCATAATCTTTAAATTTTGGTTATTAATTTTTAAAATTTATTTCCTTAAGACGGGGCTAAACTATTTAAAAAAGAGTTTACCCCCCAAAAAAAAGGGGGTATTCAGCCAACTTTTATGATTTTTTAAATTTTACCCCTATTTTTTTAGGGGTATTTAGTTTTTAACAAGATTTTATGAAATATCAATAACCCATTTATTTGAAGTATTATTAGTGTTTGTCCGTTTTTCATGACATTTTTTCAAGAAAATCAACATTTGTTAATTTTAATTCAGGTTTCTCTATAATTGACTAAAAATTATCGATTGAATATTTAATAATATATTTCATAATTATTGATAGAAACCTATTTTTCGCTTAGGTTCAATCAAAAAATCGAAATAATGAAATCCCCGTTATTGTAAATCAAAAACTAGGGTGTATCTTAGCGTTTCCAACCAAAATCATTTAATTAATTTTCTGTTGATTATGTTGAAAGAACAAGGACTGTATTCCCCCGAATTCGAACATGAAAACTGTGGAGCTGGTTTTATCTGTAACCTTAAAGGCGAAAAGACAAACCAAATTATTCATGATGCTTTAGAAATTCTGGTGAAATTGGAACACCGCGGCGGTGTAAGTGCGGATGGAAGAACGGGCGATGGCGCGGGTCTATTAATAGATATCCCTCATGATTATTTTAAGCGTGTTTGCAAATTCGATATCCCTGCCCAAAGGGAATATGCCGTTGGGATGGTGTTTTTGCCAAAAAATAAAAACCAATACGTTTATTGTAAGGACACTTTTGAAAGAGAAGTTGAAGCACAGGGCCTTGCTATTCTAGGATGGCGTGAGGTTCCAGTGGATTCCACGCAGCTGGGGCAAATTGCATTGGCCTCAGAGCCTGCGATCGAACAGATTTTTATTGGCAAAACAGAAGCTATCGATGAAGCTACGTTTAAGGCTAAGCTTTATGCCGCACGTAAAATTACCGAGCACGCCATTATTGAGTCAAAAATATCGCAGAGTTCCTATTTTTATGTGCCAAGTTTATCCACAACAACCTTGATATATAAGGGTATTATTATGCCCGAGGATATCGGACCATATTATACTGATTTACAGCAAAAGGATTTGGTTACCCGATTGGCTTTAGTGCACCAGCGTTTCTCAACCAACACCATGCCTACATGGGAATTAGCTCAGCCATTCCGCTT
The DNA here is from genome assembly GCF_042684665.1 of Hyunsoonleella rubra. NCBI lineage: Bacteria > Pseudomonadati > Bacteroidota > Flavobacteriia > Flavobacteriales > Flavobacteriaceae > Hyunsoonleella > Hyunsoonleella rubra. Next base: position 81,286 of record NZ_JBHULY010000014.1, on the reverse strand, counting down.
TATGTGTCAGAATGGTGAAATTAATACGTTAAGAGGTAATGTCAGCCGTATGCGAGTTCGAGAAGAAATCATGCGCAGTGACGTTTTTGGACCGCAAATTGAAAAGCTGTTTCCCATTATCCTTCCGGGGAAATCGGATTCCGCCTCCATGGATATGGTAGTGGAGCTCCTAACGCATACCGACCGTTCCCTTCCTGAAATCATGATGATGATGATTCCTGAAGCTTGGGAGAAACACGCTACCATGAGCGATGACAAAAAGGCCTTCTACGAATACAATTGCTGTATTATGGAGCCTTGGGATGGCCCAGCATCTGTACCTTTTACCGATGGGGATTATATTGGAGCGCTTCTGGATAGAAATGGTTTAAGGCCATCAAGGTATTCCGTGACCAAAAGTGGCAAATTGATCATGGCTTCCGAAGTTGGTGTGGTAGACATCGACCCAGAAGATATTGAGATGCATGGCCGATTGGAACCAGGAAAAATGTTCTTGGTAGATATGAACGAAGGACGCATCATTGACGATGAAGAAATCAAGTCAGAAATTGTATCACAGCGCCCATACAAAACATGGTTGGACAAGACTCGTTTGCACCTAAGGGATGTGCCGTACACCAGCGAAACATGCCCTATTGAGACGATTGATATTAAAACAAGGCAACGCCTGTTTAACTATACATTCGAAGATATTCAGGAGGTTATAACACCGATGGCGCAAAAGGGAAAAGAAGCCCTCGGATCTATGGGAATTGACACGCCATTGGCCGTGTTATCGGATAGACCTCAATTGATTTCAAACTACTTTAAGCAACTCTTTGCTCAGGTTACCAATCCACCTTTGGATGGTATTCGCGAAGAGATTGTAACAGATATTAGTTTGAATCTTGGGAAGGACCGCAATATTTTTAGCATCACCGAAAGGCAATGTAGAAAATTACGAATCCAAAACCCTGTGATTTCAAACGCGGATTTGGAGAAAATCAGAACCATTCAAATCGAAAGCTTTAAAGCGGAGACCATTCAAATGTTGTATCCCAAAGCTCAAGGGATGAATGGCTTGGAAGATGCTCTGGACGACATTATTGTTCAGATTGAAAAGGCATTGGACCGCAAGACAAACATCATTATCCTTTCGGATAGAGGCGTAAATAAAGAGTTTGCTCCAATTCCAGCATTGTTGACATGTTCGTATGTCAATCATCAGATGAACCGTTTGCGTAAGCGTTCCTATTTTGATATTATTATCGAATCTGCCGAACCTCGTGAGCCACATCATTTTGCAACTCTATTTGGTTATGGTGCGAGTGCCATCAACCCTTACATGGTGAACGAAATCATCAGAATGCAGGTGAAAGAAGGCTTTATTTCTGATTTGAACGAGGATCAAGCAGTTGAAAACTTCAACAAAGCTATCGGGAAAGGCATCCTGAAGATTATGAACAAAATTGGAATCTCAACATTGCATTCATATAGAGGTTCGCAAATTTTTGAGATTGTTGGTTTTAATTCGCAATTTGTTGAAAAATATTTCCCCTATACCACATCAAGAATTGAGGGTATTGGGCTTTACGAAATAGAAAAAGAAATTAACGAGCGCTACAAGCTAGCTTATCCAGATAAGTTAATCGATAAGAGGTTAGGCTTGAATATTGGTGGGGATTACCGTTGGAGACGTAATGGCGAACGGCACATGTTTAACCCTACCACAGTTGCTAAATTACAACAAGCTGTTAGGTTGAGCGACCAACAGAGTTACGATACTTATTCTAAAGCCATAAACGAGCAATCTGAAAACTTAATGACCATTCGTGGATTGTTTGAATTTGACAATTTAGATCCTATCCCAATTGATGAGGTTGAGCCGTGGACGGAAATTGTAAAACGCTTCAAAACGGGAGCGATGTCTTACGGATCCATTTCGCGTGAAGCACATGAAAATTTGGCCATTGCCATGAACCGAATCGGTGGCAAATCTAATTCTGGCGAAGGTGGCGAAGATAGAAATCGTTTCCATCCGGACGTCAATGGAGACAGTAGAAACTCAGCTATTAAGCAGGTGGCTTCTGGCCGTTTTGGGGTAACGTCACACTATTTGACTAATGCTAGGGAGATCCAAATTAAAATGGCACAAGGTGCAAAGCCTGGTGAGGGCGGACAATTACCTGGAGAAAAGGTATTGCCATGGATTGCTGCGGCGCGAAATTCAACACCTTTTGTAGGATTGATTTCACCACCACCGCATCACGATATTTATTCCATTGAGGATTTGGCACAATTGATTTTCGATTTAAAAAATGCCAACCGCGACGCCAGAATTAATGTGAAGCTAGTGTCGGAAGTTGGTGTTGGAACTATTGCTGCTGGTGTTGCAAAGGCAAAGGCCGATGTTGTTCTGATTTCAGGATACGATGGTGGCACTGGAGCTTCTCCTTTAACGTCACTAAAGCATGCCGGTTTACCTTGGGAGCTAGGACTTTCAGAAGCCCAGCAAACCTTGGTATTGAACAACCTAAGAAGTAGAATTGTTGTAGAATGTGACGGACAGTTGAAAACTGGCCGTGATGTGGCCGTAGCGGCATTGCTCGGAGCTGAGGAATTCGGTTTCGCAACGGCGCCACTTGTTGCATCCGGATGTATTATGATGCGCAAATGTCATTTAAATACGTGCCCTGTTGGGGTTGCCACCCAAGATAAAGAGTTGCGCAAAAACTTCAAGGGTACGCCGGAACACGTCATCAACTTCTTCTTCTATATTGCTGAGGAACTGAGAGGCATAATGGCGCAGTTAGGGTTTAGAACCATGGCCGAGATGATTGGACAAACCCATAAAATAAACGCAAACAAAGCCATTAAGCATTACAAAGCAAAAGGGCTGGATTTATCTAGTATTTTGCATAGACCCGCCGCTTATAGTGAATTAGTGGTGAGAAATACGGAAGAGCAAGATCACAATCTCGATGAGGTACTTGACTTTACAATATTAAAGGATTCGCATCGCGCCATGTATCGTAAAGAAAAAATGACCTTGCAATACCCAATCAGTAATGTTAACCGTACCGTTGGCGCCATAGTAAGTAACGAAATTTCAAAAATATACGGCCATTTAGGCTTGCCTGAAGATACTTTGAACATCAACTTTAGAGGTTCTGCTGGGCAAAGTTTCGGTGCATTCGGAGCATTTGGACTGACCTTCACTTTGGAAGGTAATACCAACGATTACCTTGGAAAAGGGCTTTCGGGTGCGAAACTTATTGTAAAGAAACCTGCCAACGCTACTTTTCAAGCGAATGAAAACATTATAGTTGGCAATGTATGTTTGTTTGGTGCGGTAAATGGTCAAGCTTACATAAATGGTATCGCGGGAGAACGTTTCGCAGTTCGAAATTCTGGAGCTACAGCTGTTGTTGAAGGTGTTGGCGACCATTGCTGTGAATACATGACAGGTGGGCGTATCATCGTGCTTGGTAAAACGGGACGAAACTTTGCCGCAGGAATGAGCGGTGGAATCGCATATGTGTATGACCCAAACAATAAATTTGTGAATGGTTTATGTAATACTGAAACCATCGAGTTTGAGGATATTACTAGCGAAGATGCCAATGAATTAAGAGGTTCGATAGAAAAGCACGCACTTTATACCAATAGTAGTATTGCAAAAGCACTGCTTGCAGATTGGGATACCAGTTTGGGCAATTTTGTAAAAGTGATGCCAATTGAATACAAACGTGCATTGAAGCGTTTAGAGACTGAAGAACCAATGGTAGAAGAATTAACAGCTTAGAGACATGGGGAAAGTAACAGGTTTTAAAGAATTTGACAGACAAGATGAAAAGTACACGTCTGTAGAAGATCGTGTAAAACATTATAAGGAATTTACAGTGCCTCTTTCAGAAGAGGAAATTACAAAACAAGGTTCGCGCTGCATGGACTGTGGCATTCCATTTTGCCATAGTGGTTGTCCGCTCGGAAATTTGATTCCTGATTTTAATCATATGGTGCATCAAGGTGAGTGGCAAAAGGCCTCCTGGATTTTGCATTCCACAAATAATTTTCCTGAATTTACAGGTAGATTATGTCCGGCGCCTTGTGAAAAATCATGTGTATTGGGCATTATTGAAGATCCTGTTTCCATCGAAAATATCGAAAAGCAGATTGTGGAACGTGCCTTTCAAGAGGGTTGGATTAAGCCTCAGCCTCCTAAAGCCAGATCAGGAAAAAGCATTGCAGTTGTTGGTTCAGGCCCTGCAGGATTGGCGGCCGCACAGCAACTAAATAGGGCAGGACACATGGTTACGGTTTTTGAGCGCGATGACGAAATAGGTGGTTTACTGCGCTACGGTATTCCTAATTTCAAAATGGAAAAGGAGATTATCGACCGTCGTTTGGCCATTTTGGAGGCAGAAGGTATTATTTTTAAAACCAATGTGAATGTTGGGGTTAATTATGATGTAAAAGAACTTAAGGCTTTTGACGCTGTAGTTCTTTGTGGTGGTGCTACCGAAAGACGTAGTTTGCCTACACCGGGTATTGATGCGGATGGCGTGGTTCAAGCAATGGATTTCTTAACACAACAGACCAAAGTTTTATTCGGCAAAAAGGTAGAGAATCAGATAATGGCCACGGATAAACACGTGATAGTTATAGGTGGTGGCGATACAGGTTCTGACTGTATTGGGACATCGAATCGACATGGCGCAAAATCAGTAGTTAATTTTGAAATTATGCCAAAGCCTCCCGGGCATCGCTCTCCAACAACGCCCTGGCCTTTCTGGCCGTTGCAATTGAAAACGTCTTCCTCACACCAAGAAGGGGTTGAACGTAACTGGTTGATCAATACCAAAGAATTTGTAACGGATAAAAACAATAAACTAACAGCCTTAAAAACTGTAAACGTTGAGTGGAAAATGGTACCCGGACAGCGTCCGCAATTAGTTGAAATTGAAGGTACTGAAAAAACATGGCCATGCGATTTAGCGTTGTTAGCACTTGGTTTTACAGGTCCTGAAAGCACCTTAGCAGATAAGTTAGGTATTGAAAAAGATACCCGCTCCAACTATAAAGCCGAATACGGAAAATATCAAACCAATATTCCAAACGTCTTTACCGCAGGCGATATGCGCAGAGGGCAATCCTTGATTGTTTGGGCCATTTCGGAAGGACGTGAAGCCGCAAGGCAAGTGGATCTTTATTTGATGGGCAAAACCGATTTGCCAACTAAGGATGAAGCGGGTGATTTGGTGAGTTTGCACTAAAAAACGTTATATTAAATGCGAACTTTTAAGTTCGCATTTTTTTGTATTCTGGTTAAGACTTTTTTTGTTCTTGCAAAAAGGAAAATTAAATTCAAAGAAGCCTTCTCAACTAACGAAGGCAAGGTTTTATTTATTTTTACTGGAAATAAAGCGAGGCTGAAGGCTTCATAGTTTATCCGAATACAAGCATTTCGCGCTTCAGCTATTGTCCACATTGTTATTGTAATTTCAGGAAACCTAAAGGGAGATGGAATAGAAGCCCTTAATTTGATCTAATGGTGTATGACAAAAATGGAAATCCTCACAATGCATGCAAAAACAAATTGAGAAGAGTACTTTTTGATGGCGAAAATTTTTTCAAAAATTGATAAACTACTATATTCGTCTCAATTAACAATAATCAAATCTGAATAATTATGAAAAAACTATTTTTAGGCATTACATTCGTTGTATATTCAATCTTTTCTATGGGAGCTCAAGGCTTTGTCCAGGGCACTAACGCCATTAATGTGGGCGTCGGTTTTGGTGGTGACTATGGATTTTATTCCTCGGCCACTGTAAGTCCCGTGTTCAGTGTAAGTTACGATAGAGGTATTTGGGAAATCCCCGGCCCTGGAGTTATTAGCCTTGGGGGATACGTAGGGCATAGAACCTTTAAGTATCGTTCCACAAGCGAATATAAATTGTCCCAAACGGCTATTGGAGTGCGACCTGCGTATCACTACAATGGGTTTGAAATTGATGAACTCGATCTTTATGCCGGTTTTTTAGTTGGGTATTATTTTTATTCTGATAGCAATGGGGGCAACTTCAGAAGCCCCAGCAACAGAGTAGATCATTCTGGATTTATAGGTGCACGATGGTTTTTTACCGAATTTATCGCTGCCTTTGTTGAAGCTGGTTACGGAATTTCCAATATCTCAGGTGGCGTTTGTTTCAAATTTTAGCTAAACAATAATTAATTCAAATTTTAACTTCTATGAAAAATTCAATTTTTATAGGCATCGTTTTGTGCCTATTATTCTCAGGATGTTCCCAAACGGAAGCGGTTAGGAACACGTTTAATGCGACGGAATGCTACGAACAACTGCTAAGATATTCCAACAATGACGATAACCTCAGTTGTCGAGAGCAGGTTAACGAACTAAAAAAGCTCCAAGCCGATTGTGCCGCCTTTGACGATGAAAATTCCTTTCAGGCTTTAATTGACCAACTTGAAGCCACTGAGGATTGTATGGAGGGGAATTAATATTTAACTTGTGATGAAAAACTTTAAAAATGCGGGTGTTTCCACCCGCATTTTTTATTGTGCATTGCGCATAAACTCTTCAACTTTATCTACCATATTTTTACTGCCGCAAATAAACGGTACGCGTTGGTGCAATTCGGTTGGTTCAATATCCATAATTCTTGTGAATCCGTCACTGGCCTTTCCGTTGGCCTGTTCCGCTAAATAGGCCATCGGGTTGCATTCGTATAACAAACGTAATTTGCCATTTGGGTTTCTAGAGCCTTGAGGATATAGGTAAACCCCGCCCTTTATCATATTTCTATGGAAATCGGAAACTAATGACCCAATATATCTTGAAGTATAAGGCCTATCACCATCTTCTTCCTGACAATACTTAATATAATTTTTAATACCTCGCGGGAAATCCAAATAATTGCCCTCATTTACAGAATAAATATTGCCATCCAAAGGAAATTCCATCGACGGATGTGATAAATAAAATGACCCTATTGCAGGGTTTAGCGTAAACCCATTTACACCGTCTCCAGTAGTATATACCAACATGGTTGAGGTGCCGTACACCACGTAACCAGCAGCTACCTGCTCACTCCCTTTTTGCAGAAAATCTTCCAATTGCACTGGAGTTCCAATTGGTGTAACCCTTCTATAAATAGAAAAAATTGTACCAACCGATACATTGACATCAATATTGGATGAGCCGTCCAAGGGGTCAATCAACACCACATATTTATTTTGATGGTTTTCATCCTGACTGTTTATAGTAATAAAATCGTCCTCTTCCTCACTAGCCAGTCCACAAATAATGTTTCTTCGCGTTAAGGTTGAAATAAACTTTTCGTTGGCGTAAACATCCAGTTTTTGCTGGTCCTCACCTTGAATATTGGTGTCTCCCGCAGCACCGATAATATCAACCAGACCAGCCTTATTAACTTCATGGTTTACTACCTTTGCTGCTAGCCTTATTGAATTTAAAAGACTGGATAGTTCTCCAGAGGAATATTTAAATGATGCTTGGTTTTCAATTATAAATTCTCCTAATGTTTGTTTTTTGTTGGACATAGCTAAAGATGTTTAGTGTTATAGTTGTTTGTAAAAATTAAGTAACAAATGGTTTTCATTTTTTGCGTTCTACAAAATAGTAAACTTTTGAACTATATTTGAATTTAATTAATAATTTATGGAAGTATCTATCAGAAATGCCAAGAAAAAAGACATGGCCCAAGTATTTGGATTAATTCAAGAACTGGCTGTTTTTGAAAAAGAACCCAATGCCGTTGAGGTAACAGTTGAAGATTTGGAAAATGACGGTTTTGGCGAAACTCCTCGTTTTCATTGTTTTGTGGCTGAAGTCAATTCAAAAATAGAGGGCATTGCCTTGGTTTATAACCGTTATTCCACTTGGAAAGGAAGGGCAATTCATCTGGAGGACCTCATCGTAAGTGAAGCTATGCGGGGCAAAGGTATTGGCTCTATGCTATTGGATGAAGTCATCAAATACGGGTATCAGCTTGGTGTAAAACGCATCAATTGGGAGGTGCTGGATTGGAACGAACCCGCAATCGCTTTTTACGAAAATAAAGGCGCAAACGTCATGCGCGATTGGGACGTTGTCCAGATGAGTGAAGAAAGCATTAAACAATATATTTCTAAATTAGGGTAGTCCATTGTAAAAGCAAAACAACCCATCAACTAAACAAATAACAGCAAAACGACTCAATAGTAATGCAGGTATTCAAATTTGGGGGAGCCTCCGTAAAAGATGCTGAGGGGGTCAAAAACTTAGCTGAGGTTTTGAAGACTTTGGGTTTTGAAAATACTTTGGTGGTTGTTTCGGCCATGGGCAAAACTACCAATGCCATGGAGGTTGTGGTTAAAAATTATTTTGAAAACAAGACCGAACTTAAAAGCGCATTGCAGGACGTCATTAAATATCACAATGCGATTTTGCTTGATTTGTTTGAAAATGAAAACCATCCCGTATTCATAAAGACCGCTTCCTTTTTTAAGGAATTGGATGGGTTTTTGCGCTCCAACAAGTCCCCAAATTATAATTTTGTGTACGATCAAGTCGTAAGTTATGGCGAACTGGTTTCAACCACAATTATCAGCGAATATCTTATTAATATTGGTATCGGCAACAAATGGATTGACGCCCGAAACCATATAAAGACTGACAATTATTACAGACGCGCCAATGTGAATTGGAATGAAACCCAGCGGAGAATCACAGCGGATTTTAACCTAAAAATTTTAAATATTACCCAAGGATTTTTGGGGAGTGACGCTAACAATTTCACTACCACTTTGGGAAGGGAAGGCAGTGATTATACGGCCGCTATTTATGCCTATTGCCTTAACGCCGTTAATGTTACAATTTGGAAAGATGTCCCAGGGGTATTAAACGCCGATCCACGCTACTTCGAAAACGCTCAACTATTACATCAGATATCGTATGAAGAAGCCATAGAACTGGCTTTTTACGGAGCTTCGGTAATTCACCCTAAAACCTTACAGCCCCTGCAAAGAAAGGAAATCCCACTTTTTGTAAAATCATTTTTAAACCCTGAAAATCAAGGTACCAGAGTGGGAAAGGGCATCACCTTAAAGCCCATCGTACCCTGTTTTATACTAAAGAAAAATCAGGTGTTAATCAAGTTGTCGTCTTTGGATTTTTCATATATCATCCAAGAAAACATCAGTGATATTTTCAAGCTGTTGCACCAATTCAAAATGAAAGTAGATGTGATTCAAAACTCTGCAATTAGTTTTTCGGTCTGCATCGAAAATATCTATGACACCCTAGAACAACTCTTGCAACATTTAAAAGCAAAATTTAGAGTAACTTGTCATACCGGGGTTTCACTCTATACCATAAGACACTACAATGATGATGTTTTAAAGACATTGGAAACGGATAAAACCATTTTACTAAAACAAATGACCCAGGAAACGGTACAATTGGTCGCCAAATCTTAATATTTATTACTTTTACGTCAATGGGGAAACAACAAGATTCGGGATTGGTTAGCGCAAAGGAGGTTGCTAAAGCCATACAATTGGACAAATATGGTTTTATAGGCACGTTTGTTGGCTGGCTTTTGATGAAAGTTCTTAAAATTTCCACCTTAAACAAGATTTATAGGCGCCATAAAAAATTAAATGGCCTTTCGTTCTTGAACGCAATTATTGGTGATTTTCAGATTAAGTTTGAAATCCCGGAGGAGGACCTAAAACGACTGCCGAAAGACGGTGCCTATATAACTGTTTCCAATCATCCGCTTGGGGGTATTGATGGAGTTCTTCTATTAAAATTGATGCTGGAACAACGCGAGGATTTTAAAATTATCGCAAATTTTCTTTTGCATCGTATAGAGCCTTTAAAGCCCTTCATCATGCCTGTAAATCCTTTTGAAGACCGAAAGGATGTAAAGTCCAGCGTTGCAGGCTTTAAAAATGCCATTTTGCATTTGCGAGAAGGGCATCCGCTTGGTATTTTTCCGGCAGGTGAAGTATCCACCTATAGGGATGGAAAATTAGTGGTAGACCGCCCTTGGGAAGAGACCGCTATGAAATTGGTTAAAAAGGCCGAGGTACCAATTGTACCTATATACTTTCACGCCAAAAACAGCAAACTGTTTTATAAGCTTTCCAAAATAAACGATACTTTTAGAACAGCCAAACTGCCTTCGGAGCTGCTGACTCAAAAGCGCCGAACTATCAAAGTCAGGATTGGAAGACCCATTAGTATTGATGACCAAAGGGAGCACGAAAGTCTAGATGATTTCTCAGATTTTATACGACGAAAAACGTATATGCTCTCCAATGCTTTTGAAGAGAAGCCGAAAATTTTAGACAATATTTCCTCCCAGTTAAAAGTGCCAAAACACCCTAAGAACATTGTTACTCCCGTGGATAGTGGTTTAATGTTGAAAGAAGTTGAAGCCCTTAGAAAAAGTGAACGTCTATTGGAAAGCAAAAATTATGAGGTGTTTTTGGCCGAAGCAAGTCAGATACCCCACATTCTCAGGGAAATTGGGCGTTTGCGGGAAATCACTTTTAGAGAGGTTGGCGAAGGCACCAATGAAGCCATCGATTTGGATGCTTTCGACAATTATTACCACCATATGTTTCTTTGGGACAACGAACAGAATATCCTTGCCGGGGCTTACCGAATGGGATTGGGCTCCAAAATTTTCGCAAAATTTGGTATTGAGGGGTTTTATTTGCACGACCTGTTCCGGTTTGAACCGGAGCTTTATAAAATGATGAGCGAATCTATCGAGATGGGGCGTGCTTTTATCATCAAAGAGTACCAACAAAAACCGATGCCACTATTTTTATTATGGAAAGGTATTGTGCACACCACTTTACGCCATCCAGAGCATAATTACCTCATTGGTGGGGTAAGTATCAGCAACCAGTTTTCCAACTTTTCAAAGTCTCTTATGGTGGAGTTTATGAAATCGCATTATTACGATCCCTATATTGCACAATACGTGCGGCCAAAAAAGGAATTTAAAGTAAAATTGAAAGATGCTGATAAAGACTTTGTTTTTGATGAAGCCGAAGCTGATTTAAACAAATTTGATAAATTTATTGATGAAATTGAGCCAGGTGCACTGCGACTGCCCGTTCTTTTAAAAAAGTACATCAAACAAAATGCTAAATTGGTAGCTTTTAATGTGGACCCTCTGTTCAATAATTCGGTGGACGGATTAATGTATATTAAAATTGCTGATTTGCCCGAGAGCACTGTGCGCCCCGTAATGGAAGAATTTCAAGCTGAGTTGGAACGCAAATTGGCGAGCCAGAATGGAGACAGTTAAACTGGTGCACTTTCCCATATTAAAATGTATGCCTTCGAATCTATAAAACACTTTTACCGACCATTACAGCCCTCTGTGGCAAGTGATGGCAAACAGGTCATTTACCAAGAAGTTTTACCAGAGGCATCCTTGCAGCATTTCGTTTATTGTTTTTGGCAATTAAAGACTTCCAAAAAACTGGATGCTCCTTTTGTGTATCGTGTGGTTTCAGACGGTTGTATTGATGTTTTTTTCAATCAGAATGCTACATCTGAAAGTTTTGTAATGGGCTTTTGCCGAAAATATACAGAATTCCCTATTGGAAATGAATTCAACTATGTCGGCATTCGATTTTTGCCATCGGTATTTCCATTGATTTTTAATATTGACGCAAAAGCGTTAAGCAATCAAGATCAAGAATTAAGAGGTATCCTTCCCGATATTGCTCAATCCATTGTAGAAAAGATTCATCCAAATCAAGAGTTTTCCATGGTGGTTAATCAACTGCACCAAATTGTAGCACCATTCATTTTAAATAGAAAATTTGATTTTGACAACCGTTTTTACAAGGCTCTGCATCTTATTTTTAGAACCTCCGGAAACATTGAAACCGAAAATGGCTTGGGCACTGGTTTAAGCCCACGGCAATTGAGACGGCTATTTAACTACTACGTCGGGACCACACCAAAGGCATTCGGGAAAGTCGTTCGGTTTCAACATTTTTTAAATATGAAACCCTCAACCCAAAGTCTAAAATCCCAAAAACTATTTTATGATGTTGGGTTTTATGACCAAGCCCATTTTATTAAAGACTTCAAAACCTTTTATGGAGTAACGCCTACACAAGCTTTAAAATAGGTGGTCCGTTTTTTACAATGTCCTCAACAACTTGGGTTCTAAATTTGTACCAACAAAATATGAGAACTATGAAATGAGCCACATTAACAATTTAACTAAAAATAAGAAATTGTTTTATGGCGAATTCCATCTGACCTTTTAAAAACAATAAATATATACAGATGAAAACAATAATCATTTTAGCATTCACAGTAATCACTGGGATAGCAAACAGTCAAGTTGAACATCAAAAAACAAAAACAATGAAATTAAACGCAGGAATTATCACGGACAAATTAGAGGAAACCAAAACATTTTACACCGAGACCTTAGGTTTTGGGGTGGCTTTTGAAAACGATTTTTACCTATTGATGCATACGCCCGATGGGTCGGCGGAACTCAGCTTTTTAAAGCCGAACCATCCCAGCCAACAGCCCATTTTTAAACCCGCATTCAATGGACAAGGGATTTATATCACTATTGAAGTAGAAAATGTGGATGCATTGTATAAGGAACTCACGGAAAAAGGGGTAGATGTAGCCTTTGAAGTACGAAGCGAACCCTGGGGGGATAGGCATTTCGCCATTGTTGACCCTAATGGCATCGGGATTGATATTGTAACTTACACGCAACCTGAATAAAAATGGAAACAACGATAGCTTTAAAAGGTTCCAAAAACATTGGTGTAACCATAGAAAAAAGACTAAACGAAATAGGTATTTATACCTTAACCGATTTAGCTGAACGCACTCCAGAAAAAGCATATCGGGGTATCGGTAAGAACTACCCTGATAAAACCATTCCAAAGTGCTATTACCTATATTCCCTTAAAGGTGCGCTGCTAGATATAGATTGGAGGAAATTGCCTGAGAACATCAAAAAAGAATTACGTACATAAGAAAAATGCCATAGTATCCAGCTATGGCATTTTTAATTTATAACTGAAATCAAATTTATTTTAAACCAGAAAACACAAACTTCATTTCCGTTGCTATCTGTAAACTCCGTTCTAAATAAATTTCCGTTTGGCGTGGTGTACCGTCAGATTTTTTAGGGTCTTCGTAAGTGATCGCTATGCGCTTATCACAGCCCAAAACCATTGGGCAAGCCTCATCCGCCGACGAACAAGTCATGATCGCTGCAAATTCAGAAGATGGATTAAAACTATGTCCAAATTCTTTTGAAAATGCAATAATAGCCGGTTCGTTTTCGGAGAACTTAATGGCATAAACTGGATTATCACCTTCTGATAATTTATTGATCCTGAAACCTTGGTTGGCCAAAGTCTCCCCAACCTTGGGAAACATCGCCGTAGCCTCTGTTCCTCCAGAATAACAGGACACATGTTTCACTTCAAAATAGTGTGCCATCGTTTGCGCCCAAACCTGGGATAAATGACTTCGTCTTGAGTTGTGGGTACAGATAAAGTTTAATCGGATAGGTGCTTTCTCAGCCACCTTGGCATTGAGATAATCAATTAGAGGTTGCAAAACTTGCTTCCTTTCATCGGAAATAGTCCCAGTATCAAAGGATTCAATAAGATTGGAAATTTTATCAAACGCCATAGTATGCTTCTATTTTATAATTTGCTAACAGCAACCACTATCCGGGGTACAGCATGCCTCTGTTTTTTCCTTAACGGTTTCTGTAACTTCAACCGCCTTTTCTGCAACCCCACATAAGGTCTTTGCTTTGCAATCTGTTTTTTGGACGGCTAATTTAAAAATTAAATGATGGCCCTGTATTTCGAAATCGTTAACAAATAATTGCGCTGTATGAAAAGTTTCGTTGCTGTATTCAAACTTCACCTCCGAATTCAAATCATAAGGCTTCATTTTAGCGACTTTGTTTAATATACCCAAAGCTTTAAGCACAGACATAAATTCTGTTTTGTCCTTTTCTTTCGGGCTTTCCCAAAGCTGAATAATGGTTTCATTCCAGCTATCACTTCTTGCGCCACAATCCACGGCATCAATTTTCATGTGCTTTACTTCCGTGATATGATAATTAGCTCCAACAAATTCTTGTGGGGCATATTCAAATAGTAAGGCTTTATCTTTATTAGCCTCCAAAACTGAAAATAGCTCTTGTGTTTTCATAATTTGATTCTTTTAAAAAGTTCTTTCGGGTTCAACAACAATTAGACTTTGTACTTTCAAAAAATGTGTTCAATTGCTTTTGAAACTCCTGTAGTTGGTCAATATTTATACAATAACAAATACTCTTTCCTTCAAAATTACCTTTTAACAAACCAGCTTTGTTAATGACCTGTAAATGCTGGGAAATAGTCGGTTGAGACAAGCCAATTTCGTCTACAATATCATTGCAAATACAGGACTCCTGCTTGCTGATATACTGCAAAATAGCGATTCGGGCTGGATGTGCGAACACCTTAGCAACCATCGCCATTTGGTTGATCTCTTCGGAATAAATGTCAAGTTTTGATGCGCCCATAGCTTTAAGTTTGAGACAAAGATATACAATATTATAGTAATATTGCAATATTACGATATTAAAATTTTTGTCTATGTAAATTTCCTTCATCCCCAAGTCCTGAAAATTATACTGTTTAAAGATTCATTACCTATGTCAAGATATTGCTAGAAAGCTTGATATCAAATTATAGATTTATACAAAGCATCTGTTCTCAAAAATTCAGTACACAAGGCTATTCTAATTCAAAATCACTTAAAACTGGACTTAAAATCACACCCATAAATAAATCAAAATGGAGTCAAAAATCATTTTAAAATTATTGTTAATGAGATATTGCAATATTACGATAATAAAATAAAAAATAAAGACCAAAAGCAACCACCTTTGGCCTAATTGTATTTTACAATCCCGCAAACCATTTCTGGAAATGTTCTCCCAACAATGGCACAGTTTTCTTCTCTCCACTTAAAGACCCTAGTAAACTAATGACCCATAGAATTAATACAAAAACCCAGGCAATAATATTTACAAAAGGAATGAAACTAGCTACGATTCCCAAAAGCGCAATCCCCAACATCTGACGAATATAAAATGACCCCAATTCCGTTTTATTGCTACCATTCATTATTAACGCAATTATCCACCCAATTAAAGTGATGTGCGCAATAATCGCAACATTTTTCCCATTACTCAAAACCTCCTTGGCATCTTCGGCAAATTCGGAAGCCGTTTCCTTTGCTTCACTAGCAAATTCCTTTGCCTTTTCCTTGGCGTCATCTGCCATTTCTCCGGCTTTGTCCGCCGCTTTTTTGGCACCCTCTTTGGCGTCGCCTAACATATCGTTTAAGTCGTCCCCTAAATTTTTTTCATCTGACATGATTATTAATTTTTTGATTAGAATTTAAAAGTACTAAAAAATATATTTACTACTAACTATATGTGTTTCAAAGTTTAAAAACGTTACGCACTGCTATCGAAACAACATAATCAACCCTCCAATAGCGGTAACAATAATGATAAACTTCCGGTAATTGACATTGGAAATTTGTCGCACCAAAGCTACCCCCAGAAAGAATCCAATCACTACTACAGGTATCAGAGTCATATTTAATACGAGCGTATCCTTTGAAACTGTATGCCATACAAAAAAATGAAAAGGCAATTTAAACACATTGATAATAAAGAATAGCCAGGCCGCCGTACCAATAAATTCATTTTTAGGCAAGCGCATGGCCAGGAAATAAATGTTGGAAATCGGTCCCGCCAAATTCCCAATCATAGTTGTAAAGCCCGCCAAGAAACCCGCAGAATTCGAAAACCATTTATTATGGGGAATCTTATCTGATTTTCGCCGTTCAAAATACAACATAATTCCAATCGACCCTATGATGATTATGGCCATCACCCTTTTAAACACTGCCTCAGAAATGGCATCACCTACCCAAACACCCACTAAAACCCCTATGACCATAGAAGGTAACAGCTTTTTGATAAAGCGCCACTGCGTATGCCGGTTATAATAGCTTACGGCGATAATATCAGCCGAAATCAGCATCGGCAACAAAATTCCGGTGGACGCCTTCTCACCAAACACGAAGGCCAAAATAATGACGATAATAATCCCAATGCCCTTTATTCCAGATTTTGAAAACCCAAGAATAAACACGGCAAAACCAATAGCCGTCCATTGCAGAGCAGATAAATTATAGGATTGAAGAATTTCCGTTACGCCCAAAAAATATTATTTAAAAACATCATCAATAGGTTCCCAAAGCTCAATTTTGTTGCCATCGTTATCTAAAATCCAACCGAATTTACCATATTCATATTCTTCCATTTCTCCCACAACAGTAACGCCTTCTTCCTTTAAAATCTTCAACAGTTCCACCAAATTTTCAACCCGATAATTGAACATAAAATCCTTTTTTGACGGTTCGTAATAGGAGGTACTATCGGAAAATGGGCTCCATTGGGTAGAGCAGTCCTTGCCCTCCTTATTTTTCCACCAAAAGGTGCACCCGTAATCGTCCGTATTGAGGCCCAAATGGGTTCTATACCAGTCTTTTGTAGCCTTCGGATCCTTTGTTTTAAAGAACAATCCGCCAATTCCAGTCACTCTGTTTTTCATTTCAAAATTGTTAATTTATTTTTGGGCGTTACCCTCGATTCACATTCAGAAAGGTCAAAGACAATTCCGTCCTCGGGTCGGGCTATCCGCTATATCTTTTTTATTGGTCATAAGTCAAACGTCATTGCGAATTTAGTGAAGCAATCTCCTAATCCAAATAAATTACTTCGTCGTGCCTCCTCGTAATGACGGCCTATTTGGAAACACAAAAAAGGATGTCGCTTCTATCCCTAACGCGGTCGTCGCGTTTCAATTAATTTTAGACCTTCTTAATAGCACTTTCGTAAATTTCAATCCACTCCTCGCAAATCATTTTCCTAGTGAGTTCGCCAATCAATTCAAAAGGAATGTCATCCAAATGCTTAAAACGAACACAACTTTTCCCCATATCGAGTTTTCGGCTGGAATGTTTCGGAAATTCACCAACAAACCAATCATACAATTCCTTTTTGGCATAAATCCCGCTGTGATACAGGTTTACCGAATTTTTCTGTGACGCAAAACTCATAAACGGTAACGGGGTTTTTGGGTCGCAATGGTATCCCTCGGCGTATACCGAATGAGGTACATAGTAACCAATCATCTTATAAATCATACCCTCCTCAAATCCATCAGGAAGGTTGTTATTAATTACTTGTCTTAGTTTTTTAAGGGTGTCTTGCCGCTCTTTTGGTATTTGTCCGATGTAATCTTCCGGGGAACTGGCGTCGTAATGCATAATTATTTACGTTGAAGGATTAAACCTGAAACTAAAGATATAACAAATCCAATGAGTACCACCGTGAAAAACATTAAAAATGCCATGAAACCCGAACCACCGTAATCCTTCATTTGTTGTGTCAATTCGTTTTTTTTCGCTTGAAATTCTTCTTGTGGCAGGGTGGCTTCCATAGTTTTTAAAGTAGTTTCCAGATATTCATTCGCAAAATCGGGATTAATTATCGTTGTATAAATATAATCGGCCAATCCTACGCCAATACCCACCAAAACGGAAATCAAAAGGCCAATAATGATAGCTTTTCCCAAGGAAACCACTCCTCCATTTACCTTGTCGCGAAAATGTTTTATGCCGAAAAAAATAAACGACAGAGATACTACCATGGTGGCATACCCCAAAATTTCCTGTGTGGAATAGCTTAGACCATCCCCAAAAGTAAGTGCCAAAAGAAAACAAAGTACTCCTGTTAAAAGTCCATAAAGACCATATTTAATGACTGTTTGTTTCATGTTCGATTTTTGATTAATGATGTTTAGATATGCTGGTCAATTAAAATAGTATTGCCATCCGGGTCGGTGAGGACCAAACTTGCTGGGCCTGAGGTATCTTCATCCGCCTCCCTTTCTAATGGAATCCCCTCTGATTTTAAATGTTTTTGAATCGTTCTGACATCGTCATAATCCTTCAAGGTCTGGGCATTTTCGTCCCAACCCGGATTAAACGTAAGGATATTTTGTTCAAACATCCCTTGGAATAAACCCACTAAGGCTTTGTCATTTTTCATAATGAGATAGTTCTGCTTGATGTTGCCTGCAAAAACACTAAAACCCAAACTTTCATAAAACGCTTTTGATTTATGAATGTCTTTCACACTTAAACTGATGGAAAATGCTCCTAATTTCATATGGTTAAAATTTTTATGAATCAATTTGAAACAAAGCTATGCATGAAGCAGAAATGGGGAGTCATACTAAAGTACCAAAATGCGAATACTTTGTTTAAAAATATGAAAATTTAGGCATTCGATGTTATTGTCAATCTGAACTTGTTTCAGATTCTGAAATAAATTCAGAATGACTAATCGAGGTTTTCTATATTATTTGCAAGGTTTTTGCAATCTGTAAGGCCTGCGTACGACGTTTTGCATTCAGCTTTACAAGTAAATTGGACACATGGGTCTTAATCGTACTCTCCGATAGAAAAAGTTTATCCGCAATTTCCTTATTGGACAATCCTTCTGAAATAGCTTGAAGCACTTCGTATTCACGAGTAGTGATTTCAAGTTCCTTTATTTTTTGATGGTTTATTTCCCCAGAATTGGTTGGCGGTTTATAAAGGCTTTTTTTATTGATGTAAATGCCAACCATCAAAAAAACGATCGCAATAATGGCAACAGCAAACTCCGTTTTTAGATTTCCCGAATGAATGGAATAGGTGCTCAATTGAAATAAAAGCACCAAAGCGAGAATCAACCCTGAAAAAACGAGAATGGTTTTTTTCATGGATTAAATTTAGCAAAACTTCGCTTTAATTTTATCCACAATGGTTTGGGCTAATTTTTCTTTGCTCTCCACTGTCCAGCCCGCTACATGGGGGGACAATATCACATTTTCGGCTTTAATCAAATATCGAAATGCAATTGGCATTTCTTCATCCCTACTATTTATCTCGACTGGGCTGGATGTGACATCTTTTTGGAAGAGATTTTCAAAAGATTTTTTTTCATATTCTAAAACATCGAGGCCTGCACCCAAAATTTTACCTGATTTTAAGGCTGAGACCAAATCGGCAGTCACCACACTTTTGCCTCGCGCCGTATTTAACAACCAAAACGGTTTTTTAAATTGATGGATAAATTCGGTATTCACCATATTTAAAGTTAATGGTGTTTGCGGCGTGTGGAGACTCACCACATCCACTTTTTCCTGAAATTCCTTTAGGCTAACTTGATTTGCATTTTCGTCGCCAACCCCATCTTTAATATCGCAGCACAATACTTCAACGTCAAAACCCTTTAGTTTTTTGGCGAATGCTTTCCCCATGTTACCGTAACCAATCAACCCAACAGTTTTGCCATCCAATTCAATGCCTCGATTTTCCTCGCGTTGCCATTTACCCTGACGGACTTCTCTATCAGCTTTGTTCAATTTGTTAAAAAGGGATAGTAACATGCCCAACGTATGTTCGCCAACGGCATTTCTATTGCCTTCGGGCGCTGAAATAAGATACACGCCTTTTTGTTCGGCGTAATCGCAATCGATATTTTCCAATCCCGCGCCTACGCGACCGATGAACTTTAGGTTTTTGGCCGCATCCAAAAATCGTTGGTCGATGGTAAACCTACTTCGTAAGATGATACCGTCGTAATCTGCAATTTTTGCCTCGATGTCTACTTTAGAAGCCGTATAGTCTTCATGGTTGGTAAATCCCAAGGCATTGAGCTGGTTTAACAATAATTCGTGATTGGTATCGAGGTGGAGTATTTTCATGGTGCAAATGTATGAATACCTAAATGGTCTAAAAAACTAGGAACTCTGAAAGCTGTTCGGATTGCTCTGGATAAAAATGCGTTAGGGATTGAGGCATTTGTTGAAGCTCCCCGACATTAGGAGGGAGCGACTGCCGAAAGCCCGACCCTCCCGATAGCTATCGGGATTGGGTAACGCCCAAATTAAGATTAATCTAAAAACTTTGAAATTTCAAATTGAAAAGACGGATTAACTCTCAGGAGCCAATTCTACCTCGAGGCCTTCCATTTCAGGGGTCATTTGGATTTGACAGCCCAAACGGGAATTGTTCTGAACGTCAAATGCTTCGGACAACATGGCTTCTTCATCATCACTTTTTTCAGGCAACTCGGTATTGCTTAAAACATAGCACTGGCAGGAGGCGCACATGGCCATACCACCACAAACACCAATGGTGCCTTCGGGTGCCAACTCGTAGGAGCGCACCACTTCCATTAAATTCATGGCCATATCGGTTGGCGCCATAATCTCATGGGTTACACCATCCCGGTCCGTTATCTTGATGTTAATGTCCTGACTCATCTGTAAAAATTATGATTACGCTAGTTGCACTGCATTTTGCGTGCCAAAAGTATTATTTATTCTGGGATTTTTCTAAAAAAATATGAAGTAAAATGGGTTTTTGGAGGATGATTTTATACATCAATATTAATGACTTCCTCAATCTGTGGTGCGTGCTTTTTGATGGTCATTTCAACACCCGATTTTAAGGTCATTTGATTGACGCTACAACCCACACATGCACCCTGTAATTGCACCCTTACCAACCTATCGTCTTCAATGGATAGCAAAGAAATATCTCCGCCATCACTTTGCAAAAACGGACGGATTTCGTCAAGTGCTTTTTCAACGTTTGTTTTTATTTCTTCTGAGGTCATGTCTTATTTCTTCCTCACCCTAACCCTCTCCAAAGGAGAGGGAAAAGATGAATTTATTATTTTTTCACTGCGGCACAGCCGGCCATTGTGGTGATTTTTATTGCTTCTGTTGGCGGTAGACTTTCATTTCGATTCACTACTTCCTGAACTACGTTTTGGGTTAAAGTTTCAAAAGCTTGTTCCAATGGGGTTGCCGTTTGCAAAGCCGCCGGGTGCCCTACATCACCAGCTTCCCTTATACTTTGTACCAACGGAATTTCGCCTAAAAACTGTACATTTAAATCTTCGGCGAGATGTTTAGCACCTTCTTTTCCAAAAATATAGTACTTATTATCTGGCAATTCTTCAGGAGTAAAGTACGCCATATTTTCAATAATTCCTAAAACTGGCACTTGTATGCTGTCTTGTTGGAACATGGCCACGCCTTTTTTGGCGTCGGCTAAAGCTATATTCTGTGGCGTACTCACCACTACTGCCCCTGTAATTGGCAAGGATTGCATAATACTCAAGTGAATATCCCCCGTACCCGGAGGTAAGTCTAATAACAGAAAATCCAATTCGCCCCAATGCGCATCAAATATCATCTGATTTAAAGCCTTTGCTGCCATCGGACCACGCCAAACTACTGCTTGGTTGGGTTGGGTAAAAAATCCTATGGACAGTATTTTTACACCGTAATTCTCGATAGGTTTCATTTTGGATTTGCCTTCAATGTTAACCGCTAAAGGTTTTTCATCGGCCACATCAAACATAATAGGAATGGAAGGCCCATAAATATCGGCGTCCAAAACACCTACTTTAAAGCCCATTTTTGCCAAAGTCACCGCCAAGTTAGCCGTAACGGTAGATTTCCCTACACCTCCTTTTCCAGATGCCACGGCTACAATATTTTGTATCCCAGGAATTGGTTTTCCTTTGATGACATTCGCTTTTGGTTTTACAGGAGCTTCAACTTTAACATTTACAGTGATTTTGGCCTTTTCGTATACCTTCTCGTGGATGGTTTTTAGGATATCCACCTCTGTACGTTTTTTAGCCTGCAAACTTGGGTTTTTAATGGTAATATCCACAATCACCTCATCTGCAAAAGTGACTACGTTTGTTACAGCGCCACTTTCTACCATGTTCTGCCCTTCCCCAGGTACGGTAATGGTTTCCAGTGCTTTTAATATATCTTGTTTTTTTAGCTTCATTTTCCAATTAAGAATCATTCTAAATGCAAAGATAGTCAATAATGGCAGAAGACAGACGGCTGGTGTTAGAAGTTTTAATTATGTGGATATTGGGTTTGGTTATGGGTTGAAATATGTAATTATTTGTAAATTTTTGTGAAATTAGGAAATATTAATATGTTGGACTTAAAAAACTCCTTTTTAAATAATATTCCATTTTGGCTTTGCCAAATTGCTTTCTAATTTCCCGCTTTAATTTAGTTGTATCAAATTGGGAGTAATTCATCCAACCCTCATATTCGTTGGAAAAAAAGACCTTATTGAAAGATGTAAATCTAACCCTAAGCTTTGTTTTGAAATCCCCATGATATCTTTTTACCGCTGAAACTATAAAATGTTTCGGCTTTAAAAGATAATCCCTATGACCAGTCCCACATAAAACTGTTCTTTGCTCCCAATATTCAATTGGTCGCCATATTTTCAAACTGTCTAAGGCTTCAACAATAAAAAACAGGTCATTGAACATTGGTCTTTGTATGACTGTTGACCTCCTTGATGAATTATAAACAAACAGAGGATACGTTTTGTAATGAGTTCTTCCTCGATTTTCATGTTCCAAAATTGCCCTATCATATATTTCCTTAAAATAAATAGAGTCCCTTTTATTATCAGTTTGAGGTGGTGGAGGTGGAGGAAAATGCGAAATGACAGATTGTTCACCTAAATGAAAATTAACATGGGTAGTATCCACAAAAACCTTAATACTATCACTCATGAACTTTTCATCCTTTAAAAAACTTCCAGAGTAATAATCTTTAGAAGTCATTCTGCTTTGAAGTCTAAAATCAAGACTATCAAGTATATTTACCCCATAAACTATTGTATGAGACGGAAGCATTTCTTCCGAAGACAAATCAATAATGGTGTCGCATTTATTCGGAATTACAACAGGTAACCTTACCAGATTTCTAGAAAAAGAGATCAAAATAAAACAGCTTAGAAATATTGAACCTATGTGTTTCATATAACACCGAGGCCTCAAAAATCATTCCCCAATTCCTTCCCCGGGTCCCAAAATACAGCCTCAAAATTTTGGATTTGGTTATCAACAACTTGGATGCCTTCACTTTCCAAAAGCTGTTGCATGAGGTTGGTGCCGTCAAAATGGTGTTTGCCAGTCAACAATCCCTTTCTGTTGACCACGCGGTGCGCAGGAACATCCTTTCCTCCCGAACCGTTCATGGCGTAGCCCACCATTCTTGCGCTTCTGACTGCACCCAAATATTTGGCGATGGCGCCGTAACTGGTGACCCTTCCGAAAGGAATCAAACGGGCAACCTCATAAACCTTATCAAAGAAATTCAAGGTTTCTTGTTTCATCTTAAAGGTCCTTGATGATATTGATTAACGTAACGATTGATATAATCCCGGTGATGCCCCCAATAATGTAATTCATATTTTTTTGCGAGGTAAAAGATTTACTTTTGATCATATCAAAGAAGAAAATATAAACATAAAGCATAACGAAAGTACCTGTGCCAGCACCTGCGACATAGGCTATAATGCTGGTCTGCTCAAAATTCATCCATCCAACTGAAGCTAATGTAATGATTAGGTAAGATTGATATGGAATGGGAAATACATTTATGGCCGACATTAACATTCCTTGAAAAAACCGACTGTGCTTACTCTTAATTTTCGGTTCCTTTTGGGATTTGGGTTTTGATTTTGCAATAAACAAAAAGTAAATTGTCACCAAAATAAAAATCACACAGGCAACACTCCTCAAAATACTTATAACCTCGGGGTGCCTGCTTAGGTAACGTGAAAAAATCGCCGCGATGTACGCTTGGGCCATTAATACAACGCATACGCCAATGGAAAACACAATACCTCTTACATGGCCTTCTTTAAGGCTGATTTTTGCAGCGCTCATATTGAGCAACCCTGGCGGAATTACCCCTATAATGGCAAAAAGTAGCCCCCACAAAAAGATAAAAGTCAAGTCCATTAGGAGGAAAAATTAAACTTAATATAAGTAATGGGCTTATTTTGCTCCAAATACTGCGATTCGTAAAAGGTTTGTATACCAGTAACCTCTGAAGGACTTCCTTCTTGTTTGTAAACATCATGGTTGGCATACATCACCTCGTGCCCCAAACCATGCAATAAGCCCAAAGTATAGCCGTGCATAAATTCGCTATCGGTCTTAAGGTTAACAGTCCCATCTGGTTTTAAAATGGATTTATAGCGCTCTAAAAAATTCATATTGGTCAAACGGTGTTTGGTGCGCTTATATTTTATTTGTGGATCTGGAAAGGTAATCCAAATTTCGTCCACTTCGTTTTCGGCGAAAGCGAAATCAATCAATTCGATTTGCGTCCGCAAAAATGCCACATTGGGAATATTTTCTTCAATGGCGGTTTTAGCTCCCCTCCAAAATCTAGCACCCTTAATATCCACCCCAATTAAATTTTTATCTGGATATTTTTGGGCCAATGCTACCGAATATTCGCCTTTGCCACAGCCCAGTTCCAACACTATGGGATTGTCATTTTTAAAGACTTCTTCTCGCCAATGGCCTTTTAACCTGAACTCGGAATCCATTAATTCCTCGCGTTTTGGCTGGTATACATTGGAAAAGGTGTCGTTTTCCTTAAACCGTTTCAGCTTGTTTTTGCTTCCCACAATCTCTTAACTATTTCTTAGTATTGCTTTAGAATTGGTAAAATTACGGAAATATACAACAGCGTTGTTATCTTTACTTTTGAATTTACCTCAAACCTCGCGTGAGGGATTGAACGGCATGTTTGAGCTCCTCAAAGAGAGCGAGTAGTGAAAGCCCGACTTGAGGTACGAGAGGCACGCCCAAATAATGAAAAAAAGAATTTTAATCGCACCCTTAAATTGGGGATTAGGCCACGCAACACGGTGCATTCCTATCATTAAGGCGCTTTACGAAAATGGCTTTGAACCCATTATAGCCAGTGATGGTATCGCACTGCAACTTTTAAGGAAGGAATTTCCTGGATTTTCGTCTATCGAATTGCCTTCATACAACATTACCTACGCCAAAAAAGGCAAGCATTTTAAGCTGAAGCTTTTAAAGGATTCTCCAAGATTGGCCAAAACTATAAAGGCTGAAAGAAAAGCGACAAAGTTGATTGTTGAAAATCACCGTATTGCAGGGGTAATTTCAGATAACAGATTAGGGGTTTACGATAAAAAGGTGCCTAGTGTTTTTGTAACTCATCAGCTTAATGTACTAAGTGGACGCACTACATGGCTTAGTACTAAATTGCATGAAAAATTCATAACCAAATTTGATGAGTGTTGGGTGCCCGATAATGAGGGAAACATCAATTTGTCGGGCAAACTTGGACACAAAAAGCATCTCGATATTCCAACAAAATATATAGGTCCTTTAAGCCGATTTAATAAATCAAATACCCAAAATCGTATTGATTTATTGGTTTTACTCTCCGGACCAGAGCCTCAGCGCACTATGCTTGAGGAAAAACTTTTGAAGGAAGTTGGGAATTTTAAGGGTTCGGTGGTATTTGTGCGAGGTGTGATGGAGCAAAAACAAACGATTACCGAAAAAGGCCCTGTGACCATTTATAATTTTATGACTTCGGTATTATTGGAAAAAACCATAAACGAGAGTAAACTGGTACTATGCAGATCGGGCTACACCACGGTTATGGATTTGGCTAAACTGGAAAAACTGGCATTTTTTATCCCAACTCCGGGACAGTCCGAGCAGGAATATTTGGCAAAGCGTATGACGGAGCAGGGCTTTGCTCCAAGTTGTTCGCAAGAAGAATTTTCAATTGATAAACTAGAAATCGTTTCGGATTTTAAAGGGTTGAAAAGTTTCAACGTCGATATCAATCATAAAAAGCTATTCGGCCTTTTCCAGGGTAAATGAGAACTCGCTCCCAACGCCATATTCACTTTCAACATAAATACGTTCGTCGTGGGCCTCGATGATATGCTTTACTATGGAAAGTCCCAAACCGGAGCCTCCTTCACTTCGCGATCCACTTTTGTCCACACGATAAAAACGTTCAAACAAGCGTGCCAGATGCGTTTTTTCAATACCCTCGCCGTTGTCGGTTACCCTGACTATGGCCTTGTTTTTAATTAAATTTTCTATACTCACTTCGGTGGTGCCTTTCAGACGTCCATATTTTAGGGAGTTGATAATCAGGTTCACTAGTACCTGCTGAATTCGTTCCTTATCTGCCCGCACCATAATGGGATTCGGATAATCCCTATCAAAAGTTAAGGTAATTGACTTATCATTGGCTCTCATTTCCACCATTCCAAAAACTTCCTTAACCAATTCCACAATATCAAATTCCTCAGGATTTAACCTTAAATCCCCAGCTTCCAGTTTGGTGATCAAATCCAAATCGCTAACGATATAATTCAATCGCTCCACGGCACTATTGGCGCGTTTAAGGTATTTTTTCCTCACAGCCTTGTCATTTATGGCTCCATCCAATAAGGTTAAAATATAGCCCTGGATTGTAAAAAGTGGGGTTTTAAGCTCGTGCGACACGTTACCTAAGAACTCTTTTCTGTACTGCTCCCTGACTTTAAGGGTTTCGATTTCCAATTTTTTATCGCGGGCGTATTTATCAATCTCTTGGGTCAACGTAGCCATGTCGGTTGTGATCGCACCCCTCGTAAAACTTGCAGATTCCAAAAGGGTCAAATCGTCGTATATTTTCTTTACGCGTTTGTAGATATAGCGCTCTACACGATATTGTATCACCATAAAGGAAAAAAGAAAACAACCCACCGCAAAAACTATGATGGGCGCCCATTTGAACGAAAAGTAATAGTACAAAAAAACACTCATTAAGAGTGTGAAAAACAAAGTTATGAATAGCGATGTTTTAACCGCAAAGCGATAGGATTTCTTAACTTTTACCTGCATTAGTCTACAAACTTGTAGCCGACACCTTTTACTGTTTTAAAGCTTTTATCTCCTATTTTTTCGCGCAATTTTCGGATATGAACATCGATGGTTCGTCCGCCCACAACAACTTCATTTCCCCAAACTTTATCCAAGATTTCATCGCGCTTAAACACTTTTCCAGGTTTCGACGCCAATAAAGATAACAATTCAAACTCTTTTCTTGGTAAAATTATTTCTTTTCCTTTGAGGCTGATTTTGTATTCATCGCGGTTAATCACAAGGTTACCCACCTTAACCGTATCCTTTACATCGTCCTTAAAACGTCTTAAAAGCGCTTTTACCTTGCTTACCAACACCTTTGGTTTTATAGGCTTTGTGATATAATCGTCAGCTCCCGCATCAAAACCGGCCACTTGCGAATAATCCTCGCCCCGGGCAGTTAAAAAGGTAATGACCACATCTTTTAAGTCGGGGTTTTTTCTAATTTGTTCGCAAGCTTCAATACCGTCCATTTCAGGCATCATTACGTCAAGAATAATCAATTGGGGCTGTTCCTTTTTGGCTTTTTTAACAGCCTCAACTCCATTTTCGGCAGTAATTACTTGATACCCTTCGTTGGACAGATTGTAACCTACAATCTCCAAAATGTCCGGCTCATCATCTACTAGCAGTATTTTTATGTCTTTTTTGTTCATTACTGAAATCAATATTTTGACGCTTCCAAAAATAAAAAATTTCTTGAAACAAACTATCCGTGCATCTGAGCTATAAAGTAAGCACACTCATAATTTGTTTGGTATTGGAAGTAAGCCCAGAAACCGAAATTTTAATTATTTAGATTCCCGTTTTATTCATTGATTCTGCTCAATATTATGGTATTCATGAATCTTCGATTTCACGGGAATGACAATTTTAATGGAGACCTTGACGCAAAGCATCAAGGAATTCTTCCTCGAGTAAATATAAAACTAATAACATTCAACTTTTAAAAATCGCCCACAAATAACAATAAGGTAACACAAGGCTTACAAAAGATTAACTTTTCGACGTATCGCTATAATCTTTAACAGAATTTTGGTACAGCTTTTGATGTAAAAGCAGTAATTTTACCACATTGGAAGACGTTATGAAAAAAAACTACTTTTTTTATGTTTTACTCCTTGTTTTATCCTTGATGACCTTCGATGGGTTCTCACAGGACATAGCTTCCAATGACCTTAAAAACAGTCTCAGTATCGAAGGACTGTCGGTGTTTCCAAATCCAGTAAATATTGGAAAATCAACAATTTACATTGACACCAAACAAAACGCTCTGAAATCAGTGGCCGTTTTTAATGTTTTGGGCAAACAAATTCTTGCGCCCGTAATTACTCGGAAAGAATTGGATATTTCAACTTTGGGCTCAGGGGTTTACATTTTGAAAATTACCGAAAATGCGGTGACAGAAACCCGGAAACTAGTTATTCGCTAACTATTTTTACCATTGATTTTTTGAAGTGTTGCTTTTAGCAATGCTTTTTTATTTTATATACATTTGTGATGCCGTTAGGCATTCTCGGAATCTTCTTTTTAGCAATACATGGTTGACCCAAATACGATTTTCAATATTGAATCTGATGACGCATTTGAAGCCTTGGCTTTAAAAGTGTTTGAATTTCAGTTTGAAAGGAATAGGGTGTATCGTTCCTTTTGTGATTTGTTGTATAAGCATCCTAGCGATGTAAAAAACATCAACGGCATTCCATTTTTGCCCATTGAATTTTTTAAAACTCGAAAGGTTATTTCCGGTGAAACAAATGCTGAAATTATCTTTGAAAGCTCGGGAACTACAGGGCAACAAACCAGCAAGCATCATGTATCGGATTTGAAACTTTATCGCAGAAGTTTTAGAACTGGTTTTCAGAAATTTTACGGAAATATTGAAGATTATGTGATTTTGGCATTGCTTCCTTCCTATTTGGAACGCCAAGGATCTTCATTGGTTTTTATGGTGAATGATTTAATTGCAAAGTCTAAAGCTTCTGAAAGCGGGTTTTTTCTAGATAACCTCTCGGATTTAAAGGAACGTTTGGTGCGATTGGACAGAGTTGGCAAAAAAGTGCTCCTCATTGGGGTATCTTTTGCTTTATTGGATTTGATTGAAAACGATTCGTTTCAACTGAAAAACACCATAATTATGGAAACCGGGGGTATGAAAGGACGTCGAAAAGAAATGATTCGGGAGGAATTACACACTACCCTTAAAAAAGGTTTTGGTGTACAAAACGTGCATAGTGAATACGGCATGACAGAACTTTTAAGCCAAGCCTATTCTCAAGGAAACGGAATCTTCAAATGTCCAAATTGGATGAAAGTGCTAACTAGGGATACAGAAGACCCGTTAGGCATTCAAATGATTGGCAAAACGGGTGGTTTAAACGTGATTGATTTAGCGAATATCAACTCCTGCGCCTTCATCGCTACCCAAGATTTGGGAACGGTTTACGAAGACGGAAATTTTGAAGTAAAAGGCCGGTTTGACCATTCCGATATCCGGGGGTGCAATTTAATGGCGTTATAAAATTATTTTGTAAGGAATCGCAAATGAATACGACAAAGGGATTGCTAAGATAAAAGAAAGATTATTTTTAGTAAGTTGGTTAGTTTGTGAATCCCGACCGTAGCGTCGGGATTCTTTTATTTTACAGTGATTACAAAGTAGTTCTTTTTACCGCGTTGTAACAGCACAAACTTTTCGTTTATCAAGTCTTCCTTAGTGATTTTGAAGGCTTCGTTCACCTTTTCTTTATTTACTGAAATCGAGTTTTCTTTTAGTGCACGCCTCGCTTCTCCGTTAGATTTCAAAAAGCTTCCCTTTTCGGCCAGCGCACCAATCATATCCAATCCTGCCTCGATTTCAGATTTGTCAATTTCGGTTCGTGGTACCCCTTCAAAAACATCCAAAAAGGTTTTTTCATCTAGTTCTTTTAAATCTTCACTTGTGGACTTTCCAAATAAAATATTACTTGCTTTTATGGCATTGTCCAATTCCGATTTGGAATGCACCATCTGTGTGATCTCTTCGGCCAAACGCTTTTGTAAAACTCGCAAATGCGGTGCTTCTTTATGCTCAGAAATCAAAGCTTCAACTTCCCCTTCATTTAAAAAGGTAAAAATCTTGATGTACTTTTCGGCATCTTCATCACTTGAATTCAACCAATATTGGTAGAATTTATAGGGTGAAGTTCTATTCGCATCCAACCAAACATTACCGCCTTCAGACTTTCCAAATTTTGAACCGTCGGATTTAGTAATCAATGGGCAGGTGATGGCATAACCTTTACCTGCTCCGATACGGCGAATCAATTCGGTACCCGTGGTGATATTCCCCCATTGGTCGCTCCCGCCCATTTGAATGGAACAATTATTAGCTCGATACAAATGCAAAAAGTCGTAGCCCTGCACCAATTGATAGGTAAACTCGGTAAAGCTCATCCCTTCGGAATCATCGGATGAAATCCTGTTTTTTACTGAATCCTTGGCCATCATATAATTTACGGTGATATGCTTCCCTACATCTCGGATAAACTCCAAAAACGAGAATTCCTTCATCCAATCGTAGTTATTGACCAACTCGGCCGCATTTTCGGTATCGCTTTCAAAGTCCAGAAAATGGGCCAACTGTTTTTTTATGGCTTCTTGGTTATGGCGCAATGTCTTTTCGTCCAGCAAATTACGTTCACTCGATTTTCCTGACGGGTCTCCAATCATTCCAGTGGCACCACCCACCAATGCAATGGGTTTATGCCCACAACGTTGGTAATGCGCCAAAAGCATTATGGGCACTAAGTTTCCAATATGTAAAGAATCCGCCGTAGGGTCAAAGCCAACATAAGCGCTTCGCATCCCCTCCATTAAATGTTCTTCCGCACCGGGCATTACCGTATGGATCATACCCCGCCAAGTCAATTCTTCAACAAAATTCTTCTTCATGCTTTGATAATTTTGAAAACTAGCGCAAATATAAAAAGACGCTTATAAATGGGTGCCATAAAAGGGTATCAAATTAATTTCTGAAATCAACTTAAAACCATGGACTGTGCAGTTATTAATATTCATTATTTTCGCCCTATGGTTTTAGTCACAGGGGGCACTGGTTTGTTAGGAGCGCATTTGTTATATCAATTGGCGACTTCCAAAGAAACTGTTCGAGCGATTTACAGAACGGAACGGAAACTTGAAAACGTAAAACATATATTCTCAACGTACTCGGACAACTATCAGCCTATTTTTAACCGCATTGAATGGGTTAAAGCCGATATTTTAGATATCCCAGCATTGGATGTCGTTTTAAAAGGTGTGGAATACGTGTATCATTGCGCCGCCTTTGTGTCTTTTGAACCAGATAAATACCAACTGCTTCGACGCACTAACATTGAGGGTACAGCCAATGTGGTAAATCTCAGTATGGCAAATGGAGTTAAAAAATTGTGTTATGTTAGCTCAATTGCTACTACAGGTAGCCCCTTAAATGGTGAAACGATTACTGAGGAAACTGCCTATAATCCCGAGGAAGACCATAGCGTGTATGCCATAACAAAATATGGAGCTGAGATGGAAGTTTGGCGTGGCACCCAAGAAGGTTTGGATGCCGTTGTTGTCAATCCAGGAGTTGTTTTAGGCGCCGGAATTTGGAGTTACGGTTCGGGAAATTTGTTTAAAAGAGCCTACAATGGGATTAGTTATTATACTGCTGGAAGTGTGGGACTAGTTGCAGTCCAAGATGTAGTGAAAGTTATGATAGAGCTCTTAAAAAGTGATATTAAAAATCAACGTTACATTCTAGTTGCCGAAAATTGGTGCTACCAAAGGTTTTTGCAAACCTTGGCCAAATCTTTAAACTCAAGAATTCCAAAAAAACAAGCTAAACCTTGGCTTTTGAATATAGCATGGCGCTTGGATTGGTTAAAACATAAAATAACGGGAAAGCGAAGAGTATTGACCAAACATCTAGCGCATTCACTTAGCAAACCTCATGAATACAGCAGTGCTAAAATAAACAGAGATCTGAACTATCAATTTTCATCAATTGATGACTGTATTACTGAGGTGTCAAATCAGTATCTGAAATCGGTTCAATAAGTTCTGCTTCGATCTCAAGCCCCTCTAATTCCTTAATAGTTTCCTTCTGAATGTTCTTCAAAGAATCTTTTTCTATTCGTTGTAATGAATCTTTGATTTTTTTCGCTTCTTTTTCAATTTTTACAATAGAATCATACTTAGCTTTTAACTTATCCAAGCTGTCTTTTGCCAAAGCGTAAATCTCCTCATATTCATCAACATAGTAGGCGTAATAGGCATTGTTTTGCGCAAATTGGATGCTATCAATATTGTATTTCTTATAAATATATCCATCCGCCGTAACATTGGCACTGTCCAACACCCTTTTGTCCAAACCGGTAACTGCGTTAATTATCTTTAAATCGATAAGGATATGAGCCATCTTTTCCTTCGTTAGCAAAGGTTCTGGCTTCTCTGGCCTGTTGTATTTATAACAGGAAGTTATTCCCATTAAGACACATAAAAGTAAACTTAGCTTTTTGAGCATTATCTATTAAAAGTGAGCCTTTTGGCCGATTTTACATTCAAAAATTTAAAATTTCGATATACCAAAGTACCATTTAAAAAGGTATGCGTAATTCTAGATTTAAAGGTAGACCCTTCAAAAGGAGACCAACCGCATTTGTATAAAATATTTTCCTTTTTCACCGTCCAGGGGCTATTTAAATCCACAAACACCAAATCGGCATAATAGCCTTCTTTGATATATCCGCGACGTTCCACCTGAAATAAAATGGCCGGGTTATGGCACATTTTTTCCACAATTTTTTCGATGGAAATCTTACCTTTATGAAACATTTCCAACATGGCAGGCAACGCATGTTGCACCAATGGCCCGCCGGAAGGTGCTTTTGTATAAACGTTTTTCTTCTCTTCCATAGTATGTGGCGCATGGTCAGTTGCAATAACGTCAATGCGGTCATCCAAAAGAGCTTCCCACAGTTGCTCTCGGTCGTTTTTGGTTTTTACGGCCGGATTCCATTTAATAAGCGTGCCTTTATTCTTGTAGTCTTCATCTGAAAACCACAGGTGATGGATGCATACCTCGGCCGTAATCTTTTTGTCCTTTAACGGAATTTTATTGGTAAACAAATTGGTTTCCTTTCCGGTGGACAAATGAAAAACGTGCAGTCTCGCCCCCGTTTTTTTTGCCAACTCAATAGCCTGGGAAGAAGACAAATAGCAGGCCTCTTCACTCCGTATGATGGGGTGTTTTTCAATAGGAATATCCTCCCCATATTCGTCTAAATGGGCTTTCATATTCTTTTTTATTGTCGCCTCGTCTTCACAATGCACCGAAATCACCATATTGGTGCTTTTGAAGATTTTCTCTAAAACCTTCGGGTCGTCCACGAGCATATTTCCTGTGGAAGACCCGAGAAATAATTTTAATCCGGCAACTGCCGTTTCGTCCACCTTTAAAATCTCATCCAAATTATCATTGGTGCCACCAAACATAAAGGAATAATTGGCTGAGGAGGTTTTCTCCGCTATCTTAAATTTTTCATTAAGCTTCTCAATTGTGGTGGTCTGAGGATTTGTATTTGGCATTTCGATAAAGGACGTTATGCCTCCGGCAATGGCCGCTTTGGATTCAGTTTCAATGTTCGCTTTATGCGTCAGCCCAGGTTCCCTAAAGTGTACTTGGTCGTCTATAGCACCTGGCAAAACATGTTGACCTTCGGCGTCAATCACCAGTACATCGGCCGATTTTGCACTAATTGACTTCGCAATTCTCTTTATAAATTCGCCTTCTATTAATATATCGCCGTTAAAAATTGTGCCTTCGTTTACAATTTTAGCGTTTTTTATAAGTGTTCTTTTTAACTTCATTTAGCTTTTACGTTTAAATAAACTTTTCAACTTCATTGAGATGACACCAAAAACAGCTTCGGAAATAATCCCAGAACTCAATTTGGATTCCCCGCGTACTCTATCGGTAAAAATAACTGGAACTTCCACAATTTTGAAGTGTTTTAGGTGGGTTTTAAATTTCATTTCTATTTGAAAGGCATAACCGATAAACTTGATTTTTGTTAAGTCTAAAGTCTCCAAAACCCTGCGTTTATAACATACAAATCCGGCGGTGGTATCATTAATTTTCATCCCTGTAACCAGCCGTACATATTTTGATGCCAAATAAGACATCAGCACCCGGCCCATCGGCCAGTTAACTACATTTACACCGGTTACATATCGCGACCCGATAGACATATCGGCACCGTCCACCGCGCAGGCCTTATACAGTCGTTTCAAATCTTTGGGGTCATGGGAAAAGTCGGCATCCATTTCAAAAATGTATTCATAAGATCGGACCAAACTCCATTTGAAGCCGAGAATATAGGCGGTTCCTAAACCACCCTTGCCCTCTCTTTCCTTTAAGTGTAATCTACCTGAGAATTCCTTTTGAAGCGCCTTCACTTTTTT
Source organism: Hyunsoonleella rubra (assembly GCF_042684665.1). Classification (NCBI taxonomy): domain Bacteria; kingdom Pseudomonadati; phylum Bacteroidota; class Flavobacteriia; order Flavobacteriales; family Flavobacteriaceae; genus Hyunsoonleella; species Hyunsoonleella rubra. The sequence continues at coordinate 46,820 of NZ_JBHULY010000014.1, read as the reverse complement.
CGCCGTACCGTCCGGGGAATTATCATCCACAATTAGAATATGAACATCTTTGGATTCTGAAAATACCGCCCTGATGATTGCCTCAACATTTTCAATCTCGTTGTATGTAGGTATTATAACTACGGCGTTCTTCATCTCAATCTGATAATCCAGCACAAAAACGATTTACAGTTTTCGTACTGACGCAAATGTACATTTTTCGACTCTTCTTTTTTTTAAAAATTTCGTAATATTTCATAGCTTAAACAATAATTATGATAATTTTACGACATGCTAAGGGAAGTGCCGTCTTATACGCTTTTTACTATTCTTTTGATAGTTGGACTTGTAGCTATTGCTGTGGCGAAAAGTATTGACCCCAAGCGTTTTAGAGAGTTTATAATGGTTGTTGGAAATTCCAAGTACCTTAAAATTTATGGCAAGGACCAAAAGTTTTTGGATTATTATGACGGTGCCTTATTCTTAAATCTCATTATTTCTTCAGCTATTTTTTTAGCCCTTTGTCTTCAAGGGTTTACTGGTGAAACCTATATGGATTTAACGTTAATAGTGAAGCTAATCGTGGGTATAGGAGTTTTTATTTTGAGCAAAGTGCTTTTGGAGCGCCTGATCGGAAGCCTTTTTGAAATAGACTATTTAATTGACGATTATTTGTTTCAAAAAATCAGTTATAAGAATTATTTGGGTTTGTTACTCTTGCCTATCAACGCTTTGTTGATTTTTAGTTTTTCACCAACGATTCCTTTGATATACACGGTTTTCGGAATACTTTTCATCGTGAATATAAGTGGTTTATTTACAACATTTAAAGCCTATCAAAATGAAATAAAAAGCAACTTATTTTATTTTATTTTGTATCTTTGCGCTCTCGAAATCGCACCATACGTAGTAATTTACTCGATTTATAGTGCCTTTTAAACTATTTTGGACCTATGAAAGTGAAGACTATTTTAGTATCTCAACCAGAACCTAAAATTGAGAACTCCCCATATTTTGATTTACAGGAGAAGAATAAAGTAAAAATAGATTTTAGGCCTTTTATTCATGTTGAAGGGGTTTCAGCCAAAGAGATCAGGCATCAAAAAATTGACTTGCACGACTATACTGCCATTATACTTACCAGTAGAAATGCCGTGGATCACTTTTTCAGGATCGCAGAAGAAATGCGATTTAAAGTACCGGACACGATGAAGTATTTCTGCCAGTCTGAAGCGGTGGCGTACTACCTTCAAAAGTATGTGGTGTACAGAAAGCGCAAGATTTATGTGGGCAAGCGTACTTTTGCAGAATTATCGCCATTAATCAAAAAATACAAGGACGAGAAATTCTTATTGCCAAACACCGATAAAGTAAAACCAACAATTCTGGAGACTTTGGACGCCCTTGGCGTAAACTGGAAACAGGCTACTTTTTATAGAACTGTAGTAAGCGATCTTTCGGATTTGGCAAATGTGTATTACGATGTATTAGTGTTCTTTAGCCCATCGGGTATTGAATCTTTGTTTCAGAATTTCCCGGATTTTCAGCAAAACGATACGCGCATTGCGGTATTTGGAAATACAACCATAAAAGCCGTTGAGGAGAAAGGCTTACGCGTGGATATTGCGGCGCCAACACCCGAAACACCATCTATGACCATGGCTTTGGAAAAGTATATTGAGAAGGTCAATAAGGGGAAGTAGTTTCATGAAAATATAGCATAAAAAGAGGGGTGGATTTTTAATTTACCCCTCTTTTTATTTTAATTCTTTTGTTCCTTACCTAAAAGGAATTTTGCTTCCACTAACTAAATCCTAACATGTGGAGCACGTGCGACTTACCACCACACCCAAAACACTTTTTCTATTACACCACTTTTATGTTTCAACCAAAAAAGACAAGAATACTTCTGCTCAAGAAGTTCATTCGTTATATCTCTTAATTCTTTAAAGTTTATCCAATCCACATTGGGATGAGGTATAATCAACCAATCTTTTTTAGAAGGAATATAGAATTTGCAATTTTCAAAAGTATCGAGTTCATTTTGGGTGATATAAAATCCGTAGATACAATCTAGGTTTAAGGCATTCAATTGAATGTTTTGACTGCAATAAGGCAAAAACAATTGGGCCTTAAAATAAACCCGTTGAATAATGTCTTCTGATTTTAAGTTGAGGTTTTTAAGATATGGTTTGCAGGTTTCAGAATAGAGGAGAGGTAGTTGCTTTTCTTTAAGCTTCGTTAGCTTTTGGATCAAAGAATCTTTTCGGTTAGGGCCAACGAAATGTTCAATTTCAGTAGTGCCAACCGATGAATCATACAGATAAAATTTATAGATCACTTCCAGATGAATGGGTTTGCCGTCTTTTAAAAGCAAACAGTCCAATTCTCCTAGAGTCGTTTTATTTTCTTGAACCTGAACATTTTCAGCTAAAACAGAAATATTCTTGTTTTGTTGAAGTTGAAAGGAAACTAAACGTTCCACATATTTACCCAGGCGAAGAGCGCTGTCAACAGCAATATCAATTTTTTGAGAAGATGTAGTTATTTCAAATTGCCACAAATTATAGGCAGCATTACCAAACCACAAAAGAGGGGTGCGTAAAAAACCTTCGTATCTTTTTTGGAGTTTGGTCAACTTAAATTTCACTCTGTTCTATAATCCTCCAACTTCCTCGGCCCCTCCAACAACACCCTAACAATCTGCAAAGTCCCATCATCTTTGGTCGCAATTTGCCACTTAATCAAGGAAATAGCGCCGTTTTCAATTTCCAAACCTGTAATACTTCTAGGGTGCACACAACTACCATCGTTAAAAAAAGCAATATCCCCGGGTTCCGGGAAACGGGGGCGGTGGGTATGTCCAGCAATGGTTAATAGATTGTTGTTGTCCGATATCCATTTTTTGGTGCGGCGTTCCACTTTAATCAACTCTTTGTAGTTTTTAGCGGGGCTTGTGGGGTCGGCAATACCCATAACGTTGAGGGGTTTCCAAAGAATTCGAACCATAAAACGGCTCCACTTCCAGAAGAGGTAGTTCCACCAATCCGCTTGATGCCCGTGGGTTAAAAACAATTCCTGTCCTGTTCTGCAATGTTTTAGCACAATGCCTTCGTGATACGTAATGTCCCCAAACAATTCCACATCTTCGCCCACTTTTGGGTCAAAATAAGAGGATAAATGCTTTTTAACATAATCGGGATTTCTGTATACCATATCATGGTTGCCCCAAATCATGTGAAGTCTGCTATCCTTATGGAACAGTTTCATTAACATGTACACATTTTTGTGTGCATTTAAAATGGATTCAAAGGACAGGTTTTCCCAAAGTTCGTCACCATCACCCAATTCGCAATACTGAAAACCTTCTGCATAATAATGTTTTAGAGCATGAAAATAGATATTACGATTGTTGGCAAAATCATCTGCAAAACTGTTGTCGCCCCGGTGGCAATCACTAAAGAGTATAAACTTGCTATCATCATCAAAATCAATAAATTTAGCGTTTTTATAGGCCTTATCAAGTCTTTTTTTAGAGGAAAACATACCTTTAGCGCTTTAGGCTAATATAGGCATAATTAGTTATTGTCTACCTCAATTTTTTCAAGCGCTATGGGTAAGATCCGTTCCACAAATTTTGTGTATGCCAAGGTTGAAGGATGTAGCCTATCGGAGGCGACAAGCTCCGGGCTGTTAAGGCCTTGCCTAGTGATATCGGTGATGTAAACATAGTTAATGTTATTTTGGGCGCAATATTGTTCAGCAAAATTGTTGTAGGCGTCCAGTCTGGTTGAAATCTCTGTATTTCCATTTCCGAAGGGTGTGAACGCATAATCCGGGATAGAAACAACAATAAGGTTGCTTTTGTCTCCTTTAGCTTTTTTAATCGCTGTATTTACCAATTGTGGAAATTCGGTTTCGTACAGTGAAAATGGTTTTTTTCGAAATTCATTATTCACGCCAATTAAAAGTGTTACCAAATCAAAGTCGCTTGAAGGATTTTCACTAGCTATTGCATTTATGAGATTCGTAGTTGTCCATCCTGTGGTAGCGATAATTTCGAGCTCGAACTTATCTGTAGAATCTATCCTTTTATTTAAGCTGTCCCTTAATTGTGCAGGAAATCGGCAAGAGTCGCAAACGCTTTGCCCGATGGTGTAGCTATCTCCTAGGGAAAGGATTTTTATGGTGTCTTTTAAAGAGGGTTCTATTTCATTGTCTTCTATAGTTTCACCCATATCATCAATTTCCATTTGGGTTTCATCATCGATATTTAACTCCGCATTTGAAGAACACGCAAGCCACACAAAGAATCCTATGCCTATGAATAGCAAATTATAATTCAATTTCATCTTTTTGTTTAAAGATACGATTTTGACCTGAGAGGATAAAATTTATAGAAGAAGCTGCCTAGAAAGCTAAAGAAATGGCTTTGTCAGGTTGAGCGCAGTCGAAACCTCCATTAATATTGAGTAGGTTGGAGTTCTCGACTGCGCTCGAACAGACAGGAATAATTACTTTTTAGGCAGCTTTTTCTTAACTTGGAGCAAAAAGGAGGTTTAGTGCATGGCGTACTGCAATCCAAACATCAAATTATAATTTTGCTTTAATTGAATGCCATTTAAATCTTGATACAAAGGTGTACTGATTTCACTGGCAAAACGTAAACCTTTCAAACCGCCATTTTTAATCATGTAGTTTACGCCAAATCCAGAATTGATAAACGTGCCTCCTGAGTTTGCAACATCGGCCGTAGTCACCATCATAGGGTTCAATAATGAACTCGCGCCATCAATCTCATCGATAACCACGCCTTCCAGTCTTATGGAAACACTGAGGTTTTCACCAGCTTTGGCACCAATCCAGTTATTAAATCGATATTGGTTTCCAAATTTATAATCTTGGTCATTGTCATTGAAATTTATCATTCCGGTTAGCTGATGTCCCCAAGAAAATTTATCGGATTGACCTAAATACGTCAAGCCTAATTTTGCGCCGAATGACCCTGTACCTAATTGCATTGGGTAAGGCAATTGCACTTCATTGCCCATTGACATTGGTGTAACATCCATCGCTTCAATACTGCCAGTAGGAATGTTGATGCCCAATTGCGCGTGCATCGCTTTTCTATTCTTATTGAAAATGCTATACAGCGCACTCACCATAACGTCACCAAAACCCGAGGTGCTGGTAGAAAACTGGTTGCCATTTCGCATTTGCAGATTCATGTCGTTTTCCAAATAATTGGCCATGGCCATAATGGTAATTTTATCAGATGGAGCATACATAGCACCTAACATGTGCATGTTCATTATCATATCAACTGGTGCAACCATATAATTGGCATGGGCATTTGCGGTTGTGGCATCGTCGGTCCCCGATCTTAATTGCCGCATGTCCATGGTCATATACCGGTAAGAAAACATTATTCCTCCTTTATGATGTGTATGGTCTCCCATTACTGATATTGGCGCATGACCATCGGGTCGGCCGGAAGACCATTGCGTTGATTCTTCGTCGTGATTGTGGTGTTCATGTTGAGCGTATGAAAATGTGGATGCGACGCAAAGTATCGCAACATAAAATAGTTGTTTCATTTGTAAAATATATAAGTTTAATTATTTGGGCGTTACCACAAGGGTCGTGCTATCCGCTGTATCTTTTTTGAAAATTAAACCAAGGTCGTATCAATACCACCTCCGCTAGCTTTATGTGCAGGAGATGCATAATAAATTTGGATTATCAAAAAAGGATGTCGCTTCTATCGCTAACGCAAAAGAAAAATCCGAAAGATGTAATTACACTATGTCCGGGGGTTGAAATGCAGAATAATTATAATCGAAATAATATAATTTTTGATAAGGGGTGTTTGTTGGTTTTTCACTTTGGGCGATACCAATTGAAACGTCAATATTCAAAATCTCAACAAACCCAATGGGATAGTTTTCCAAGGAAATGGAAAGCGAAGAAAACGGTTCTTGCTCTTGCTGTTTTTCAAGTTGTTTTGCCAAATAACACTTCCCGTTACATTGTAGTTTAGGTTTGTCCTTGTTAATACATAAAAATTCAGCAATATAGTCTTGGTTAAGTACGTATTCCACATAAGGTTGCACTGGCCTTAGCATGGCAAGCATGTACAGCATTACAAAAAAAATGGCAGTTAGTTTGTGCAAAAAATCAAGTTTTGGCAAATATACCCGTTGTTCACTTTGAAACAAAAAAATCCGAGCTAAATTGCCCGGATTTTTTCCTCACATTAAAAACAATATTACTAACTCAATTAGCTTGCTTTTTTAAACAAAGGATCGGCTCCAATAGTCCCAATTAAGCTTTCAAGATAGGTATCTGATTTTGCCTCTTTATAAAGCGCCTTTACCGATTTCAATCTATCTTTGATATTCATCTCGGCAACCAGTTCCTCGTTATCTGAATTTGAAATAAAATCTTCCAAATAGCTGATTTGAGCATCGTAAAAACGAATGTCCTTTTGTTGTTTTAATTTCAGTCGTTCTTTGTACCAATCACTTTTGAGCACATAATCCCTGTCAAAGAATTTACGCAATTCTGGGTCGCTTATATCTTTGCCTTCATAATGACCATAGGCCATGATATGCAACAGGATTTGTAGCGGAGGAATGGCCGCATTAACACTTCCATCTTCAAAATAATTCAGTGCTACTTTCTGTTGCGCCTCAGTGATGTTGTTGATGCCATCCACATAGTCCTCCATGCCCTGAAGTTCCGGTTTCAACATGCGTTCGCTAAACACTGCGGTAGGTTCGTCGAATATACGATTCAAACAATACAGGTCAAATTTTCTGGTAATTCTATAACCTAGGCGGCTTGCTAAAATTTTCTTGCCTTTGTATTCAAAATCTTCTAGTTTTTCTAAGGAGCCATTCGCAATCAGGTTTTTAGGATCCCTGTCCTCGGGAGTCATTCTGGCCCAAATTTCAGGAATCAATAAACTTACGTCGTGGTCAATTCTGTTTTCAGCTCCAACATAGCCGGCTGCAGTACTAAATCCATTAGATTCAGTCAAAATATGAGATAATAAGGCGTTGTTCAGATCCGTTGTTGGTGTTAACATGTTAAACGGTGCCTTGGTTAACGCACCCTCGGAACCAGCTCCCGTAGTGGACGGCGATTTACCAGTTAAACTACAAACAAAATCCATAAACAACTCAGGGGTTTCCTGATAGTGGATCGGGTTGTAAACTGCTAATGGTCTAATGCCCGCCTTTTTATCCACTGGGTTGTTTCTTCTGCCTGGTAGAACTGCATTTACCACATGGATCACAGGATTTTCGGCCTTAATTCTTCTGCGCAAACGTACCCCGATATCAGAAACGTAGGATGCTTCATTTTCGTTATAGAATCTGTTTGGCTCCAAATAACGCGGGTTTTTGGTTGGTAGGCCATCCTCAATAATCCTTGGGTGGGACGGTAGCACAAATTGGATATCGTCGTCATCCTTATTAATAATATCCAGGATAAAATCCTTAACCGGTTGAGTGTACTTGTCAAAATTAATGGTGTCCTCATAGATGGCAATGGCATCGTCCTTGGTTAACATTTGGTAATTGGTCAAAAATCTACCGTCTGAAATGATATCCAATTCCGCACCTTTGTCGTAACCCCTAACGATGGCCTCATCTGGTCTTTGGAACAAGTGGGCTTCACAGTTTATCAATACTTTTACACTAGGATTGCTGTACTCTGGGTTCAGGTTTTTAAACTGGTTTCTTGGTAATGTGATTGAAGCCGAAATATCGTCCTCGGTTTGTATCTTTTCACTTGCCGAGAAATCCGAACGCAACTTATTTAACATCCAGTTGCCTTGCTGATTGAACCCAATGCGCACATAACTACCCATAACAGGGTTATTGTTGTATCGTAATGAAGTCCCCTGAACGCCATTGACAATTTCTACCGACATCATGTCCTTCCAGTTAAGGGTGGCACCATGTGCCTGTCTGTACAAGCGTTTTATGAATAGAACTAACGAACGCACATGAACCGGAATGCCTTCTAGCCAAGCGTTGAATTCATCGGAGTTTTCGTCGGACGGCGTTAACAATTTCACCACCGAACCAAGAGTTCTTTTTTCACTTAAGAAGGATCTTGATTTTGGACGGTTGGGGTCTTTGTCCTTCCAACGGGTAGAGTAGTTGAACTCAATAATTTCCTCAGCTTTTTTGAAATCTTCTTCAATATTTTGAAGGTTAAAGTTGCTATATGTGATTGCATTTTGCATGGACTTGGAAATCTCTGATTTACCACCTCCAGACACGGTACACGGTTTGTGGCAAAACACACCTTCTGGAAAGGTTTCCACCATACGCCACAAGTTAATCTTTGGGTGTTTTTCCAATCTGAGCTTATTACCAGTTGGATGCACATAAGTTTTAAAAGGCGATAACGTCAATTTCTGGGTTTTGCCCTTGTATTCCCATGTAATATTGTTTTTGTTAATATTGAAATAGGACGTCTCGGGGATATAAATGATATTTGGATATTTATTGTCCACCGCATAGTTTTCAGGCATAACAGTAATCCTGTCTGCTAATAGTGTTTTTACCTCCTCAAAGGTGTGGGTCAATCCGTAATACCTTGAATAATCCACGCCGTTTACGGTATCCCCCATAATACGTCTTGCGTAGGCAATGGCGCCACCGGCATGCTCTTCTTCCAATGATCCGTAAAGGTTGGCTGAATAGCTGATTTGCGTTTTGATTTCCTTTTTGGAATAGCCGTAATAGTTGTCCGCTATCAAAGTAATGACTACACCTCGGTCATCCCTGCAAGTGATTTTAAACGCACCACCGTCATTGTAAAGCTCATTTTCATCTGTCCAGCACATGCCATCTTTACGTTGTCTTTCGGTGGCATCATCATAATGAGGTAAGCCCAAATCTTTCTTTTTCAATTCTTTTAAATGAGGCGCTAAAACGATACACCCGGTATGGCCTGTCCAATGTTCAGGATCCAGTGCGGCATCGTTTTGGGCAAGGTTTGGGTCTCCCGCATTACCAAAAATATTTTCCACAAAATCAAGATTACTTACCAAATTCCCTGGAACAAAAAAGCGCACTTCCAAGGATTTTTTAGGAACGATACCCTTTACTTCTGGGCAAACCGTTGGCCTTAGCATCATGGATACTATTACCTTGGCTTTGTCTTCCTGACTGGAGGTGAAGGGCAATACTTTTAAGTCCTCTGGTGGGTTAAATGCGGCATTTAAAAAGTGGGCGAATACCACTTTCGGTACTTCTTTTTTATCCAAAGGCACAGGTAAGGTGCCTTCTACAATATGGAACGTTCCTTTTGTGGTTCTTTTATCGTGAAGCGGGTTATTCAAAACTCCCTGCTTTATGCGGTTGGACGTTACCAAATCACTTTTAAAGAGATTGCCATCTGGGGGCAAACTAATTTCCCGTGCCTGTCCTTTTTTAGTTAGGATGAGGGTGTGGTTGGGCACCATAATCGGTTTTTTAATATCAATTTCCTTAAGGTAATCGTCAATAAAGCTTTGGATCCTCTTATCCACAGGGGAATGATGGCTGGACAGCAATCGGGATTTCTCCTTCAAGCTTTTGATGAGTCCACCGGTTAATTCCTCAAACTTCGGATCTAAAAATTTTTCTCTACTGTCTGGTTTATCTTTAAAAGTGGGTTGGCCTAATGACGCTAATTGCAGATTGATAAATTGAATAATGTCTTTTCTTGATTCTTTCATGATGCTTTAAACTATTGAATGATAAGTGAATACATTCATATTCAAAGCAAATTTAGAATTACGATGCCTAAAAAAACATGTCAAAAGTCATGTTGCTGGGATTATTTTTGCTACAACGATGTAGTGAATATGGGGAATAATCTTAACCAACTAATGAGATAATACCTAAGGACGGTTCAAAATGTTAACCTAATTATCGGCCAAACTTAGCTCAGTTCCATCATACGGACAGTAGGACCATTTTCCGTTTAGCATTTTGTTACATTCCTTGCAGACTTTTTCCTTTAACAAAGAACCTAATGGCAATTCGACTACATTTTCAAAATCACCAAGAGAAAAATAAAGATTTTCAGAACTGTACGGGTCAACCGGAAGAATTTTTTTAAAACCGGGATTTTTGAATAGAAAAACTTGCATATTCTCACCCATAGGACCGAGCATATTACTCATCATAGGTTTTATAAGTGATAAAAAATTGAGCAAATCTGGATCGTAGTTTTTTTCGTTCTCAAGCTGAAGTTCTTCGGTTTTGAATTTGACTTTTAAAGAGGATTGAATGGAATCTTTCGAAGCATAGGTGACACCGCCAAACAACCCTACTTTTCCTTTTACGGCAATTATGGTCACATAATTTTTTAGAAGATTTATGATGGCTTCACTTTCTGATTTGGAGACTGTTTTATCCTGAGAAAACACCACATTCCAATATTCTGTAGGAATCCACCAAATTAGATCAATGGATTCTGTAGAGTCACTGGAATATTGCGTTTCGGTGATAAGTTTGTCGAGGCTTACATTTTCAAATTCTTTTTTTTGGGAAAATGAAAATTGGAATGTGAGAAAGGTGATTAGGACAATAACAATTTTTTTCATCAATGGTTTCTTTGTGCTAATTTACTTAAACCCATTCAAACCCGTTACATCCAATCCCGTAATTAGTAAATGAATATCATGAGTGCCTTCATAGGTTATGACGCTTTCTAAATTCATCATATGGCGCATGATGGAATATTCTCCAGTTATGCCCATACCACCTAAAATTTGTCGTGCCTCCCGAGCTATGTTTATGGCCATTTCAACATTGTTGCGTTTTGCCATGGAGATTTGTGCCGAGGTAGCTTTGCCTTCGTTTCTTAAAACCCCGAGTCGCCATGCCAACAATTGCGCCTTGGTGATTTCGGTAATCATTTCGGCCAGTTTTTTTTGTTGCAATTGGAATTGCCCAATGGGTTTGCCAAACTGCGTGCGCTCCTTGCTATATCGCAGTGCGGTGTCGTAGCAATCCATGGCAGCACCAATGGCGCCCCAAGCAATACCGTAGCGTGCGGAATCTAAACAGCCCAAAGGTGCGCCTAACCCTGATTTATTGGGTAATAAGTTTTCTTTTGGTACTTTAACATTATCAAAAATCAATTCTCCAGTTGCCGATGCCCGAAGGGACCATTTATTATGGGTTTCAGGAGTAGTAAATCCTTCCATGCCTCGTTCCACGATCAATCCGTGAATGCGACCTTCTTCATTTTTTGCCCATACTACAGCTACTTGGGCAAAGGGTGCATTGCTGATCCATAGCTTGGCACCATTCAAAAGAAAGTGGTCGCCTTTATCCTTAAAGTTGGTCGTCATGCCTCCGGGGTTGCTCCCGTGGTCTGGCTCTGTGAGGCCGAAACAACCGATCCATTCTCCGCTGGCCAGTTTCGGTAGGTATTTTTTGCATTGTGCCTCACTGCCGTATTTCCAAATAGGATACATCACTAATGAAGATTGCACAGAGGCTGTCGAGCGAATCCCGGAATCGCCCCGCTCAATTTCCTGCATAATCAGGCCATAACTAATTTGGTCCAAACCTGCCCCGCCATATTCCATCGGAATATAAGGGCCAAAAGCTCCGATTTCAGCCAAACCGCCAATAATTTGTTTGGGGAATTCTGCCTTTTGGGCATAGTCTTCAATAATGGGAGAAACATTCCGTTTTACCCATTCACGGGCAGAATCTCGTACTAATTTATGTTCGTCTGAAAGTAATTCATCTAAATTGTAATAATCCGGGGCTTCGAACAAATCGGGTTTCATAAATTATATATTATTCAGTTTTATTGCAAATTTATTGAAAATAGTTTGCCAAAAATAGTTTTTACTGAGAAATGTTTAATCAAAAAACAGCCAACAGGAAACAAGAGGCTTTGGAGTTTGGCTTTTGTCTCGATCGCTATTGGAATTGGGATTTGAAATTTGAGTATGTTACATCTTCAAATAAAAATCCTTTGTCAGATTGATGTAGTCCTCCGTGTATTGATGGCGTTCCGTTTCTATTATCAACGTGTTGTTGGATATCGTTGTTTTTTGAAATGAGAACTCCATCAAACTTCTTTTAAAATTTGAAGTTGCATTTCCCTTTACATTTAGAATTCTGCTAGGGAAAAGCCTTGTTGTTTTAGCCAATTGAATAAATCTGTCTTCTTCTTCGAACGGCACAATAACGCAAAATTTACCATTTTCGGATAATAATTCGGATACACTTTCCAAAAGATGCTCAAAAGGCATGGCATCTTGAAACCTTGCCAAGTCCCGTTTTTCGTTCCTTGTTTTATAACCTTCCAGATAAAATGGAGGGTTAGATACAATTAAATCGTACTTGTCGTCAATTTCATTGGTAAACTCTTCTAAAGAGGCATGATAGCAAAATAGTCGGTCTCCCCAAGGTGATTGCTCAAAGTTTTCAACACACTGTTCATAGGCATCACTGTCTATTTCTAAGGCGTCAATCACTTGCGCAATACTGCGTTGTGCCAACATCAAGGCTAGGATACCCGTTCCAGCTCCAATATCCAGAATGGAAAAGGGTTGTTTTTCAATGGAAGTCCATGCACCCAGTAGTACTGCATCAGTGCCAATTTTCATAGCACATTTATCTTGATCGACTTTAAAATTTTTGAACTGAAACGTAGCGTTTTTCATTGAATAGGCAAGCTTACTTTTAAAAATATAGTAAAAAGTTTAAAGTCCGAAGATACTATTTTGAGATTTACACAAAAAGTGAATTTTTAAAACCGAACATCAGGTCTGGGCGCAGGATAGTAAGGTTCATCTACAAACGTTGTTTCTGCTAATTAAACAGGTGTTATTTTTTAGATGCCGTAAGCTGAGAAATACAATATTTTGGCATTTGCATCAAGTAAATGGGGAATTATAATCGTATCGAACTAATGGTTTGATTTTTCTCTTTTGTTACGATTGAAAATGTCAAAAAATGAGTAGGTCTTTCCAGGTTACTTATAGATACTATGAATTGTGTTGAACTTTTTTTGATGACATTTCAAAACCTTCTCCGATGTGTAAGTGTAATCCATTAAATCGATGTCATGAAACCAATGATTTTATTTCTAGCACTTTCAATTTTAGTACTGGCTTTTGGTTGAAGCAAAGCAATCCTTACGAAAAGATATTTATGTTAAAAATTCGTGTTCCGATGAGTTTGAACTTAAAATGATAATTATCCCTATAAACTAAATAACGAAGAAAGGACAAGAGTAAACTCAGCCTATTAAACTACCATAAAAATGAAAAATTTTAAAATTAAAACCTGTGCCATTATTTGGCTTGTATTAATGAGCTTTTTTAACTGTAGCAAAAATGATGTTGCAAGTGAAGAAAAGGAAGAAAAAACTGAAGAGAACCATTCAGGTTTAGCACTTGTTGACCAAGTAAGTTTAAGTAGTGTGGACGATGAGTTTGGAATTGACATTATAGCCACCAATAACGGCTATATAATATGTGGCGTGGCAAATGACGAACGCCCTTATCTTATTGCAATAGATAAAAACCTGAACGTAATTTGGGAGAAAAGATTGGGAACAAGCGGTGTAGGTGGATTTGAGAGGATTATTAAAACGAAAGATGGCAATTACGTTGCAACTGGTTTTACCGAAGTTACTGGCAATGATTTAGACTTAGACGTATATGCCGTTAAAATAAATGATTCCGGTGAAATCCTTTGGGAGAATACGTTCAACTTCAATTATATTACGGACACAACCATGGATATGATTGAGGCTTCCAATGGCGATATTGTTATTGCCGGTAGTAAGCTAACAGAGCCTCTGCCTGCAAGTATTTTAGATACTAAAACGGATATTTTGGTAATCAGAATTGATGCGGGAGGTGATTTGGTTTGGTCCAAAACTTTCGGTGAGGTTGACAGTGATGAAGGGTTGTCTTCAATTATGGAAGATAGCAACGGTGATTTTTTGATAGGGGGCTCTTTGTCCGTTGAAATTCCCAGTAATAATGGCAGTATTGTCACTACTAGTGAAAGCGATGTGCTGTTGCTTAGGGTAAATTCACAGGGTCAGTTGCTGACCAGTAAAACATTCGGTTCTTCTGAAAACGACGGCGCCGCAAGACTTCATAAACTTAGTAATGGACAAATTGTTGTACTAAGTGCCAGTTCCGGTTCCGATCAAGATATTATCCAGCAAAATAAAGGCGTACAGGATGTATGGTTGTTTACAATAGATAGTAACTTCAATATTGCTAATCAAGCCAGCTTTGGTGGTGTGGGGATGGATTATGCCAGTAGACTAATAGAAAAAGGCAATGGCGAGTTACTTTTGATAGGTGATACAAACTCACATTTAATTACAGCCAGTAATGCCTTTGCCTCCTCTGATGTATGGATTTTGAGGCTGTCGTCTGCATTTACGGTCTTAGATGAAATTACTATTGGGGGTAGTGATCATGATGGAGCTTCTGGGGCTATATTGGATAGTGACGATAATTTGGTAGTTGTTGGGAGTTCAGTGTCAACGGACGGCGATGTGGCAAACAATATGGGTAATTGGGATATTTGGGTGACTTTTATAAAAGATTTTGAATAATTCATTTGAAGTGTAAAATGCACGGTTAAAAATGGGCTGGATGCATTGAATAGCTTTCTGGGTAATCTCAACCAAACCAATACCACCTAGAGGATCCCAATGGGCACCGTCATTTCCAGTAAGCACTTCTACTGAAGCTACCTTGTTCTGGTTCAATTCTTGAAGACCAGTCGCGCGAAAAGAAAGTTTGTCCATTTTGTATAAATTCAATTTAAAAATAACCTAAAGAGTCCGAGAAAGTCATCTTTTTGGGCTTTTTTGCTGAAACTTCAACATCATTCAAAGCTAAAACTTTACCGTCTGTAGTTTTTGTCTTAGCGTGAAGATGGTTTAACGTGATAAAAACCGAAGGCACGAAACCCTACAACAATATATTTCATGAATAAAGGCTAAATCCTACATAAATAATTGGATATCAGTCATTTGTAATAGGATTTGATCAGTTGCTATGTAATTTGAAATTTTTGTTTTAAGTAGGGAAAAGAGTGTCAACAAAAATGGAAAAGTAGGCATTTCAGATTTATAATTTCAATATTTTATGCGATTTAATGGACTTTTTCTTGCGAAATTGAAACTAAAATTGTACGTTTGTCGAGTAAATTTGCTTTTTATCGATAATGTTGATTAGGAATTTTCCAACCCCAAATTCTTAATTATGAAAAAAAAGTACAATTTTTGCTCTCCTATCTTAACCGTAATCTGCGTCTTTTTGTTTGGGATTTGCATTGCAAATGCTCAGACAATACAAGTAGAAGTGCTGGGAGGAGCGGTGGTGACCCAAGGCTCAACTGTTACGATCAATGCAGGAAATACCATTGACTTTAGAATTACGAATACATCTGCTGGATGTACGAAGTTAAAAGTACAAGATGTTGATATTTCAAATACTACCGATTTTGATATTAGCCCAAATAATCCGAAAAGAACTGTTCGGTCTCAAGGCTGTAAAAACTGGAAAAAATACCTTGATTTTGAAATTGAGAATATAAGTCCTAATTGCACAACTACAAGTACTTTAGTAACTATTGAAATCAAAAACCAAGCGGATTTTACCTTTACGGTAGAGGTGAATTCCGCCCCGGAAATATATGTTTTGGGTGGGAGTCCATTTGCCGATATCATGCATGGTGACACTGCTACTTCTGATACAAACGGTACTTATTTTGGTATTGTAGATGAAGGTAATGTGGAGGTAAGGCGATATGCTATCGCCAATATTGGAAGCTGTGATTTGGATATATCCACAATTACAAGCTCAAATTCAGATTTTGCTGTATCATCCCCGTACCCCATTCCATTTAATGGTTTGGATCCATTCTTTTTCATTGTTTTTGACGTAACATTTACCGCTCCAGTGGCTGGTACTGGAACGCAATCTGCTACCATAAGCATTGGGAATTCAGATAACACCACATTCACATTTGTAGTTGAGGCCGAGATGTTTAACGAGAATATTCCAGGTCCGGGAGGTATTACCGCCGATTTTAGGCTCTGGTTAAAATCTACAAGAGGTATTGTTGATACCGCATCAAAAGTTTCAGAATGGCAAGATTTAGGGACGAATGGCAAAGATGCCATTCAGCCAACTGGCACCAATCAACCAACGTATTTAGATACAGCAGCGGACAATATAAACTTTAACCCTGTAATAAAATTTGAAAATGACGGTGGTGCAACGGAGCAATATTTATACAATGCCACCAATGGCTTTTATAGTCAGGACATATTTATAGTGATGATTCCCGATGCTACGATGACAAACGCATCCGCCAGAAACACGATTTTTGCGGGAACATCCTCCGGAAATGCCGGGGATATCACAGGTGTAGGCTTTGGGGATTATTCTTCAGAATTTACTAATGAAACACTGTCCTACAATCAGGACGTAGCTGGTGGCGGTAGTTATAATGGCGAGGCAGAAATTAGTTCTACCTATGCTAATGCGGGGATTATTAATGTTAGAAACAACTCGGCAACTTCGCCCACCGGACAGGATATATTATATAATTCTGTGGTTTTGTCTACCAATTCCGTTAATGATATTGCTTTTGCGAACGTGGGCTCACCTGGCCCTCCAATTTTAGGTACTGAATATTGGATAGGTCGTAATTTTGATGTCCAAGGAAGTTTAAATGGAAGGGTAGCTGAAATTTTCACTTTTGCTGAACGCGTTACAGATGCAGATCGTCAAAAAATAGAATCCTACTTGGCCATTAAATATGGCCTGACTTTAGGTGCTTCAACTGAGGCCCAAAAGGACTATATCAATTCCTTTGACACAAAAGTTTGGGACATTACCGCAAATGCCGGTTATAATTATCATGTGGCAGGAATTGGTAGGGATTCTATTTCTGATTTGAATCAAAAGCAATCTAAAACGTTGAATATGCTCAACGAAGTGACTGTAGGCCTAAATGGTATTTCAACTACCAATAGTGCTAATATTCATGAGTTTGAAAATGATGGCGACTTTTTGGTTTGGGGTTCAAATGATTTAGCCTATACGGCAAGTGGCTCAAACACTATTACTATAAGTTCTGGAATTACTACTTCTTTAACCAGAGTATTGCGCCAGTGGAAAATTATTGAATCTACTGAGGTTACAAGTGACGTTGGCAACGTTTTCCTTAGCATTCCATCGGGAGCCTTTAGTGGTTTCACTTTAGGAGCAGACGAGGAATATGTGCTAGTCGTCGCAGATGCGGATACGTTCGCCAACGCTGATATTATCGATGTGATTCCCTTAAAAGATGATGGCTCGGGAAATCTACAAACTTGGTACGATTTTGATGGAACAAAATATTTTACTTTCGGCAAGGCCGGCAAGTATTCAAATGACAGGGCAGTAAGTATTGGTTCGGGCGACTATATGGTAGGCGAGTACGATCTAAACCTAAACGTTGATGACTTCACCATTTCCGCATGGATAAAAAATACGACAACGTCCGGAACAAGAACTATAATGGCCAAAGGCGAAAAATTACAATTGAGATTGAACGGCAATGAGGAAATTGAGGTGATGATGGATGATGCCGTTACCCCACGGTTTACATCTAATGTTCAAATTAATGACGGCAAATGGCACCAAATTACATTTGTGTATAATAGTGGTACTATTTTCTTGTATGTGGATGGCGTTTTAGATAAATCCGAGCAGGATGTTGTGCACCCTTCACCAAACTACAATAACTTTTCTGTTGGTGCGGTTTACGTTAATAAAAACAATATACTCAATCCGTTTTTGGGAGAAATTGATGAAATTTATGTTTGGGATTGTGGGCTTTCTGAAGACCAAATTAGATATCTTATGAATCAAGAAGTGGAGCGTTTTGATATTTCGGGTACTGATTACGTTACAGGTAAAATTATTCCCCAAGCCAGTGCCAGTAATGAAGTTGCTGCTATTCAATGGTCTCATTTACGGGCCTATTATGACTTTAATTCATTCTACGGCTCAACTACCGAAGGTTTGACAGACGCTAGATACTTCTTGAGATTGAAATATTTGGATAAAGACAAATCCATGACTGATGCGCAAACCATTCCTGCGCCTTATATTTCGGCAAATGATGGGACTTGGGATACAGCAACTACATGGAGTAATAATGCCGATCAAGTCGTTCCAAATACAACAAGTTTGGATGGTTCCACAGTAGTGGACTGGAATATTGTTGAAATTGGACATAACATTACCTCGGGAGACAGGGATATTTCGGTTCTGGGACTCACCCAAACCGCAGGAAAATTAACCATCGCCGATCCTATTGAAACTCAAAATGAAACCAATTCAGGTCAGGCATTAACAGTTAGCCACTATTTGGAAATTGATGGCGTAATTGATTTGGTAGGAGAATCACAACTCATACAAACAGATATAAGCATAATTGATGCCGATAGTGGTGGTTATATTGAGCGGGACCAACAGGGTACGGCAAATGGCTTTAACTATAATTATTGGTCATCATCCGTTGGCCCAATTACAGGAAATACCGCTACTAGAGGTACTGGAATTTCGGCATCTAACGCAAATAATAACATGGTTGGCTTTTTAAATGACGGGACCATTTCAGGACTTTACCAAGATTTGACTTACAGTACTTCTGCAACTGCAAGTGATGGGACTCCGCCACCACCAGGATTTGCCAGAACCATTAGTTCGCATTGGCTATATAAATTTTACGGTGAAGCCGACAATTATTTTGCATGGGAGAAGATTGATGAAAACACGGCTTTACTACCTGGCGAAGGATTCACTATGAAGGGGACATCAGGCACGGTTGCAATAACTACGCCCCAAAACTATGTTTTTGAAGGCTTACCGTACAATGGGGATATCACGCTTGAGTTGGATAATTCATCGGGAGAAGTTGATCGCTTAATTGGTAACCCATATCCTTCCGCCATAGATGCAACAGAATTTATATTGGATAACTTAAGTATTGCTGACGGAGGTACTAATACCAACGGAACAATTTTTAATGGCGCATTATATTTTTGGGATCATTTCGGTGAGGAGAATTCTCATGTTTTAAAAGAATATGTAGGGGGCTATGCTACTCGAAATTTAACTGGTGGTGCGGCCGCTATTTCTAATGATGCTCGAATCAATAACACATCTGACGGTGGAGGAGCCGCAACGGGGACAAAAGTTCCGGGGGAATATATTCCCGTAAATCAGGGGTTTTTCGTATCCACGGCGTTGGACGGATTTGATAACGATAACGGTACCCCAATACTTACGGTTGATGGTGGTGATATTGTCTTCAAAAATAGCCAGCGGATTTTCGCCAGGGAAGATGGGAGTACATCGCTTTTTACAAAACCTGGCTCAAAAAAAGGAAGTAAACAAATTGCAGATACAGGAGTAGAAAAACCGATGATAAAATTGATTTATAGTTCTCCGCAAGGCTACCATAGGCAATTGGTTTTGGGCGCTGATCCAAATGCATCTTTAGATTTCGATTTAGGTTATGATGCTTTTATGCTGGATGTTGGTATTGAAGACATGTATTGGTTGATTAATGATAGCAGGTTTGTGATTCAGGGAGTAGATGGATTTGAACAAGCACAAAAATATGACTTGGGAGTAAAGGTTAAAGAAGCCGGAATTGCAAAAATGAGTATGGAGTTTAAAGAAAATAGCGATGTTGCTGTCCATATTGAAGATACTGAAACTGGTGAAGTCTTTAACATTGAAAACGAACCCTTTGAGGTGTATTTGGAGGCCGGTACATATAATGATCGATTTAAACTGGTATTTGCAGGCCAATCTCAATTGTCAATTGATGGAGTTCAATCCGCACAGGGTAAATTGGAAACTTATTTTGATAGAGAGGCATCGGTACTAAAAGTAAACCTGATTTCAAAAGCCGAGGCCTTAGGCGCTTCGCTCTCAAATATAATGGGCCAACAAATTTTGGAACAAAACGTTTCCTCGAATAACTTCAAAATGCCAATAAATGTCAATTCAGGCGTTTACATTTTAAACGTAAAAACCGCACAGGGTACACTAAGTAAGAAGTTAATTTTAGAATAGAAAAAGGATCGTAATTTGGCAGAACAAAGGGGGCGCGTGCGAATAAGCGACTAATTGTTCTTATGCTATCCTTTAATGTAAATTCTACTTGATGGATTCGGTTTTTTAAAGCGCTTCTCATTAAAAGCCCCATAAAATTTAAATTCTTAGGTCGAAATCACATCATTTAAAAAAGGAGCTTGATTTTCTTCGGACATCTTTTATGGTGAGTCTATTCCAGAGAGCATCATTTTATAAATACAGAAAAAAGCTGTAATATTGCATTTTGTATACAAAATGCAATATCGAAAAAGTGATTGAATATACAGACTTAAGCCGGCCTATTTATAAGCGTTTAAAGGAGATGATTCGAAACGGCGAATTGAGGCAGGGAGAAAAAATAGTGCAGGAAAAGATAGCCGAACAGTTAGGAGTAAGTAGAACGCCACTTATGAAAGCTTTGCTGGCCCTTGAGAATGAGTATTTGGTAGAAAGTATCCCTCGACGTGGCATGTACATCAAGACATTGGACCATAGTCAAATTATTGATATTTACGTGTGCAGAGAGGCTTTGGAAGGTATGGCCGCCAGAATTTTGGCAGAAAAAAAAGAGCCTACCGCGGTTAAAAAGCTAAAAGACTGTTTTTCTCCTTTTGTTGGTTTGACCGAGATCGACCAGCAAACTTACGCCGATGCGGATGAGGTATTCCATTCACTATTGATAACACTTACGGGCAACAAACCATTGGATAATATCTACTTTTTTAGCAACATACACGATAAGGTTGTCGGGCACGGCTTAGTGAGGTCACCAGAGGAGACCTTGGAAGAACATTTTAATATCATTGCAGCGATCGAGGAAGGGGATGCGGATAGAGCTGAAGAACTTGCAAGAGCACATATCAGTAAATCAAAAGAATTATTAATAAACCAAAGTAAAAAACAAAGAAAGTGAGTAATTACAAAATTGCAGTAGTGCCAGGTGATGGCATTGGTAATGAAATTGTACCACAAGGACTGAGAGTTTTAGAGGCCGTGGCCAAAAAGCACAATTTTTCAATCGAAACTGAGGAGTTTGGTTGGGGTGCGGGATATTATTTGAAACACAATCAATTTATGCCAGATGGTGGGATTGAAAAGTTAAGGGCATTTGATTCAGTGTATTTTGGTTCCGTTGGTCTTCCAGCAGTGGACGACACCTTGCCGGCAAAAGACTATACCTTTAAGGTGAGAACACATTTCAATCAGTATGTGAATCATAGACCTGTGCGCACATATCCGGGCGTAACGAGACCTATTCGCTCTGAAAAGCATATCGATTTTGTAATTGTAAGAGAGAACAATGAAGGAGAGTTTGTCCAAATGGGCGGGCAATATTTGCCAGATTTTGAAAACGGGATGGGTATCGATACCAGTGTTTTTACGAGAAAAGGTATTGAGCGCGTGGCGCACTATGCGTTTAAGTTGGCCAGAACCAGGCGTAACAAAGTAACGCATATTACAAAGTCCAATACTTTAATCAATAGTTTATCTTACTGGGATAGGGTGATTAAAGAAGTGGCCGAACAATATCCGGATGTCGAACACCAACAGATGTATATCGACAATTCTACGGCCATGTTCGTACTAAAGCCAGAACAATTTGACGTAGTTCTGACTACAAACTTATTCGGTGACATTTTGAGTGATTTAGGAGGTGCTATAATGGGAAGTCTTGGCTTAGGAGGTAGTGGTAATATCAACCCTGAAAAGGAATTTCCATCAATGTTTGAACCGATCCATGGGTCGGCTCCAGATATTGCAGGTCAGAATATTGCTAATCCTTACGGGCAGATTTGGTCTGTGGCTTTAATGTTGGAGCATTTAGGCGAGTCCGAAGCAGCAAACAATATTATGGAGGCTATTGACAAGTCAACCTCTTCAGGGGTGTTGACGGTAGATTTAGGAGGCAAAGCCAGTACTACTGACGTTGCCGACGCGGTCATAGCAAACCTTTGATTAGTAGCAAAATGGATAGGGTAGTTGATCTAACTATGGCATACCACAACGGTATCAATGGTTTTTCCAAAGAAGTTGCAAAAACCAAAGATAAAGACGGGTGGAATGCCAGTACCCTATCCTTTTATTCCCATGTGGGTACACACATGGATGCCCCATTTCATTTCAATGTAAGCAACCAAACCATTGATGAAATCCCTGTGTCAGATTTTATTGGACGTGCTTATGTAATTGATGCACGGGAGGTAGGACCTAAGGGGTTGATTGAGGTAAATCATATTCCTAATGAAGTTCGTGAAAAATTTATCGAGGGCGATAGTTTGATCATTTGGACGGAATGGTCTAAACATGCTGGAACACAAAAGTATCGGGACAATTTACCGCGAATCAGTGAGCAATTTGCCCATTGGTGTATCCAACATAAAGTAAAAATGATTGCGGTGGAACCACCGTCGGTGGCAGATGTAAATAATCTGGATGAGGTGACCAAAATCCATGAGATTCTTCTCGCTGGTGTGGTGATTATCGAAGGTATTACCAATATTGAAAGTTTAAAATCCAATTGCGTTCAGCTTATTGCCTTGCCATTAAAGATTAAAGAAGGTGACGGAGCTCCCGCACGTGTTATCGCCATTGAAAATTATTGATGCCAAAAAGCCTTAAACATATTTTAAGCAATCTTCCTTCTGAAGATACGAATGATTATCGCTCCGAAAACAGAGCGTTGTTTTCCAAATTGGATAAAACCTGCATCGTTATTGACGATGACCCCACTGGGAATCAAACCGTTTATGACATTCCATTATTGACAGAATGGAGCATGGACGTCTTTATAAAGGAATTTATTGAGGGCACGCCAGTGTTTTATGTATTGACAAATTCAAGAAGTTTAACACCGGAAGCCACTTCAAAAATTTATGAGGAAATAGCCCAAAATATTTTGAAGGCATCAAAGGTTACCCAAAGAAAGTTCAGCATAGTTAGCAGAAGCGATTCCACATTACGCGGTCATTTTCCATTGGAGCCTAAAATGCTGCAGAAACATTTGAATTTAAATGAGGCCATTACCGTATTTATTCCGGTAATGTTTGAGGGCAATCGTGTTACTGTGGAGGATGTCCATTTTATTAAAAATGGGGATGACCTCACCCCGGTTAATGAAACCCCTTTTGCCCAAGACCATTCCTTTAAATATTCAAACGCAAATTTAAAAGCCTATATCGCAGAAAAAACAAATGGCGATATTCAGGTTTCTGATGTTTTCTCTTTTTCATTGGAGGATATTAGGCAATTGGACGTAAACGTCCTTGCTGAAAATATTTTGGAAATCCCAGCAATGGCCTACTGTATTTTTAATAGTTTGAATTACGCCGATTTGGATAAAGTATCTCAGGCATTACTAAGAGCGGAGTCTTTAGGCAAACCAATAGTTTATAGGACTTCAAGTTCTTTCGTGCCATCATATATCGGGTTAGAACCCAGAGGATTACTAACTTCAAAAGATGTGTTTTCTGAACACAACACTAATGGAGGTTTGACCATTGTAGGATCCTACGTAAAAAAATCTTCAGAACAATTGAGTAATGCCCTTTCTGTTTTTCAAAAGGAGAGCATCGTAGAAGTAGATGTATCTCAAGTACTTTCCACTGAATATGAGGCATATTTGAATGACCTGATTTCGAGAATAGATGCTCATATTTCTCATGGCATAGATGTTATCGTTTATACCAGTAGAAAACTGATAACGGGGAATTCCCAGAATGACACAGTCGATATTGCCATGAAGATTTCAAACGCTTTGGTAACCCTCGTGAGCGGCATTTCTATACGCCCGAAATACATCATTGCAAAAGGCGGGATTACATCCCACGATTTGGCAACAAAAGGCCTTGGTATGAAACGATCCAAAGTTTTGGGGCAGGTACAACCTGGAATCCCTCTATGGGAAATGGGCGAGGACACCCGTTTTCCAAGATTGCCATACATTGTTTTTCCTGGAAATGTTGGGGATGCCAATACTTTAAAAACCATTATAACTAAACTAAAACACCATGATTAGAAACTCCAAACGCTATAGGTTTTTCCTTGGCTCATTCTTAATTACTTTGTTGCTTTACGTGGACAGGGTATGTATTTCTTCGGCTAAGGATTCTATTGCCGGCGATTTAGTTTTGACCGATATCCAAATGGGTTGGGTACTCAGTGCCTTTGCCCTTGGATATGCATTGTTTCAAGTGCCCGGAGGTGCATTAGGAGACAAATATGGGGTTAGGAAAGTGATGACATGGATTATGGTATTGTGGTCCATTTTTACATCATTAACCGGAGCGGCGTGGAACTACATATCTATGTTATTTTTCAGATTTACTTTTGGTGCAGGAGAGGCGGGAGCATTTCCCAATATTTCAAGGGCTGCTTTCTCATGGATACCAACAAAGGAAAGAGGCCTCTTTCAGGGCATAAACTTTTCTGGATCCCGATTAGGTGCGGCTTTCGCTCTGCCATTGGTGGCCTATCTTATTGATGCTTGGGGGTGGCGGAATATCTTTTACTTTTTTGGAGCCATAGGGATTATATTCGCTGTTATCTTTTACTGGGCGTTTAGAAACAAACCGGAAGATCACCCCGGGTTATCCGATGCCGAAAAGGAATATATCGTGAACAATAGGCAACAGGCCGTTGAGAAAAAAGGAGGTAATCTTTCAATAGGCACTATTCTTGGATCAAACAATGTCATACTGGCCATGATACAGTATATCGGAAGTAACTTTATTTTCTTTTTTATGTTGACGTGGTTGTTTCCGTATATCAAAGCGAAGTATGAATTAGGACTTGTAGCCACTGGTTTTTATGCCATGATGCCCTTGTTGGCAGGTGCATTGGGGAACTGGGTTTCAGGTTTTATGGTGGACAGTATTTACAAAACAGGAAAATGGAAGCAGTCCCGGCAAATCCCCGCTACCATTGGATTTGTTTTGGTGGTGATAGGTATACTTTCCAGTCTGTATATGGATACACCTCTGGGCGCGGTATTATGTTTATCGGTTGCTATTTTTGGAGCAGATATGACCTTGAGCCCATCGTGGTCTTTTTGTATGGATATTGGTGAAGAAAATTCCGGAAAGGTTTCTGGAATGATGAATATGGCTGGGAATATCGGTGCATTTACAACGGCATTGGCTTTTCCATACCTTCGTGAATGGACTGGAGCCGATGAGCCATTTTTCTATGTTGCCGCCGCGCTTGGATTTGTGGCCATATTTTGCTGGTATTTTATGAACCCCAATAAAAAATTAAGTGATGCGTAAATTAAAAGGAGTTGCAATAGGGGCCGGGTATTTTAGTCAGTTTCAGTATCAGGCGTGGACTAGAATTCCAGAAGTTGAAATCACGGCGCTTTGTAATTCCAACAAAGAACGGGCAAAAGGGATTATGGATGCTTATGGTGTAAAGAAACATTATACCGATTATAAAGAAATGATTCTTGAAGAAAGACCTGATTTTGTGGACATCATCACACCACCTGAAACGCATTTTGAGATGTGCAAGTTTGCTGCAGACCATGGCGTTCATATTATCTGCCAAAAGCCCATGGCACCAACTTACGAAGATTCAGTGCGAATAGTGGATTACGTTTCGAAAAAGAATGTGCGTTTCGTGGTTCACGAAAATTTCAGATTTCAACCTTGGCACAGGGAGATTAAAAAACTGATTGAAAATGACGAAGTCGGAGCGCTTTTCAATCTTAATTTTAGGTCTCGCATGGGTGATGGATGGGGAGAGGATGCATACCTATCCCGCCAGCCCTACTTTCGGGATTATAAAAAACTATTGATTTATGAAACGGGTGTCCATTTTATTGACACTTTCAGATATCATGCTGGAGAGGTGAACAATGTATACGCCATTTTAAAACGACATAATCCCGTCATTAAAGGTGAAGATGCTGGATTAATGGTGATGAATTTTGAATCGGGAGCTACTGCAGTGTGGGATGCCAACCGATACAATGAGAGTAATATTGAAAATTTCCGATATACCTTTGGTGAGTATTTGGTGGAAGGTTCAAAGGGCTCTATCCGTTTATATAATGATGGTAAAATTACTGTACAGCATTTGGGAAAAACTGAAAAAGAGCATCAATATGAACATCGCAACATTGGTTTCGCTGGAGACTGTTGCTATATCTTTCAACGCGATTTTATCGATAAACTGATTTCAGGAGCATCTTTTGAAACCAATGGCCCAAGCTATTTAAAGACACTGAAAATCCAGGAAGCCGTATATAAATCTGCTGAAACCAACTCATCAATCAAAATAATTTAGGGTTCAATTTTGTAAAACTTAGTTGTTTAGCATGCTATTTTTGTAAATTGCATCTTCGTTTTACTTAGATATAATCCGGATGGTCACTTTAAAACAGCTTGCAAAGGAACTTAACGTTTCAATTTCTACCGTTTCCAAAGCACTTAACGATAGTGAAGAAATAGGTGAGGATACCAGGAAGCGCGTAAAGGAGCTAGCTGAATTGTATAACTACAAGCCCAATAAGGTAGCGCTGAGCCTAAAGCAAAACAAAACGAAAACCATTGGGGTGATCATCCCGGATATCCTAAACCATTTTTTATCCAAAGTACTTTTTGGGATTGAGCGGGAGGCCAGTAAGCATGGCTATAATATTATCACATGTATCTCCAATGAATCCTTGGAAAAGGAAAAGGAAAGCCTGGAACTTTTGGCCAATGGGAGCGTGGACGGTTTTATTTTGAGTTTGGCTGAAGAAACCCAAATAAAAAATGAAGTACAGCATTTAAGGGATACCATGGTGCAGGGATTGCCTATTGTGATGTTTGACAGGGTAGCCCATGACGTCATGTGCGATAAGGTAATTGTGGATAATTTTGAAGCAACCTATAATGCGACCAAGAATTTAATTGCCGAAGGAAGGCAAAATATTGTCTTTATTAGTAAAATAGATGACATAAGTGTTGGTAAATTAAGGGAACGTGGCTATAACAAAGCAATTTTAGAAGCTCAAATGTCGCCTTTGGTTTTAAAAATTAAGAAAGGCGATGATATCCAACAAAAAATTAAAAAGCTTT
The DNA here is from genome assembly GCF_042684665.1 of Hyunsoonleella rubra. Taxonomy (NCBI): domain Bacteria; kingdom Pseudomonadati; phylum Bacteroidota; class Flavobacteriia; order Flavobacteriales; family Flavobacteriaceae; genus Hyunsoonleella; species Hyunsoonleella rubra. The sequence continues at coordinate 19,610 of NZ_JBHULY010000014.1, read as the reverse complement.
TAAAAAAGAATAAAACTATTGACGGAGTTGTGGCCGCAGAGAGTGCCTCTGGAGTTGTTTCCATTAATATGGCGATAAACCTGAAGACAAAAGTGCCAAAAGATATTTCAGTAGTTGGTTTTTCGAGTAAAGCTGTATCCAATCACTCGGTACCTAGATTGGCTATTATCAGACAACATGCCAAAAGAATCGGAGCCATGGCAGCAGAGATGCTTATTGCGCGTTTAAATAGTACTACTGAATCACAAGCTGATTTTTCAACAAAGGTGATAAAAACCAGTTTTGTAAAAAGCGAATCGACCTTATAAACCTTTGGGTTGGAATGATGGGCTTAGTTGAAAGAAAATACAGGTAAAAAACACAATATGCAGTTAATCGATGTTTTTTGTCGATAAAATATGCTTTTTATCGATTATTTTATCAAATACTACCTCTCGCCTCTACTTTCGTACCATATAACGAGCAAGCTATATTCCCTCTCTGCACGTTATGTTAATTAATCCTTTTTTTGACCCAGGTCATTCTCCCTCAAAAATTTAAAAATCATTTCGTATGCTTTTATGCATCCGATTTTTAAAGTTAATTATTCCATTTTCCCTTGATTAAGATTTTAAATTAAAATCTTGATTTTTTTAACGTGTAAGTTTTTAAAACTTAGATAAAGAGAAATAGTTTAACCTTAAATGTTCGAATGAATATGAAAGCCCTAAAAATTACCTTAATCTTAGCCTTTTTAGCTGCCTCTTTAACCTCTTGCGTAAAGCAGGATTTGAATGAAGATGATGTTTTAGTATCACCTGATACCAGTAAGCCAGCTCCTTTTACAGGAGGTAATGCTCTTGACAACTAAAATATTAGATTTCAAGATTAGCATAGAATTAAGAAAAAGCCCTTCAGATTATTCTGGAGGGCTTTTTTGTTTTGACAAATAATAAATACATTTGAGGGAAAGTAGCGCAATTAATTTATTTTGAAGTTGAAATTTACTTTGTTGTTTTTGTTTTTTAGTATATGCATTCTAAATGCTCAGCAAAGTGAGAATTTAAATAAGATAGATTCAATTCATAAATATATATCTTCAATAAAGTCATCGGATTCACTTTCAATTGCGCATCAGCACTACCAAATCGGTGAACTATATAGGTATGCACTAATAAATGATAGCGCATATTATTATTACCAAAAGGCTAAAAAAGTATTTAAACAGTTTGACAACAGATTTGAGACTTCAGTCACCCTGTACAGACTTGCGGGGATGCAAGCTTATGATAAGGATTATACTGGTAGTGAGGTTAGTGCTTTCGAATCTATTGCACTGCTTGAGGATTTGCCACAAACTAATGAAATAAGAAAGTTTAAAGCATATAATTATAATCTTTTGGGAATTATTTTTGATGAACTTGAACTTTTTGAAGATTCTATAAAATATTACGATTTAGCTCTGTCTATTAAAATGGGGCTTGAAGGAGACTTTGAAAGGAGCATAGGAGCAACTTTAAATAATTTGGTGAAAGTCTATAGAAGATCAGGTCAATTTCAGCTTGCAAAGGATACCTACAATCAAATAATTTCCAACAAAAGTCTTGTTAATAGTCATCCTGATATCTACGTTCTGGCACTTGGAAATTACGGCAAAACACTTTATGAGTCAGGCGACTTGGAACAACTTCCAGGAATTTATTTAAAAGCTTTAAAAATAACCGATAGTATAAATGACAGCTATAATTCAATAATCTTGCACCAGCATCTTGCCGAATATTATAATGATAATAATCTCACAGATTCCGCAAAATACTATGCCTATAAGGCAAAAGAAATTTCCAAGGATTATGCCAATGACGATTTATTGAAATCTCTGATGCTGCTCTCAAAAATTGAAGAAGGTGAAAAGGCCACTAAATTTCTTGAACAGTATGTTACACTAAGCGATAGCCTGCAAAAGGCTGAACGTGCCATCAGAAATAAATTTGCAAGAATAAGGTTTGAAACCCAACAGATAGAGCAGGAAAACATACGTATAGCCCGAGAACGCATGTGGTTGATCATTATCTCGGTCATCTTATTGGTGGCGGCACTGCTGCTTTATGTGATTATATCTCAAAGGGCTAAGAATAAAGAGTTGGAATTCAATAGGCAACAACAAGAAGCCAATGAAGAAATCTATAATCTGATGCTTGCTCAAAATGATAAAATCGAGGAAGCTAGAGCTCTTGAGAAAAAACGAATTTCAGAAGAACTGCATGATGGGGTTTTAGGGCGACTATTCGGAACCCGTTTGAGTTTGGATAGTTTAAACCTGAACCCTTCGGTTGAGGCTATTAAAACCCGAGGACAGTATATTGACGAATTGAAGACTATCGAAGAGGATATCCGAAAGGTATCCCACGAGTTGAATACTGATTTTGTTTCAGGTTCAGGGTTTGTAGATATCATCGAGACACTTGTTGAAACCCAAACCAATGCATATGGACTTGAATATGATTTATCCCATGACGATGACATTCACTGGGATGGCGTTTCTAACAAATACAAAATACATGTATATAGAATGCTACAAGAAGCACTGCACAATATTTATAAACATGCAGAAGCGACTAAAGTTGACGTTAGTTTTAAATTAAAAAATGATGTAATTTGTCTAATAATTAAGGACGACGGGTCCGGGTTTGATGTAAACAAGGCCAAATCTGGGATTGGCTTGAAGAACATGAATTCCAGGATAGGTGAAGTTGAGGGCAACTTGCATATAGAGTCGGAAAAAGAAAAAGGTACGACAGTAACCATTGAAATACCAACTAAAATAGAAGTATAATGACAGAACACATCAAAATTTTAATGATTGATGATCACCCAATGATTATTGAGGGGTATCAAAATACATTGTTGTTTACTAAGAAAGAAAATCAAGAACTGAGTATCGATATTGCTAACAATTGCGATGAGGCCATAATATTTATGGATAAGTCCGTCTCCAATGGTTTGCCTTATGATATGTTATTCGTAGACATAAGCCTACCCCCCTCTTCCGATGGAAAAATGAGTTCTGGGGAAGACTTGGCAGAATATGCCCGAAAGGTATTGCCAGATGCCAAAATCGTAATTCTTACCATGTTCAACGAATCTTTCAGGATTCACAACATCATGAAAAATATCGATCCCGAAGGTTTTTTGATAAAAAGTGATTTGACCTCCAGCGAATTGGCCAGTGCTTTTCAGGCTGTTTTGAATAATCCACCATTTTATAGTGGTACTGTAAATAGTTTTATCAGGAAATCCATTACCAGTGATATAGTTATCGATGATAGAAATCGAAAGATTTTACATTTGTTGTCTCAAGGAATCAAAACCAAAAGCTTGGCGTCCCACTTGGATATTTCTTTAAGTGCTGTTGAAAAGCGCAAAAAGCAATTAAAGGAGATTTTTTCGGTTGAGGACGGAAAGGATGAAACCTTACTTAAAGAAGCCCGTGACAAAGGGTTTATTTAATATTTCCAATCCAGAAAAGAATTAAAACGTGAAATAAAGTAAAAAAAACACATTTTTTTCCTCCCAAAAGTACCTCAAACAGTACATTCTATAACTAAACCGTAATTCTGTTACGGTTTTTCCGCAGCTCAAAGCCATATCTTATGGTTATCTTTGTTTTGTCAACATATCAGATTAATTAATCCCTCGATTTTTTTGTTGATAATAGCAATTTACAAATGCCCTGTGGAGGTGAGAGACCCACAGGGCTACTTCTTTCCAAGCATTAGAAAATACTGCCTCCATATTCTATGAATTTTCCAATGTATAGCCCGAGGAAAATGATTGCAACTAGAAATTTTAAGAAAGTTGATGTGAGAAAGCCGATAAAAGAACCGAAGGCGGCTTTAACAGCAGTTTTAGAATCATTTTTGTTGATAAGTTCACCAATCAATGCTCCGAAAAATGGACCAATAATTATGCCTCCAGGAATTGGAGCAATCAGTCCAACAATTAACCCTATCGTAGTGCCGATCATCCCATATTTTGACCCGCCAAAACGTTTCGTGCCCATTGCCGGAATAATATAATCCATTAGCCAAATTAAGGCTGCCACGATAAATGTGACCGCTAAAAAGGATTTGTTCATCGGTATGGCATCCGTAAAATGTATGAGCAAAAGGCCTACCCAACTGGTAATAGGACCTGGCAAAACAGGTAGAAAACTGCCCAAAATCCCCAGAATCATAAATAGGCCCGCTATGATGATTAAAATAATATCCATGTATTGATTTTTACTAATTTGACGGTTTGAGCTTATTATTGTTACAAAGTAAGTCCTTGTATTCTTTGAGAAACAAAAAAATTGTACTTTTCGGCTTCAGAATAGTTCAATGAGACCAACTTTGATTTTAATACTCTTTTTTGCCCTCTCCTCCTGCGAGTATTTCAACGTAAAAAAAACAACTCCCGAAGCTATTTTAAAGGAGGAACTAAAGACATTTAATTGGGATGAGGTGGATACTTATCCAAGCTTTTCGGAATGCGATAAACTACAATCAAGGGCCGAAAAAAAATCGTGCTTTGAAAGTACTCTGTATGCTGAGATTAGTGGGTTTCTTCAGAATCAAATCATCGTAGTGACTGAAGATGTTAATGATACGTTGCAATTGGAATTCAAATTATCCGATCAAGGTGAACTCGTATTGCTGAAAACTGAAATGGATTCGCTGACACAACAGCAAATTCCCGAATTGGAAAGCCTCTTGCAAAAAAGTTTGGATTCGTTGCCTAAAATTTATCCAGCCATAAAGCGTGGCCAACAGGTAACGACCGAATTCAAACTCCCCTTGATCGTAAAAGTGGATTAAAACCGAATAGCCAGTTTTCGCATCAGGCGCAACACTTCAATATACAACCAAACCAACGTTACCAAAAGCCCCCAAGTAGCCAGCCATTCCTTATATTTTGGTGAGGAGTTTTTATGGCGTTCAATGTAGTCAAAGTCTAAAAGCAAGGAAAGGGCGGCAAAAATACCAGCCACGATATTGAAAATGATGGCAGGCCATGAGGTGCCCCATATAAATACTTTAATACCGAAAAAACCGAGAATCCACGAAATGATATAAATAATAAAAATGCTTGCGGTGACTGTTATAATTACGCTTCGAAGCTTTTTTGTAACAACAATAATTCGGGTTTGATATAATAAAAGGATAACGAGAAATGTCACCATAGTTATTCCAATAGCCTGATATGGCAAGTTGGGAAAACGGGCATGGGCATAAGCTGTTGTAGCTCCCAGGAAAAAGCCTTTTGCAATGGCATACAAGGGTACTAAAACATGTGCCCAATGTTGGCGCACGGAAATCACAATACTGATAATGATGGCGGCCAGCATTCCGCCCATGGAGTACCATTTTACATCCGTACCCTCAGTGTATAATTTCCAAATACCGATGGAAATAATGATAATAATGGTGATGGAAAGTAAAGATTTTACGAAGATTCCCGTCACCGTCATTGTATCGGAAGAAGGACTATCGTTGTTAAAAAAGTAATCGGTAAAAGCGGGATTGCTTGTTTTGTCAAGTAGTTTCATTAGGGTAAATCTACTAAAAATTATAATTTGAATTTACGGCCCTTCCAACTATACCCGCCAAACATTGATAGTAGCCCAACATGAGCACTAAAAAACGGATAGAAACAAAAACTGGTCAAAAAACTAAGAAATGCTTTTTTCTGGCCAAAAAATGTGGCCGTTTTATATAGTAGCAAAAAATCGATATTCAATTTAATTACTAAAAGATACACCCAGATTTTAAAATTGAATAGACCGGCAATGGCTAAAAGTGGAAGTGCCACTACCAAAATATTCATTAAAAGGACAATGATGCCCGTCAATTTTCCAATCCAATTATTGTAAGCCTTGGCTTTGGACGCCCAGCGCAACCGCTGTTGCATAAGTTCATGCCAACTGGGTTGCGGATTGGTTTTTACAATGGCTTTTTCACATTTTAAATAATGCACTTTATCTGGGAATTTTGATGCGAATTTTTCCAATAGAAAAATATCATCGCCACTTGAAATATTAGTGTTGCCTTCAAAACCGTTTACTTCCTGAAAAGTAGTTTTGGTATAACCGAAATTTGCCCCGTTGCACAAAAATGGTTTTTTTAAACCAAAACTACCAATGCCCGCACCTTGTAAACTGAAGAGGTCCAATTGTTGAAACCTGCCCAAAAATGTTGTGCCGTCATGATACATTACAGGGCCGGCAATACATATTGAATCGGTTTGCTGAATGAATTCGTCATAGCATTCCAGCCAGAATTTCGGCAAAACACAGTCTGCATCGGTGGTCATTATCCATTCGTGCTTTGCTTTGTTTATTGCTGTATCGATGGCGTCCTTTTTTGGAGATTTGGTGCGCCTTTCATTGTCAATAATCTGGATATTGAGAATTGCATTTTCCTCCAAAAATGTTTCAATGATTTCTTTTGAATTATCTTCCGAAGTATCATCCACCAAAATCACTTCAAATAGATCTTTTGGGTAATTGAGCAGATTTATGGAGTGCAATAATTCTGGCAGATTTTCAGCTTCATTTCTAAAAGGAATCACCAGTGTAAATTTCGTTTTGGCGGTAACGTCTTTCAAATGAAACGATTTGACTTTGTCAAACCCCACAATAAAACTTCCTATCAAAAGCAAATAAGAAAGTGTGACAATTATGCTGAAAACGACCATATTATTCGCTTTTTGGAACATTAAAATTCAGCACATAGTAACTGCCGAATACGCTCGGGAGGGCAAAATTCAATAGCCACATTATGGTCACCGTACTTAAAATGATGAGTGGGTTGATGCCTAAAAATGAAAACAAATAAACGGCAACGCCACCTTTGATGACTGCATCGAAAATAAAAATTGAGGGGAGCAATGAAGCTAAAAGATACATGGATGTAATGGCCATCATAGCTTCAAAATACCCCAAATCAGTATTAAAAATATGCAGCAACAAATAGAACTGAAACGAAAAGATGAGATACCGAAGCAATGAAAACAAAACCCCTAAACTTAGCGTGGATTTGGGATAGCTGAAAGCGAACTGCTTCACCTTTTCAAAAGAAAATCCTTTAATCGAAAATTTACTTTTTCGAATGCCGAATCCGACAAGGGCAATCGCAATAAGGAAAATGACAAGTAATCGGGCGAACTTATAAAAGTCAATTTCGAGATGATACCGGTTCATAAAAAAACTAAGGCCAATGATGCCGAAAATAACTGTTATTCCCATCTGTAGCATATTCCCCAATAGGTTCACCATCAAAATAGATTTCCTTTTTGAGCCTTCAAAGTAAATAGCTTTTGCCCCATATTCCCCAATTCTGTTGGGAGTAAAAAGGGAGGCGATCAATGCCCCTAAGCTTTGTTCCATGGCTTGTTTAAAATTTAGTCTTACAACAGAGCTTGTCAAATACTTCCATTTCAAAATTTCAAAACACCAATTAAGAATAGAGAGCAACACCAAAATAAGGACGTTTTTACTCGATAACACCTTATTTTCTGTAGTAAATGCAATAAATTCAGAAAGATTTAAATCGGGATTTTCTGTCAACTTTTGATACACAAAATAAAATGCACCCGCAACGATGCTTAATTTAATAAGCACAAAAAAGAATTGTTTAGTTTTGTATGGAAGCGAGTTGTGCATGTTTCAGCTTGCAAAATAACCTTAAAGTCCTTATGAACCCAAAAATAAATCAACTTACCGCGGTATTGCTATGGTTGTGTGTTTTGTTTTGCGGTTTTAGGGCTATTGGGCAAGGGGATACCAGCACAATAAAAGGGCAGGTTGCTTTAGGTGTTAGCAGTCCGTCCGGTGGAGGATTTGTGGATGGTTTTGAAGGCAAATCTGTAAATTTTCCATCTGTGAGTTTAGGTTTTCAATATATGTTTAAACCCAGACTGGGAGGTAAATTGGATTATGGTTTCAGCAGAATTTCCAATACTTCCAATTCGCAGGAATTTAAGTTGAACTATTCGCGAGTCAACGTCCAATTGGTTTACGATGCCTCGAGGCTGATTTCATTTTCACAGCGAATGGGCACCTTTTTCCATGCAGGCCCAGGGTTGTCGTTTGTAAAACCACTAGGAAATTTTGGGGCCAACAAAACCACTTTTTTTAATACGATAGGCGGTGTGGAATTGCACTATGGCATTTCAGATACCTTGACTGTGTATTTGGACGGCTCTTATGTTTTTGGTTTTGCAAAGGATTTTAGCCCTGTTTCTGATGGCTTTGGTTCATTTAACGGTAACTTGCTGGCCATCACTTTTGGTGTTTCCATTTCGCTCAGCGGGTGTTATTATTGTGGAAATTAGAAAAATTATGAAAGAGAAAATCATTTTAGGCATTGATCCGGGAACGACCATTATGGGTTTTGGACTTATAAAAGTAGTGGGTAAAACCATGCAGTTTATGCAGTTGAACGAATTGGATTTGAAAAAATACGACGATCATTATCTAAAATTAAAATTGATTTTTGAGCGTACCATCGAGCTAATCGATACTCATCATCCCGATGAAATTGCGATTGAAGCTCCATTTTATGGTAAAAACGTGCAGAGTATGCTCAAGCTGGGCAGAGCACAAGGTGTGGCCATGGCCGCCGGATTGAGCCGACAGATACCCATTACCGAATACCTTCCAAAAAAAATTAAGATGGCCATCACAGGCAATGGAAATGCAAGCAAAGAGCAGGTGGCAAAAATGCTCCAAAGTTTATTGGGGCTTAAAACGCTTCCAAAGAATTTGGATGCCACCGATGGATTGGCCGCCGCGGTTTGCCATTTTTATAATTCCGGTAGAGTTGAGGTGGGGAAGAGTTATTCTGGATGGAGTGCTTTTGTGAAACAGAATCCGCAAAGAACAAGCCTCCTAACCCCCAAAGGGGGAATAAAACAGCCTGATAAATGAGTTCGAGTGAGTACTCCTCCCCTTTGGGGAGGAAGGGAGGGGCCGGCATCTACATCCACATCCCCTTCTGCAAACAGGCCTGTCACTATTGTGATTTTCATTTTTCAACATCCTTAAAAAAGAAGGATGAATTGGTACAATCCTTGGCCAAAGAAATTGAATTGCGCAAAGATGAATTGGGAGGAGACACTGTTGAAACCATTTACTTTGGGGGAGGTACACCGTCTTTATTGCCGAATGCCGAATTACGATTTTTGATTGATTCTGTTTATATGAATTTTAAGGTTTGTAAAACTCCAGAAATCACCCTTGAAGCCAATCCCGATGACTTATCCATAGGACAACTTAACGCTTTAACAACTTTACAAATAAACAGACTGAGCATTGGTGTCCAATCCTTTTTCGAGCGAGACTTAAAACTGATGAACCGTGCCCACAATGCTGAAGAAGCGGAAGACTGTCTATCGGAGGCGGTTCGTCATTTTGAAAATATTTCCATCGATTTGATTTATGGTATTCCAGGGTTGTCCAATAAAGAATGGATTGAAAATATCGAGAAAGCTTTATCGTTTAAAGTCCCCCACATTTCAGCATACGCTTTGACCGTTGAACCAAAAACGGCACTGGCCTCATTCATCAAAAAAGGCATTATAGACAATGTGGACGACGATATGGCACAGGAACAATATCATATTTTGGTTGATAAATTGGAGACGGAAGGTTTTATCAATTATGAATTGTCCAATTTCGGGAAGCCAAATTATTTCAGTAAAAACAATTCAGCATATTGGCAGGGAAAACCCTATTTGGGCATTGGGCCCTCGGCGCATTCCTTTAATGGTGACCAGCGCAGTTGGAACGTGTCCAATAATACAAAGTACATCAAAGCCATTCAAAAAGGGGAATTGCCCCAAGAAATTGAAACCCTAACTAAACGGGACCGATTTAACGAATATATTATGACCGGTTTGCGCACCATTTGGGGTGTTTCTTTGGAAAAAGTAGAGCAGGATTTTGGTTTGGATTACAAAAATTACCTTTTGAAACAGTCAGGAATTTATATTAACGAACATTTATTGTATATTGATGGAGCTAAATTATTAACCACAAAAAAGGGTAAATTTTTGAGCGATGGTATCGCCTCACACCTTTTTAAAATCACCTAATGTTGATTGCAACCGTACAATACAATTCCAGAAAATTGCGGATAGATTTGTCCAAACCCTTGGATATTTCCATTCCCGTAAGTGATAGACAGGACAATGTAAATGCTTGGTACATTGATAAACCCAGTGTTGAGCCTGTAAGAGATGGCGAGTGGGTAGCTACGGTAAAGGATGGGGCATGTATCAATTTTAATAATATAAAATTCAATCCACATTCGCATGGGACGCATACCGAATGCGTGGGGCATATTACAGAAAAAGTACATTCGATTAACCAAAATTTAAACCAGTTTTTCTTTTTGGCCGAAGTGATTACTGTGGCCCCGGAAAACTATATGAAGGACAAAGTGATTTCCAAAAAACAGCTCCAATTTGCACTGGGGCACAAAAAAAGGGACGCTTTGATTGTCCGCACCATGCCCAATACCAGGGAAAAATTGACGCGACAACATTCCAATACCAACTGGCCGTATTTAATGAAAGAGGCGGTGGAGTTTCTGGTAAGCAAAGGCATCAAACACCTTTTGATAGATACCCCGAGTATTGATAGGGAAAAGGATGAATGTGAATTATTGGGACACAACGCTTTTTGGAATACGTCAGGAAAATTACGGATGGATGCTACCATAACGGAGTTTATTTATGTGGATAACCGGATTAAGGATGGGGAATATTTCTTGAATTTACAGGTGGCTCCTTTTGAAAATGATGCCTCACCAAGTCGTCCTGTATTATTTGAAGTGATAGATTAATGGAAGTATTTATTGCAATTATCATAGCAATTTTGGTCACCCTTGGTGTGGTTACTGTTGTGAAGTCCTTTAAGAAAAAGCAGTTGGTCAATGCGCAGTCCACCATTCTTCTCAATAAAATTAAAAAGGTATGCAAGTTCATCACTGTAGAGGGTGATTTTGCTGAGATTTACCATTACGAGGACGTAAAACAAAAGTTTTTAAAACTGATTTCCAGTAAAAAGAAAGCCTTAGTGGTGATCAATGCAAAGGCACATGTTGGGTACGATTTATCAAAAATTCAGTTGAAGGCTGACAATGACAACCGCAAAATTATTTTAGAACATTTTCCGCAACCCGAGGTTTTATCCATTGAAACCAATTTGAATTATTACGATAAAAGCGACGGGTATTTTAATAAGTTTGAAGCGAATGATTTAACCGATTTGCACAATGAAGCCAAGTTGCATATTCGGGATAAAATTCCTGAAAGTGGGCTTATTCAAATAGCACAACAGGAAGCTTTGGAAACCATTTTGTTGATTGAAACCATTGTAGAAACCATTGGCTGGACATTGGATTATTCGGCTTTAAAAATCGAAAGCAAAGAAGTTAAAAAACTGGAATAAGGTGGACATAGAGCAAATCAGAATACATTGCTTAAGTAAAAAAGGCGCATCAGAAAGTTTTCCATTTGATGAAAGCACTTTGGTTTTTAAAGTGTTGACCAAAATGTTTTTGATGGCTCCATTAAACTTATGGGATAAGGGCGAGAATACCATCACATTAAAATGCGACCCAGAATACACCGAGCAACTGCGGGTCGATTACGAAAGTATTTACCCCGGGCCCTACGTTAGCAACAAACATTGGAACACCATCGATATTTACAAAGGCGAATTGAAACCGCAGTTTATAAAGGAATTAATTGACCATTCCTATGAGATGGTTGTAAAAGGGATGACCAAAAAGATGCGGGAGAAACTTCAAAATTCCTAAAACATTTGTGATTTATTAAAACAGCCGTTTTTTTATTGTATATTTAGATACTCTCAATTCTCCATCACATTTTAATAGCACCAGAATTTAGCCCCGAATCTTAATGTTACGTGAGTTTGAAATGGATTTTGCGGATAGGTTATGCTGTTTGAGGTTTTTTAAAAGCATTGGCAGGTTTGCCCCGCGTTAGGGATTGAACGGCCTGTTTGAGCTCTCTCCCGATAGCTATCGGGAGAGAGCGAGTAGTGAAAGCCCGACCCCTTGGGGTAACGCCCAAATGAATAATACTGTTTCGAAATCAGGTTAAAGTAGAGTGTGATTAATCAATATATTAACTTTAATTTTTACTAATTATGAAAACTACCAACCAATTTTATGCAGTGCTTTTTGTATTGCTGATGGCTCCTGCCACATTTTTTGCACAAGATGAAAAAGAGGCGCCTCGCCCGCAGTACATGACTATGACCACCATGCACTGGAACATGGACATGGAGGATTTTGATATGGATGAGTGGAAATCCGTTGAAAAGGAATACCTGGACAAAGTAACCGTCAAAAATGAGCACGTAGCGGCCTCGTCATTTTATTTGCACCAATTGACACCTGATAACCGGGAGTTGGTGTATGTTAGGGTGTATAATACTTGGGCTGACATCGAGAAAGCTCAAAAAAGAAATGGTGAATTGGAGGAGGAGGGCTGGCCCGATGAGGATGCCAGAAATGCTTACATGAAAAAGCGCAATACCTATTATTCCAGCTATCATACGGATGAAATATTTGCGACTTTGCCATTGGTAAAACTGGTACAAGATGCTTCAAAAGACATGATTTGTTATGTTAGGACATCGCATTTGGCGTTTCCGGATGATGGCGATGATGATGAAATCAAAAAGGTGATGACTGATGATTTTAATAAAATGATTAAGGACAACCCATTGATTAAAGGGTATTATCCGCACAGACACGCTTGGGGCAGTGATGGCAGGGAAATAATGGAAGCCTACTTTTTGGATTCGATGACGGATCTGGATGCTGTTTTTAAAGGCCTTGGTGACGCTTTAGAAAAAGCATACCCTGATGAAGCCGATAGAAAAAAGCGGGATGAGGTGCTCCGAAAATATTTTACGGGGGTACACGGAGATGCTATTTACAAGTTTGTGGCTGGTTTGTCCAAATAATTTTTGCTTAGGTATGTAAAAAGGGCACTTCTTAAGTGTCCTTTTTTTTGAAAAGCCCCAGGCCAAAGGGAAACATAAATACCAAAAAGAGATATCTGCCCGTAATCAATCCGTAAATGGTGATGCCGGCCAGAATGACCATCAGTATAACTTTGTAGCTATATTTCATAGGGCAAAAATAATTGACTATTTTCAAAGTGTAAAATATCAATCGATATGTTAGAAATCAGACCCACCTGCGAAAACTGTAACAAGGCTTTGCCTTTTGATGCCGAAGACGCTATGATTTGCACATTTGAATGTGCCTTTTGCCGGGAATGTGTGGAAACGGTTTTAAAACAGGTTTGCCCAAACTGTGGTGGTAATTTTGAAAAACGCCCTATTCGGCCAGAGCATTTGTTGGAGAAGTATCCGGTTTCTGAGGTGGTGGTTTATAGGCCTGTGGATATTATCAACCATCAAAAACTATTGAACAAAACTACTAACTCCTAAAGATTGTCTAAACCGAAGTATCCGCAATAATCTTCCATTCCCCACTGATTTTTTTAAATACCAGCATAAAAATACCATCGGCATTACCGATATCGCGCTTGATATGATATTCGCCCAAAACGTAATAGGAATCTGAGGAAACTTTATTGATGGCATTTATTTTAAAACTCAACTTGCCGGTATAGGCGGCCGTGGGGTAATAAGTTTGGTAGTGGTCCAAGGTTTCGTGCCAGCCGTAGGTGACCCCCTTTTTGCCGTAGAACGCTAGGGAGTCGCTCTTCCAGTAGCTGTCCATAAAACCCTCAATATCGTTATTGGACCATGCGATACGGGCGTTTTTTAAAACTTTGTTGATGGCTTTGGTGTCCTCGTTTTCTGGGGTCTGGGCATATGATATGCTGAAAACTAGCAGACAAAAAAGTGTAACTATTTTTTTCATTGTTGTAGGTTTTTCAAAAGTAAAACTAGGCTAAAATAATCAAATATTATGCTAAACTTGCTACTCGTCGATGAAATTGACACCGACTGATTTTTCAACTAGTGTAAAAACCAATTTGTCGATAAATTGTTGCGTAATCAAATTTACTTTTTATATTTACAACATTATCAGACTATTAATAGCCCAAATTTATTGTCGAACTAATATCATTTATAATGGAATTAAGAATTACTAGTTGTAATAATTTCTACAAACTAAAAGGTGTGCTCAACAAATCAAATGTTGACGCTTTTCAAACAGAATTCAAAGACGCTTTTCAAAAATTTAACAACCTGACCATTAGTATTGAAGGTCTGGAGAGTGTGGACCGCTATGGTGTTAACGCCCTAATGGATTTGCACGAGGAGTCTTTAAAAACTGCCAAGCAACTGTCTATTGTTGGTTTGGGTTGTAAAGAACTTTACGACCACTTTAAAACTAACGAAGCGGCCTAGGTCAAAGCGCAGTTTTCTGCCTGTTGTAAAACGCATCGGCTTGCAATTGCATCAATTCGCGAGCCTTTTTGTGTTTATATGCGTATAGTTCTTCGTCATTTTTAATGTCGGTATAAACACTGTTGTTTAAGGCATTTTCGGTTTGTATCAAGTTGGCGCGTTGTGCTTTATTTTGAAGAATAATGCTCCTTACGGTGTCTTCCTGTTCTTCAAGATGATGGTCGTACGCACCTTTTGGGGCTAATAATTTTGCAAAGATGGGGGCGGTTTCAATCGCAAGGAACAAAAGGAAAATAAAGAAAGAAGGCAACCATGGCAGTTTGTTCAAGGCATTAACCCGCGCCATCAATCCATCAAAATTATTGATGATGGGTTGGGTATTAACCACTTGTGTATTGTAATCCTCTTTTAAGGATGCGATTTCGTTTTCCGCGGCAAATATATTGGCTTTGTTTTCTTCTTTAAGGGCTTGCAATTCTGCCAATGCGGTATCATGTTTTTCTCTTTTTTCCTTATACACCGGGCCTTTGCCTAAAAGCTTTGTGCCGGCAGTACCTTCTGCTTCGGAAATATATATGTCGTATAGGCTATTAACTTCTGCTTCTTTATCATTAATTTCTTTTTGTAAGGCTGTAATGTCACTTTGAAGCGAAGTGATTTCAGGAGTATAACGTTGCGCGATTTGCTCTTGGTTGCCAAGTGTCATTTCATTTTTTTCTTCTAAAAGCACCTGATTGATTTCTTTTTCAAAAATCTTCAGTTCTAACGGTTTAGCGATAACCACAGCAATGATGAAGGCTAAAATAATTCGTGGCAGGGCTTGAATGAATTCGTCCAGCGCACTCCCTGTCTTTTTAATGGTAGATACAATATAACGGTCTAAATTAAAAATGAGAAGTCCCCAAATAAGTCCGAAGAAAACGGAAGTATATAGATTATCAAAAACAGTATAGAGCGCATAACTCGCCGCTATAAAAGCCATAATAGCTGTAAAGAAAACAGTAGCTCCAATACCAGCATATTTGTTTTGCTCTCCAACAGAACATTCTTCTAAAATATGAGTATCTGCCCCAGAGCAGAGGATGAAAAAGCGCTTTAACATGATGTGGTCGTTTTTTGACCCTTCGACAAGCTCAGGGCAAGTTGATACTTCGACTGCGCTCAGCACAGGTTGACTATTAGAACGTTAAAGCGATGGATTTGTTACATGTTTTTTGCTAAAAACTTCCAATTAAATTATTCAAGCAGTTCTAAAATGTATTTTTCAAACATTTCCCCATTGCCAAGTTCCATTTTACCATTTTTTTTGAAATGGGGGAGCCCTCGCGCAATTTTTTTAACAACGCCATTCTTGTCAATGAATAAATTTTTCGGGTAAGAACTATTGCCAATTTTTTCTAAATATGCCCTGGCATCGGTTAAGTGAATAAAGTGAAATGGCTGATTTTTTAAAAACTCTAAGGTTGTTTCTTTGCGATCGGGAGTTATTGTGACAAAATTTACTTTATCAGCATATTTTTTTGACAGCTCATTCAAAACGGGGATTTCCTCAACGCAAGGCTTACATCTTGTAAACCATAGATTTATAAGTGTAGGTTTGCCCTTAAGGTCATTTGAGTTAAGTTCCTTTCCTTCCGCTGTGGTTAAGCTAAAATTTGGCAGTTCTTTATTGAGGTAAGTATTGATTTTTTCGGGAAGTCTTTTTGAGCCTTTATGGTGTCTTGTTCTTTTAATATGTAGTTCCATCGTCTTAATTATAGAATCATTGGATACAACACTGTCTGTCAAGATTTCGTTTATTGTCACTTCTGTTCCATCTTCACTGAGTTTCTTTCTAATGTGTTGTTTTAGCAGTTGATAGGATTCCTCAGAGTGAATTGTTGTTGAGCTATTCGTCTTGTAATATACTTTTTGTTGAGCTTCAATATTTGAAATAAAAATGAATGCGATAACTAATATGGAGATAACTTTATTCATGTAACTTATTTATTTTGAATTTGTTTTGTTGGAAATACTTTTCTTCTTATTTCATACTGTTTGATGACGGGATATGGCAGGTTTGGGAAAATTTCAACCGATTCTTTTTCTTCCTCACTCAGTAGGTTATAGAACAGGAATAATTTATCTATTTCAGGACGGGGATATCTTTGCCCGTTAGGATTGGGGTTATTGTATTTTTTTGCCAAAATATTATAAGCTTTGGCATTTTTGGATAGATTTTTTATGGTGCTTATGGATGCATTCCTAACAGAATTTGAAGGTAGTTTAGGTGCTTTACGCGGTTTAAAGGACTCTAATTCCTTTTCAGAGAAATTACCGTATAAGTTATCCAGTTGCTTCTTTAAAATTAACAATTCTGAAGCGTCCGGATTATCCCCTTTTTGATGTTTTTCAATTTCATTTAGATATCTTACGTATAGTTTATGATAGCTGTTATAATTTGCCTTCAAGACAATGTTTTCATAGCCATCTTTAGTATATAATGCGCACGAATTCGGTTTCTTTATTTGAAGGGCTTCATGTTTAGACTTAGCACTTTTAGCCATGCGATAAAAAACGAAGTCGTTTGGGTTATAGTTTTTCAACTCTATGTTTTTTATCCTATGGGCATCAATGGATATAGTAATATCTGTGTCATTTTGCCACTGTTCAAGTTGAGTTTGCGTTGGCTGTTCTAATTTTGTTGGTTCGGGATTTTTAAAGGATTTTACGTCGGGATACATTTTAACGGTAGCCTGTTGAGTCTTGGTCATGATTTTATAAATAGCAATGGCCCTGCGCAATTCGTCGTGATGAATTCTTTTGGTTTTTTCATAATTGTCCATAAATGCATTGTATTCTTGCATCATGGCTGGTGTTGCACTTTTTCTTTCTTTGCTTTGGACTCTAATATTTCCTATAGAATTGTGTTCTAAGGATTTATTGTGGAAATATGGGAAGGGCTCAGCAATATTTTTTTCGTCATCGGTCATGTTCTCATAAAGAAAATACAAGCGTCTTATTTCATTAGATTTAATGAATATTTTCTTTTGAACATTTTGGTCATTATATTTTTTTGCCAGAGTATTATATTCAACGATTTCGTCGGACAATGTTTTTGAAAGGTTGGGCTTTGTGTACGTCAAACTAGGAATTTCAGGAGCTTGTCGTATGTTGAATTTGTTGAAATCTTCAGGTTGTAAATCATTGTATAAATCATCCAATAGATGCTTTAGGAGTTTTAATTCACTGTCGTCTTTGTTTTCAGAATTTAGAAAATGTTCAATTTCATTTTTATACTTTAGAAGTGCTTTATTGTATGATCTCGCTCTATTGTCCTGCATGGATAAGCGATACCCTTCTTTGGTCAA
Organism: Hyunsoonleella rubra; assembly: GCF_042684665.1. NCBI lineage: Bacteria > Pseudomonadati > Bacteroidota > Flavobacteriia > Flavobacteriales > Flavobacteriaceae > Hyunsoonleella > Hyunsoonleella rubra. The sequence continues at coordinate 1,814 of NZ_JBHULY010000014.1, read as the reverse complement.
TAACATAAAATTGTTGGAGTTGTAAGTGCCATTATCTGGATTGCCATCGATAGCAAATTTGTTGGTGTAGCTATAAATATCTTTGGGCGAGTACTTATTTAATTCTGAAGTTGGGATTGGTTTTCCATCAATGTGGAAGACATAGTTTGTCGTTTTTTTCCAACTATCAAATTCTTCTTGGGAGGGATGTTGCGGGACAGCGTAATTCCGCTGATAAGTCATCCATTTTAAGTCTAAATCTTTGATAGAATTACGCTGTTCAGCGGTCATCGTTTTATAAATGGTTTGTATCCTTGACAGCTTCTCATGGGCAAAACCTCTGGTGCGTTTGAAATTCTCATTAAAATCGATAAACTCTTTCATCATCGATTTGCTTACGCCTTCCCCCGGAGGTATTTGGTCCAGATTAATACGCTGTATTTCAACATTTCTTTTTACGGTATTTTTTTGGCCAAATCCAAAAACTAACCCGCAAACCAACAGAAGAAGCCCCATATTTCTGACCCATAAAACTTTTTTAGAAGTGCTGTTTTTCATTATGGCAAACCTTTTTCTGATGGGTGAAAAATTGAATCTACTGGAAAGAGTGGTGCGGGAAACCAAAGCCACAAATTCCAGCATTATATTTTGGTATGCGGAAACATCAGCACCGTTTTTCAGAACCGCCCGGTCTGCTATGAACTCATGGTTGAGTTTGATGTCTTTTTTTATTAGAAACAACAAAGGGTTGAACCAAAATACAATTTGAAGTATTTCAATAAAGAGAATATCCAAGGAATGTTTTTGAATCGCGTGTGTTTGCTCATGTAAAAGAATTTCCTCGGGAATGACCTTTTTTTCAAATAGAGATTTATTCAAAAAAATATAGCTAAAAAACGAATGAGGTGTTTCTAAATCGTTCAGTAAAACATACCAAAAACTTTGGGATTTATGCTTCGGATTTTGCCTGATTTTTTGAATGAGTTGATACAGATTGATGCAAAATCTTATAGAAAATAATATAACACCTAACGCATAAATCCCCCATAAAATGTTGGGAAGATAGTCTTTTGTTGACTTTACTTCGGCAGTTTCAATATGTTGTATAATGGATTCACCTTGCCCATAACTGGTATCAAAAGAAGCGGTTTGTATAGGTACATCAACATATACCGTATATGTTACAAAAGGGATGCAGGCAGATAGTAATACGATGCTTATCAAATAGAAGCGTTTAAACGTATGGGCACTGGTTTTTTCTAAACAAAGTTTGTAAAACAGCATTAGGATGGCTAAACAGGCGCTGGATTTTAAAATCATCAAAAGCATAACTATTTCTTTTTAATTTCACTATCGATTAGGGCTTTTAACTCTTCCAATTCTTCCTTGCTAAGATTGGTTTCTTGTGTAAAAAATGACGCAAATTGTGTTGCGCTTCCATCAAAAAAGTTTTTTACCAATCCTTTTACGTGCTTTGAGAAATAGTCCTTTTTCTTCACTAAGGGATAGTACTGTCGTGATTTTCCAAATAATTTGTAGGAGATAAACCCCTTATCCGTCATGCGTTTTAACAATGTAGCTACGGTGGTTGAGGCTGGTTTTGGTTCAGGGTAAACTTCTAATAGATCTTTCATAAAGGCTTTTTTTAGCTTCCATAAATGATTCATTAATTCTTCTTCGGTTTTTGATAGTTGCATCTTCTATAAGTTTAGAATTATTTCTACAAATGTAGAATAAAAATTCAATTCTACAAGCGTAGAACAATAATATTAACCCGTTGTGCATTTTAAATAATGCTAGTTTTAATATTGTTGATATTTCTATCAAAGACAAAC
>NZ_JBHULY010000013.1:1825-247621 GCF_042684665.1 Hyunsoonleella rubra | reverse complement strand
CAATTTACTGATTATCAGTAAGATGAACAACTTTTTTCTTTTAAATCATAATGCACAACGGGTTAATACAAATATCTAATTAGTTAAACACTTCCTTCAGAATGAAGTTCATTTAAATAAAAAGCTGCCGAGGTATAAGTCAATCTAGTGAATACAAACTTAAAGCACTACCCAGGCCTCCTAACCCCAACACCCCCAATAATCAACACCAGCAAAAACACAAAAGCCAATAGAGCTACATATTTATAATCACCCAAATAAGTAAAAGAGGCACTAAACATACTGGGAGCAATGGCACTGGCAATCACCAAAAAGCTCATGGCCTTGCCCGTAATGGCGCCCAAATGCGCCCTGCCGTAGTATTTGGGCCAGGTCACTGCATTAAGCACGGCAAAGAGGCCACTCATGATTCCAAGACCACCAATCAAGGCATGCACTCCTGCGGTGTCTTCCAAAAACCATAGGCCTGATACGGCCAAAAGACCACCGAGGAGCATGAGATAAATAAAGATTTTATGTGCCACATAATCGCTTAAAATATTGGCTATCGTGGATACAGTAATGCCAGTTATGGAAATGGGGATAAAAATGGCAATGGCCTCGCCCTTGGTATAGCCTTGGGTTTCGAAAATGGATACCACATGAAAGGTCATCCCCGTGATAAAAAAACTGTTAAACGCCAATGCCAGACCAATAATCCAAAAGGCGCGGGTTTGTTTGGCTTCTTTTAAGGTGAAGGATTTAGAGGGGGTTTCAGCGGATGAACTGGCCTTTTTTGAAATGATTTTTTTGCCATCGGGAATAAGGCCATAAGCTTCCGGGGCATTTTTGTAAAACAACAGTACCAATACGCAAAAACAAAAGAGGCTTAATGCCAAAATCTGCCAACTCCCCTGCCAGCCATGATTGTCAATTAAATAGTCCATCAACAATGGCGAACTGGAAAACCCCAAGGACACCGTAATACTACTAATGGAATTGATTTTCCCACGGTTTTTATCAAACCACAGCATCACCATATTCCGGGAGGTCATCGTCAATACCCCTTGGCCACTAAAGCGCAACATAAAAAACAAGAGGGTGATTACCACAAAGGCGACGAGGCTGGTATCCGTATTCAACAGCGATTGGATACCCTCTACAATGCCTTTGGATTGGGACAGCAACAACAAGGTACCCCCCAAACAAAAGGCAGCCAAAAACCCAACAGCCCTCGCCCCTAACCTATCGAACAATATCCCCGCCTTGGTGACAAAAAAGGCACTGAGCAAGGTGCCCAGCATATAGGCGTTACTGAATTCATTGCGGCTTAGGTGCAGTGCATCCTTTACGGGATCGGTAAACAAAGACACGCCTACGGTTTGCCCCGGAATACTGAACAGCACACCGATGCTTCCAAACAACAAAATAACATAACCGTAAAAAAACGGAAATGTTTTGGGTTTGATGAGTTCCAATTGCTTTTTCAAGGGGGGAAATTTTTAAAGCACGAAAGTACTTCAAAAAATGGGATTAGGGAATTTATTCTATGGGAATAAACAATATGATTGGATACAAAAACTCAATAACAGAATAAGCGGAAAGTCTCCAACTATTTGCGTTATGTCATGTCGACAAAGCGAAGGGACGAAGAATCTTATCGTGTTGAATTTATAATGAGATTTCTCACTACGTTCGAAATGACAAAGGTGCTCTAAAAAGTCTGTTTTTGTCAACCTGAACTTGTTTCAGGTTCTTAGTTGCAAATTATTTATAGATTTTGAGATTCTGAAACAAGTTCAGAATGACAGGCGATTTTTTTTGAACATTTATTAAATGTAAAACAACATGTCAGTTCGAGTGATTTCGAGGTACGAGAAATTGTATCGAGAACCATTCGAAGGACTTGTACTATTGTTCTCGATACAAATTTTGCTCACTCTAATCGCAAAATTCACTCGAACTGACAGGAATGACAGCACTATGGATTTGGCAATTATGCTAGTAGGTAAGTGCACTTCGACAGGCTCAGTGTAACACGTTAGGGATAGAACGGCATGTTTGAAATCCTTTTTTAAGCTGGAAGGATTCGCGTTTGGAAAGGCAAAAAATTAGGAGATTGCCGCAGTCGTACCTCCTTCGCAATGACATTGGCAGGTATGCCCGCGTTAGGGATTGCAGTGGCATCCTTTTTAAAACTATGGGAAGACGAGTTTATCCAGTTACAGGTATGTTTGAGATTGCCACGTCGTACCTCCTCGCAATGACATAGTAGTTTTGAAAAGATATAGCGGAAAGCCAGACCCCGCACGTGGCGGGGTAACCTGCCTGCCGGCAGGCAGGCGCCCAAATTATTGATATGATTCCCGATATACTTCCGGAATCACTTAAAACTTTATGGTCTATTGACTAATCGCTTTTAAATGCGCATACACAGGATTGCCCTGCACCCGCATTTCTACCTTTCTATCAAAAATCTTGATCCCTTTTACGGCATTCAGTTTTCCGTCGGGAGCAAACGCTTTGACAGCGTATAAATCACCATTTTCATTGATAGCCTTGACGTTTACAATATTCCCTGAACGGCTTGTGCCTCTTACATCTAGTTTGACATTGTCCGCCGTAATGGCTTTAAGGTCGTAAATCGTGCCATCCCCGTCAATGGCTTTGATGGGTGCATATTCGTCTTCACTATCCATGATTTTGACTGGGATATCTACATCCCCGACAAATGCCCTAACATTCATAAAGCTATGTTGTTTGGAGTCTTGAACAGCTTTGACATCAAAGGCATTACCTTGTTCGTCAAACGCTTTTACGTCCAGGTTTTTACCGTCAGGGGTTACTGCTTTAATATTCCAAATAACGTCTTTAAAATTATTCTGATAGACACCCTTTTTAATCTTATTTTGCTTCGGCATCTTAAAGCTATCCTCATCATCAGAAGGGTGCATGGCTTTTACATGGGCATACACATCATGGCCCCTTAACCCCATTTCCCTGTCCTGAAAATTGATTTTTATCCCCTTAATGTCATTAAGCTCCCCAGTTGGTGAAATGGCTTTTACGCCGTAGAACTTACCCTTTTGTGTAATGGCTTTCATGATGACCACATTTCCAAATCTAACGACGCCTATCACTTCGTGTCGTGTTCCATCAAGGTCCACAGCTTCAAGTTTGTATGCGCTACCGGCATTACTAATGGCCACCACTGGGGCAAACTGCGTACTACTGACCAATATTTTAACGGGCAATATCTCGTCACCCACAAAAGCTTTTACATCCATTAGGTTATCTTGATCAGAATCTTGAATAGCCTTTACATCGAAAGGATCTCCTGCATTATCAAAGACTTTAATGTCAAGGCTTTTTCCATCCGGACGGATGGCTTTAACATTCCAAAAAACATCTTTAAAGGTTTCAGATGTTGCTGTTTCTGCGCTACTCTTACTCTCTTTTGAAGCGCTATTGTTACAGCCCATTAACAAGGCTAAAAATCCAAAAAGAAATAAAAGATAACGGGTGGTGTTTACGAATGAATGGTGTGAAGTTTTCATGATGACTTTAGTTTAGAATGGTCTAAAATTACTAAGCAATACTGTAATTTTTTATGATATTGGTCATGTAAGCAAAGACATATTAATCCTGTATCAATTGAAAGAAAAAGTGAGCTATTTCAACATCATGTATGAAGATTATTAGTAAATTGATGCCAATATTCTTTTTGAATTTTATATGAACGGCAACGCGCCCAAACAGATCAAAAAATTTGGCACTTTTGGTGGTGTTTTTACGCCCACACTCCTTACCATTTTAGGTGTAATTATGTATTTACGCCTGGGCTGGGTGGTTGGAAATGCAGGATTATTAGGGGCCTGGTTGATTATTCTGATTTCCTTTTTGATTACGCTTTGCACCGCTTTGTCCATGTCCGCCATTACCACCAATATCCGTATAGGTGCCGGAGGGGCCTATGCCATCGTTTCCCAGGCATTGGGGCTGGAAGTTGGGGGTAGTTTGGGGATACCGAGGTATATTTCCCAAGGTCTGGCCGTTACGATGTATATTTTTGGTTTTCGCGAAGGCTGGTTGGCTATTTTTCCGGGGCATAACGCCTTCTTGGTGGATATCATTGTGTTCGCTTCATTATTCACCATTGCCTATATCAGCGCCAATCTGGCCATCAAGACGCAATTTATCATTATGGGGATTATTTTGTTGTCCTTTATTTCCATAATTATTGCCGCTTATAATGGTTCAATGGCACTCCCTTTAAGCGATTCTTTAAGTTGGGGAACGTATAAGGGTTCGGTGGAAAATGGGTTTAAAGGCAGTAGTTTTTGGATTGTATTTGCGGTATTTTTTCCTGCGGCAACGGGTATTATGGCCGGGGCCAACATGTCTGGAGAATTGAAAAATCCAAAGAAAAGTATCCCTACGGGAACACTGTGGGCCATTGGAGTCAGTTTTGTGATTTATATGCTCCTCGCCTTTTGGATTTCACGAAGTGCATCTGAAGAAGAGCTGCTCACCAATTATTATGTGATGGTGGATAAGGCCTATTTCGGGCCATTGATTATTGCAGGGGTTTTAGGCGCTACCTTCTCCTCTGCTCTGGCCTCTATTGTGGGTTCGTCGAGGATTTTATTTGCCATGGGCGAACATAAGGTATTGCCCTACTCTACCCTATTGTCAGGAACGAGCGCGACAGGGCAACCCCGGAATGCGATGGTGGTCACAGGAATACTAATATTTCTAACTCTATTATTACGAAATATAAATGCTGTCGCACCATTGGTGACCCTATTTTTCTTGATCACATACGCTATGATTAACATTGTAGTGATTATTGAACAGCGTTTGGGGCTTATCAGTTACCGCCCTGTATTCAAGATTCATAAATGGGTGCCTTGGTTGGGACTCATTTCCTCCATTTTTGCCATGTTTATTATTAATCCTTCGGTAAGTTTAATTTCCATAGCCATAGTATTCGTGGTCTATTGGTACCTCTCTCGCCAAAATCTGGAAACGCCTTTTGAGGATGTGCGCTCCGGCTTGTTTGTATCCTTTGCAGAATGGGCAGCGAAACATACCTGGGGTATGAAGCAATTGCAACAACGGGCATGGAAAGCCAATTTGATGGTGCCCGTACGCGATGTAAATGGTCTAAAAGGCAACTTTGAATTTCTTCGAAATATTGCCCGACCTAAAGGGTCCATCAAATTACTGGGCATTGAACCGTTTAATGAGCATAGTAAATTAGCCTTAGAATTAGAGCGTATTTCAGCTTCCTTTCGGGAAAAAGGTGTGTTTTCTTCATCAACAGTCATTCATGCGAAACAATTTGCTAATGGTATCAATTACGGGAGCCAGGCCTTGCAAGGGGCATTTTTTAAGCCCAATATCATGTTTTTGAATTTACAGAGCCACGACGATTACAATAATGAAATTAAGCCCGTAATGAAGGAATCCATACGATTGGAAATTGGGATTTTACTCTTTAACCTGCATGCCACCGCATTATTGGGACAGCGCAACACGATTAACGTCTGGGTGAGCAACCGACAAGGCAATTGGGAACTGGGCGGTTGGGACATCGGGAATTTGGACCTTTCCATTTTAGTGGCCTATAAATTAAAAATGAACTGGAAGGCTCGTATTCGGTTAATCATGGTTGTGGATGATCCCGCAGAAGAAACAAATGCTAAAAATTTCTTGGAGTCACTTAAGAGTTTGGCGAGGTTACCGGAAACCCTAACAGAGGTTTACATTGGTGAATTTAACGACTTTTTGACCAAGGCGCCATCGGCCGATTTGAATATCTTCGGTATGCAGGATACACTGCCCTTTAATTTTATTAGCAATATGACCGAAAAGACCAATAGCAGTTGCCTATTTGTAAAGGACTCCGGGCATGAGAGTATTTTGGCTTAAGGAGCTTTAAGTTTAGCCTGTTCCTAACTTCATTTGTTGTGATTTAGATCGAATAACTTAGCGTGGGTTCTTCCAAAAATTCATTTAAACTATGTTTTTAAACCTTTTAAGCATTTAGAATAGATTACCATTGTCATTCTGAACGCTGATGAAATCAAAATATGTTTTATTGAAAATGTATTTCCTAGCAACAGAGGAGGAATCTTGTAATAATGAGATATCTCGTCGCTCTCCCGATAGCTATCGGGACTGCTCTGTCGATATGACAAATCACTATTTTTTAGCAATGTTGAGGTATTTCATTAAATAAAATTTAAAGCGAACTTACTTCAGAATTGTATCAGTCTTATCGACAGCCGACCTATTTTTTAAAAAATCCCCGGAATACCAGGAAGCTGACCAACCAAGGCAAGTGCTACAACACATACTAAAAACATGACTCCAGGAATAATCAAGCGCTCTTTCAAGGATAGTTTTTGAGCTCTTTCCCTATCACCAATCAAACCTAAATTATCCAGCAACATAGTTAAAGCCCAACCAAATACGGGGTTAACAAAAGCACAAGCAAAAATACAGGTGCCAGCACTAAGTGCATCATTTTGCTCTTTCACCATTTGCATTCCGGCTTCAAGTAATGGTAAAAACACCCCTACTATAAGGGCTACCCTTAAAACAGGCTCCCACATGGCTAAATCCATAGGATAACCAAACACAGAAGCTAAAATACAGAGTATGGCAGTTAACCAAGCACCACCCGGTATAGGTCTTTTTGCTATAGCCGCAGGAATCATATAAGTTCCCCATGACGACGCTATATTACCACCGCCCAAGAAAGCACCAACCATTTGTCTAATCGAAGATACCGTCATTGTATCATCTACGTCCATTAACACATCCTTTGCCTTTTTAGGATAATTCATTTCTTGAAAAACACGATGCCCTAAATAATCAGGAGACCACATGGCAACAGCCAAAATAGCGAATGGAATAACCGCAACATAGTGTCCAAAATCCGGCCAGCCTAGTTGCCATCCCGTATCTTCTCCCCACCACCAAAGCGGATTAAAATGAGGCAGACCAGGCGCCGTGGTAAACTCAAAACCAACCCCCATGATATATGCAGTGATTCCTGCAATTGCAGAACATAATGGAATGGCTAGCCATCTTTTTCTGACTCTTGCCAAATACGCATAAACAAAAACGGTAATTCCAATAACCACAAAAGAAACGGTACTTGCTTTTTCATTGGATGCCCATAGTTCAAACTTAGATATTTGCCCAATTAAACCAACGGCGCCAAGGTATATGAGAAGCCCGCCTCTTACGCCTACCCCGGTTAACTCCATCAGCTTTGAACCTCCTTTTGTTACACTTAAAAAGAGTCCGAAAACACCGATCAGTATCCCCAAGGCTAACGGATGCCCGCCCGCCGCAGCGATAATAGGTATTAACGGTATCATGGGACCGTGGGTACCGGCCAAATTTGCCCTGGGATTCAGAATAGCCGAAAAAATGAGGACAAAAATACCACCGGCAATTAATAATTCATATCTAACATTTTCTGCAACAAATTCCGGAGAGAGACCAAACTGAACAGCAAATGCCGCCACCATGGCAGTTACCATAACCACTTTTCCTATGGTTGCCGCCAATGCCGGAACTAGATCTTCAAATTCAATGTGGAAATCCTTAAACGGTAAGTGAATTCTCCATCGTTTAAACTTCATGCTTAGTAACTCATGTTCTAGGTAGTCTTCCCTTTTGTCAAATTCGCTTGATTTTTTTCGGTTTTTATTGTACGAATTCTGATTGTCGTTTTCCATGTTTAAAAAAATCTAGTTTCAGTTTAGTTGGCAAAGTTACTTTCATAAAAGGCTTACAAACATGAGTTTTGTCAGTTTAGGATAATTATATCTTATTATAGGTCAAACACTTTACAATCTATTGCGGATTAGAGTGTGAAGGTTGTTGCCAAAAAAGGGAAAGTCATTCAGTGCTAAATAAAAACTTTTGAATGGAACTTACTTTGTATTAAATAATACCAAACTATAATACAGAATAATTGAGGTTTTATTAATTCTTCACAACATTCATTACATTATATCGTTGTAATGCTTAAATTTGCCGTCATCCAACCAAAATTAAGGCTTTAATCCCTCATGAGAGTATTATTTTGTACCGTACTGATTTTAATAAGTTTTCAATCTAACGCACAAAAATCCAATCTACTTTTACCAGAAAAGTTTTTTACTCTAGTGGATTCAAATACTGTTGAAAAGGAAAAAATTCCTGCCCTTCCAGATATTACTGCTGAATATTGGGACAGCACGGTGTATAATCCCTATAAATACGCTCCAGAATTAGACTTCCCACTGAAGCTTACATTTGAAGATACTACTTATTTTTCCCCTATCGGAAAAGCAAAGGTGATAACTTCACGTTATGGTTGGCGTCGGGGAAGAGCACATAAAGGCATCGATATAGATTTGGTGACCGGGGATAGCATTTTTGCGATGTTTGATGGTGTTGTGAGGATGTCGAGATATACTCGTGGTCATGGTCGAACTGTGGTGGTAAGACATTTTAATGGCTTGGAAACCGTATATGCGCATCTGTCCAAATATGGTGTAAAAGAAAATGATACGGTGCAAAAAGGGGCCTATTTGGGCAAAGGTGGCGTTTCTGGAAATGCGCGAGGAAGCCATTTACACTTGGTAATAAATTACAAAGGGGTGTCGATAAACCCTGAGTATATTTTCAAATTTAACGCTGAAAACGAAATAAGAGGCCAAGAGCTTTGGGTGACAAAGAAATGGACCCAACCTATCTTGCACAATTCAAAAAAGCAAAGTAAAATAAAATGTTTGCATACTGAAGAAGAGGCCTTGGCAAGCTTGATTAAAACACGTTCGGTCTATATAGTGAGACCCGGCGATACCTTATCTAGGATTTCAAGAAATAACGATGTTACTATCGCTTCTTTATGCAAAGTAAATACCATTGGCAGAAATTCTGTCCTAAGAATTGGCCAAAAGTTGGTAATTGAGAAATAATTATTGTCTTTGGACTAAAAAGAAAAATGCCAAATCTTTTATCAGATTTGGCATTTTTTAATAACAACTAAAAACTAAACTATCTAAAAGTCTTATATATTTTTTGGGTTTTGGGATAAAACGATATCACGCTTTCCTATTAACATCCCGTCCTTTTCATCTAATTTCAAAATATTATTCAAGCCTTTTTTCTCAATCTTTTTTCTACAAGAATCTCTCAAATGCGGATCATTATCAAAAATGAAGTGCTCGATTGCATATTCTTCGGAAGCATTCGGCTTTTTGATTACACCATGAATTTCCATTAAAGCTTTTGTTGGCCAATACGTACCTGGTACAAATGTGTAAAACGTATATTTTCCATCGGCATCGGTCTTAATCCAACCCTTATGTCTAAGGACACGCTTTCCGTTTACTTTCTTAGAATGGTAATTGCCATAATCGTCTGATTGACATATGTATAAAATTACACCAGAAGCAGGAGTAACACCATCGCTTTTATAAATGGTTCCAGAAATTTTCAATTTATCCGAAATAGTTCCAAAACCGGGAATTGTATCGGTATTATTAAGATTGGCTTCAGAATAATCATAAATGGCATGACGCTTTTTATAATTGTCTGCAATATCTTTTTTTGAAGCAACAGATTGCGCATTCAATGCCATAAAACATGAGGTAACACAAATGCAAACTAGGAATATAAATACTTTTTTCATGGGGCTTGATTTATAATTACCTCAAAACTAAGTCGGTAACAATCCACTCAATAAAAAATCTTATGAATACGCCGATTTTTACGATAAGCGGATTAGACGAAATGCAAACGGTAAATTTTACCGATGAAATGCTTGATTTATAACTGAATGCAATTCGTAAATTATAGTCTACTTAGGATTATTGGAGATAAAAGAACACTAAGTAGGATAAAAAAGTATAGGTAAATTATATAAATGCCCCTAATTTCATAACTGTTGCTTGCCGATAATTGAAATTTATATGATTGGGAAATCGGATCCAATGCAATGAGATAGGCACAAGACATTATATACAGAAAGCTTAAAGACAGACTACCTTTGGTTAATATCAATATACCTATATGAAAGGTGAGTCCGAGGCCAACGGCCAAATTGGTTTTCTTCCGAAATAAGAAAAGAATGGCTAAAAGCAGTTCCATCAACATCGTAAAGACCCCTAAAACCTGAGCTAAAACTAAATCTCCAAAATATGGAGCCAACATATTATATAAAGGCATCGGGTGCCTTACAGTAGCCAGGGCATCAAAAAAATACCCGTTCCACCAGTCGGTATCAAAGCACTTATTAATAGACGCGCCAAAATAAAGAAGGGCTATTTGAATATTAAAGACAAAGGGCCGGTCCGGGAACAAACCACCTAACAAAACAATAATACCCGCGAATAAAAGGGAATTAGAAAAAATAGGCATACTTGATATGATGGAAAAAATCAAGATACCCCCAAAAAGAATCAGTCCCGTTCTGAATTTAAAGCCTAACAAGACAAATGCACCCCCTATCAAAAATAAAGGCAATAAAAGGTGGCTATACACCCAACCTGGGATGCCATCCATAAAAGGAAGGAAAGGCAAATAAGGTAAATTAAACAGAGCCTCCCGCCATAAAAAGCTAGACAACAATAGTAGATATAGCACCAGTGCCTTTGCTCCTATTCTTAAGTTATCCCTAATCATCAAAAGCTCTTGTGTTTGTTCTTGGCCAGTTCCAAATTTGATCTTCACCTTTATTGGTCTGGTATTCCAATTTTACTTCTGCCTGATCTTCTTTACCATACGTCTTTTCGTAACGCTGAATAATGGTCTTAAGATTGTTGATGTTTCTGTTTTCAAAACTAGAGGCTGGTTTGTGATAACGCTCTTCAATGACATCTCGACTTAGTTGAACTCCATTTACTTTAACCGAAATGGAGTATTTCGAGATCTGATCATAAGGAGCCCAACAGAAATATTTGACATCAGTAAACCTTCCAATGATAATGCCCGCAATTTGGATTCCGAAGAAAGCACCTAAAAATATTTTAGAAAATGTTTTCATTATCAAAACACTATTGCTCTACACAAATGTAGCCTTTAAAATTGAACTGAAAAGCCGTATTCAAAATTCAATCATGCCAATTATCCATAAAATGTGCGGATAAACTGTTAATCGAAAATCTATGGAAATACAACTATTTTTTAACCTAAACTGTTGATAACCATATATCTTTAAAAGCCTGAAATTTTTATTTCAGTTTTAATAACCTTAAAATTTTAACCCAAATGAGAAATGCAATGCGTGTTGTTACGGCAAAACAATCCGGACTAATCCAAGGTGTGAACCTACATGATACCATGCTAGTGGATTTAAAAGAAAATGTTGACTATAGAGGTTCCTTTACTGAAATCTTTCAGGAATATTGGGGCTCTGCCATAAGCCCGGTACAATGGAGTATGGTACGCTCAAACAAAGGTGTTTTTAGGGGCATGCATTACCATAGGCGACATGATGAATATTTTAGCATCATGAACGGTAGTTGCTATTTGGGCCTTAAAGACTTTCGCGTCCATTCGCCCACTTATATGAAAACAGCCTTATATTATCTGTGCGGTGAGGATTTAAGAGCTCTAATTTTTCCCGTTGGAATCCTACACGGGTGGTATTATTTAGAGCCATCTTTGCATATCCAAGCGGTTTCAGAATCCTACGCCGATTATGGGGACTCGGATAATTATGGATGCCGATGGGACGACCCAGATTTAGGTATAGATTGGCCCTTTAAGGAAGCCATTCTTTCCGAGAGAGCACAAACTTTTGGAGATTTAAAGGATTTACCGCCTTTTGATAAAAAATTGTCTTAATGACTTAGAAATTCTTTTTGGTAGCATCGACAATGGTCTACCACGAACTAAAAGAGGATTTAGCAATAAGTCCTCTTTTTCGTTTAGGGAATTGAATAAGGCTTCCTGCTTTAACGATTCGTAGTCATGTAGGACCCCGGAATACTTTTTTAATTCTTCAGCACGTTTTTCGGCAGGCCAACCCGGATAGTTTCCTCTTTTGAAATATAAAATGGTAAAATCAAAAGTTGAAGTAAACTTTAAATTGGGGTGGTCAAAAAATTGTAGCCACATGTAAATATCCGTAGGGTGTGTGGAGGGTGTCGTCCTCCATCCCTCGGGTAATTGTTTGTAAAATTCCAAGGTATGTCCAACTTGAGAAAATAGGAACCCACCGGTTTTAACCTTCTTATAATTTTCGGAATTATCATTAATACAATCCCCAAAAAAGCGTTTTCTAACAAAAGAAAGCCATCCATCCTCGCGAACAAAAATACTGGTGTTCACACAGAAATTATGTTGCTGTAAGTGATTTAACATACATTCAATATGATGGGGCAACATTAAATCCCTGTCCAGCAAATAGCATACAACCTCACCTTTGGCATGTTCCATCAATGCTTGATGGCGATAGGTTTCCCCTCTCCTTTCATGCTTAGGATGGTCAAAAAATTTTATGCGGTTATCTTTTGCTTTTAGAGAATTTATAACCTGCCGAGTATCATCATCTACCCCATCTCCAATCACAAAAATTTCAATATCCTTTACCGTTTGGTTTTGGATACTCCCAATGGAATAGGGTAATAACACTCCCCTGTTTTTTGTGGTAGGTACTAAAACTGTAGCTTTAATTGTCATCAGGTCTCTAATAGATTTTCAATTTGAACCAAATGCTGGATAAGGCGAATGCCTTCTTCCAAATCGGTAGGAGGAGCAACACCTCCGTGCAAATAATTAACAAATACCTGTAATTCCAATCGCAGAGGTGGAGTTTTGTCAAAATGGATGCGTTTCGTTTTTATTTCAAAAGGTTCGCTCAAATGACTACCTAAATATACATCCACATAATCTACTTTTTCATCCTTCAAAACTGCTACACCTTCAGAGCCAAAAACCCTAATTTCACGTTGCTTGTCTGGATATCTATTAGATACTTCAAAATGGTAATTCGGAGTATCCCCCAGCAAAGCCGTAACTCCCCGTAAAGAGCCATCATGCCTTTCACCAATAGCCTGTTTTTTTTCGGGAATTGCTCCCAAAATCAATTCACAAATGGATAGGTCGTGAATGGCCAAATTCCAAAGACTGTCTGTATCCTTCCTCGGGCTTGTCCAATTGGCCCTTATAGATTTTGCACCTTTAACGTTGCCTATAGTACCATCGGATGCCAATTTTGCCAACAGTTGTACCCCTGGGTGATATTTCCAAATATGCATCACAAAAACATTGGAGAGCTTCAAAGCTTGAATAGTGTGTAAATCAGCGCCTTTGTTTGTCAATGGCTTTTCTATAAAAATAGGAATGTTGTTATTGGCGAATGCTTTAAGCAAAGCCAAATGCGAACTGGTTGACGAAGCTATGATTAATCCGTCTAAATCTTTCCTTTTAAAACTATCGATATTGGTTTCAAAAGTAGTCGCTCCATTTTTCAAAGCCTCATTTTTATAACCCTTTTCCAATTCCAATACATGGACTTCCGCATTAAGGCAAAGCAATTCCTGCAGTATTTTGTTGCCCCAAATACCATAACCAATCAATCCAATGGATAACTTATTCAAAATAGGTCTGCTTATTTTCTAATAGATTTTCAAAAGTACAGTTTTCATTCAACTATTAAAACATCAATATAGATGCAGACATAGATCCGAGTGTTTACTCCAGTGTTTCTTCCACAATTTCTCCGGAATAACCGATGGAAAAACGTCCCGTGCTATTAACTCTAATATTACTTTTTAAATTGGGAAAGAGGGTGATAAATACGCGAAAGCGTTCATTATTTACAGCACTGTTCGCACTAAAGGATATATTATAACTATTGTTTTTGCCTTCCGCAATTTCATAATTTTCCATTAGCCCATTGAGCTGGATAGCAGTGTCTTGACCATTGTAAGTAATTTGCATCTGGCGTTCGCCAAAGTAAGGTAAAAATGAAGAGATACTATCTCCAGAAATTTTCAAGAAATTCGGGTTTCCAATTAAGTTAATAGCGCTACCTCCATTGTTAGGAAACAAAAGACCTGAGTTAAGTACCTGTTGCATAGCATAGGTGGTTTGCGGATAGGCCCAGTTTGATTCAATATTAAAATCCTTGGATTCTACAAGCAAACTCAAAGCCTCAATCTCAGCTGGAGTGGCTGTAGATTTTGATGATTTGCAAGAAACGCACAGCATAGTTCCCATTAAAATAAGGCCCGCAATATACTTTGACATAATCATGATTTTTAAGAAAATTTACAAAATATTGCAAAAATGATCTGCCAATAAAGCGTTAAAATTTAGTGGTTTGTAAAAAAAACGATGCAAAATTTCATAAAAACAACAAATTTTCAAATAATCCCATTCATTTGATTTTTGAAATATGGAATTAACTACATTTGTCATGAACAAAACGAGAATATGTTCAACTAAATATTTCGTTTCTAAACGATTATTTTTGCTATTAATACCCGATTTGTAAACTTTTGATAAACATTGATTTGTTGCTATATTACATAACTCATCTTTACCAAGATTATTGACCAAACCAATACTTAGTAAATCATTCGTTTTGTATTTAGACCCATCAAATTGCGACAACCATTTTCCCTAAGACAATCGCATTTTGAACCATGAGAGAGCCACTAGTAAAAGAGGTATTTGAGGATACCAGAATTAAATACATTTTCACCGATTTTTTCGACACCATTGTGCATCGCACAGTGCACCCTAATTATGTGCTTCGGCTCTGGGCCAAATATATGGTTAGGGAATTGGGACTGTCCTTGTCAATTGATCATTTGTATTTTACCCGCTATGAGGCTACCCATTATTTGGTGAAACAACGTAAAGTAAATGCTGGCGAAATCCCATATCATCATTTGATTAGGGAAATTTACAGACGCTTAAAAAATCAGCTTAAGAAAAATTTAACTGGGACGTCGGATTATTTCTTGGAGATTAGCCAAGCTTGCGAGTTCAGAGCGGAAAGTAATGTTCAGTTTTTAAATAATGAAACGGTTGAAACTTTGCGCCACTTTAAAAGCAAGGGGCTCAGGGTCTATTGCGTGTCCGATTTTTACACCTCTGAGCAATTGATAAAAAGGTTAATTTCCCATCATGATCTGGAAGATCTATTTGACGGTGTTTTTATTTCGTCTGAGCATGGTTGTAGTAAGCACGAGGCCACATTTTATGACTATCTCATCAATAAATTGAGCATTAACGCAGAAGAGGTTGTGATGATTGGCGATAACCACCGAAGCGATGTGTCCAATGCCAAAAAATCAGGTTTGAAGGCCTTTCATATACCGAATGCCGATCAAATAAAGAAGCAGAAAAAACTGCGTTTTGGCAATGATTTTAAGGACTACAAAAACATCATTAGACACTTGTACAAAAGAGGCAATTCTAAAAAGGTATCGCCTTATAGCGATTATGTCATTTTCTTTAGTCTTTTTATTGAAAAATTATACGCAGAGTGCCGTAAAAACAATATCCAAAATTTGTTTTTCTTGGCACGCGAAGGACTGTTTTTCAAAAAGCTCTTTGATTATTACCAAGATCACAATGCCTTGGAAGGGGGACAATTTGTTGATACGCATTATCTCAAAATGTCCCGTCAGTCGTCTTTACAAATTAGTCTAAAGCCTCTTGAAGAGGAGACATTTAGTTATTTGAAAGCGAATTATGCTAATATGTCAATTAAAAATTTTATCGAAAATTTTACATTTAGTGACAAAGACAAACACGATATTCTGCATAGTTTAGATTCAGATACAGAGTCCAAAATTGAAGGCTTTTTTACTTCAAAGGCTTTTGACGAACTACTGTCCAATACTAAGTTCAAAGCCATATACAAAAAACATCAGATTGAACAAAAAACTGCTTTTTCCAATTATCTAAAATCGTTTGAGGTAGCCTTTGAAAAAGAAGGTGTTTATTTGGTGGACATTGGCTGGGGAGGCACCATGCAGGACGAATTATATAAGTTTTTTGATAAAACCATACCCGTAAAGGGGTACTATTTAGGACTAAAGGAATTCCGCTCATCCATCAACGCGGATACCGCTCGTTGGGGTCTTAATTTTGAAATCAGCCCATATTTAAACTATGCTGATCAAATTATGATGGCCAACACCGAATTGTACGAACAATTAGCCCAAGCCCCTCATGGCAGTACAATGGGCTATCAAGACGATGCCAGCCAATATACCATTGAATACCACGAACCACATGAAAAGGCAGTTTACGACAAATATATAGCGGAAAGCCAAGATGTTATGTTCGGTTTATTTCAAGAATATTGTAAACGCACTAACACCATTTGTTACGAGCCGGAAATGGCTCAGAGCATTGTTACAAAGTATGCGTTAAAAATTGGCACCCACATTCCTAAACGCAAATTGAAATGGGTACAGGCTATTTCAGAAGGCTTTTATTCCAATATTGGGAACAATGCTGTTGGGGCGGATTCATACAAGATGAGTATTCTTCAGGGACTTAAAAATAATCTGCCCACAATTAAAAAGTATTTGATTTCCCCTGAGGAGATGGTGAAATACATCATGCGTTCCAAATTATCGCTGTACAAAAAGAACAGACTGTTGTATATCCCCACCTCACCGATTTACTACTATATTTTACTCAATAGAAGAGTCAAAAAAATTATTGGCAAAAAAGTGTATTTAAAATACTCGCATTTTAGGTAGAAACAGGATTTTTAAGTGTCAAGACCCATTTCGTAACACCTCAATAAACGCCTATAAATCTCATTTTTTGTAGCTAACAAAAAAAGAGGCACAGTGCGCCCCTTTTTCTAAAAACATTTAAAAAACTAATAATTAAGAAATTTCTATTGTTCTCGCAGGCTTTGGTTTAGCCTCTTCCCTTTTTGGAAGTTTCACGCTCAAAATGCCTTCTTCATAAGTTGCTTTAATTTTGCTTTCGTCAATGGACTCGGGCAAGGAAAATGTTCTCTTGAAAGAGGAATAACCAAACTCTTTGCGCGTATAGTTGCCCTTGGAAGTTTCGGTTTCTTCTTTATGCTCCGTCGAAATTGATAATACGTCGTTGTCCAAATCGATATTAAAATCGTCTTTTTTAAATCCTGGTACCGCTAACTCTATGAAGTAATCATCCTTGGTCTCCATTATATTCACTTTCGGTATGGAAAAACCAGTACTAAATTCGTTACCGAATACAGAAGGAATGGTATCCGTATTAAATAAATCGTCTATCCAGTTTGACCATCCTCTATTAGTTAAACCAGAATTTTTATGCGCCTGTCCGTTTCTTGGAATATTCATTAGTGCACTCATTGTATTTTAAATTTTAGATTAAACTTTAATATTTTAATTTTCACTTTCGTAATAGACAAATGAAATGCCAAACGAATTTTTCGGGAATTTTGACAGTTGAAGCACCTTTAGATTCCCAATCCTTTAAGTTTAACGACAAAATGTCTTATTTTAACCTCTTTGCGATGTCAATATGTCATTGAATCCATTGGTTACAAACCTTAGTTAATACCCCGGGTTTATATTTCTGAGCCAAAACTATAAACGTATATTTGTTGTATCAACAATCAGAACATCAATGCTTCACTCCCATTTACGTTATATTTCAATTATTGTTTTGATATTTCAATGTGCAGTTTTGAAGGCGCAAAACCATGACATCAGAGTTGTTGGAAAAGTGGTAGAGGCCAACAGCAATCAACCTATTGCCTACGCAACAATTTCGATATTGAGCAACTCTGAAATGAAACCCATAACCGGGGGCATCACCAAGGACGACGGCTCATTTTCAATTACAACCAAGGCTTCAGATTTTTACATTGAAATCAGTTTTATGGGCTACACAACCAAGTCATTCCCTTCATTTGAAATTAAAAACCAAATGATTGACCTGAAGACTGTTGTTCTCGAGGAAAACCAAGAGGCGCTGGATGAAGTTTTTATACGTGCAGAAAAATCACAAACCGAATTTAAGTTAGACAAGCGTGTATTTAATGTAGGGAGGGACCTGAGCACTACTGGGGCAAGTGTTTTTGAGGTTTTGAATAATGTCCCGTCGGTTAATGTAAATATTGAAGGCGAGGTCAGCCTTCGGGGAAACCAAGGCGTTCAGATTTTGATTGATGGGAAACCCTCGGTTATAGCAGGTAATGATGGCAATGCATTGGGAACAATTACCGCCGATATGATTGAAAAAATTGAAGTCATTACCAATCCATCTGCAAAATATGATGCGCAGGGGACGTCGGGAATCATCAATATTGTAATCAAAAAATCGGATAAGAGGGGCTTAAATGGATCGGCTACTTTAAATATGGGCGTTCCCAACAGCAATAGTTTTGGGCTCAGTCTTAACCGCCGTACGGAAAAGTTTAATTTTTTCAGCCAAATGGGTATTGGGCTGAGGACCTTTCCTAACGAAACGGAATCCATCAACAGAAATTTATCCAATGACACGATCATATCGAGTAGCGGTGAAAGTGCATTCGATGAAAAGTTCAATAACATCCTGATTGGTGCGGATTATTATATCAATAGCAGAAATGTGGTTACGCTCTCGGGCTCTTATGCTTTTGAAACAGAAGACCAAGGCGTCACTTCCTTTTTTACGCAAGAAACCCAAAACGACATGGGTGTTTGGAGGCGCAATGAAACTACGGAGGCAACGAATCCCAAATTACGCTACGAACTTCAATACAAAAAAGATTTTAAACGGCACAAAGACCAAACATTGCTTTTCAGCGCACTGGGAAGTTCCTTTAGAAAAGACCAGTCTTCAGAATTTCAAAATACCACTTTAGCAGGAAATAGTAACGACTTGAGGCAACGCTCCAGAACAGACTACAAATTGGAGGAATTCACTTTTAAGTTAGATTACACGCATCCGTTTTTAGAGAAATACGCGTTTGAAACTGGAGCGCAGTATGTTATAAATATTGTAGGGAATGACTTTGAAGTTAGCGATTTTGAGAACGGAGATTGGGTGAGTATTCCAGAATTTACCAATCTATTTGATTTTACGCAAAAGGTGTTCGGGCTTTATGCCACAACAGCTTATGAAGGTGATGTTTGGGGACTAAAGATTGGTTTGCGGATGGAACAGACAGATATTGATACCTTGTTGGAAACCACCAACGAAGAGAATGACCAAGATTATGTCAATTTATTTCCAAGCGCCCATACCTCCTACAACCTTACGGATAATTTTTCATTGCAACTAGGGTATTCCAGACGGATTAATCGCCCAGGCCTTAGAAGTTTGAATCCATTTTCCAGTATTCGCAATAATTTTAGTATTTCTACCGGAAACCCAAAACTGCAACCAGAATTTACAAATTCCTATGAGTTTACTGGCATTCAAAAATTGGACAAAGCATCTTTCAGTTTTAGCATCTACCACAGATATACCCGAGATGTCATTGAGCGTATTACGAGGTTTGAGGATAATGTGAGCCTTTCTCAACCAGAGAATATCGGAACAAATAGCACCACAGGTTTTGAGATGAACGGGAAATACTCCCCTTCCAATTGGCTGACGATTAATGGTGACTTCAATATTAATTTTTTCATCAGAAAAGGTGTTTTCGAAAATACCTCATTCGATTTTAAGGGAGATCGTTGGTCTTCCAGATTAACTTCAAAATTCAAGCTTCCTGCTGACTTTGAAACGGAAATAACTGGCAATTATCGATCTCGATTTATAACCTTGCAACAGGAAATCGTTGAGAACGTATTTATGGATTTCGGCCTGAGAAAGAAAATATTCAAAGGGAAAACCATTTTGAATTTGAGTATCCGAGACGTTTTTGCTTCAAGAATCAACAAAAGCATTACCTCCCAACCTGAGTTCTATTTGCTTAACAGCCGTCAACGCGGACGCTTTGTATCCTTCGGAATTAGTTATGGCTTTGGCAAGGGCGAGGCCATGGAGTTTTCTGGTAGGCGCTGATAGCAACTACTTGTTATTTAGAAAGTATCCTTTTAATTTCCCCCATCCAATCCTCCATTGAGGTTTCTTTGGTGTCCAAAGCTATGCTTTTATTTCCGTAGGGTGCGTAAATGTCCAAATCCGTGGTTTTAAAAAAACCAAGGACAGGCGTTTCTGAAGCACTGGCAAGGTGCATTACACCGTTGTCAGCAGTGATGAATATTGAAGTATTGGCCATAACACCACCCATTTCGTGGATGTTTTTGCTGTAAAAATGTGGAGCTTTAAAATTGATTCTTGAAATATTTTCTACAGGTAGCATTTCGATGATATTGTATTGCTCGCCATAAGCTTTCAGAAGCTCCTGATATAAGGCTTCCCACCAACTTTCTGAATAACATTTATTGCCAGTGGCATTGGTATAAATACAAATCGTCTTTTTATCGTTTTTCATCAAACCCTGTAAAATTTTCTTGCCGTTTTGTATATCTGTTTCCCTAAGTTTTATGCTTAAAGTAGGTATGTTCTGCGCATAAGCCTTATGACCAATTTGACTTAAAAACCATCTGGTGTTGTAAATCGGGTATTTTGAAATATGAGTATAATCCGAATATCGAGTTTGCACCTCCTCTGGAACATCACCAAAAATCTTAAACCTTCCTCTTGAAAATTTAGTCAACAGTCTTCCAGATGAAGAATTCTTGTCACCATTGATAACCAAATCGTAACGTTTTCCCTTAATGGAAACCCAACACCAAGCATATTTCAGAAGATGACTGAAAGGTTTTCGAGGTAACTGATATATCTTTTTTACAGAAGAATAATTTTTGAATACAATGTTTGCCACTGTCCCTTTTGCAAAAATATCAATCTGACTATGCGGAAAGATGGTTTCAAGGTATTGAACCAAGGGGGTCAACAACAATTGATTACCAAGTTTATGATTCGGCCTAATAATTAGGATTTTCTCAATTTTGGGTATCTCCCCGTCTTGAAATTTTGGTTGGTGCTTTGATGCGCCAATACCTCTGGTGATAGAAGTCATCACCGTGTGACGGATGTCGTTAATTATTTTCAAAAAACCCATTGGGCAAATATAGCCAATGCTGTATTTACATACCTTTTAATTCGCTTACCAATTCCGTTAAGGCCGCTTTCGCATCACCGAAAAGCATTGATGTTTTTGAATTGAAAAACAATTCGTTTTGAATGCCAGCATATCCAGCATTCATGCTTCGCTTGTTCACCACGATGTGCTTTGCATTTTCAACATCGAGAATCGGCATGCCATAAATTGGGCTGGAAGGATCGTTATGTGCGGCGGGGTTCACCACATCATTGGCACCGACAACTAGCACGACGTCTGCATTTATAAATTGGGGGTTGATATCGTCCATATCTACTAAAAGGCTATAATCTACATTAGATTCTGCTAATAATACATTCATGTGCCCGGGCATTCTTCCCGCAACAGGATGCACCGCATACTTTACATTAACCCCTTTTGATGTCAACAATTCCTCCAACTCGTGGATAACATGCTGTGCTTGTGCAACAGCCAAACCATAACCCGGTACGATTATCACATTGGTAGCATAATTCATCATGATAGCGGCATCACTTGCGGTAGTTTTCTTTATAGAACCTTGTTCTTTGTTGCCACCTTCAACTTCATCAGTGCCACCAAAGGCCCCAAAGATAACGGATAACAAAGTACGATTCATCGCCTTACACATGGCTACCGTCAAAATAATTCCCGCAGAACCAACTAAAATACCGCCGACCAACATTACCATATTGTCGTATAAAATACCGGTGATAGCGGCCGCAATACCCGTTAAAGAGTTCAATAACGAAATTACAACCGGCATATCCGCACCTCCGATAGGTAGCACGAACAAAATTCCATAAATCAAGCCTCCCAAGAGAATACCGTAGGTAAATAGTGGCTCATGATTACCAGTAGCAATCATAAATACAGCCAATGCTATAACGCCCAAAAAGAAAAGATTGTTGACTAAATTGTATTGAGGCAGTTTTACAACACTTTTAAAAGTGCCGTTTAATTTCCCCCAGGCTACCAAACTCCCTGAAAAGGTAATGGCACCAATAATAATTCCCGAAACAATAGTTATTGCCTGAAGCGAATCATCTACCTGTTTGCTAAACTCTACAAGCCCAATCAAGGCGGCGCTGGCTCCACCAAAACCGTTGAAAAGAGATACCAGTTCCGGCATTTTGGTCATTTCAACTTTAATGGCGATTAAATAGCCTATAATCGCCCCAACTACAATTGCAGCGCCTATCAAAATATAGATGATTGGTGCTACTTCAAGATCGTGAATAAAAATCGTACCTACGATGGCCAGCCCCATTCCTATGGCTGCAATCATGTTGCCACTTTTTGCCGTATCGGGATGCCCCAATCGTTTTAGGCCAACAATAAACGTTACAGTTGCAATCAGATAAATAACACTTAATAGTACGCTCATTACTTTTTCTTTTTAAACATTTGCAACATTCTGTTGGTGACTGCAAATCCTCCAACAACATTCAATATTCCGAGTACAACCGCTATAAATCCTAAGGCCAAAGCCAAATAATCATCCGGACTTGAGTGTAATAGCACTAAAATAGCGCCAACAATTACCACGCCACTAAGGGCGTTGGCTCCAGACATTAAAGGCGTATGCAGTACTGCCGGGATGCTTTTTATGACTTCTATTCCCACAAAAATGGCTAAAATTAAGATATAGACCATTTGTAGATTGTCGCTTATAAATTGAATTATACTGTCCATAAATGTTATGATTTTCGGATGGTCCCGTTTTTAACAATTAAAGTTTCATCCGTGATTTCTTCTTCCATATCCCATTTGAATTTGGCCTCATCATCCGTCAGATGAACCAAGAAATTAAATATGTTTTTGGCGTAGAGCTCGCTTGCGTTAGTGGCAACACTTTCAGGAGCGATGTTGGTACCAATGACTTTTACACGATTTACAATTACTTTTTCATTAAGTTTGCTCAATTCACAGTTACCGCCCTGAGCAGCCGCCAAATCAATAATAACGGCACCATTCTTCATTTGAGCCACTTGTTCTTTAGTAATCAAAACTGGTGCCTTTCTGCCGGGAACATTGGCTGTTGTAATCACCAAATCCGCCTGAAATAAGGATTTGTTCACGGCTTCCTGCTGTTTCTTTTTATAGTCTTCAGAAGCTTCCTTGGCATAGCCCCCTGCGGACTCCTCGCCTTCATTGTCCACCGAAATAAATTTAGCACCTAAGGATTCGGCCTGTTCTTTGGTTTCGCTTCGAATATCCGTAGCTTCAACAACTGCACCCAAGCGCTTTGCTGTGGCGATGGCCTGTAATCCAGCAACTCCAACTCCATAAATAAGAACTTTTGATGGTGTGATCGTTCCTGCAGCAGTCATCATCAAAGGAAAGATTTTTGTCATTTCATAAGCTCCAAGAATAACAGCCTTATAGCCCGCCAAATTATTTTGGGAACTCAACACGTCCATATCCTGTGCCCTAGAAATCCGAGGGATGGCGTCCATGGAAAATGCCGTCGCTCCTTTTTTGGAAATAGCTTCAATCAACTTTGGATTGGATTTGTGATAGAGTTGGCTGATTAAAACTTGACCTGCATCCACCAATTTTAAATCCTCATCATCAAACGGGTTTATTTTGATAAGTATCTCTGCTTCTTTATATACCACGCCCCTTTTTTCAATTTGGGCGCCGGCATCTTCAAAATCAATATCAAGATAGGAAGAATTAGCCCCTGCCCCTTCCTCTATAAAGACCTTGAAACCTTTAGAAATTAATTGTTTTGTAATGTTTGGTGATAATGAAACCCGTTTTTCCCCTTTTTGGGTCTCCTTTAGAATACCAATTTTCATTTGATTGGTTGTTGGTTTAAAATTTAATATTTCTATACTGAAGAAAACAAATACCTCCTTCGGATTGATTGATGCTGTTCATAATCCTACTAAAGGATAGAAAAACAAACGGTAAATATAAAGCAAAATGCGACGCACTTTTTAAATGTAATGCACTTTTACAAATAGTCTAGCAATACTCAAAAATCAATAAAATAATTGCAATAAAAAGAATTGAAATCCAATCTTTTTTAAAGAAATAAGGTTCAAAAAAGGGAACTAACCACAAAATTTAAAAATTATTCCTTTGGTGCAAAGCCATGAATCTCTTCAAAAACTTCATCAAAATTCACACGTAAGTAAGAATTCAATTTTTTGCGGTATTCGCCCCTTAACCACTCCACAAAGTTGTGCGTACTTTTGCTGATGCACTTTGTATAACGCTGAATCCTAAAGTCGATATCATCACCCAATTGTTTTGCCAAGGCCAGTGCATCGTAAACATCCTCACTATTTTCAATACAAATTTTTGCATGCTGCGCAATGGAACGTTCTAATACCACTTTGGTGGACTCCCCTGCCCTAATGGCATCTACATAAGTTTTTTGGATATCAAAATGGACATCCTGGGAGTTTTTAAATTCGGCACGTAAATCATCGGGCATCTCGTATCTGAAATTGCTCTCTAACTCCTCATCACTCAATAAAGAATCTAAATAATAATTTGGCGATTTAAAAATACGTTGCCAATCCAGGTTGTCGCCCCAAGGACCAAACCTGTGGAAGTTATTTCCAAGGTCGATTACGGAGAATGTATCCTTATTTTCCAATACACGAGAGCCTCGTCCTATCATCTGGTAATACAGTGTTAACGATTTTGTAGCTCGATTTAAAATAATACTTTCCACCGTAGGCTCATCGAAACCTGTGGTCAAAATGCTTACTGATGTCAAAATAGCATCAGGAGTCTTTTTAAACCACTTTAAAATCATTGCCCGTTCTTTCTTCGTATTCGTATTGTCCAAATGGGCTATTGGGTAACCAGCTCTTCTGAAGGTATCGTAAACATGAAGCGAGGTATTGATACCGTTGTTGAAAATTAATGTTTTTTTGCCTTTGGAACGCTCTTCATAAGCTCTTAAAAGCTTGCCCAACATATTGTCGTCCGTGTACAAATCTTCGGAAGATTTCACGGTATAATCGCCGTTTGCTCCCACTACCAAAGAGGTCAACCCTACATTATAACTGAACATTTCGGCACGGGACAGAAAACCGTGTTCTATCAAAGATTCTATAGATTCGCCAACAATAAGTTCATCGTAATTATCCGTCATTGGTAATTCCATGCTAGAACTTAAGGGCGTTGCGGTAACCCCAAGAATAAACGATTGGCTAAAGAATTTGAATAATTTTGTAAAAGAATTATAATGTGCCTCGTCAATAATTACCAATCCAATATCAGATATATCCAATTTATCGTCATTCAGCCTATTATTCAAGGTTTCAACCATAGCAACAAAACAGCTGTATTCTGCCTGGTCGCTCAAATCGGCTTTGCTGTCCACCACTTTATTAAGCACGCCAAACTCCGTCAACATATTGGAAGTTTGCTTGCACAATTCAATCCTATGGGTCATCACCAGTACCTTTTTCTTTTTGGTATTGAGGTACTGCCTTACGATTTCGGAAAAGATAACCGTTTTACCTCCACCAGTAGGCAACTGATATAGCAAATGGTAATCTGCAGGCGATTCTTCAAAACTGTTAAAAATCTTGTTGATAGCGCTTTTCTGATAATTATAAAGGTCCTTGCCGGTTTTTCTTTCTAGAATTTCGCTTTTCGAAATAGACATAAATAGGAATTAATAAGTTGCAAAAATAGCATCTTTCTTGGGTTTTATGCCTAATATCAGATGAAAGTTATTAAGGAGGATATTAACTTTTTTTTGAATAGATTAAACCTTTAGGCGCAAGTTTTATCTAATATGTGCATCTAAATTCATTCACCTTAATCTTAAAAGTATGAAATGGTTTGTTTTTGCCCTTGCCTTTATTGGATTGTTTTCCTGTAGTTCCAATTCTGAAATCGATACGAATAGTGAAGAGGACACTATGGAAATGGAAAATCAGGCGGACAAGCTTCCCAATATTTTACTTGTCATTGCAGACGACATGGGCCTTGATGCCACACCAGGATACAACATTGGCACTGAAAAACCGAACATGCCCCATCTTCAAAAATTGATGGATACTGGCATTCGATTCAATAACCTTTGGTCAAATCCAACATGCACTCCAACGAGAGGTACAATTCTTACCGGCAAATATGGGTTTAGGACCAATGTTTTGGCTGTTGATGATCCTTTGTCCACTTCGGAAACATCACTTCAAAAGTATTTGGATTTGAACACAGACAATGCTTATGCCCATGCCGTAATAGGCAAATGGCACTTGTCTCGAAGCGCAAGCCACCCCAATGATATGGGTGTGGGGTATTATGCCGGCTTTACCGGTGGTGGCATGTCGTCATATTCGGATTGGATGCTAAATGTAAATGGAACAAGAACAGCTTCAACGGAATATACCACTTCTAAATTCACGGATTTAGCCATTGATTGGGTAGACCAACAATCAAAGCCCTGGTTTTTATGGCTAGCCTACAATGCTCCTCACACGCCTTTTCACTTGCCACCAAATAATTTGCACAGCAAAGGTGCTTTACCTTCGGACGAAACAAGTATCAATAACAACCCACTACCCTACTATCTCGCCATGCTTGAGGCTTTGGATACCGAAATGGGGCGTTTGATAAACTCGCTTTCCGAAGAGGAAAGAGAAAATACCATTATCATTTTTATTGGTGATAATGGCACACCAGGCCAAGTGGCTCAGCAATATAACTCAAGACGGGTAAAAGGCAGTGTGTATCAAGGTGGCGTAAATGTGCCCATGATAGTTTCGGGCAAAGGGGTTGAACGAATAAATGCTACAGAAAATGCATTGATTAATACTACGGACCTATTTGCGACCATTGCCGATATTGCCGGAACAGGAATCACCGAAGTACATGACAGCAGAAGCTTTAAAACTTTATTTAACAGTTCTATGCTGAATTTCCGCGACTATACCTATGCTGAAACAGAGGATTTAACCATACGTAATAATACCCATAAATACATAGTTTTTGATAATGGTTCTGAGGCCCTTTACAATCTTGGTAGCAATCCACTTGAAAATCCGAATTTACTAAACCCGAATCAATTGCCTTTAAATGATACCGATGAAAGCATTAAAAATGAATTGGCTTCAAAACTTACTGAAATAAGAAACTAGCCATTTTTAAAATTAGCTTCGGTTCCCAAAGTATTTTTACATTTGCATGAAACAACTGAAACACCATGCACATCAACGACAAATCCGGAATCGAATCTTATAAGGCATCTGCCGAACGCTATAACTTCATGACTTACAAAAGAACTGGCAAAAGCGGTGTGCTATTGCCTGCAATTTCATTGGGTTTATGGCACAATTTTGGTTTTGTGGACAGCATTCAAAATGCGAGGGAAGTGTTACGATGTGCTTTTGACTTGGGTATTACCCATTTTGATTTGGCCAATAACTATGGCCCACCGTATGGTTCAGCAGAGGAAAATTTTGGTACGATTTTAAAAGCCGATTTTAAATCCTATCGCGATGAACTATTTATTGCCACAAAAGCAGGTTTTGATATGTGGCCCGGCCCTTATGGCAATTTGGGCTCCCGTAAATATTTGATATCTAGTTTAGACCAAAGTTTAAAACGTATGGGGCTGGACTACGTGGATGTATTTTATCACCATCGCCCAGATCCTGATACGCCTTTGGAAGAAACCATGGGCGCCTTAGCGGATATTGTTCGCCAAGGAAAGGCTTTGTACGTTGCCATTTCAAATTACAAGCCCAAAGAAACCGAAAAAGCTGCTGAAATTCTGAAGGCACTGAATACGCCTTTTATACTGCACCAAGCCAGATATTCGATGTTTGATCGCTGGGTAGAAGACGGCTTATTGGAAACGCTGGAAAACAACGGGGTGGGATGTATCGCGTTTTCACCATTGGCACAGGGAATGCTTACCGATAAATATTTGAATGGGATTCCCGAAGGTTCAAGAGCCGCTAAAAACATGACCTATTTGGATAAGGATACGGTAGAAAGCAATATCAAAAAAATTCAAAGTCTGAATGATATGGCCCAAAAACGAGGGCAAAAATTATCCCAAATGGCCATTGCCTGGATTTTAAGGCAACCCCAAGTAGCTTCGGTACTGATAGGTGCAAGTTCTGCAAAACAATTAAAGGAGAATGTAAAGGCGTTGGATAATTTGAGTTTTACAGGTGAGGAAATGCAGTTGATTGATGAAATTATCGGTTAGATTATTCCTTCAAAATTATAATCGTCACCTTAATGCCCTTTTCAAGAGCCCAGACTTTTCTCGAAATCACTTTGAGTTTGTCATCTACAATTTTATATTCTGCCGTATTTGGACCCGATGCCCCGGTATTTACAGCAATAAAGTCAATTCTATTAAGCCCTTCCACCAAATCCAACTTCAATCCTTTGTAGCCGCCTTGTAAATAAATATTGGAAGCAATAATATCATCGTTTACCATAATGTGCAATAAATCCCCATCAATTGCAGAATAATCCCGAACTAATATATTTATATAATCAGCTGTAGTTTTGTAATCTCCCCAAAAGGCATCCTCCTTTAATCCAGCAGTTTCACCATAATATTCGGGCAACACTTCTTTGTTCAATTTTTTCAATTTTTTTTCATGCAACTCTCCAGGATTGCCAAACTCCTCGTCCGGAAACATGGAAAACTCTTTTTTAGGAAATTCTAATTTTGAAACCACTTTTGGGGCGTTAAGTTCCTTAAAATCATCATTTTCCTCTGGCTTCACAGGAACTATTTTTTTGGTATCGATAGAGTCCTTCGGGGAAATTATAGCAGGGATAGAGCGATTGGATTCCTTTTTGGTATCAATCTGTGCATTGGCCTTTGAGGCAAAGGCAAATAAAACGATACATATCAATATTAATCTCATAAGTCCTTTAGTATTAGATTGAAAAGGGACATTACAATGGGTCAAAGATATTTCTTTTCTTTCAAGATTTCTTATTCCCTGGCTTATTTTGTATATGTTTAACAATAACCGTTCCTATTTAATTCAAATAGTGATACTGCCTCCTTCTATTCCTTTTAAAAATGTTAAAATTTGTTAATTTACTATTATGTTATGCATAGTACTGTAACAAAATTGAAACGTCGTCGTCTGTTTAGTATAATCAATTAAAAAATAACAATTATGAGAACTTTAAACACTAATCAATTATCAAACACTTTAGAAGCTACTAAAACCAATCAGTGGAATAGCAAAAGACGTTACAGATAATAATGTCTTAAAAAAATCATCTTTCATCAATCAAAAAACAACAATCATGAGAACTTTAAACAGCAACCAATTAACAGACACTTTAAACGGAACTAAATCCAACCAATGGAACAATAAAAGACGCTACAGATAGTAGCGTCTTTCAAAAAAATCTTTCATCAATCAAAAAATGAGAACAATTACTAGAATATCAAAACATATAAAAGGGCTAACAGAAGAAAACCTTTTCATGAACAAACGGATTATGCCTATGGCGCCCCACCAACCGGTTCTTAAGGGCATTCATCATCATATGAGGTAAAAAAGACTCGTCATCTATGGTATTGTTTTTGTGTTTTTCATAGCATTAACATTTAACTATAATACATTATGAGACGAACAACATCTAGTCCACAGGTAAATGCGGGGTCTATGGCAGACATCGCATTTTTATTATTGATCTTTTTTCTAGTTACGGCCGCAATTCCGAAAGACCAGGGTATTTATCGAAAATTAGCTGCTGAATGCCCTCCAGGAGTAGATTGCACCTCCCCGATTCCTGACAGAAACATTTTGAAAATCGCCGTCAACGCGAAAAACGAAATTATGGTGGATGATGCCATCGTGACTATTGATGAGGTAAAAAATCTTGCTATTGCCTTTATTGATAACAATGGCGATAACAGCTGCACCTTTTGCAACGGCAATAAAATAGAATCGGCGTCGGACAATCCATCAAAAGCTGTTATTTCCTTGCAAACGGATAGAAACGCAAATTACAATCAGTTTATCCAAGTACAGGATGAACTAACCAAAGCTTATTTGGAGTTGCGAAAAACCTATTGCGAAACTGTTTTGAAAAAATCAATTGATATCCTGAGCAAAGCAGAGTTGCAACAAGTTAAAAGCGCTTATCCATTTATACTTTCAGAAGCGTCAACGAAGTAGTATGAATGTGTATTCGTTTAATTGCGAAGTTGTTTAGCGGTGCGTCTTTTCTCGACTAAACAACTTTACAATTAAACAACAAACAACTTTTTCAATTTTTTGGAATCCCATATTCAATACTTACCATTTTTCTGCCCCATTGCCTAGCCACCTTTACGTCCTCCCCCATATAAATATCGATTCGATTTTTCCATCGGGAATGCATTTTATCTTTTACAAAATAAATGCCTTCGAGGCCATTAATTTTTACTGGGGTATTATGCTTTAGACCCAGCTTCAACAAATCCCGAGACACAGCGATACATTTATCCCCTGGATTTAGGCGATCTCCAAAGGCGTGATATTAGGGTCCGAGTCTGTTTGACTAGACAGTGAGTTGTAAGCCGTAGCCGTTACTTCTTTGGACTACCAAGTGTATTGGTCCTCAAAGGCAGGTTCTGGTTTTTTACAACCAATCGCAATAAGCATAAAAACAAAATAAAAATAGCGCACGACAAAAACGTATTCTTTATAAATATACGCATAAAATTAGTAGTTATGCAATGCCACTAGGGCTTCCTCAAATCTCTGTCTGGGTAAATACTGTTGCTCCAATTGACTCGCGAAAGGAATTGGTGTTTCCATACTAGCCACACGTTTTACAGGAGCATCTAGATACTCAAAACAATTTTCCATAATCATTGCAGAAATATCACTGGCAATACCGCCAAAAAGAGAATCTTCATGAAAAATGATGGCTTTGCCGGTTTTCTTGACAGAATCAAAAATAGAGCTAATATCTAAAGGCTGAAGCGTTCTCAAATCAATCAAATCCGCTGAAATATTGGGATGTATTTCTAATGTTTCTAGCGCCCAATGCACGGAGGCACCATAACTTATTATGGTCATATCATTGCCTGACTTCAAAATGGAAGCCTTACCAAAAGGCAGGGTATAATAATCGGTCGGGACTTCTTGCCGAATACTACGATATAACCCCTTATGCTCAAAGAACAACACTGGATTTGGATCGTTTAACGCTGTGGACAATAGTCCCTTGGCATCAAAAGGAAAGGCTGGGTACACCACCTTCAAACCAGGGGTTTTGGTAAACCACGCCTCATTGGTCTGGGAATGAAACGGTCCTGCTCCAACACCACCACCACAGGGCATCCTGATTACCACATCTGCATTCTGGCCCCATCGATAATGGGATTTTGCCAAATAGTTAACGATGGGATTAAACCCCGATGAAACAAAATCAGCAAACTGCATTTCCACCACACTTTTCATCCCGGCAATGGACAGCCCCATAGCCGTTTCAATAATAGCAGATTCGCAAATGGGTGTGTTTCTCACTCGGTCCTTACCAAACTGCTCCACAAAGCCTTCAGTAATTTTAAAAACGCCTCCGTATTCGGCAATGTCTTGGCCCATGATAACCAAATCGTCATGGTGTTCCATACTTTGTTTTAACCCTTCGGAAATGGCATCAATAAACCGCAGTTCTTTCGAGTTTGGATTTGAATTAACCTCTTTAAAATCAAATGGTTTAAAAACACCTTTTAATTCATCTGTTTCATCTGGAACAATAGCATCTTCTGAAAAAGCTTTAGCTAAATTCGCATTGATTTCATCTGAAATATTTGAAACGATTTCGTCCTTTTCAGCCTCATCCAGAATGCCTTCCTGCATCAAAAATGATTCAAAATTTGAAATAGGATCTTTAGCTTCCCAAGCTTCCAATAATTCTTTTGGAACATATTTAGTACCGCTGGCCTCTTCGTGCCCACGCATTCTAAAGGTTTTGAATTCAACCAAGACCGGACGCGGGTTTTGCCTTATGCTTTCGGTAATTCCGCTGATTTTAGAAAAAACTTCAACAATATTGTTGCCGTCAATTATATGGGATTCCATACCGTATCCCAATCCTCTATCCGCTAGACTTTCACAATTATACTGCTCATTTGTTGGAGTTGATAAGCCATAGCCATTATTTTCAATACAGAATAAAACGGGCAACTGCCATACCGAAGCCACATTCAGTGCCTCGTGAAAATCACCCTCGCTTGTACCGCCTTCACCTGTAAAAACAGCCGTTACATGGTTTTTCGATTTCAACTTTGAAGCCAATGCAATGCCATCCGCCACTCCCAGTTGCGGCCCCAAATGTGAAATCATCCCAACAATTTTATATCCCTGTGTGCCAAAATGAAACGAACGGTCACGCCCTTTGGTAAACCCCGAAGCTTTACCTTGCCATTGTGCAAAAAGTCTATAAAGTGGAATTTGTCGCGTTGTAAACACCCCTAGATTTCGGTGCATCGGTAAAATATATTCCTCAGAATCCATAGCCATCGTTACACCAACAGCAATGGCCTCTTGCCCAATACCAGAAAACCACTTGCTAATTTTGCCTTGTCGCAACAACACCAACATTTTTTCCTCGATCATTCTGGGCAACAACATGTTTTGATACATTTCCAATAGGATATCGCTGTTAAAGCCTTCTATATCAAAAGTGATGTTAAGTGGTATTTTTGAGGTTTTCATAAAAAAGTACTTAAATAATTATCAAATATACTTTAAATTAGTTGTATTAATGAATAAATTGAATATAATTCAATAATTATAGTTTGAATGTTTTCGTATTTTTACCTCGTAACACCTATACTGAATTCTATATGAAAAGTATACCCAGCGTAGATTTAAGAGATTTTATTTCAGAAGATGTGGAACGGAAACAAAAATTTGTAGACGCGCTCGGAACAGCCTATGAGGAGATTGGGTTTGTAGCTTTAAGGGGGCATTTTTTAGACGATGCTTTGGTCGAAAAATTATACCAGGAAGTAAAGCGATTTTTCGATTTGCCCGTTGATGTGAAGCAAAAATATGAAATCCCCGAAATTGCTGGGCAACGTGGCTATGTATCTTTTGGGAAGGAAAGTGCCAAAGGCAAAAAAGAAGGGGATTTAAAGGAGTTTTGGCATTTTGGTCAATATGTGGAGGATAATGAAAAGCTAAAATCGGAATACCCCGAGAATGTGAAAGTTGAAGAACTTCCTGAGTTTAATGAAGTAGGAAAGCAAACGTATCGCATGCTTGAAAAAACAGCAAAATATGTACTTCGTGCTCTAGCTTTACATTTAGGGTTGGAAGAAACTTATTTTGACAAATACATTCATAACGGCAACTCTATTTTGCGCCCTATACACTACCCTCCCATTAAGGAAGAGCCCAAAGAAGCGGTTCGAGCGGCCGCCCACGGTGATATCAATTTGATTACATTGCTTATGGGCGCCCAAGGCCGAGGACTACAGGTACAAAATCACAAGGGCCAATGGATTGATGCCGTGGCTCAGCCCGATGAGTTGATGATCAATGTGGGCGACATGTTATCCCGTCACACTAATAATAAATTGAAATCCACCATCCATCGTGTTGTGAATCCTCCAAAGGAACTTTGGGGTACTTCAAGGTACTCTATTCCTTTTTTTATGCATCCAGTAAGTGATATGAAGCTTGATGTCTTGGATAATTGCATTGATGAAAAAAATCCAAAACAATTTGAGGATATTACCGCGGGAGAGTTTTTAAATGAACGTTTAATTGAATTAGGGTTGATAAAAAAATAGTTTTCAGTCGCAGTCGCAGTTTACAGTATGTTGCCTGTAAACTGATGACTGATGACTGATGACTGAGACTGACTACTGAATATGGATTTACAAGACCAATTAAAGAACT
This sequence comes from Hyunsoonleella rubra, assembly GCF_042684665.1. NCBI lineage: Bacteria > Pseudomonadati > Bacteroidota > Flavobacteriia > Flavobacteriales > Flavobacteriaceae > Hyunsoonleella > Hyunsoonleella rubra. The sequence continues at coordinate 213,688 of NZ_JBHULY010000013.1, read as the reverse complement.
TATTTCCGGACCATGTATCTGAGGAAACCACTGATAATCCTGAGGAAACACCAGATATTTGGATGCAGGACGACCCCATCATCTGTAAATATGAAAAACGAAAAGGGAAGCCTACCACGGTTTTGGAAGGCTACACAGGAGCTGCTGAGGATTTTAAAAAATTAGCAAAAGACATTAAAACTACCTTAAGCGTTGGCGGGAGTTTTAAAGACGACAAAATAATTATACAAGGCGACTATCGAGATAAAATCATGCAAATCTTGAAAGACAAGGGGTTTAAAGTAAAACGTGTTGGAGGATAAAGCATGAAAAAACCAATATTAAATATTACTAATGGTGGTAGCCTTACGGGGTACCTAAAAGAATTGGAAATTGAGGGCGAAATAATAACATGGCAGGAAATGCTATGCGAAGGCCCTACCCAAGAAATTGTGCATACCCAGGAGTTTATTGAGGAACGCACTGCCTTTCTTCAAGAGTTTTATAATGTAGAGCTGGATTTAACTAAAGTTGAGTTTGCCTTGCACCAAATGGACAAAGCCAACGAAAGGTACTCCGAAATTGTACTATGGTTTGAATACGATTTGTTTTGCCATATCAACATGCTGGCAGTGTTGAACTTATTGAACGAGAAAAAAATCAACCTTCCCATTTCTTTGGTAAGTAGCGGGATGATTCCGGGTAGCACTACTTTAAAAGGGCTGACGGAATTGAATTCTGGCCAATTACTGAAGCACTATAAAAATAAAGTGAAACTTACTAAAGAAGACATGAGTTTGGCCATTACCCTTTGGCAAATTTACTGTGGTAAAGACCACAATTTATTCAAGCCCTACATTGTACAACCCTCTTCCTTTAAATATATGAGCAACTGTTTAAAGGCTCACCTAGAGCGTTTTCCAGATTCCATAACTGGCTTGAATATTTTGGAAACTAATATTTTAAAACTCATTAAGGAAAACGATATTAAATCCAAACATCATTTATTGGGTTATGCGCTTAACTATCAGGGGTATTATGGCTACGGGGATTTACAGTTAGAACGTATGATTAATGATTTGAGTCCCTTTTATACCATTTCCGATGAAGAGATCCGACTCAATAGAACAGGACATGAAGCCTTGCTTGGACAACATAATTTTGCCAGAGAATTCAAAAATGATATGGTTTACGGTGGCGTTAAGAAATTGGGTTTTCTATTCAGTAAATCAGAAAACAGATTGATTAAATCCGCTTTCAATGCCAATTAAACCCTCCGAGCTTATTTTAAATCCCGATGGCAGTATTTATCATCTCAATTTAAAGCCTCAGGATATTGGGAATATCATCATTTTTGTGGGTGACCAGGATAGAGTTTCTCAGGTTACCAAACATTTTGATAGTATCGATTTTGAAACCCAAAAACGGGAGTTCAAAACGCAAACTGGTCTTTTTAAGGGCAAACGCATCACAGTAATTTCGACAGGTATTGGCACCGATAATATTGATATTGTTTTAAATGAACTGGACGCATTGGTGAATATTGATTTTGGAACAAGAACTGTAAAAAAGAAACTGAAAACCCTCGATATCATTAGAATTGGAACAACTGGAGCTATACAAAACGATATTCCTTTGGATTCATTTTTGATAAGTACACACGCGTTGGATTTGGTCGGAATGCTCCACGCCTATCATATTGAAACCATTTCCAACTCATCTTTGGAAGACACTTTCATAGCGCATACGAATTGGGACAAAAACCGTGCAAGGCCTATTGTCATTGAAGGCTCTAACACTCTGATTGATAAATTCAAGAGTGCTCAAACTTATCAGGGTTTAACAGCAACAGCATCAGGTTTTTATGGACCCCAAGGACGCACATTGCGATTGCCAATTAGCAATAGAAGTTTAAATAAAAACATGGAAAGTTTTAGCTTCGACAATACCAGAATTACCAATTTGGAAATGGAAACTTCGGGTATTTATGGTCTGGCAAAATTATTTGGACATCGCGCCATATCCTTAAATGCAATAATTGCCAATCGTCCTAACGGAACATTCAGTTCAAACCCCAAAGCAACCGTTGAAAAATTGATAACATATACTTTAGAAAGAATTTAATGAAGAAAGTAAATATTGGTGGCGTACCGGAGCACTTTAATTTGGCTTGGTATCTCACTTTGAAAAATGGCGAATACAAAGAAAAAGGCATCAACCTGAGATGGCATGATTACCCCGGGGGCACCGGCGCAATGTGCCAAGGCTTGAGGAATCAGGATATCGATATCGCAGTTATTCTCACGGAGGGCATCATAAAGGATATCATAGCTGGCAACCCGAGTAAAATTGTACAAACTTTTGTACAAACCCCTTTGGTTTGGGGCGTACATGTAGCTCATCATTCAACATATCAGACAAATAACGATCTAAAAGGTACAAAGGCAGCTATTAGCCGGTATGGTTCAGGTTCTCACTTAATGGCCTATATCAATGCCCAAAATAATGGTTGGGATATGGATAAGGATCTTGATTTTGAAGTGATAAAAACCCTGGAAGGCGCCGTGGAAGGTTTAACAAACAACCAAGCAGACTATTTTCTATGGGAAAAATATACGACCAAGCCTCTGGTAGATGAAGGTGTATTTCGACGTATTGATGATTGTCCATCGCCTTGGCCCTGCTTTGTGATTGCCGTTCGGGAAGATTTTATCAAGAATCATTATGAGGAACTCCAAACGATATTGGAAATTATCAATGCCACCACTACGGAGTTTAAGTATATTCCAAGTATTGACAGGATGATCGCCAATCGTTACAAACAGCAACTTGAAGATGTGCAAGACTGGTTGACTATTACTGAATGGTCTCAAGAATTGATAGACGAACCCACAATCATGAATGTGCAAAAGCAACTAAAGGCCCTAGATATCATACCAAAAATTATCGACTATTCAGAACTCACCTTCAAATTATAGTTGAATCCTACGGACATAAACTATTGTTAATTAGTTTCAGACTAATCGCCGTTTATATACTTTTGCAAAAATTAAAAATTTCAACATGAAAAGAATTTTACTGCCCCTAATATTAGCAACAATTTTTGCTTGCGATAAAAAAGAAGCCAAAACTGCTGTGGACTACGCCCTAATTTCGGGGAAAATCGAAAACAAGAACGGCGTAGTAACCGTCAATAGCATGGACAGAACGTTTAGCGAACCTTTGAATTTTAATGCTGATGGTACCTTTGCGGATACGTTGAATGCCGACAGAAATTCATATGTTATTTTCGATGGTAAAAACCCTGTATTTATTCATGTAGAACCCGGTTTTGATTTAAATATTTCCTATGATGTAAACGATTATAGCAATTCTATAAAAGTTACGGGAAAAGGTGCCGAAATCAACAGATATGTAATAGCCAAAAGGAAAAATGAGCGAGATATTTTTGGTGACCCAAAGCAGACTTTCACTTTGAGCGAAGAGGATTTTAAGAATAAATTCCGTGGCATAAGGGATTCTCAAGATTCGTTATTGACTTCTATGGATGGCATTCCAAAGGACTTTATCGAAAAGGAAAAAAGAAGTTTGCAATACTCCTATTTAGGCTACCTCTTCAATTATGAAAATGCCTATAAATACTTCACAAAAGACGAAAGCTTTACGGTTTCTGAAGATTTCCTTTCCGAAATGGATGATGTGGATTATGGTAATGAAGAGGATTTTACGTTTTCACAGGATTACAAGAATTTAGTATCTAACCATTACAGCAAAAAGGCCAAGGAAAAATCAGAAGACGAGTCCATTGCTTATGATATTGCCTATTTAAAAACGTTGAGCGGTATTGAAAATGAAACTATCAAAAACGGATTGTTATTCAGTTTTGCGGAAAGTAGCATGGGATACTCTAAGGATGTAGAGGAGTTTTACCAATTATACATGGACAATTCTACAAATGCTGAAAACAATGAAGCTATTGAAAAAGTTTACAAGAAATTAACTGGATTGGCAGTTGGCAAACCTTCCCCGAAATTTACGGATTACAAAAATTTTGATGGCAGTACTACGTCGTTGGAAGATTTCAAAGGGAAATACGTTTATATTGATGTTTGGGCAACATGGTGCGGGCCATGTGTCAGGGAGATTCCATCGTTGAAAAAAGTGGAAAAGCAGTTCCATGACAAAAATATTGAATTTGTAAGTATTTCAATCGACAAAGAAAAAGACTTTGAAAAATGGAAAACCATGGTGCAGGATAGGGAATTGGGAGGCACACAACTTTTTGCGGATAGCGACTGGAAATCCCAATTTGTTCAGGAATACGAAATCAAAGGTATCCCAAGATTTATTTTAATCGATCCGCAAGGGAACATCTTGGATGCCAATGCGCCGAGACCTTCTGACCCTAAATTGGTAGAAGTGTTTAATGGGTTGAGTATCTAAAGAACCTTCCTTTATAAAAGATTTAAAGCCACTATTCAGTGGCTTTTTTTGTGTATTCCTCCTCAGGTTGAGGCTGTTCTGGCTGTTTGAACAAATCAATAAACGCTTCACCCAAATACTCCACAATATGGCTGGCAATCAAGCTTTGATAGCCAAAATCCTCAACAGCTATATCTGCCGACTTTCCGTGTAGATACACTCCGAAAATAGCCCCAACGGATGGGTGATAGCCTTGCGCAATCAATCCAGTAATAATTCCTGTGAGCACGTCTCCACTGCCTGCCGTTGCCAACCCGGGATTTCCGGTGGTATTAATATAAAATTTTTCGTTAAAAACAGTTATGGTATTGGCTCCTTTAACCACTACGATAAGTCTATATTTTTTTGAAAAGGCTTTTACTTTACCCAATTTTTCAAAATCATCATTCCACGCTCCAACTAAACGTTCCAATTCCTTAGGATGTGGTGTTAATATGGTTAATTCTGGCAACATCTTCAATAGCGATTTCTTTTTGGAAAGCATATTGAGTCCATCGGCATCAATTACCAATGGAGCCTTATTTACTTTCAAAAATTCCTCAAAAGCAGAAATAGTTTTGGTATCCGTGCCCGCTCCAACGCCAAAACCAATAACAGTAGGTGCTATATCATATTTTATTGAAGTGATCTTGTTTTCATCTGTATCAGTAATTACCATAGCTTCTGGAAAACCCGATTGCAAAGGGGTATAACCACATTTTGGCACATAGGCGGATACTAATCCTGATCCCGCCGAAAGTGCTCCACGACAAGCCAACGTCACTGCTCCAATCTTGCCATAACTGCCTCCTATAATCAAGGAATGACCAAATTGCCCCTTATGCGAGTATTTATCCCTTGGGATATAATTGGGCAACACTTCATATTTACTAATTAATTGTGCCTCGGTTTCCGTGGTATGCAAATACTCTGGGTCCAAACCAATATCCAAAACTTCCCATTGAACGGTATACTTTGCTGTATCTGGAAGGAAAAACACCAGCTTCGGTGAAGCAAAACTCAAGGTAAATCCGGCCCAAACTACATTGTCTTCATCTTGAACTGGTTTATCCACAAACAATCCAGAGGGTATATCAATGGATAATGTAAATGCCTTGCTTTTTCTAAAATGGATAAAAAGCCCCTTTACCCAATCATCAACGGGCCTGTTCAATCCTATGCCAAAAACGGCATCAACAATAATATCATTGGGGTGAATCTCAGGAAAATCTTCACTGCAACCCAATAGCGTTGGCCATTTTTTTGTGACATTCTTTATGCGATCGTAATTCACCAAAAAATCTTTTGACCTTTTATCACTGCAGTTGACCACGTAAACGTTCACATTATAGCCATCCAGAATCAAATGACGCCCTAAAACCAAACCGTCACCACCGTTATTACCAATGCCACAAAAAATATGAATGGGTACCTGTGCCCCCTGCATGCGTCGGTGCATCCAATTAAAAATCTGTGTGCCAGCGCGCTCCATTAAATCTGTGGAGCTTATATTTTGCCTTTCGGCTGTCAATTTATCCCCTGCGTAAATCTGTTCCTTAGAAAATATCTTCATTATTAAATTTTTAATGCCTTTTCAAAATCATTTGTAATATCAAAAGAAAAATGCCTCCTCTTGAGAATTCAGCAAAAAATAAACTTTAGTTTTTTTATTAGGCTAAATGTAATACTTTTGGATTTTATTATTCAACATTATGCATCCAATGTATCAAAATACGGGTATTTATAGAGCTTCCATTCTTGGAGGAGCTACTCTTATTTTTGGATGCACCACAAATACTACAACCCCTTGGGGTTGCTAATTACATTAACTTCGGACTGTCGTTGTAATTTCAAAAATTACAAGTTTTTAAGTATTTATCATTTCAATCAATTGATTAAAACATGAAGGTTTTAAAATTCGGAGGGACTTCTGTAGGTTCTCCAAAAAATATAAATAGAGTCATCGATATTTTAGATGATTATTCCAAAAGCAGTAAAGTTATTTGCGTGGTATCCGCAGTTGGAGGCATTACAGATAAGTTGCTTTTAGCCGGAAAACAGGCACAAAATAAGGACAAGGAATATCTTGAAACATTCAATATTATAAGGGACATACATTTTAGCATCGTCAACGAGCTTAATCCTAATGGTAACAAAGCGATTGTTAATTATGTTGAGGATAAATTGGAGGCCTTAAAAAGTCTTTTGGAAGGTATATTCCTGATCAATGAACTTTCTCCTAAAACTTCGGACAAACTGGTAAGTTTTGGGGAAGCTTTGTCATCTTTCATAATAGCCGAAACAATGAAAGCTAGAGGACTTTCCGCAAAAAGGAAAAACTCCAGAAAACTGGTAATCACCAATTCTAATTTCACTAAAGCTGAAGTAGATTTTGAAGTAACGAACACAAATATTATCGAATATTTCGAAACTGCAGAAGAGCAGATTACCATACTCCCCGGGTTTATTTCAAGTTCTGCCAGTGGCGAGCAAACTACTTTGGGTCGCGGAGGCTCGGATTTTACTGCAGCTATCGTTGCGGCAGCTTTAAAAGTGGAGCAATTGGAAATCTGGACAGATGTGAGCGGGATGTTTACAACCAACCCAAAATTGGTAAAACAGGCTTACCCTATAAAAACCATTTCCTATCAGGAAGCCATGGAACTTTCCCACTTTGGAGCTAAAGTATTGTACCCCCCAACGGTACAACCCGTATTGGATTTGGAAATTCCAATTCATATTAAGAACACTATGGAGCCTGAAGATATGGGTACTATAGTTTCAAAAAACGCAAACGGTTCGGCATCACCTGTAAAGGGCATCAGCAACATTTCCAATATCGCATTGCTGACGCTTCAAGGTAGTGGCATGGTGGGTATTCCAGGGTTTTCCAAACGTTTGTTTGAAACCCTTTCAAATGAAAAAATCAATGTCATTTTAATCACTCAGGCATCTTCGGAACATTCCATTTGCTTGGGTATTGAGAAAAAAGATGTTGAAATCGCCAAAACCGCTATCGACATTACTTTTGAAAATGAAATCGCATTGCATAAGATTGACCCATTAATTGTTGAAACTGACTTGGCAATCGTTGCTTTGGTTGGCGACAATATGAAAAACCATCAGGGCATCAGTGGCAAAATGTTCAGCGCATTGGGCAAGAATAATGTTAATGTGAGAGCCATAGCCCAGGGTGCGTCAGAAAAGAATATCTCTATCGTCATTGAAGAAAGTGATGTGAAAAAAGCTCTGAATACATTACATGAAGCCTTTTTTGAAACCATTACAAAACAGTTGAATGTATTTATCACTGGCGTTGGAAATGTGGGTGAACGTTTGGTGGAGCAAATCAAACAACAAAAAAAATACCTGAAGGAAAACTTGAAAATCAACCTTCGCGTGGCGGGTCTTTCCAACTCAAGAAAGATGCTATTTGATGACGGAGGCATTGATTTGAAAAATTGGAAAGAGCAATTGGCCAATGGCGAAGAAGCCTCTTTGTTTGGCTTTTTTGAAAAAGCAAAATCCATGAATTTACGAAATAGTATTTTTGTGGATGTTACCGCAAACGCTGACGTTGCCGATTTATACGAGAAGTATTTAAGAGAAAGTATTGCGGTAGTAGCTTGTAACAAAATTGCCTGTTCCAGTGACTTTGAAAAATACAAGGACTTGAAAAGACTGTCCTTAAAATACAATGCGCCTTTCTTGTTTGAAACCAATGTAGGCGCAGGTTTGCCGATTATTGATACATTAGGGAATTTGATGGCTTCGGGAGATAAAGTCAATTCCATACAAGCCGTATTGTCGGGAAGTTTAAATTTCGTCTTTAACAACTTTGACGATTCCACGAAGTTTTATGACGTGGTAAAACAGGCAGGTGCCGAAGGTTATACGGAACCCGACCCAAGGATTGATTTAAGCGGTGTAGATGTTGCTCGTAAGATTTTGATTTTAGCCAGGGAAAGTGGAGTTGAAATGAATTTAGAGGATATTGAAAACAAATCTTTCCTATCCCCGGCCGGACTAAAAAGTGGTTCGGTGGACGAGTTTTATGAAACGCTGATTGCTGATGAATCACATTATCAGGCTCTATATGCTTCCGCGAAAGCAAATAATTGCCAATTGAAGTATGTGGCAAAATTTGATAATGGCAAGGCAAGTGTGGGTTTACAGGAAATTCCTGAAGGGCATCCATTTTACAATTTGGAAGGCAGCGATAATATCGTCATGTTTTATACAGAGCGTTACCCAAAACAGCCTATGATTATAAAGGGAGCCGGAGCCGGAGCTGATGTTACAGCCTCTGGATTGTTTGCGGATATTATAAGGTTAGCTAACGACTAAAAACAGTCGCAGTTTACAGTGGCAGTAGGCAGTCGTTTCGGACGTTAGAGAGAAATCTCATTGTTAAGAATGAATGCATTGAAAAGCGAAAAAAAAGAAGAATGTTACACAAAAAAAAATCCAGCTATTGTTCCAGTGCGGCCGAAAACTATTTAATAGATAAAATGAACGAAATAAAGATATTTTCACCTGCTACCGTGGCCAACGTTTCCTGTGGCTTTGATGTTTTGGGCTTTTGTTTGGACAGCGTTGGTGACGAAATGGTGGTTCGGAAAATTGAGAAAAAAGGTATCTATATATCGCACATAGAAGGGTTTGATTTGCCTTATGAAACAGAGAAAAATGTTGCTGGCGTTTCAGCTTTGGCCATGTACGAGGCTTTGGATGTAGATTTTGGATTCGAGATTGAAATCTACAAAAACATAAAGCCTGGCAGTGGTATCGGAAGTAGTGCTGCTAGTGCTGTAGGGAGTGTTTTTGCGATGAACGAATTAATTGGACGACCATTCAACAAAACACAATTGACCGAATTCGCGATCAAAGGTGAAGCTTTGGCCAGTAAATGTGAACATGCAGATAACCTTGCCCCTGCTCTTTTTGGTGGTTTTACGTTGGTAAAAAGTGTATCGCCTTTAAAGATACTGGAATTGCCAACCCCCAGTGATTTATATGCAACAATCATTCATCCTCAAATTGAAATTAAAACTTCAGAATCCCGAGGTTTGCTGCCGAATGAAGTCCCGTTGAACGACGCCATTACCCAATGGGCAAATCTCGGAAGCCTAGTACATGCCTTGCATACTAGCGATTTCGATTTGATAAAAAGCGCATTGACAGATGTAGTTGTGGAACCTCACAGAAGCAAGCTCATCCCATTATTTAACGAAGTAAAAGGAGCATCTTTGAATGCAGGTGCTTTAGGTGCTGGAATTTCAGGGTCAGGACCATCTATTTTTACCTTAAGTAAAGGTTTAGAGCAGGCAAATACCGTTAAAGAAGCGATGCAAAGTATTTATGCTGACTCTGATATAGATTTTGATATCCACGTTTCGAAAATAAATACCACAGGCATAAAAATTATAAATTAATGAGACGATGCCATTTCGACTATTGGAGAAATAACATCATGTAAATAAAACCCGGTTTCAGCTTCGGTCTTGTGCCTTTCGTAATCGGTAAATTAAAAATGAATTACTATTCACTCAACCATATAGCACCAGATTCGACCTTCAAAAATGCTGTTATTAAAGGTTTAGCACCAGACAAGGGATTGTACTTTCCGGAAAGCATTACCCCATTACCAAAATCGTTTTGGGATAACTTCGATAGTTTGTCTTATAATGAAATAGCTTTTGAAGCCATCAAGCAATTTGTGTTGCCTGAAATCCCTGAGGATGTTTTAAGAACCATTGTGGAAGAAACATTGTCGTTTGACTTTCCAGTGGTGAAGTTGAATGAGGATATTTCTACATTAGAATTGTTCCATGGGCCAACCATGGCGTTTAAAGATGTGGGGGCGAGATTTATGGCACGTTGTCTTGGATATTTTAATCGCGATAATGACAGGGAAGTTACTGTTTTGGTAGCCACTTCTGGCGATACCGGTGGCGCTGTTGCCAATGGATTTTTAGGTGTGAAAGGAGTTAATGTGGTGATACTTTATCCTAGTGGAAAAGTAAGCGATATTCAGGAAAAACAATTGACTACACTTGGTCAAAACATTACGGCATTAGAAGTTAACGGCACATTCGATGATTGTCAAGCCATGGTAAAACGGGCTTTTCTTGATGAAAGTCTGACCAGCAAAATGCAATTGACTTCGGCTAATTCTATTAACGTGGCACGTTGGTTACCTCAGTTGTTCTATTTTATGTTTGCCTATAAGCAATTGCATAAGCAATATAATGACATCATATTCTCAGTACCAAGCGGGAATTTCGGAAATATCTGTGCTGGTATGATGGCCCAACAATTAGGTTTGCCTATAAAGCATTTTGTGGCGTCAAACAACGTGAACAATGTTGTTACAAGATACCTACAATCACAATTATACGAACCCCGTCCGTCAATACAAACTATCAGTAACGCCATGGATGTTGGCGCACCGAGCAACTTTATCCGCATTCAAGAAATCTACAAGAATAAGTTCAACACCCTAAAAGACAATGTATCCTCATATAGTTTTACAGATGAAGAAACGCGTGAGGCCATGCTAGAAATGTATAACAACTATGGGTATGTAGCAGACCCTCATGGAGCTGTAGGCTATTTGGGCTGTAAATCATACCTTAAGGATAATCCCAATTCACATTGTGTCTTTTTAGAAACGGCCCACCCAACCAAGTTTTTGGATGTGGTTGAAGAAGTCATCAAAGAAGATCAACCTTTACCGAAACAGATTCAATCTGTGATGGGCAAGGAAAAAATAGCTACCGTGATTTCCAACTACGAAGAGTTGAAAGATTTTTTGCTTTAACCAACTTGCTGGTTTTTTCTCAATCTAACACTTCGTCGAAAAGTAGTTAAAGAATTTATAAATAATGTTTTATTTAGGGTTCGATTGAAGATTCAGGGTTATCTTTGCCTTTCTCTAAATTCACGACCTTGAAGTCTAGAACCAGGACAAAATCCGGAAAATCCCGTTTGCAATTATTGCATCAGTATTATGCTTATACGGGGTTTTACGCATTTGTTTGGCAGGCTGTTAGAAAAGCTCTTCCTTATATTGTTGCAATTATACTGGCTATTTATGCTATAAATCATTTTTTTGATATTAGCGGAGCTCTTACGCGACTTACCGAAATATTGCCAACGTATGGCGTGTTGAGTTTCTTTTTTGTCTCCGAAACCATACTGGGGCTTGTTCCGCCAGAAATTTTTATAGCTTGGGCTGGAAAAATGCACAATCCTTGGCTATACTTAGGCCTATTGGCTATACTGTCCTACGGTGGTGGACTGCTGTCTTATTGGATGGGGCGTTCTATTACTAAAATGCCATCGGTACATGATTATTTGGAAATGAAAATGGAGAAACAATTGAAAAACTCTAGAAAATGGGGAGGGTTTTTGATTATTGCCGGTGCATTATTGCCCCTGCCCTTTTCCATTTCTTGTATAGCTGCTGGCGTTATTATATTTCCATTTAAAAATGTGGTCCTGTACGGTTCATTGCGTTTGTTGCGTTTTGTAGGTTACGGACTTATCATCTTTAACGTTTTATAAAAAAGTCTTAAATCCTGCGGTTTTATTGCAGTTGTGTTCTACTTTTGCACAAAATAAAATCGTATGTTTTCCTTTTTGAATATTTTTAGGGTCGTGGCGCTATTAGAAGGCGTCTCTTATAGTTTGTTATTATTTATTGCAACGCCCATAAAATACTTAGCCGATGACCCTCAGTATGTGAAACTTTTGGGGATGCCCCACGGCATTTTATTCATACTTTATATCGTTTTCGCCTTCATGCTGAAACCTGAAATGAAATGGAACAATAAACAATTTGGAGCAGTTTTGTTGGCCGCCATCATTCCTTTCGGCACATTTTATATTGATAGAAAATATTTAAAAACTGCATAATGGTTCAAAGTGAAACTATTTCTGAAACTACTGTTGACCAAGTATCGAATCTAAAACATTGGATTTATGATTATCTTTTAAATTTAGGCGTTTCGGAATCGTCTGCAGCCTACCTAAATATGTTGGTTTTATTAATAGGGTTAATAATTGTTATCGCTATAATCGATGTCATTATTCGAAGGATATTGATTGGAGCATTTACCCAATTCGCAAAACGTTCCAAAACCAATTTTGACGACCTTTTGATTTCTAATAAAGTACCCCGAAACATAGCGCACATCATTCCATTATTGATAGCTCTGGAATTTGTGCCTGATGTTTTTGCGGATTTTTACAATTTCGAAATCCTAATTGAAAAAGGCCTGAAAGTATTCGCCATTGTTCTCACCCTATGGATTGCAAGGAGCCTGCTCAACACCATAAAGGACTTTCTAAAAACCTTACCGCGTTTTAGGGATAAGCCTATCGATAGCTATATTCAGGTATTTATGATTTTTGCGTGGCTGGGCGGTATCATGTCGGCCATTGCTATTATTACCAATATTCCATTTTTGAAGTTCCTTACCGGGATGGGTGCCATTTCTGCCGTTATTATTTTGGTCTTTAAAGACACTATTCTTGGGTTTGTGGCCAGCATTCAGGTATCCATAAATGATATGGTGCGGATTGGGGATTGGATTACCTTTGAAAAATACGGAGCCGATGGAGATGTGATTGAAATCAATTTGGCCACCGTAAAAGTTCAAAATTGGGACAAGACCATCACCACCATTCCCACGTATGCGTTGATTTCGGACTCCTTCAAAAACTGGAGGGGTATGATGGATGCAGATGGCAGACGCATTAAGCGTGCCCTAAACATTAAACAGGACAGCATCAAATGTTTGACAGATGCCGATGTGGAAAGGCTAAAAAAAATACAGTTGATAGCCCAATATTTAGATAAACGAAAAAACGACATTGATAAATACAATACTACCAATAACGTTGACAAGGCACTTCTTTTAAATGGCAGAAACCTTACCAATATTGGGGTATTCAGAAAATATATCCAAACCTATATTGAAAAGCATTCAGGCATAAACAAGGACATGACCATTATGGTTCGCCAACTAGCGCCAACTTCAGAAGGCTTGCCAATTGAAATATATGCGTTCAGTAGTGATAAAAGATGGGTAAATTACGAATACATAATGGCCGATATTTTTGACCATGTATTGTCTGCAGTTCCTTATTTCGATTTGGATATATTTGAACTGCCCACAAGCCATGTCTTTGTGCCAAAAAAATAGTTGTCTACTTAACCACTAACTTAGCTACTTCCTTCTGATTTACTGTTAAAAGATAGGTACCAATCGTAATAGTTTTCAAGTCCAATTCCACCTCTGATAACCCATTGAATGTATTTTCAAAAACCTTTTTTCCCTGAATGGTATATATTTCAACAGTCTTGATAGCATAGCCCTCAATCTTAAGTTTTTGAGACGAATCTAAGGGGTTTGGATAGAATTTAAATTCATTCGTATCTCCTATTTCAGCAATAGATAAGGATGTTCCTAAATCAGAATTAAGCGCCACAACCAATGTTGTCCCCAATTCAAAATCATAAGTGTTACCAGCAACATCTACTTGTCCAGCCGTATTAGTGCCGCTTGGATGCTGAATAGACATGAACAAGTATTTGTAATCAGGTGTGAAAGTTATGCCGGTTGGTTCAGCTCCAGAAGGTGTGATTCCAAAAATTTCTACATCAGGGCTTGCTTGGGTATGTCCGCTTTTAACCACCCAAATGTAATGGTTGTCATTATCCTGCAGTACCCATAAGTTGCCGTCCCCATCAAAAGCCATATTATCATTCCCTACTCCCCAAGGCACAGGTGTAGTTGAAGAACCATCATTAATATCATAACTCATATTTCCGACAAACGTTTCCATAGTGATTGTTGAAGGGCTTGTTTCCAGAACATCGGAATCAGAAAAGCGATAAACCCTGTTGTCAGGAGCATTTTTCACCGAAAAATAAACCATTCCATCCGGTCCGATTTCAACATCTTCAATCCCTCTAAATTCGGTAGCTCCCGCACTCTGGCTCAGAGCATTGGTGTTGTTTTGATGCGATGCTAGTTGATGCGCTGGATTAGAGCTGTCATTTATTAAAACCCAAGACCCCGTACCACTTTTAGAACCTGAGAACACATAGAGGTCTCCTGCACTTAAATCATTTACATTAGTAGCCACGAATTTATACAAGAAACCAAACCCACTGGTGTCATCTGCTCCTTGGTAAACTGTCCTACCATTATAATGAATTGCCACATTTTCGTGCTTAAAGTGCCCCATGGCATAAAGTTTACTCCCAACTACTGATCTTGTTGCTGGATTAATTTCAACGTTCCAGCCTACATCATTGTATCCATCGAAATTAAAATCTGTAGCAACTGAAGTCTCCTCACAACTGATAACATTGCCCCAGGAAGTCACGGTTCCTGAACAATTTGCGGCAGTCGCAAAAACGGACGTAAAATCTATTGGGATCGCACTGGTTTTTTCCCAGAGTTTTGTTGTACCATTAAAGTTAATATCGAAAATGGTCACTGCCCCAGGAACTTTTTCATGGTTCAAGCTAAGGTATCCATTAGTGCTACTACCTCCAATTGGTACATAGGCCGTAAAATCAGGTGTATTTGGCAAAGTGCCACTAGTTATGGCGTCTCCAGATTCAGCCAATACTTGAAAGGTATGCGTCGAAGGAATAATAAATTGATCCGTTTGAGCGGCTGGAGTAACCGAAGTAAAACTCCCAATCTGCCCATATACATTAGAAAACCCCAAAAATGAGGCCACTAAAAATAATTGTAAAGTTGTTTTCATAATCTTTAAGTTAAAGGTTACCAGAAAGTTAACAATTATTATCCATTTTGACTTTAAGAACCCATTAAAAAATTATGAACAAAAAAAACCTGTTGGTATTAAAACCAACAGGCCATATTCTATTTTCAACAAACCTCTAAATATTGGATGCCAACCAATCTCCGACTTCACTGGTACCATAAGATTTACCTCCATCAGCTAAATCCTCAGTTACCATTCCTTCATTTAGGGCTTTATTCACCACCTCTCTGATAGCCTTCCCTTCAGCATGTAAACCAAAATTCTCAAACATCATGGCAGCAGATAATACAGTTGCCATCGGGTTCGCAATATTCTTCCCTGCTGCCTGAGGATAAGACCCATGAATGGGTTCAAACAAACCTATATCAGAGCCCAATGAGGCCGATGGCATTAATCCCATAGATCCCGAAATTACAGAAGCTTCATCCGTCAAAATATCTCCAAAAAGGTTTTCGGTAATCAAAACATCGTAACTGTTTGGCCATTGTACCAATCGCATTGCTACGGCATCCACAAACTCATAGCTTACCTCTACCTCTGGATAATCTTTCTCCATCGCTTGAACAGTCTCTCTCCAAAGTCTTGAAGTTTCCAAAACGTTGGCTTTGTCCACACAACATAACTTTTTGCCTCGAGTCATCGCCAATTCAAAACCCTTTTTAGCCAAACGTTGCACCTCTTCCCTGGTATAAACACAGTTGTCATAAGCCGTTTCCCCTTCTTCTCTTCTGCCTTTTTCACCAAAATAAATGCCACCGGTTAGCTCACGCAAAAACACCAAATCCGTACCTTCAATACGTTCTTTCTTTAAAGGTGATTTATCTAATAATGAAGGAAATGTAAATGTTGGACGAACATTCGCAAATAAGCCCAAGGCCTTTCTCATTTTTAACAAGCCCTGCTCAGGACGCACCTTAGCCGAAGGATCGTTATCAAACTTAGGGTGGCCAATCGCACCAAACAATACCGCGTCAGAACTTTTACAGATTTCATGTGTTTCATCCGGATAAGGCTCTCCAACGGCATCAATCGCCGCTGCTCCTGTTAAAGCTGGTTTCCAAGTTAGCTCATGACCAAATTTTGAAGCAACAGCATCACTTACTTTCACTGCTTGATCTATAACTTCTGGTCCAATACCATCTCCTGCTAAAAGTGCAATGTTTAATTTCATTCTGTTTATTTTAGTTTCTAATTTATCTCTTTTAGGCGTTCCCCATAGGGTCGGGCTTTCACTAGTCGCTCTCTTTGAGGAGCTTCAACAGGCCGTTCAATCCCTAACGCGGGCACGTCCGCTACCTAACTGCTTTTCAATACACAAAATTATTATTTGCTAAAGTGTTTCTTGACCCACCCCTAGCCCCTCCAAGGAGGGGAACACTAATACACTTCAAACTCCTTACTTCATGCTTACCACTTCCTACTTCCTGCTTCTAACCTACTATAATGTTCAGCATCTTTTCCGTGGCCTTGATGGCCGAAACCGTTTGGTCACTATCCAGGCCACGGGTTTTAAATTCCTTTTCGGGATACTTCCAAGTAATAATCGTTTCACACAATGCATCAGAACGGCTACCTGGTGGAATCCGAACTGCATAATCGATCAAATCCGGCAATACGGTTTTTTTCTTTTTAAACACCGTACGTATGGCATTCATAAAGGCATCAAACTGACCATCTCCTTGCGCATTCTCCTCAAATGTATCTTCTTCAATAGTAATCGATACCGTCGTAGAAGGTTTCAGTCCTTTGGAATGCGTCAAAACATAGGAGTTTACCCTAACCTTTTCCTCATAGGTTTGGTCCAAAACATCCGAAATGATATATGGCAAATCCTCCTTGGTCACCACCTGCTTTTTATCACCAAGTTCAATAATACGCTGGGTTACTTTTTTCAGATCCTCGTCATTCAATTGTAATCCCAATTGGTGCAAGTTCTTTTGAATATTGGCTTTACCCGAGGCCTTCCCTAACGCGTACTGTCGTTTTCTTCCAAAACGCTCGGGCATTAAATCACTGAAATACAGGTTTTTTTTATTATCACCATCAGCGTGGATTCCCGCAGTTTGGGTGAATACATTTGCCCCGATAATTGGTTTATTAGCTGGAATCATGACCCCTGAAAAGTTTTCAACGAGTTTGCTTACGGTGTACAATACTTTTTCATTCACCCCTATATTAATATCGGGCATAAAGTCATTAATAACAGCTATTGTACTGGACATTGGCGCATTTCCAGCACGTTCTCCCATCCCATTCACAGTAAGGTGCAAACCATCCGCACCAGCTTTCAAACCCTCAACAGCATTAGCGACTCCAAGATCATAATCGTTGTGGGCGTGAAAGTCAAAATGTAAATCTGGATATTTTTCCTTAATCTCCTTAACAAAATCAAACGACTCCTTTGGTGTAAGCACACCCAAGGTGTCAGGCAACATAATTCTTGCAACCTTTTGCTTACTCAAAAACTCTAAAAACTCATACACATAGGCTTTGGAATTTCGCATGCCATTGCTCCAGTCCTCCAAATACACATTGGTAATAAACCCTTTTTCTGTCGCCAATTTTATAACCCCCTCAACCTCCTTAAAGTGCTGATTAGGAGTCTTTTTAAGTTGGTGAGTCAAATGGTTTAATGAGCCTTTGGTTAACAGATTTTGAGCTTTTGCTCCAGCTTCTTCCATCCATGAAATAGAAACACCATCATCCACAAATGTTAATACCTCAACTTTGTCTAAATAGCCATATTCGGAAGCCCAATCGGTGATATCCTTTACTGCCTGAAACTCCCCCTCCGAAACTCTGGCAGAAGCTACTTCAATGCGGTCTACCTTTAATTCTTCCAATAAAAGTTTGGCAATGGTCAATTTTTCAGAAGCAGAAAACGACACGGAAGAGGTTTGCTCCCCGTCACGCAATGTCGTATCCATTATTTCTATTCGTTTCGTAGCCATCAAAGGTTAAATCGTATCCTTTATCTCCAATTCTGAAAAGTCAACCGAAGTCTTATTTCAAAATCTCACAAATCTATTAACTTTAAACAAAAGAACCTGAAACTAGACTTCGACTGCGCTCAGTCTGACAATTCAGGTTTTTATGCTTATATTTTTTTATGACTAAAATGGTCTTGTTTCGGCAAAAGCCTTTACCTCATCCTTCATATTTTGAAGGTAATCTATATCATCAAAACCATTCAACATATTACCTTTTTTGTATCCATTGATATCAAAGGATTCAGATTCACCAGTTGACAATAATGTTACGGTCTGACTAGGTAAGTCTACTTTTATTTCCGTCTTCGGATCCGCTTCAATAGCATCAAACAATTTTTGAGCAAAATCAGCCGAAACCTGCACAGGCAATACGCCAATATTTAAGCAGTTATTTCTAAAAATATCTGCAAAGAAAGATGAAATCACACAACGTAATCCAAAATCATAAACGGACCAGGCCGCGTGCTCTCTAGAAGACCCAGAACCAAAGTTCTTTCCTCCTACTAAAATCTTAGAACCTGCGTATTTCGCATCATTCAAAGGAAAATCAGCAATCGGATTTCCTTCTGAATCATATCTCCAATCACGAAAAAAGTTATCTCCAAAACCTTTACGCTCAGTTGCTTTTAAGAAACGTGCTGGTATGATTTGATCCGTATCTACGTTCTCAATTGGTAGTGGATATGCTGTACTTGTTAATACTTCAAATTTATCGTAAGCCATGTTTTTTATGCTTTTGGCCTTTAGCTATTGGCTATTGGCAACTAATAATTATACTTTTTGTGCTAATGGCCAAACGCCAAAAGCGAATAGCCTATTTAGGCAGTTACTTCTAACAAAGTTCTTGGGTCTGTAACAACACCTGAAACTGCTGTGGCAGCGGCCACAAGCGGTGATGCCAATAAAGTTCTTGATCCTGGACCTTGACGTCCCTCAAAGTTTCTATTTGATGTAGATACAGCCAATTTCCCAGCAGGTACTTTATCATCGTTCATTGCCAAACACGCTGAACAACCAGGTTCTCTTAACACAAATCCAGAAGCTTCTAAAATTTTATCTAAACCTTCTTCTTTGATCTGATCCACAACTTTATGCGACCCAGGTACTAACCAAGCCGTAATGTTATCTGCTTTTTGACGGCCTTCAACAATAGAACAAAATGCTCTGAAATCCTCAATTCGTCCGTTAGTACAAGATCCCAAGAATACATAGTCCACTTGCTTGCCAATCATGTCATCACCCTCTTCAAACTTCATGTAGCCTAATGACTTTTTGTAAGTAGCTACCGCACCTTGTACGTTTTCGGCCATTGGAATCGATTCGGTAACACCAATACCCATTCCAGGATTGGTACCATAGGTAATCATCGGTTCAATATCGGCAGCGTCATAGTTGAATTCTAAATCAAATACGGCATCATCATCAGTTTTAAGCGTCTTCCAATATTCCATGGCCTTATCCCAATCAGCACCTTTTGGCGTATGCTTTCTACCTTTGATGTATTCAAAAGTCTTTGCATCTGGCGCAACCATACCGCCACGGGCTCCCATTTCAATAGAAAGGTTGCACACTGTCATACGGCCTTCCATGGACATATTTTCAAAAACTTCACCTGCATATTCTACAAAATAGCCTGTTGCTCCTGAGGTAGTTTGTTGAGAAATAATATATAATGCCACGTCTTTAGGAGTGACACCAAACCCTAATTTCCCGTTGACATTTATTCTCATTTTCTTTGGCTTGGGTTGCATGATACACTGTGTAGATAGCACCATTTCAACCTCTGAGGTACCGATACCAAATGCAATAGCACCAAAAGCACCATGCGTTGACGTATGCGAATCTCCACAAACAATAGTTGAACCTGGTAACGTAATCCCATTTTCAGGGCCTACGATATGAACAATACCATTGTTTCTGTGGCCTAATCCCCAGTGCGAAATACCATATTCAGCTGCGTTATTGGCCAATGCTTCCAACTGGTTTGCAGATAAAGGATCTGCAACAGGCAAATGCTGATTCCAAGTCGGAGTGTTATGGTCGGCAGTAGCGAACGTACGCTCCGGATACATTACCCCAATTCCACGACTTTTTAATCCAACAAAAGCAACTGGACTCGTTACTTCGTGTATAAAATGACGGTCTATAAAAAACACGTCCGGTCCATCTTCTATTTTTCTAACAACGTGAGAATCCCACACCTTGTCAAACAATGTCTTACTCATAATTAATAAAGGTTTTATGATGCTATAACCAACAAAAAGTGAATACAATGTAGCCCCAAAAGTTATAGCGGGCTACAAAGTTATACTTAATTACATTTAATCGAAAGTTTAGACCGTATTGTTATTTTATTTTTACAAAAAATACAAGTAAGTCCATATTAATTGAATTTAATGCAAAAAAACAGAAAATTTAGTTATAATTTTCAATGCAAAATCAAAGTGCTCTGTTATAATCTATCTTTCACAAATTCCACCTCAGTTTTGCCATGAGGCAAAGGCTTACCGTCTTGCCCAACATTTACCATTACTATATTGGAAATAGTGATAATCGTTTCCCTTGTCATCATATTTCTCACCTCACAACTCAAAGTAAGGGAGGCTTTACCGAATTTCACGGCTTTTATCCCAATTTCTATGACATCTCCTTGTTTTGCTGAAGCCTTAAAATCGATTTCGCTAATATATTTTGTAACCACCTTTTGGTTTTCTAACTGAACAATGCTGTAAAGAGCGGCTTCTTCATCAATCCATTCCAAAAGCCTCCCTCCAAAAAGGGTGCCGTTTGCGTTTAAATCTTCTGGTTTAATCCATTTGCGTGTATGAAATCTCATTTAAATAATTTTTGCGTTTTAAAATAGTAAGTTTTGCTCGTCCTCTTCATTAGGAACCTTAAGTGAATAGCCCAATTCTGAATTGAGTTTTTTAATGAAATAGGCGGATAGCAGGGGCGACTCTTTTTCAATATTTTGGTGGATAAAGAAATCTATTTCCTTAATACCTTGCTCCATCCAACTTTTTAAGCGTTCCACCCAATCGTCCAATCTCGTATAATCCGTTGCATGATTTGCACCAACGTAGCGTACAAAAGCTGTAGAATTGGTCAACCGCATGTGCATTAAATCCCGTCTTCCAGCCGTATCCACAATCACGTTGGAAATATTGTTGTCTTCCAATAATTGATACAAATCCTTAGCAATAGCCTCGTCGTTATACCAATTAGTATGCCTAAACTCCACTGCCAAAGGCACTTCTTTAGGCCAATTTTCAACGAAGTTGACCACTCTATCAAAATCCTTGGGCGCAAAATTATTGTGCATTTGCAGGAATACGGTTCCCAATTTTTCTTTCAAGTTTGAAGCGTTGTAAAGATAATGCTGAACAACTTCATTGGTGTCATTCAAACGTTTCCAATGACTGATTTCCTGATTTAATTTTGGAAAGAACTTAAAACCGTCAGGTGTTTTATCGTACCAAGTTGAAAATTGTTCCGCAGGAAAAATACGGTAAAAAGTGGCGTTTAGCTCAATAGAATTGAATTGCGAGGAATAATACCCCAACTCATCTTTTGTGCCTCTGGGGTAAAACCCTTTGAGGTCTGCCCTATTCCATTTGGCACACCCCACATAGATTTCTGGCACATTGTCGCCCTTCACTTTGTTTAAAACGTCTTTTGTTTTTGGTGGATCTGCTGGTAAGTTAAAATCGATGCCTTCAGGGTTATCGACGCTTCCGAATTTCATGTTTTTAATTTTTTAAGTAAAGATATTAATTCATAAAAAAAGACTCTTAAAAAAAGAGTCTTTTCATTTTAGTAAGGCTCAAAGATTATTTTAAAATAAAATCTTCCTTTCTAAAACCATTATTAAACTTGATTTCGCTAAACGTATAGGTACCGTTATCGTGATATTCCCCTTTTTCGTTGGGTACAAAAGATTTCCTTACTGTTGAAACATGCAAGCCGTCGATAATCTCGTATTCCAATGTCATTTTAAGAATGGGGTCGTTAATGCCCCAATCCGGGAGGGAAAAATAAAACCAATCCACCAAATGGGTTTCGGGATTGAAGTACAAAATATATTCGTCGTTCTTTTCTTTTTTGGTGATATCCGCGTCGTAGGTTAAACTCACTTTGTCGTAGGTAATGCCATTGGCCTCTTCTGTGCCTAAATATTTATAGTTAGTGCCAGGGTCCTGCAATTTGTACATCATCGTGAACCAATAAAAATTTACCTTTCTTAGGAATACGGTACCGCCCAAGGCTTTCTCATCGGTTATTGACTTTCCATCAAATGTCAGCATGGGTTTTCCGTCTACCAAAGCCTGTTGAGCAACACCTTTTTGCTTTGGCAGAACATTCCTTTGGTGTGTATTATACTGCGCCCAAGAGTGTTCACCATCAATAATATGGCGCTCTAAGGATACGTCTTTTCCGGCGTCGTAATTATCGTAAACATATTTGAATTGGATGTCCTTTTTGCTGGCCAATTTTTGATAGCCTCCATTGACTTCGACCATGGCGTCTATTAATGACTTAGAGGTTTCATCGGCATATACTTGCGCATTTAAGTCTGAATTGCCCGTGAAAAGTAATGTTATCAAACTGATTGAGAAAGAAAATTTTAAGGTACGTTTCATTGTGTTAGATTTTTATGTTGGTTCTATTTTCGTGTTTCGTCGTTTATTTTCAAGTTGCTTACAAGTTAACCTAATTTATCCAAAAGGCTTTTTAACCATTTGTTAATAACACAGTTAATAACTCCAACGGGATTGTTAATACTCCAAGTTTATATTTCGATAATTTTAAGTCGAAATCTACTTCACATGGACTCAAGACAATCCCACCTAAAAAGTATCAGACCTGAAATTTTAAGCACAACCATCAATGACAGCATGAGTGCTGACGAGCGTTTTCAGAATTTGGTATTGCGCCCCATCATCAAATTTCAAAACGATTTGTTAGTTGCTGTGTTTAAAAATTACATCCAAAAACACAAATTGGTATTTTATGATTTATCCATTGAAAAGCGGATAGATTATATTGAAAACGCTGTTCAAAAAGATATGAAATTGCGTAACTCCATGAAAGGAATGATTATTGGCTTGTTTACGGTTGAGGATTACGAGATTTACATCCAAAACTCTTCGGCATTAAACAAACGCATGATGAATATCGTAAAGCAACGTTTGATTAGTCATATTCAGATGTTTGAGAGGCCTGAATTGTTGGCGGTGGTTTGATAAGACACGAATTTCACTAATTAGCACTAATTGTTATGTCTTAGCTATTCGCGTAAATTCGCGAAATTGGTGTCAAAGACAAAAATATTAATCAATCAAAGACACCCCATTCAAATCCGTAGTTAACACATCGCTCATATAATCAAAAAATGGGCGGATGGCTTTAAATGAGCTATCCACTTCTTGTAAAAAACCAGCATCCAACACTTCTTTATCCGTATATTTTTTTGTGAAGATGTATTGCTTCTTTTTAATGAGATCAATCGCTTTATGTTCTTTACTAAAACCTTTGGGCGCGGTTTTCACTTCGTCTCCCACAAAGGTCTCTCCCCAAATCGAGTTGAACTTTTTATCCGCTAAAATATCCCGTATTTCAGCATCGTCCATTTCAAATTCTTTTCGGATTCGCAACAAATCCGCAGGTGCAGGTTCCCAAAATCCCGTGGCAATAAAACTTTCATTATTTGGCTGAATGTGCAAATAGTAACCGCCTCTTAATCGTGGTTTGGTACGGTGAAACGACCCTCCGAAATGGGTTTTATAAGGCAACTTGTTTTTAGAAAAACGCACATCGCGATAAATTCTAAAAATTTTCAACTTATCAATCTCGTCGTGCTTATTCAGATTTTCAAAAATGGCATTGTAAAACTGTTTTACTTCGGCTTCAATGGCCTTAAACTCTGGTTTGTTTTCATTAAACCAATCGCGGTTGTTATTTTTCTCTAGTTTTTTGAAAAATGGGAAAACGGATTTTGGTACAGTGACGCTCATTTTTGAATCTTAAAATTAAATATCTTCTAAAATACAAAAAGTCCCGGGTTACCCCGAGACTTTGTAATTATCTTAACACGAAATATGTATTACATTTCCACTTGCTTTTTATTATACTTGATGGTTTTAATACTTTCAGACGTTTCATCGTAGTACTCCACCACAAAAGTATCACCTTCAAAGTAGCCAATACCGTTATAGGTTTCACCCCTTACAATATAGCTTCCAGGAGTGTGTGTATTCCAAGCTTTTCCAATTTCAACAAACTCGTTTTTATCATCCGTTAAGGCTATCATAAACCCTGATTTATTCGGACTGAACTTATAGTCTTTTTCCTCGCTTATAAAGTAGGTTTCCTTGGTCAACACATCGTAAGCAGTATCTGCATCATTGTCAATCATAATTGTTGTCTGCACCTTTTTGGTGGCAGGCACCCTGTCTTGATTTAACTTATGCTTATCGTCCGCATCTAATTTTACGTTTGCCGTTTCCTTGGTAACCACTTTTATTTTACCTTCTTTGGTAGTATCGCCGTCTTTATATTTGACTTCTTTTACGGTGGTTTCTTTCATAATTTCCGTTGGCTTTTCTTGAGCCATTGCTGGTCCACAAATTAATATGGCCAACATATATATGTAATTTTTCATTGTTTTCATTTTTAATGGTTAAACTTCTATCTTAATCTTTAAACTGACTGACTTAATATTAGTGGGTAGCGTCATCAATTTCATCTTCAACTTCTTCAACAGCATCGCCAACTTCATCTTTTACTTCTTCCACTGCCTCTTCAATTTTATCTTTAGGTTTCTTCTCTCTACAGCTTGTAAATGCAGTTGATACTGTAAATAATAAGGCTAATGCTAATATGACTTTTTTCATGATTTTAAATTTTAATGGTTAATTAATGGTTTTCTATTTTTTCAGTAATCCTTTCAAAAGTGAGAATACAAATAGTATGATGAATATGTAGAAACATATTTTTGCAATGCCTGCAGATGCTCCTGCAATGCCACCAAAACCTAGTACTCCCGCAATTAATGCAATGATTACAAATGTTATCGTCCAGCGTAACATAGTTTTTGGTATTAAATAATTGAACTTAATGATCTATCGGAATCGATACATCTACTCTAGTTATTAGAGAATTGGTTTTCCATAACGGCATCATCAAAAGATAACTTGTTGTTAAATTCCAATGTGCGGATTGGGAACGGAATATTGATTCCTGCTTTATCGTAAGCTTTTTTAATCTCAATGATAGCCTTGGTTTTGGCCTTTAACTTCTCTAGCATACTTTCGGCATCAATCCAAAATCTACATAGATAATTAATGGAACTATCACCAAATTCGGTATAATAAAACTCGACATTTTCGGGGCTTTCCACCTGATTGAAAGTATTGGCAATCACCTCTTTGGTTAAACGCTCCACTTCTTCCAAATCAGATTCGTAGCCCACGCCACACTCTAAAAACACTCGCATTCGTGTGGTCAAGGAATAGTTCTTCAATGGGTTTTCAAGAATCATTTTATTAGGAATCACCACAATATTATTATCGGCTTCTTTTAAAACAAATTCTTTCAAATTCACATCAATTACCTCTCCAGAATAGCCATTGGTTTCTACCCAATTGCCTAATTGTATACGTTTTCTAAACGAAATTACTACACCAGCAAAAGTGTTAGATAATGTACCTTGCAATGCTAAACCAATAGCTAAACCTGCAACACCAGCACCTGCCAATAAGGAGGTTAGCATTTTACTTAGGTTCATAATTCCCAAGGCCAAAAACAGTCCCGCCACAACAACAACTACTGCCGAAATTTTGGCAATTATGTTAGCAATGGATTTTTGGGGTACCCGTTTTTCAACTAGCTTTAAAATTAGCTTTCTGGTATATCTTGCCACAAAGTAGGATGCTACCATCACCACTACGGCTAGAATTAAATTTGGTATATTTTCTATTATGGCACTTACCCAACCTTGAAGTTTTTCTATTAAATTGTTAAATGCCGTAGACATTGTTTCTTTCATTTTCATTCGATTTTAAAGGTTAATATTGTTTTCTTAGGTTCAATCTATACAGCAATTAAGCCTCAACAACAGTTTCCTTTAAACTCCCCGAAGTCTTTTTCGTCCAGGCATTTAGCATCCAACTTGTCTTTTCAAGTTCTCGTATGTATGCTCCCATCAAATCGATAGTACCTTCATCAGAAATCGCCTCGGCCTTTTCGATCACTTTCCCCATTTGCACCAACAGTAGCTTGTGGTCTTTTAGGGTTTCAATCACCATATCCTCATCGGTTTTCATCGGTGCATCCTCTAAAATACTCGAGGTTTTTAAGTAATCTTCCAACTTACTCATCGGGTGGTAACGCAATGTTAAAACACGTTCGGCAATTTCGTCGATTTTAACTTTTGCATCATTGTACATATCTTCAAATTGCTCATGCAGATCGAAAAAATTCTTCCCGATGATGTTCCAATGTTTACTTCTTAATTTTTGATAATACACGTGGTAGTCCGCTAATAAAACATTCAATTCAACCACCACAGGTATTAACTCTTCATCATTCATGTTTAAATAGCTCATTTCTTGTGTTTTTTATTAATTAAACTCACTAACAACTTATAGGAAATAGCAGTTTTGTCAAGCCCTTTAACAGGGTTTAACCATTAAGCGCGGGCATTAACATAATTTTAAGTTAATACGCCAATAAAATGTTAAAGGATTTTAAGAATAACTTGGGCGTTACCACAAGGGTCGGGCTATCCGTTATATCTTTTGCTTTCTGTCATTCCTGCGAATCCCGATAGCTATTGGGAAGGAATCGTTACAATTTGCAAAATTCCAATCCCCGATTTCAAAAAGCAAAAGGATGCCACTTCTATCCCTAACGCAACCCACTCAAACGGAAGCCCCTCCTAGCCTCCCCAAAGGGGAGGAATTCCACTCTAACTCTAAATTATTTTCTAGGAATGTGTTTCTCCCCTTTGGGGAGATTAAGATGGACCTGTAAACTCAATTGAATTCAAAATCAACCCAGAAGCGGGCGCAATATAATCCATCTTGATTTTACTATCTGGTACGAGACTGTTTTTGATGTCTTGAAGTGTTAGTTTTCCTTTTCCCAAATCAATCAACGTTCCCATCATCAAACGGATTTGATTGCGCATAAAGCCTTTGCCTTTTACTCTTAGCAAATAGGATTTTTCGGGAAAATAGTTGGCTTTGTAAACATCATTTTCCACCAATTCACATTTTTGGATGTTTCGGGTGTAAATACCATTTTCGGTGGGTTTGTAACAGTAACTCCATAAATAATTTTCGCCCTCAAATAGTTTGGCGCCTTGTTTCATGATATCGATATCCAAGTCATCCAAAATGGTCGTCATAATGGGTGCACAAAACGGATGGCACTTCTCACCAAAAGTAAATAGATAGAGATATTCCTTGATTTTGGAATGCTGGATAATATTGAATTCCGCATCTACTTCTTTGATGCTTAAGGCTCGAATATCCTGTGGTAAGTTGTAATTGAACAACTCTAAAAACGCACTCTCATCTTCCAACTCATGCTGTAAAAACAATTCGAACGTGGCGCTTTCGGCAGACACCATGGCATCTGTTCTTCCTGAAACCAATGTCTTAAAATATTTCCCTTCGAGGATATAATTTAAGGTGCGGTCCACCATCAAGTGCAGGGTTTTTAAATTAGGTTGCTTTTGCCACCCGTGAAAGCGATAGCCTAAATATTGGAAGTGTATGAGATAGTAATACTTTTTGGGTTGAAATTGCATTTTATTTATGCCTACCTTTTAATTCGGCCTCGATATCTTTTAAAGTAAAACCTTTGGCCTGAAGCAACATCAAATAGTGGAACAATAAATCTGCGGATTCGTATAGGAACAATTCGTCGTTGTTGTCCATCGCCTCAATAACGGTTTCCACAGCCTCCTCTCCTACTTTTTGGGCCACTTTATTGATGCCTTTTGAAAACAAACTCGCTACGTAAGATTTGGCAGTGTCCTTATAGGCAACACGTTCTGCAATTACATTCTCTAAGGTTGAAAAGAACCCAAAATTAGAGGTGTTTTCTTCTTTCCAGCAGGTATCCGTACCCGTATGGCAGGTTGGGCCAACTGGATTAACTTGGATTAACAGGGTATCCTTGTCGCAGTCATTCTTGATGTCAACCAGATTTAAAAAGTTACCACTTTCCTCACCTTTTGTCCAAAGGCGTTGTTTGCTTCTACTGAAAAAAGTCACTTTATTGGTTTCTAATGTTTTTTGATATGCTTCTTCGTTCATGTAGCCCAACATCAATACGTTCTTTGTTGTGGCATCTTGAATGATGGCTGGGACTAAAGCCCCCTCTAACTCCCCCCAAGGGGGAGAAATTAAACCCGGATATGTTTCGTTATTCATATTTTCTTGTCATTCCGCGCCTGACGCGGAATCTAATTATTGTTATTTAGATTTACATGGATTCCGCATCAGGTGCGGAATGACAGAACGCATTTGACTAAATACGTACTTCAATATTATGTTCTTTTAATTCTTTCTTTAAATCTGGAATCGGAATCTCACCAAAGTGAAATACGCTTGCGGCCAATGCGGCATCCGATTTCCCTTCTTTAAAAGTGTCCACAAAATGCTGTACATTCCCCGCACCACCCGAGGCAATAATTGGAATGTTCAATATTTCCGATAGTTTGGCTAAAGCTTTATTTGCAAAACCTGCTTTTGTACCATCATGGTTCATTGAAGTGAACAAAATCTCGCCAGCACCGCGTTCTTCAACTTCTTTGGCCCATTCGAACAAATCAATCTCCGTTGGGATGGTACCTCCAGCTAAATGCACTTTCCAATTACCATCTACCTGCTTGGCATCAATGGCCACAACAACACATTGGCTCCCGAATTTATCCGCCAATTCATTTACCAGTTCCGGTCGTTTAACGGCGGAGGAATTAATCGAAACCTTATCCGCTCCATTTTTCAATAAGGCATCCACATGTTCTACAGAAGAAATCCCGCCCCCAACTGTGAATGGGATATTCACCTGCTCCGCCACATGCAATACCATTTCAAGAGTTGTTGCCCGAGCTTCAAGTGTTGCGGTGATATCCAAAAACACCAATTCATCTGCACCATAATCGGCGTACTGCTTTGCCAATTCCACTGGGTCTCCAGCATCTCGTAAATCCACGAAATTGACGCCCTTAACGGTGCGTCCGTTTTTGATATCTAAACATGGAATAATTCGCTTTGTCAACATGTCCTATAAAAATTTTTCCAGTTGATAAAGGCTAATTCTATTTTCATAAATAGCCTTTCCGATAATCACACCCTCGCAACCTATTTCCTTCAATATCGGCAAT
This sequence comes from Hyunsoonleella rubra, assembly GCF_042684665.1. Lineage (NCBI taxonomy): Bacteria > Pseudomonadati > Bacteroidota > Flavobacteriia > Flavobacteriales > Flavobacteriaceae > Hyunsoonleella > Hyunsoonleella rubra. The sequence goes on along the minus strand of NZ_JBHULY010000013.1, from coordinate 184,048 downwards.
TCCTCAATCGTTGAAATTCCTCCAGACGCAATTAATTTGATGGATTGTCCGCTTTTATTACTGCATTCGGCAATGATGTCCTTGTACAATTCCACAGCAGGTCCTTCCAACATACCATCTTTCGAAATATCCGTACAAATGACATATTTGATGCCTTTTTTTTGATAACCTTTAATAAACGGAATCAAATCTTCATTGCTATCTTCCTGCCATCCACTAATGGCTATCTTTCCGGCATTGCTATCCGCTCCCAAAATGATTTTTTCACTGCCATATTTTTCGATCCAACCGCTAAACGTTTTGGGGTCTTTCACTGCAATACTCCCACCTGTAATCTGTTTGGCACCAGAATTAAAGGCAATGTGCAGATCTTCGTCCGCTTTTAAGCCACCGCCGAAATCAATTTTTAACATTGTCTTTGAGGCAATTTGCTCTAAAACTTTATAGTTGACTATGTGCTTGGCCTTTGCGCCGTCCAAATCCACCAAATGTAAATATTCAATGCCTGCACCTTCAAACATCTTGGCAACCTCCAAAGGGTTTTCGTTATATACTTTTTTAGTGTCGTAATCGCCTTTGGTGAGGCGGACGCATTTTCCTTCTATGATGTCTATAGCTGGTATGATTCTCATTTTTCTAGCTTTTAGCTATTAGCAGTTGGCCATTAGCTAAAAGCTAAAGGCCAAAGGCCAACACCTACATATTTATAAAGTTCTTCAATATTTTGGCTCCTTCATTTCCACTCTTCTCGGGATGAAATTGTGTGCCATAAAAATTTTCGTGTTGTAAGGCCGAAGCATAATTAATCCCATAATCCGTTTTTGCAATGGTTTCATTACAGTGCTCAGCATAATAGCTATGAACGAGATACATGTGTTCGTTCTCTTTAATACCTTTAAACAAATCAGATTTCAAATTCTTAATGACGTTCCAACCCATTTGAGGCACTTTCACTTCATTTGAAAAGCGTTTTACATTCGTTTGGAAAATACCCAAACCTTCGGTATCATTTTCTTCGGTATGTAAACACATCAACTGCATGCCTAAACAGATGCCTAAAACTGGTTGCTTTAAACTTGGAATTAATTTATCTAATCCACTTTCCTTTAACATTTTCATTGCAGAGCTTGCCTCTCCAACCCCTGGAAAAATGACTTTATCTGCTGATTGAATTTCTTCAGGGTTATTAGATAAAATCGCATCATACCCTAAACGATTAAAGGCAAATTGAATACTTTTAATGTTTCCAGCACCATAATCTATTATCACAACAGAAGCCCCTCCTAGCCTCCCCGAAGGAGAGGAACTCTTACTCTTATCTATATCGTTATTCATTAATTTATTTTTTTCCTACCCTTTTGAGGAGTTTAGCTGGGGCTATAACATTCCTTTTGTACTCGGTAAAAACATCTTGTTAGCATCTCTTTTTACTGCCATTTTTATCGCTTTGGCAAAGGCTTTAAAGATGCCTTCAATTTTATGGTGTTCATTGGCACCTTCTGCTTTTACATTCAAATTACATTTGGCACCATCGGTAAATGATTTAAACAAGTGAAAAAACATTTCTGTGGGCATATCGCCTATTTTTTCACGTTTAAATTCTGCATCCCACTCCAGCCAATTTCTTCCGCCAAAATCTACAGCTACTTGTGCTAAACAATCATCCATTGGTAAACAAAAACCGTAACGTTCAATACCTAATTTATTCCCTAGCGTTTTATTGAATAATTCACCTAAAGCAATCATAGTATCTTCAATAGTATGGTGTTCGTCAACTTCTAAATCGCCATTCACTTTAATAGTTAAATCCATAGCGCCATGACGTCCAATTTGATCCAACATATGATCGAAAAACGACAAACCTGTATCAATGTCATTTTTGCCAGAACCATCCAAATTCAGTTTAATATAAATCTGAGTTTCGTTTGTGTTTCTAGTAATTTCCGCGACCCTATCTTTAAGTTTTAAAAACTCATATATTTCTTTCCAATCTGTGCTGACCAGGGCTATACAATCTAAAATATCTTGTTTTGAACTTTCAATTTCGTCAGCACCTAATTCTGGATCTTCAGATAAATAAATACCCTTTGCGCCAAGGTTTTTAGCCAACTCCATATCCGTAATTCTATCGCCTAACACTAACGAATTCTCCAAATCATAGTCTTCTGAAAAATACTGAGTTAACAAACCTGTTCTTGGTTTTCGGGTTTCAGCATTTTCGTGCGGAAAGGTTTTATCAATATGAATCGCAGAAAACTCAACTCCTTCTTTCTTAAATGCGTCAATAATTTTATTCTGAGCAGGCCAAAAGGTGTCTTCCGGAAAGGAATCGGTGCCCAAACCATCTTGATTCGTAACCATAACCAATTCATAATCCAATTCACTAGCAATTTTAGCCATGTATTGAAATACTCTAGGGTAAAATTCTAATTTTTCCAAACTATCCAATTGATAATCTACTGGTGGCTCCAAAACCAAAGTGCCGTCTCTGTCTATAAATAGTACTTTTTTCATCTTTTGTCATTCCTGCGAAAGCAGGAATCTATTTAATGTTATTCAAATTTATATGGATTCCGCATCAAGTGCGGAATGACAAATCATTTTAATTCTTTTAACGCCTTTATCAATATTTCATTCTCTTGCTTCGTTCCAACCGTAAAGCGTAAACAATTTTCACATCCAGGTTGAGTCGTTCTGTTTCTAATTACAATGCCTTTTTTTATCAACTCATTGTAACGTTTTGTGGCATCATCGACTTTAGCCAAAACAAAATTGGCATCAGTTGGATAAATTTTTGATACAAAGTCAACGTTTTGCAATTGCTTTACCAAGGCGTCCCTCTCCTTCAAAATTTCATCAACCTGTTTTTGGGTTAATTCATTTTGCTCCAACTGAGCAATGGCTTTTTGTTGCGTTAACTCATTGACATTATATGGCGGTTTAATACGATTTAAAACCGAAATTATTTCTTCGGAAGCATAACAAATACCTAGTCTGATTCCTGCCATTCCGTATGCTTTAGACAAGGTTTGCGTAACAATCAAATTTGGAAATTCATTCAATCTACTAGCCCAACTTTCTTCATTTGAAAAATCAATATATGCTTCATCAATCACAACTATTCCTTTAAATGTTTTGATTAATTTTTCAATAGAATTCGCTTCAAAACTATTACCTGTTGGGTTATTTGGTGAGCATAAAAACAACAATTTTGAATTTGAATCTGCTATTTTTAAAATCTCATCTACTTTAGGTTGGAACCTATCATCCAGTTGCACACTTTTAATGGCCACCGCATTGATATTAGCCAAAACACTATACATCCCATACGTTGGTGGCAACGTGATAATGTTGTCCTGATTGGGTTCGCAAAATGCCCTAAAAATCAAATCTAAAACTTCATCGCTTCCATTACCTAACAAAATTTTTTTCTGTGGAATGGATTTAATTTCAGAAAGCAAAGATTTCACCGTGCGTTGTTGTGGATCTGGATAACGATTGACACCATTCTCAAACGGACTTTCATTCGCATCCAAAAATACCATATCGTCACTATTACCTTGGTATTCATCTCTTGCGGATGAATAAGGTTTAAGCGCCTTAACGGTTGGTCTTATTAAGTCTTGAATATTCATTTTATCTTTAGACTTCTTAAATCTTGAGTTTATTAATTGGTTCTCGATACAATTTTGATGAAAAATCAAAATCACTCGAACTGACAATACTTTTATTTCAAATCCTTTAATCGAATGCTTACCGCATTTTTGTGCGCTTGTAAGCCCTCAGCTTCAGCCATCAACTCTATGGTTTCACCAATATTTAAAATACCTTCTTTTGATATTTTTTGAAAGGTCATACTCTTCATAAAGCTATCCAAATTCACGCCAGAATAGGCTTTTGAAAACCCATTAGTTGGCAACGTATGATTGGTTCCAGAAGCATAATCTCCTGCACTTTCAGGTGTGTAATCTCCTATAAATACGGAGCCTGCATTACTAATGCCCTCAACATATAGTTCTTCATTTTCACAACAAATAATGAAGTGCTCAGGCCCATATTCGTCAATCATCTCCAAAGCTATGGTGTCATTTTCAACATAAATCAGTTTAGAATTCGAAATAGCTTTTTCTGCAATAGCTTTACGTGGTAATACATCTAATTGCTGTTCAACTTGGTGCGCAACGGCTTCGATAATACTTTCAGAAGTTGAAACCAAAATTACTTGACTATCGGTTCCATGTTCTGCTTGACTCAATAAATCTGAAGCGATATATGATGCGTTAGCCGACTCATCTGCTACCACTAATAATTCACTAGGGCCTGCAGGCATGTCAATGGCGACGCCATATTTTGTTGCCAACTGTTTTGCAACCGTTACGTATTGATTTCCGGGTCCGAAAATTTTATAAACTTTAGGTATAGTATCAGTTCCAAAAGTTAATCCTGCTATGGCTTGAATACCTCCAACCTTGATAATTTTGGTAACACCGCATAATTTAGCCGTAAACAAAATTTCAGATGCCAATTTGCCTTCTTTATTTGGAGGAGAGCACAATACAACTTCCTTACAACCTGCGATTTGAGCAGGAACAGCCAACATCAATACTGTTGAAAACAACGGCGCTGTACCCCCAGGAATATAAAGTCCAACCTTTTGAATTGGTCTTTTTTCCTGCCAACACTGAACACCGTTTGTAGTTTCAATTTCAACTTTTGGTGTTTTTTGTGCTTTGTGAAAGACTTCAATATTTTCTTTGGCGTGTTTAATTGCATCCTGTAATTTTTGAGGTACTTTCTGAATTGCCTCATCAATTTCTTCAGAAGTCACCACATTGGATTCCAAATAAACGCCATCAAACTTGCTGGTATATTGCTGAATAGCACTATCGCCATTTACAGAAACATCTTGGAAAATAGCATTAACAGTACCCTCAATATCTCCAACGGTTTGTGTGGGTCTTTTTAAAATTTTAGACCAGTCGCTTTTATTTGGGTTTTTTATAATTTGCATTTTCTTTTACTTTTAGTGAGATTCTTCGCTTCGCTCTGAATGACACTACAATACCATTTTCTCTATTGGACATACTAAAATACCTTGAGCCCCTTTTACCTTTAATTCATCGATGACTTCCCAGAATTCATTCTTGCTAATAACAGAGTGTATCGAACTCCAACCTTTTTCTGCTAAAGGCAATACCGTTGGGCTTTTCATTCCTGGTAAAATATTGATGATATCCTGTACCTTATCATTTGGGGCATTCAACAAAATATATTTTGATTGTCTCCCTTTTAAAACCGATTGAATCCTGAATTGAATCGTTTCTAAAATTGCCTTTCGTTCTTCATCCATTTTAGGCGAAACCGCTAAAACCGCTTCAGACTTTAAAATGGTGTCTACCTCTTTTAAATTGTTTTTAAAAAGTGTGCTTCCGCTGGATACGATATCGCAAATAGCATCCGCTAAACCAATATTTGGAGCAATTTCAACTGAACCATTAATGATGTGCAGATTTGCATTTACGCCATTTTTATCCAAATACATTTTTACGGTATTTGGATAAGATGTCGCAATACGTTTGCCCTCTAAATCTTTAATGCTTTCATACTTGCCCGATTTAGGCACAGCGATACAAACACGACAAGAAGAGAAGCCTAGTTTTTCAACTACGTCAATACCCTCTCCTTTTTCAATCAATACATTTTCACCAATAATGGCCGCATCCACAACGCCATCCTTTAAATACTGAGGAATATCACCGTTTCGTAAATAAAAAACTTCTACAGGAAATCCTTTAGCCGAAGCCTTTAATTGGTCTTTCCCGTTGTCAATTGAAATTCCGATATCTTTTAAAATTCGCATCGAATCTTCGTTTAAGCGACCCGATTTTTGCACTGCAATTCTTAATTTACTCATTTTTATAACTACTTTTATTTCTATCCATTCAACTCAAAAGATTCCCATTTTCATGGGAATGACAATTTCAACGGATACCTCGAACCAAAGTTTCGAGGAATTTCTTTTTAATTAAAAAACCCGCTTGATGAGTCTCAAACGGGTTTAAAATATATGTTGATATTACTCAATACATTTTTACTTCGCTTGAGAGCAAATGTAAAAATGATGATGTGTTTGAGTAATGTTCATTTCGTTTATTTGGTGCAAATATCAAAAATTTCTAGCTAAAACTCCAAATAATGCCGGCAATTTTTTAAACATTTAGATATTAAGCGGTTTAGATTGATAAATCCTGTCAATAATTGAGGATTAAATCTTAAAATATCCAATATTTAGTATTGCAAAATTTATTCTTTTTAAGCGCAAAATTATACCTAAGTTAATGATACCAGAGGTTTCAATAATTCGTTACGCATCGGTGCAAAAAACAGACGTTTTTTTTATTGATCCAGTAATCGATAGATTAATTTAGTTATTTTGCGCCCAATTTATAAAGCCATAATAAACCAAAATGGATCTACAGGAATTTGCCTCAAAAAAGTATGAATTATATTGCCATAAAGAAGGCAGTGAATTAATAGCAAGTGAATTTGCACTGTACATCATACTTCAATTAATTTCCTCATTCAATACCAAAAAGATTCTAGAATTAGGCGTCGGTATAGGCACAATTGCTGATACTGTATTGTCCTTTGAAGGTCAACTCAATTATACTGGCACAGAAGCGAATGATTTTTGTAGAAAAGCAATAGCAACTAATTTAGCGCACATAAAAGATAACTTCACATTGTTATACGATATTGACGAAATTGGAGAAAATGAACTTTTTGATCTTATTATTGTTGATGGGACGGACAACAGCCTTTCTATTGTTAAACAATATATTTCCAAAAATGGCATCGTATTTATTGAGGGCGATAGATCTTCCCAAGTTGCAATCATAAAGAATATCTTTCCAAAACAATTAAGTGTTTTTATCCCGGGCGATTTCAAGTTTAGACAATACGGCGGAACTGATCAAGCCACATGGGAAAGATGGGTAGGCGGCGGCACCGTATTCTTTGTAAACCCCACTTTGAGGCAACGTCTGTTTTGGATACGGCAAAAGCTTAGAGCTAGGTCAGTGTTTTCTAAGCGCAAAGAAAATTAAGGAAAAACAAACTTATACCTCTATAAGCAAATCGCTAGAGTAAGGTTTGAAGGCACACTTTTGCAGTCCGAACTTTAGTTTAAATACTATTTACGACTACTGATTCCCTAAAATAATTGGCAATCCGCTATCTCCAGAACCGATTACAATCACTTTACTGTTTGGAGATTCTGATAATTTCATCGTAGCTTCAATACCTTTGTCCTGTAAAATTTTATCAGTTAAAGAAGCACTCAAAATTTTGTTAGCGTCTGCCTTACCTTGGGCTTCAATACGTTGCTTTTCGGCCTCTTTTTCTGCAGTTACCAATCTAAATTCATATTCTAAAGACTCCTGCTCTTGTTTTAGTTTACGTTCAATTGCCTCTTTAATAGTTGGTGGCAATGTTACATCACGCACTAAAACCTCATTAAGTTGCACGTATTGTTTTTCTAAAATTTTCTTTGTTTCAACAAAAATTTCGTCCTGAATCGCATCCCTTTTGGTAGAATACAATTGTTCAGGGGTATAACGGCCTACAACACTTCTTGCAGCACTTCGGATGGCCGGTTGTATTACCCTTTGTAAATAATTCTCGCCTAATGTTTGGTGTAACTTACCTAAATCTTCATATACAGGTTGATACCAAGCTGAACCGTCAATTTGGATTTCCAAACCATTTGATGACAGTACTCTCATTTTTTCGAATAGTTCCTGCTGACGCACTTCATAAACATAAACTTTATTCCAGGGTGCTACGATATGAAACCCTTCTCCCATAGGGGCTTCATCTGTTACTACGCCTCCGCCAAATGTTTTATATAATACCCCTGCCTCACCGGAGCCTATAGTTATGGCAGATTTTGCCAGTAAAACAAAAAGTACGACAACTGTAATGATGATAGGCAATGCAATTTTTGGTAATCTTTCCATTATTTTTTATTTAAATTAATCCATTATATTTTCTTAAAAACCATTCGGCAGATAACGTAAAAGCGATAACAGCCAACAGAAATTTCCAATCTATCAAAGGTATGGTATTTTTGCTACTTTTCTGAATAGGCTTGAAACGATTATCGTTGGAAAGCTCAGAAATTAATCCACTTGCGCCGTCTATAAAAAATGCCTTCCCTTTTGTATTGGTAGCCAATTGTTGCAGGTTTGTTACATCAGCATTCAAAAATTGCTGTTCAATATTATATTCCAGTACTTCAAAAGTACCAGATCGAGAAACACTACCATCTTTTGTTTTTACGGTAAAGCTATAGCTGGAAGCAGGCAAACCGCTTAAATCTACTTGATAGTTGTTGTTTTTTAGCACTAAAGGCAAAGTTTGCGCCTTTTCCGAGACATTATCCTTTAAAACGATTTCCAGAGACTGTCGGGCATCAAAAACGTAGCTTTTGTCAAATACCTGAGCCTTAATAACGAGATTTACATTGCCATTATAAAAGGACTCGTATTCCAAATTTAACCTGCTTTTTTTCTTGTCTGAAGCCAAATATTGCATCAATTTGCCAATGAAATCATCAAAAGGCTGAAACGACTTTTCATTCAAATAACTTTGGGCACGCCATTGCCAGATGTTTTCACCAAACAGCACCGCTTCCCTCCTTCCGTTAGTTTCAAATGTAGCGAGCAAAGGCTCGCTATTTGAAATTCCAAGCACTGTTTTTTCTAAAATGGTTTCATACGGCACGGAAAATGAAACCTCTCCAAAGTGAGATTTCAAAGGAGGAAAAGATTCAAAGTTGATATCCTCCACCATAAAAGGCGAAAAGTTTAAGTTTAGTTTAGACTGATAGTCTTCATCCTGTCCAGTAATTTCATGGGTGAAACTATTACCAATGTTGTTTATGAAACTGAGATTTGATTTGGCCCCAATTATGGTAAACCTGTTCTTATTTTCCTTATTTAGAGTTTCATAAAAAGGCCTAAACTTATTATTGGGCTGATAAATTATAAATAATTGAAAATCATTTACTTTACTTACAGCCTCGACTGGACTCAAGATATTGACGGAACGTTGCTCATTGCTTTCTATGCTCTTTTTGAATGCACCTAAATCTGGATGCGGAAAATCGCTCACCAATGCAATTTTTATCTTTTGGTCAATAACTTCAACAGCAAAATTCTTGGCGTTATTTACTGTATTTTTTTCGTTTGCCAAAGGCTCTAAAATAGCCTTATAACTATTCACTCCCACTCGATTGGCAGGTAAAGTGGTATTAATCACTTTTGAATTATCTATTTTAGAAAAACTAATCCTCTTGGAATACACCGTTCTGGCCCCTTGTTTAATAAAAAAATTAGCCTGAACGGCTTCGTTGCCTTGATACACCAAAATAGCCTCAACAGGAAATCTATTTTTAGAAAAGGCATATTTATTAACATTGAGTTGCTGGATTTTTAAGTCAGTGTAAGTGATGGTATCTCCAAGTATAATAGGATATACGGGGTGCTTATATTGATTTGAAATTCCGTAGTTGCTACCAAAGGTTTGATTACCATCGGAAAGCAAAACCATTGGCGCGACCTCATTTTTATAGATTTCAGAAAGCTGGTTTAGCGCACTATTGATATTCGTTTCGTTAGCACTGAAGCTAACGGAATCCGAATTGATCAATTGCCTATCGAAAGTAAACACCTCAAGATCAAACTTGTTTTTTAGTTCTTCATTATTTTGAATGGCATTGACAAAATCCAAAGCTTTTACATTCTGTTTCAAATGCTTTACGGAACTTGAATTGTCCACCGCCAAAACTAATTTTGGCTTTTCAGTGAAAACTTTTATTTGATCGAATTTCGGATTGATTATTAAGAGTAATAGTGCGAAAAGCGTCAAAAATCTCAAAAACGTAAAAACAATCGATAAGCTAGATTTGTGTTTCGACTTATACCTGTACTGAAAAAGCGCTATAAATAGCGCTAATATTCCAGATGATATAATATACAAAAGTGTCTCTGTTTGCATTGAGAGATTTTAGACTTACCATTTTGGATTTACGATTCTCGGAAAAACGTATATCGAAAATCTAAATTCATAAATTATGTCAGCATACCGCCATCAACATTTAAGGTTTGCCCAGTAACATATGCGCTCAAATCACTTGCCAAAAATACACAGGCATTGGCCACATCCTCTGGAGTGCCACCACGTTTTAATGGAATTCCTTCACGCCATCCCTTTACGGTTGCTTCATCCAATTTAGCTGTCATTTCAGTTTCAATAAATCCTGGAGCAATCACGTTACTCCGGATATTTCTTGAGCCCAATTCCAATGCTACGGACTTTGAAAAGCCAATAATCCCTGCTTTTGACGCTGCATAATTGGTTTGCCCTGCATTACCTTTTACGCCAACCACCGAACTCATATTGATTATAGAACCTTTGCGCTGTTTTAACATAGTACGTTGCACAGCCTTGGTCATATTGAATACAGATTTCAAATTGACCTCAATAACAGTATCAAAGTCTTCCTCTGAAATACGCATCAAAAGGTTGTCCTTTGTGATTCCAGCATTATTCACTAGTATATCAATGCTTCCAAAATCATTGAGAACATCTTCGGCCAGTTTTTGTGCCTCTTCAAAACTTGCCGCATTACTTTGGTAGCCTTTGGCATTTACGCCTGCGTCCTTCAATTCTTTTTCCAAAGCATTTGCAGCTTCCACTGAGGAACTGTAAGTAAAGGCTACATTTGCGCCTTGCTCTGCAAAAACCTGAGCAATCCCTCTCCCAATACCCCGACTAGCACCTGTAATTATTGCCGTTTTACCTTCTAATAGTTTCATATAGTTGTGGTTAATTTTATAAGTCTTTTATAGATTTTCAATTTCAATCAAATATAAGAAATACTGAGTGTTTCAAAATAAAAAACCTCACAAAATCGTGAGGCTTAAAATGGACGTAAGTTTTAAAGGCGACTAATTTTCCGGAACAAATTTTATATCTACCATCCCAGCGTATTGATCCGAAACAGTTACAGACGGAAAATTTTGATCTGCCCCATAGGTGTAGGCGCAGGTAGTAATAATAAAGTCATCAGCTTCAGCCGGAAAAACAATTTCACCAGAATCATAAAAAAAATAATAACTATTAGTATTGACAGAGACAAGATATCGAGTACCGGAATTAATATGAATTGGAGCAATATCCTCAAAAGACAGCAAACCTGATGTGGAGGTGACCATTTGCGTAGCCAGAATTTCCTCGGTAACCGAATTCCAAAGGGTTACCCGAAATTCACCGTTATTAGGAATTCTAACCCCCAAAGCAGTAATTTTTCCATTTTTGAAGGCTTTGAATTCATATCCCAATTCAATAAAAGAGTCCAAATCGGTAACGGTATCTGTAAGCTCCATTGGGCCGATTTCTAATAACGTTTTCATTGGGAATTGTGGCTCTGCCTCAACAGGCTGAGTGTCATCGTCATTTTTAGAACAACTACTGAATAAAGTTAGGGCGACTAGCGCGATAAAAAATAATTTAAATGGTTTCATAATTTATAGTTTTTATTGTTACAACCTTATATACACCCAAGTCCTATTTTGTTACCTCCTTTTTGAGAAAAGAACAAAAAAAATCCGTTAACCTTAAAAAGATTAACGGATTCTAAAATTTCAAAATATCTATTTAGCCGAGTACTTCAGCAACTTTTTTGCCAATTTCGGCAGGTGAATCCACTACATGGATACCAGAAGCTCTCATAATTTTCTTTTTGGCTTGAGCTGTGTCATCACTTCCCCCCACAATTGCCCCAGCATGACCCATGGTTCGTCCAGCAGGAGCCGTTTCTCCAGCAATAAAACCTACAATTGGTTTTTTACTACCACTAGCTTTATACCAGTTTGCCGCATCTGCCTCCAACTGACCACCAATTTCACCTATCATCACGACTGCTTCGGTTTCGGGGTCGTTAATTAAAAGTTCAACAGCCTCCTTGGTTGTAGTTCCAATAATTGGGTCACCTCCAATTCCTATAGCTGTTGTAATCCCTAAACCTTGTTTTACAACTTGATCCGCTGCTTCATAAGTTAATGTTCCAGATTTTGAAACAATTCCAACTTTTCCTTTTTTAAACACAAAGCCCGGCATGATACCTACTTTGGCTTCTTCTGGAGTAATCACACCCGGGCAGTTAGGACCAATTAAACGACAATCCTTTCCTTTAATATAGTTTGAAGCAGTAATCATATCTGCAACCGGAATCCCTTCGGTAATTGTAATAATAACTTTGATACCGGCATCTGCCGCTTCCATTATAGCGTCTGCCGCAAAAGCAGGTGGTACAAAAATAATTGTGGTATCCGCTCCAACTTTTTCAACAGCCTCTTCTACTGTATTAAAAACAGGCTTATCCAAATGGGTTTGCCCTCCTTTACCTGGGGTAACACCACCCACAACATTGGTGCCATATTCTATCATTTGACTGGCGTGAAACGTACCTTCACTACCCGTAAAACCTTGTACTATTATTTTTGAATCTTTGTTTACTAAAACACTCATAGAAGATTTTTTCTGATTATTAAAAACTCTAGCAAATGTAATTGATTTTGCTTGAAAAAGAAACTACTTATTCCCTTGTTTTTTTTATGAAGTCAAGAATTTCCGGGATTTTTTTTATGGAAGCAATTTCCTTGTATTTTGAACGGAAATCATCTGCTGGAATTCCAAAATACCCCTTACCGCCTTCAAGAGATTTGCTCACCCCAGCTTTGGCCGAGATTATAGCTCTTTTGCCTATGGTAATACCGCTTGTAATCCCAACTTGCCCCCAAATAGTGACTTCATCTTCAATAACAACACAGCCAGCTATCCCTACTTGCGAAGCGATCAAACATTTCTCTCCAATAACAGTATCATGACCAATTTGAACCAAATTGTCAATTTTAGTACCCTCCTTAATAGTTGTATCTCCCGTAACGCCCTTGTCAATGGTGCATGATGCTCCGATATCCACATTATTTTCGATAACAACCCTTCCGCAGGATAAAAGCCTATCAAAGCCCTCTGGTCTCTTTTTGTAATAAAACGCATTGGCTCCCAAAACAGTTCCAGCGTGGATGGTTACGTCATCACCAAGTATAGCATCGTCATAAATACTGACATTGGAATGGATGACGCAGTTTTTACCAATAGTAACATTATTCCCGATAAATGAATTTGGTTGAATTACGGTTCCCTCCCCAATAATCGCCGAATCAGAAATTGAAGCATTTGAAGGCTGAAATGGTCTAAAATGATTAGACAACTTATTAAAATCCCTAAAAGGGTCATCACTTATTAAAAGTGCCTTCCCCTCCGGACAATCTACTTCTTTATTTATTAAAACGATAGTTGCGGCAGACTGAAGCGCCTTGTCGTAGTATTTGGGATGATCCACAAAAACGATATCACCCTGTTCCACAACATGAATTTCGTTCATCCCCAAAACAGGAAAATCAGCATCTCCGACATACTTACAATCAATTAATTGTGATATGCCTTCTAAGGTTTGAGCTTTAGGAAATTTCAAGGAAAACTATTCTTTAATTCGTTCTTTATACGTGCCCTTTTCGGTTTCAACCTTAATTTTGTCGCCTTCGTTGATGAATAAAGGTACATTAACCGTAGCACCTGTTTCAACAGTAGCTGGTTTTGTGGCGTTCGTAGCCGTATTTCCTTTTACGCCAGGCTCGGTATGCGTCACTTCCAAAATTACACTCGCCGGCATTTCAACAGAAAGAGGCATATTGTCCTCCGTATTGATTAAGACCGTCACAACTTCTCCTTCTTTCATAAGCCCAGGATTATCCAAGGCCGCCTCCAACAATCTAATTTGCGTGTAATCCGCTTCGTTCATAAAGTGATACCACTCACTGTCATTATATAAATATTGAAACTTATGGGTTTCTACACGAACGTCGTCCAACTTATGCCCGGCTGAAAAGGTATTATCAATAACTTTTCCGTTAGTGACACTCTTGAGTTTTGTTCTCACGAAAGCAGGACCTTTTCCCGGTTTCACGTGCAAAAACTCAACAATTTTATAAATATCATTGTTGTATCTAATACATAATCCATTTCTAATATCACTAGTGGTAACCATATTTTTTAATTAGATTTAAAATAGCCTTTCATAATTCCTCTGTGCGAGTTCTTGATAAATTGAAGTATTTCATCTCGCTCCGGAGTGGCTTGCATTTCGGCCTCAATAATATCAGCAGCCTGAGAGTTGTTATATGTTTTTTGGTAAAGTATCCTATAGATGTCCTGAATTTCCCTGATTTTTTCGGTAGAGAAGCCTCTTCTTCTTAATCCAACGGAATTAATACCCACGTAAGACAGAGGTTCTCGCGCAGCTTTTACAAAGGGCGGCACATCTTTTCTAACAAGAGACCCCCCTGTTACGAAAGCATGATTGCCAACTGAAACAAATTGATGAACAGCAGTCATACCGGCCAATACCACATAGTCTCCTACTGTTATGTGCCCAGCTAAGGTACTGTTATTCGAGAAAATACAGTTGTTCCCAACAATACAATCGTGAGCAACATGGCAATATGCCATGATGAGGCAATTGTTACCTATTACTGTTTTCATTCTATCAGCCGTCCCTCTATTTATTGTAACACACTCGCGTATGGTAACATTATCTCCAATCTCAACCGTAGTATCCTCATCATTGTACTTAAGGTCTTGGGGTACAGCCGAAATCACTGAACCCGGGAAAATATTACAGTTCTTTCCAATTCTGGCACCTTCCATAATGGTTACGTTGCTCCCAATCCATGTACCTTCACCAATTACAACATTGTTATTAATAGTAGTAAAGGGTTCAATCACCACATTTTTGGCAATTTTCGCTCCCGGGTGAACGTATGCTAACGGCTGATTCATCTCCTAATTTTTAGTTATTTTACTTTTGAAATCTGCGCCATCAATTCTGCTTCTGCGGCCAACATGCCATTGGCATAAGCATACCCCTGCATATGGCAAATTCCTCTTCGTATCGGGGTTATCAAAGAACATTTGAATATTAAAGTATCTCCTGGGCTCACTTTTCTTTTGAACTTTACTTTGTCCATTTTCATGAAAAACGTCAAGTAGTTTTCAGGATCGGGAACAGTACTTAAAACTAAAATCCCACCCGTTTGTGCCATAGCTTCAACAATTAAAACCCCTGGCATCACTGGGGCACCAGGGAAGTGGCCTCTGAAAAAGTCCTCATTCATGGTGACATTCTTCATACCGACCACATGTTGATCGGTCAGTTCATAAACCTTGTCTAATAATAAAAATGGCTGCCTATGTGGCAACATTTTCATGATTTGGGTAACGTCCATTAAAGGCTCTTGATTCAGGTCTACATTTGGAACATTGTTACGCCTATCATTTTTAATTATTTTGGATAGCTTCTTTGCAAACTGTGTATTTACAAAATGACCAGGCTTATTAGCAATTATCTTTCCGCGGATTCTCGTTCCCACCAGCGCAAGATCTCCTAAAACATCCAAGAGCTTGTGCCTGGCCGCTTCATTTGGGTGATGCAAGGTCAAATTGTCCAAAATACCATTTGGCTTTACCGCAATGTTGTCCTTTTTAAAGGCTACCCTTAGCTTTTCCATAGTTTCAGGAGAAAGCGGTTTATCCACATAAACAATGGCATTATTGAGGTCACCACCTTTTATTAGTCCATGCTCCAAAAGCATTTCAATTTCATGCAAAAAACTAAAAGTCCTGGAATTGGCTATATCTTTTTTAAAGTCGGAAACTTGATTCAAAGTAGCATTTTGGGTCCCCAAAACTTTAGTGCCAAAATCTACCATTGTAGTAATCTGGTATTCTTTCGAAGGCATTACCAAAATCTCACTACCACTTTCTTCATCAGTATAAGAAATAACATCCGTGACTTCAAATACCTCCCTTGCCGCATCCAGTTCAATAACTTCGGCTTCTTCAAGCGCTTCAACAAAAAACTTTGATGAGCCATCCATTATCGGTGGCTCTGAGGCGTTAAGTTCAATCACCGCATTATCGATATCCAACCCAACCAAAGCTGCTAAAACATGCTCTGAAGTTTGGATTTTGACTCCATTTTTCTCCAAGCAAGTGCCGCGTTGCGTATTGGTAACATAGTTGGCATCTGCTTCTATTAAAGGAGCTCCTTCTAAATCCACACGCTTAAAGGCTAAACCAGAATTGGGTTCAGCAGGCTTAAAAGTAAGTGTTACTTTTTTACCGGTATGCAATCCCACACCGGTTAAGGACACCTCTTTTTTTATGGTTTTTTGTTTATCCTCAGTATTAACTATTGCCATTATTTTTTTCTATATCATTAATTTGATTAACAATCTTTGGTAAGTTCTTAAAATGCACATAGGATTTGTTGTAATCCGCATACGCCAATGCCGGCGAACCTTGAAGTACTTCATTGTCCTTTACATTCCTTCCAATTCCAGATTGTGCTTGGATCCGCACATTGTTACCTATGGTTATGTGTCCAACAATGCCTACTTGCCCTCCTATCTGGCAGTTTTCACCAATTTTGGTTGAGCCCGCAATACCTGTTTGTGCGGCAATCACAGTGTTCTTTCCAATTTCAACATTGTGCGCAATCTGTATTTGATTATCCAATTTAACGCCCCTGCGAATAATTGTAGAACCCAATGTCGCCCTATCAATGGTGGTAGCAGCACCTATATCGACAAAATCTTCTAGAATTACATTACCGGTTTGAGGGACTTTTTTGTACTCCCCATTTTCATTGGGCGTGAACCCAAAACCGTCTGCACCGATGATAGCACCAGAATTAATCACGCAATACTTCCCAATCACACATTCGGAGTAAATTTTGGAACCCGCAAATACCACGGTGTTATCCCCTATTTTCACATTGTCTCCAATGAACGCATTAGGGAATATCTTAACATTGTCCCCTATGACCACATTTTCGCCTATGTATGAAAAAGCACCTATGTAAACGTTTTCTCCATAGCTGGAAGATTCTGCAATGAAAGACGGTTGCTCAACCCCAAGTTTATTTAGCTTAACCTGATTGTAATACTCTAGTAATTTTGAAAAGGATTTGTAAGCATCGTCTACCTTAATAAGAGTGGTGGACAGTGCATCCTCGGGTTCAAATGATTTATTAACAATCGTAATGGATGCCTTGGTACTATATATATACGGTGTGTATTTTGGATTTGCGAGAAACGTAAGGGATTCTTCAACACCTTCCTCTATTTTTGAAAGTTTTGAAACCTTAACGTTAGAATCGCCAACAACATCCCCCTCTAAAATCTCTGCTATTTGCTGTGCTGTGAACTTCACAAAAGTTTGCCTTAGTCTAGTTTTTACTTAATTTCAGCAAAAATAGGAAAAAAGTGCTAAAGTCGGCTATGGAATAATCGGCATTGTTTTGACCAAGTTTTGTTAGCTTCAGAATCATTTTGGATAGCAGATGTAATATTTTGTTACTGGCTTTGAAAGTGCCTTTAGATTTAAATGATCAGATGCTTTGGCAATGTCTTCAGTTTTTCCCGATTTATAAAGAATGTTAATATTCTGTTTTTTAATCTGATATGCCTGATTGAACACACTGCCAGAGAACACAAAATAGTCAGCTTCGGTATCACTAATATTATGGTTAGATTTCAACTCTTTCCTGTGCTTCTCTAAACTTTTCTCTTTGATTATTTTAGATTTTATTTTCACTTTTAACAGCTCGCGATCTATAATCATTTTACATAAATTGCTCAAAACAAAATCGTCGTGGTTTTTCCATATTTTCATTGCTGATATAATGTCGTAATCATCTAGCTCACTGAAAATCCCCAAGGTATCTTGGTCAAAATCTCCGATGGAAATATCGTTTTTCAAAAAGAACAATAATGGTTCGCTCCCCGTCAGCATTCCACCAGATTTTGTCAATTCCTTAGCTCTTTTCAATACTCTTATCAGCAACTGCTCTGCAACCAATCCGGTTTTATGCAAATACACTTGCCAGTACATAAACCGCCTAGCAATGATGAACTTTTCAACGCTGTAAATCCCTTTTTCTTCAACCACCAACTCTTCATTCTTTACATTAAGCATGGTAATCAAGCGTTCGCTATTTACATTTCCTTCTGCCACGCCCGTGTAAAAGCTATCCCGCTTCAAATAATCCGCCCTGTCAATATCCAGTTGACTCGATATCAGCTGACATAAAAAAGGCCTTTCATATTCACCTTTAAAAATTTGGATTGCAAGCGTTAAACTTCCGTTAAATTCTTCATTTAATTGTTGCATAAAAAGCAATGAAATCTGCTCATGGGAGACTCCATTAACGATGCTGTGCTCCATCGCATGCGAAAATGGTCCATGCCCAATATCGTGTAACAAAATAGCCGAATACAATGCTTCTTCCTCCGCCTTCGAAATTGTAACTCCTTTATAACGAAGCACATTAACGGCCTTCTGCATTAAATGCACGCAGCCTATGGCATGATGAAAACGCGTGTGGTGGGCACCGGGGTATACCAAATAAGACATCCCCATTTGGGTTATTCTTCTCAAACGCTGAAAGTATTTGTGCTGAATAAGATCGAAAATTAACGAATTGGGAATTGTAATAAATCCGTAAATTGGGTCGTTTAAGATTTTAAGTTTGTTCAAACTTTGAATTTTCTTTAAATTTTTACAAATATAATTATTAGAAGTCCATACTGCGGACATTCCCTTCAAAATCGAATACATTATGATAAACATACTTTGGGTTGACGATGAAATAGACATGTTGAAGCCACATATCCTTTTTCTTGAGAAAAAGAATTATCAGGTAACCACCTGTAATAGCGGTACCGAGGCCATCGATATTATTGAGGACAACAATTTTGACATTGTATTTTTGGATGAAAACATGCCCGGGCTAACTGGTTTGGAAACCCTAAACGAAATCAAGGAAAAAAAGGACAGTCTTCCCGTGGTAATGATCACCAAAAGTGAAGAGGAATATATCATGGAAGAGGCCATTGGAAACAAAATAGCAGATTACCTAATTAAGCCCGTTAATCCTAATCAGATTTTGTTAAGCCTGAAAAAGAATTTGGATCATTCAAGATTGGTGTCTGAGAAAACCACATCAAATTATCAGCAGGAATTTAGGAAGATAGCGATGGATTTGGCAATGGTGAATTCCTATGAAGATTGGGTAAACCTATACCAAAAGCTAATTTACTGGGAAATACAACTGGAGGAAATCGAAGACGCCGGTATGTTCGAGATTTTGGAATCCCAAAAGACAGAAGCCAACATACAGTTTGGAAAATTTATTGACAAAAGGTATTCGGGATGGTTTGACCAAGGGGCAGATGCGCCTGTGATGAGTCACACACTTTTTAAGGAAAAAATAGTCCCTGAACTGAGCAAGGAACAACCTACTCTGTTGGTGGTTGTTGATAACTTGCGCTATGACCAATGGAAGGTTTTTGAGCCTATCATCAATAATTATTACAAAAAAGAGCAGGAAGAAGCCTTTTTTAGTATTCTGCCCACTGCCACGCAATATGCCCGAAATGCCATTTTCTCTGGGTTGATGCCAAGTGAAATGGAAAAATTGTACCCAAAATACTGGAAAAATGACACCGACGATGGTGGTAAAAACCTTTATGAGGCCGAGTTTTTAGAAGCACAGATGAAACGTTTGGGCCTAAACCATTTAACCTTCGAATATCATAAGATTACTAACTTAAGAACCGGAAAGAAATTAGTCGACAATTTCAAATCCTTAAGAAACAATGATTTATCCGTAATAGTTTACAACTTTGTGGATATGCTGTCTCACGCCAAAACCGAAATGGAAGTTGTAAAAGAACTTGCCTCCAATGACAAAGCCTATCGTTCCTTAACCCTAAGTTGGTTTAAAAACTCCCCACTTTTGGAAATGATACAACAAGCACATCATCTTGGGTTCAAATTAATTTTAACTACCGATCACGGCACCATAAACGTGAAGAATCCGTCTAAAGTTATTGGCGACAGAGATACCAGTTTGAATCTACGCTATAAAACGGGCAGAAGCTTAACCTTTGATGACAAGGACGTCCTTGTAGCCAAGGATCCACAACAGATCCATCTACCATCTATTACCATGAGCAGTTCCTTTATTTTCGCAAAGGGAGACCTGTTTTTTGCCTATCCAAACAACTATAATCACTACGTGAGCTATTACAGAAATACCTATCAACACGGCGGAGTTTCATTGGAGGAAATGATTATTCCTTTTACCGTTTTCACGCCAAAATAACTCCATGTAATACACAAAACATCGACGAAATACACTTTTTATTAGTTTTTTTCAGATTATATGCTTATAATTGCAGTAAATTATTGAGTTGATTTGAAAATTACGTATGAGTTACATGAAGTTGACGATGTTGCGCTGAAGTTACTCGAGCAACTGTCCTCAAAAATTGTACTGCTATACGGCACCATGGGTACTGGAAAGACAACCTTGGTAAAAAGCTTAACAAAAGCTTTAGGTAGCACGGACGAAGCCAGTAGCCCAACATTCTCAATAGTTAATGAGTATGAAGCTGACAACGATGTCATTTATCATTTTGATTTATATCGGATAAATGATTTAGAAGAAGCTTTCAATTTTGGCATTGAAGATTATTTGTTTTCGAATCATTGGATTCTGATTGAATGGCCGGAATTGATTGAACCCATTTTACCAGAAAATTTTAACAAAATACATCTTGATGTGGATGCAAAAGATGTTAGAATTTTGAGCTTAGAATAATGAATATTAACCTATAAAATATGTAGCCAAACCTGCACCTAGCAACAGTTTTACCTTCGATTGAACATGGATTACGGGAAAGCCACAGCGGAAAAATGAAAAAACAATGTTTTTAACATAATTTTAACATTTATCTAAGAGCTTAGCCTTAATGTTTATCTACTTTTGGGGATATAATTAATTAATTAAATCCCTTTAAAATGAAAACTAAAAAGTATGTAATTGCATTAGCAATTTTCGGAGGCGTGCTGTTTACGGCGCAGGCTGCAAATGCATTAAGCCAAGATGGAGAACAAACAACGAAAGTTGACAGAACAAAAATCAAAGTACCAAGGGCTAACTAATAAAAGTATAATTCTTGGTAGTGTAATTGCCACGATATTGGCTCTTACACCTTATTTTTTCACATTACATGAAAGTGTTCCTGATGTAAAAGTTTGGGACACTTTTTTCTTTACTTATGATAGCGGATACCTTGGTAGTGCTCAAACTGCAATGTGGGTGTTTTCAGGAAAAATAATACCTTTGATGCTAATCATTATTTGGTTTTTTACGAATAGGCATTGGTGGTATCATGTATTATTAGTCCCAATAGTAATGTACATGTATCAAATTACTCATCTGTTTTACGATGAGAGGCACTTAGATGAATTTCAGTTAATCTATATGGTTCCAATTATGGCTATAGTGATCCCGTCCATCTATCTAATAAGAGCAAGAATCTTTAACAAAATTAATGACGCCTCGAAGAGCATGCAGGAACTGGAAGATGAACTTAAAATGAGCCCAAAAAACTTTTGGGGTAAGGTTAAGCAATATTTTTAATTATTACTATTCGTTTTTAGTCTCTCTCGTTCATTGATGTCAATATCTTTTTTGGTCTCCTTTAGACTGAAATTTCCAAATTTATAATTGAAGCCAATGGTAAAGAGCCTGTTTTCCATATTGGAGTCGAAAGTGACATCTTGATTTAGATATTTTGTGATTTGTGTAAAATTTCTAGTATTAAATATATCTTGAACACCTATGCTTAATGAAGCTCTATCTTTCCAAAATGTTTTATTAAAGTTGACATCTACCCCTAACCTATCACTAACGTCGCTAGGGCCTATTACAACCTTCGAAATATAATCAATAGATAAATTGGCGTTTAGGCTACCATCATTTAGTAAATTAAAATAATTTATTACTTGGGCGTAAACAGACCACATGTCATTTTTTAATAGTTCATTATTGCTCTCCAAGGCAAAAAAATTGTTTTCATAATAAAAGATGGAGGACAATACATATAAATTCCAATTTTTCACAACCTGATTGTACATTGTAAAATCTAGCCCATAGGACACATTATTATCAATGTTTGTATATGTGTTCTTAATAAGCCTAGAATTGTTGTCTTGAAAAGTTATCTCTAAAGTTGGGTTTTCCTCAAAGCGATAATACAGCTCAAAAGTATAGGTATCCTTTATCGTATAACCCAATACAAAGCTATCATCTATTTCAGGCTGTAGATTCGGGTCGCCTGTAACAAATTTGTTATCGTTCAAAAAATATCTGAACGGATTTAGCTCTCTATATCTTGGCCTGTAAATACGTTTGTTATAGCTAAAATAAATTTGATCTTTATTACCCAGTCTGTTTAATATGTACAGCGATGGAAATATATTCGTGTAGCTGTTGTTATTTGTGGAGCCAGTAGATTGCGATATACTCTCTATATCAGTATGCTCTAGCCTTATCCCAGATTTTAAGGTCCAGTTGTCCCAATCTTTCTCATAACTTAAATAACCAGCATAATTTGTTTCGTTATATAAAAACACATCCGAATTTTGCAAGTCTTGTATTCTTTCATCCCTCTCAAAAACGTATTGCGTCAAAATATTGTCAGAATTAATTATGGATGTTTTTAATCCTGCTTCAAAAAGAGCGGAACTAGCAACTGGTAGTGAGTAATCAATCTGCCCAGTAATTAATTCTATTTCCTGACTTGTAAAGGTTTGGAATTTATTATCCCTAAAGGAATCTGTAGCATTTGGAAGAAAATAGCCAGTATTCACATCTTGAAACTCTGAAAAATCATAATTTGTATGATGAACATCTACGGAAAGCTGTTCCCCCTCCTTTTTAAATTTGTGTGTGTAGCCCAGAGAAAATGCAAGATTGAAAGTTTCCAAAACTGAATTGTTAAACGTCTGGAAGGTAGAATCCAACTGCTTATTCGAGTTAAAAATTTCAGTTAGGGAATTTATCCTTGTTTTAGAATTCTCTCGAGGCACAATAAGCGTGTTGGCCGAAAAGTTCAAGCTATTAGAATCATCAAAAGCATAAATAAGATTGGCATTAATATTATGATTTGCTGACTCACGTGTTCGCCTGTAATCCGTATCCCAGTTTGAAGTAACGTTATTATTTTCAATGAAGTTTATAAACTCAATATTATTACGATAATCCTTCCTTGGACTAACATTATAATTTAAATAGGCACTAAGCCTTTTGGCCTTAAAGAAATGGCTGGTTCCTAAACTGTATTTCGGGAATTCGGAGCCTTGTTTATAATTACCAAATACGCTCCCATGGTATCCAGAAATAAGATTTTTACTTGTAACAATGTTTAGTACTGCGCCTCCTTCTGCATCATAATTTGCCGGTGGATTTGTTATAACTTCTATGGATTTAATATTATTTGCAGGTGTGGCCTCCAAAAGTTGCTGTACTTCCTCGATGGATAAATGAATACGTCTATCATTTATGTAAACTATCGGGGTTGAACTTTTAACAGATATTGCACCATTTTGGACCATAACTCCAGGTGTATGCTTTAAAACATCAAGAGCATTGTTGTTAGAAAGTGTGGAGTTTTCAACGTTAAAAACCAATCTATCTACTAGCCGTTTCACGGTTGGTCTTTTAGCAGTTACGGTAACTCCATCAAGGCTTTCCGCCTTTTGTTTTAAAATTATCACTCCAAGATTTGTACTCAACGTAAGGTTTACTTCCTTGGTATAGAACTCAAAACCGAGAAAGCTTATTTCAACAACATAAAGACCGCTCTCTAAATTTTCAAAGGAAAAACCTCCCCCACTATCGGTAATAGTACCTAATACCGGACCGTTAGCCTGTTGAGGTTTTAAAACCACATTGGCAAACGCTACGGGCATATTGCTCTCGTCATTTATGGCACCAATTAGGGTAAAGTTTTGAGCGTAAAACGATAGTGAACAGAAGAAGAAAAATAAGAGAAAATATTTTAGCAACATGAGTGGACTTCTAAATACAAAATTAGAACAATAAATCTAAAGAAATATGAGGCCTGACCACATCTAATTAAAAGATTTTGCCTACAAATTTTTGATTCTTTGGGCACGCCCCGAAAATAAAAATCGCAGCCTTCATTTTAAAACCGAAAAAATAGTTGTAATTTCAAACTTAATAAACTTACCATCTATGTCAAAATCCTTGTCGCCCTTTACCAAGCAACAATTGTTGCCCCAGGAAGAAACCCTTGAGATTTTAAAGCACAAGAAACAACTATTTATTGGCGTTCCCAAAGAGACTTCCTATCAGGAAAACCGGATTTGTTTAACACCAGATGCTGTCTCTGCCCTTGTAAGCAATGGGCACAGAGTATTAATGGAATCGGGAGCTGGTAAAGGGGCCAGATTTAGTGATAAGGATTATAGTGAAGCTGGAGCCGAAATTTCAAATGATACGGCTAAGGTGTTTTCCTGTCCGATGGTGTTGAAGGTTGAACCGCCAAGTTTAGAGCAGATAAAATTATTGAATCCTCAAGCTATCCTGATTTCAGCGCTTCAACTAAAAACGCAGTCTAAAAAATACTTTGAGGCATTGGCATCAAAACGAATTACGGCTTTGGCCTTTGAGTTTATTAAAGACGAGGACGGCACTTATCCGGCCGTGCGCTCATTAAGCGAAATTGCCGGAACGGCTTCTGTTTTAATTGCCGCGGAATTACTGTCTAATGATAAATACAGTACGGGATTGATGTTAGGGAATATCAGTGGTGTCCCTCCTATCGAAGTTGTAATTCTTGGTGCAGGAACCGTAGGTGAATATGCTGCTCGAAGCGCAATTGGTTTGGGTGCGGGAATTAAAGTGTTTGACAATTCTATTACTAAATTAAGGCGAATTCAAAAAAGTGTGGGCAGGCCTTTGTTTACCTCCACCATTCAACCTAAAAACTTGGTAAAGGCTCTAAAACGTTGCGATGTTATCATCGGAGCCGTTCGGGGCGTCAATCGTGCTCCAGTGGTTGTCTCTGAAACCATGGTGCACCATATGAAAAAGGGAGCCGTTATCATTGATGTGAGTATCGATATGGGTGGCTGTTTCGAAACCAGCGAAGTCACTTCTCTTAAACAACCAACATTTGTCAAACATGGAGTAATACATTATTGCGTTCCCAATATTCCCGCTAGGTATTCCAGAACCGCTTCGGTATCCATTAGTAATATTTTTACGCCCTACTTGATGAAAATTGCAGAAGATGGCGGCATAGAAAATTCCTTAAGATTTGACAAAGGTTTAAAAAATGGATTGTACTTTTACCACGGCATTTTAACAAGCAAATCTGTGGGTGAATGGTTCGATTTAAAGTACAGCGATGTCAACCTTCTGATATTTTAGTTCGGACCGCAAGCTTTGATTTGCAAAATCCTTTAAATGAGATTAATACAACTAAATGAGATTAATACAACGAATCGGGTATTACCTAGGTGGTTTTTCTATTGGTTTAATAGTTTTAGCATTCTTCTTCAGTGGTAAAAAAACATCGTGCGCTTATGGACCAGAAGCCAGAGTTTTGAAAAATATAAATTCAAAGCCGTTGAAATTTCAAATAGAAAATTCCACTATAGAAATTGATACATCTTTGGTAAAGGAATTATTGAAAACTGGAAAAGTGGATTTTTCCAAAAGCGATACCCGTCGCGAGCCTTGCGGTATTTATATTGTAAAAGGTGAAATGAACGAAGAACATGTAGAACTATCTGTTGAAAATTGTGAAAACATTGCCAAAATTATAGCCTTATCCAAGTCCAATGACTAAGCGCGGTTTTGATTTTATTTTTGCTTTCATAGGCTTAGTGTTGCTCTTTCCTATTCTAATATTGATTGCACTTTTAATTAAACTGGATTCTCCGGGACCGGTACTTTTTGTTCAAGGCAGGGTAGGAAAAGGGAATAAAGATTTTAAAATCTACAAATTCCGAACCATGCGGACTCAGTCCGATAAAAAAGGGTTGCTAACTATTGGAAACAACGACTCCCGCGTAACTAAAGTGGGTTATTTTCTTAGGCGATATAAAATTGACGAATTCCCACAGCTTTTGAATATTATCAAAGGCGACATGAGCTTTGTTGGCCCAAGGCCCGAATTAAGGCATTATGTCAATTATTATAAAGACGAAGATCTGGAAATTTTTAAGGTGCGCCCTGGCATAACTGGTTTGGCATCACTGAAATATCGCAATGAGGTTGAACTTCTGAAAAAAGCTGAAAACCCAGAAGCATATTTTATCAATACCATTATCCCTGACAAGTTGAAATATAATAAGCTGTATATCAAAAATCGAAACTTTTTCTTTGATTTGAAATTGATTTTATTGACAATTATACGGGTCATTACAAAGTAAATTTGGAATACCACCGCAAAGTCCATATTTTTCATAACGCATTATAAATTCTGATCGTTCAATAATGGATAAAGCTTCTTTACTCCAAATTCAAAAACTACTGGATAATTCCGGCCTTTTTTTTGGAACAAAGCCCAAAAGAAGCTATCCGTCCTATGACTTTTCAAAAGAAACAATTTTGGTTACGGGAGCAGTGGGCTCCATTGGAAGTGGTTTGGTACAAAGCTTGGTGAATTCTAATTACAAAAAACTTATCCTTTTGGACAATGCTGAAACACCCCTGTACTACCTTGAAAAGGAATTTGGTTTAAAGCAACACCACTCGATTAAATTTATTCTAGGCGATATAAATGACAAAAAGGCCATGCAGGCACTGTTTGAAACATACAGGCCTACCCTAATTTTTCATGCAGCCGCCTACAAACATGTCTCTTTAATGGAGCTTCATCCCTATGAAGCGGTTAAAGTAAATATTAACGCCACAATTTATTTGGCAGGATTGGCCGTCCAGTATAATGCGAGAAAATTTATTTTCATCTCAACCGACAAAGCGGTTAATCCACTGGGAGTCATGGGCATGACCAAGAATATTGCCGAAAACTATTTAACTAATCTGGTAGACACCGATAACACTGTATTTATTACAGCCCGTTTTGGAAATATTTTTGGATCTAATGGCTCAGTCGTGCCTTTATTTTTAAAGCAACTTGAACAAGGAGATGATTTAAGCCTGACGGATTCAAATATTTCGAGATTGTTTATCGATAAGGACGAGGCCTGCGATTTCATTTTGCAGACTTCGATGTTTGAACCCTCCGAAAACATAAAAGTGTCCTTTGATATGGGAAAGCCAATTAAAATTTCAGACTTAGCCAAAGTACTAATAGATAATTACAATACTATCCATAAATGCAATCTTTCTCCAAGCATATCAATCACGCAATTACAAGAAGGAGAGAAACTTGTAGAAGAAATGATATCAGAAAATGAAATCCTAATCCCAAGTAAATCTGAAGCCATTTATCTTATTCAAAATAAAAAAACAAAAACCATAGTTGATCTTTATAAACTGGAAGCTATTTCCCCTTTAATGGATGCTAAAGAAGTAAAGGTTATTTTAAGCAATCTATGTCAATTTTAGGCAAGTTTTCTGCGTTGCCTTTCCTTCTTAAGAAGGGTCAGTTCCCTTCCCGTTTGGCCTGCTACTGATGTGTTCTCCTCCGCCCTTCTTGTAAGGTATGGCATAACGTCCTTTACAGGTCCAAAAGGCATATATTTTGCAACATTATAACCCAAATGTGCCAAATTATAACTTATGTGATCGCTCATGCCATAGAGTTGTCCAAACCAAACCCTTGGGTCGTTATTTGAAATACATTTTTCTAGCATTAAATCCATCAATAAATAAGTACTCTCTTCGTTGTGGGTGCCGGCAAATATCGACATGCAATCCAGATTATCTATCACATAGTGCAAAGCATCATTGAAATTTTCATCTGTTGCCCGTTTATTAGGACATATTGGAGATAGGTAATCCCTATCCTCCGCCCTTTCATTCTCTTTTTCCATGTAGGCACCACGTACTAATTTAAACCCCAAATAATAATTCCCGGATTTGGCTAAATCATGCTGATGCTTCATGAAATCCATTCGGTCGTGTCTATACATCTGAAGTGTATTGTAAACAATTGGCTTTTCGGTATTATATTTTTGCATCATTTTGGTTACCAAGCCATCGGCAGCATCCTGATACCAGCTTTCTTCGGCATCCACTAAAACCGCAACATCACTTTCCTTGGCTTTTCTGCAAACTTGGTCAAACCTATTTTCAACTTTTTGCCATTCCTGTTCTTCAATATCATTAAGCGTCAACCCTTGATTCACCTTTTCAAAGAGCTTAAACCTTCCAAAACCGGAAGGTTTAAACACCGCTATAGGAATAGCATCAATTTCAGTGGCAAAATCAATAATTTTTAAAACGGTATCTAGAGCATTATCAAACTCCTTCTCGCTTTCCTTACCTTCAACCGAATAGTCCAAAACGGAACACACTCCTTTTTTAAACATCTTATCAATTACAGGTAAGCAATCCTCCTCGTTTACGCCTCCACAAAAATGATCAAATACGGTTGAGCGAATCAAACCTTCAATAGGCAAATTAGCTTTTAAGGCAAAATTTGTAGCCGCCGTGCCGATTCTAACTAAAGGTTCAACTGATATCATTTTGAATAAGAAATAGGCACGTTCCAATTCAGAATCGCTTTTCAGCTCAAATGCTACAGCGGTATTGTCAAACGTATTTCTGTTCGTCATTTCAAATTATTTCTAACAAAGATAATTATTGCTAAACTACCATTTTAGTTAAAAACTCCTTAATTTGGCAGCCAAATCAATCTATCGAACCTATATGGACTCCATTACGGCCAATAACGGTATTATTCACTTTAATGACAGGTGTTACCCTTCCTTGAACGATCATATAAGAAGCCACAATTTTTCTAAGATTTTTATCCTTGTTGACAGTAATACGCATAAGCACTGTCTGCCTTTATTTTTATCTAATTTGGATACCGAAGTACTAATTGAAATCATTGAAATCGAAGCCGGGGAAATACATAAAACTATAGGTACTTGTGTTGGTGTCTGGGATACCCTTTCCGAATTGGATGGCGATCGAAAAAGTCTGATGATAAATATAGGCGGGGGCGTAGTAACGGATTTGGGAGGTTTCGTGGCGTCCACCTTTAAAAGAGGTATCGCATACGTTAATGTTCCAACCTCTTTGCTGGCGATGGTTGATGCCTCTGTTGGAGGCAAAACAGGAGTAGATTTGGGCACCCTAAAAAATCAGATAGGCGTAATTAGCACCCCCGATATGGTATTGATAGACACCCAGTATTTAAACACTTTGCCTTCCGACCAAATGCGCTCTGGAATGGCAGAAATGCTAAAACATGGATTGATTACTAGCGAAACCTACTGGAATAAATTCAATGACTTATCTAAATTGACCCTTAAAGATTTGGACAGCTTGATTTATGAATCCGTGCTCATTAAAAAGGCTGTTGTGGACGAAGACCCTTTTGAGAGCGGACTTCGGAAAACACTGAATTTTGGCCACACTCTTGGTCATGCTATAGAATCCTACTTTTTGAGCAATCCAAATAAATCTGATTTATTACATGGTGAAGCCATAGCCATCGGGATGATTTTGGAAACTTATTTATCGTCCAAAATTCTAGGGTTTCCTCACTACAAGTTGGAGTTAATCAAAGCACTTTTTATCAAATATTATGGAATGGTAAATATCGAAGCCAATGATTACGCTCCGATAATTGATCTGCTAAAATACGATAAGAAGAACTCACATGGGAACATCAATTTTGTGCTTCTTGAAGATATCGGCACCACCAAAATAGATTGCAGGGTCCAGGAACAGCTTATCACCAATGCTTTTGAATATTACAAAAACTAAATAAAAAATCCTCTTAATATAATGAATATTAAGAGGATTAAACTTTTATTATTTTGGCAACTTTATGCGGATGCCTTCTTCCATCTAAACAATCCTTTCTTTTTTGGAGCACCATAGTATCCATATTTAGCACCATATCCGAAATTGGACTGATTTACATCGTTAACCACTAGCATCATACCATTTAATTTCTTATCGGCATGTAATTCTTTAGCAAAATTCAGTACTTCTTTTTCAGTATAACCAGCTCTGGTCATGTAAATAGTATAACCTGCATATTGACTAAACAATAAAGTATCTGTTACCAACATTGATGGTGCAGTGTCAACGATAATATAATCATAGTCGTTTGAAACTTTGTCAAATAATTGTTTCATCCTGTCACTCATCAATAATTCAGCTGGGTTTGGTGGTACTTTTCCAGAAACTAATAAATCCAAACTAATACTGTTAACTTCGTGCGTATTGGTAACATCTCCAATAGTTACAGATTTATCTGCAAGAAATTCAGTCAGGCCTATATCCAAGGCTTTAGATTTCTGACCTTTTAATATAGTTTGAGTCTTAGGGTTCCTAATATCAGCACCAATCAGTAATACCCTTTTTCCTGTATTGGCCACTGTAAGTGCCATGTTCAAGCTAAAAAACGATTTTCCCTCACCGTTAATAGTTGACGTAACGAATACAACATTACTATAGGGCTTAGCATCATCACGTTTTCTTACATAGTCTAGATTGGTTCGAATAATCCTGAAAGATTCGGATAAAATGGAGCGATCATTACGCTGGATTAAATCTTTATCGCTTCCAGAAATCCTTGGGATTTCTCCTAATACAGTTATGTTATCTATAACTTTTTCAAGATCCTCTTTGTTATGGATTTTATTATCCAATAAATCTTTAACATAGATAAACCCAAAAGGTATTAACATACCCAAAAAAAGTGCGGATAAATAAACCATTGGTACCTTTGGTGAAACGGCCATTCCGTCCGAATGTGCTTCGTCAATGATTTTTGCATTTGGAGAAGCCGAAATAAGCGAAATAGTCGCTTCCTCACGCTTTTGAAGAAGATATAAGTAGAGTGATTCCTTAATGGTTTGCTCTCTTTCAATATCTCTGGACTTTCTAACTTGACCTGGTACAGCGTATATTTTTTGACTTAATTTTGATGTCTGATTCTGCAAACTCCTAATTTTCAAATCTATTGCGCTTGAGGAATTGTTCAAACTTTGTCGCAAACTGGTTTTTATGTTGCGTATTTGCTCATCCAAGTTAACCACTATTGGGTTTTTTTCATTAGAGCTCTGTAGTAGCTTCTGTCTTTGATCTAATAACTCGTTGTATCGAGATGCCAAAGAATTTATTGCTCCATCTTCAAGGCCGAGATTGGTTGGAATACGGTCAAAACTTTCATCATTTACTTGCCCTTTCATGAAATTAATTGTACTATATTGGGTTCTTGCCCTAGCCAACTCCTGTTCGGTCATAGCATTGTTATCCAAGTATATCTGAGCTTCAGAGGTAATATCTGTTAATTTATTTCCTGTCTTAAATCGTTCAATTTCATCGTCCACTTTGGACAAATCGGTAGCAATAAGGTCAATCCGTTTATTTATAAACTCCGCAGTATTATTAGAAATACTACTCTTTTCTTCAACTGATCTTCTATTATACTCATCAACCAAAGTATTAATAACCGCTTTAGCCCTCTCGGCAGAAGTGTCGTCCAATGAAAGATTTATGACATTGGAAAATTCACCTGCCGCCGAAACTAAAATAGCACCTTTGTACTGCTCAGCAAGACTTTCAACCGGATTAATACTTACATAAACTAGTTGATCTTTTATATATGAAAGATTTTTAAAGTTTGGAGTGATAACTATATCTCCAATGGGCGTTGCAATATTATTTCCAAAGTCTACTTTTTGAGTTAACGGCTCCTCAGCACCGGCCGGGTGGTAAATAAAATCAAAAGACGTTTCGGATTTAATTATCAAACTAAAACCGAAATAAGATCTCCTAATAATAGAATCAGATTCAATAAAATTTATATTAATAGGAGCTTTGCTATTGGGAAAGTATTGTGTATCGTGCAGTCTACCCTTTGCAAAAATTCTCAAGTTTAAATTCAACTTCTCAATAACCCCTGTCATCAATTTTCTTGACTTGAGGACTTCTATTTCATCCTCAATACCTTTCATTTCAGGTGTATTTTGACCTAAATCTGCTAGAAGACCTGCTGCAGGATTTGCCCCTTGACTTTGAACTAACATAATTTTACCGTAGGCATTATATTTCGGCTGCGCATATCTCAAATGAAAGTAAGCCAATACTAAAAATAAAATGCCACTAAGTGCGAACCACTTCCAATGCTTGGTATATTTTAAAACCAGTTTCTTTAAATCAAGATCCTCCTTGGAACTAACAGTGTTGCTTTTTGACGTGTTTTTACCTCCTTTATCCATTTAAAATCTAATTTCTGGTTACTAGTATTAAGGTTGCAGGAATTATGATAGAGGCTATAGAAAGTATAACTCCAATCCTGCCATCAAAAAAGGACTCCGATGATCCTGACTTATTGGGCTCAACATAAACAATATCGTTCTGGGTCAAATAATAAACAGGCGAGTTGAATAGTTCCTTGTTTAAAAGGTTGACCCTTGTATAGGTCTTTGTACCGTTAAAATCCCTGATAACCATCACATTTTCCCTTTTACCTTTGATATTTAAGTCCCCAGCAAGAGCAATGGCCTCTAATAGTGTAATGCGTTCTCCTGAAACTTCATAGATACCTGGTCGATTCACCGATCCTAAAACCGATATCCTAAAGTTTAAAATCCTTATGTTCACAATAGGATCCTTGAGATAATCTTCCAGTTTTTTTTTGAATAATTCTTTAGCCTCTTCTACCGTTAGCCCTAGAAGCTTTACCTTACCAAGTACAGGGTAATCAATATTTCCATCAATATCAACAATGTAGTCAACAAGTTCTAAGGCTGATGTGGTCTGGCTTTTGACCAAGTTGAATGGTTTGGCCGCTTCCAGATCAAATGTAGATACGTAAACAGTCACGATATCATTTACCTTAAGCCTTGGGGTAAATGTTTCCGTATTAACAACGGTTTCAAAATCTTTTGCGTTTTGAAAGTAAACTACTCTCTTTCTGGAACTACATGAAGTGGTGACGAAAATTGTTGATAATAAAACGCAAACAATTATTATTCGTCGAAATCTTACAAATTCACTCATTATTATTCAATTTGGGGCAAGCTTAAGGATTCAAAAACATAATTATGACTACATTCAAACTTCAAATGTAGTCATAATATGCTTAAAATCATATAGATTTATATTCTACCTGATTTTCTGAATTGGTATCTAAAATTCCTTTAGCTTTTTTATAAATTTTAACTCTTGTATCGAATTTCTCATATTCTGAGTTGTTCGATTTGTACTCTGGGATCAAACTTTTCATTTTCATAACAATATTGTTGCTCTGGAAACGATTAGTGATGCAAAGCTCTTCTATTTCGGATTTAACCTTATTATGCTCTAGCTCTCTCGTTTTACTTATCATAATCTTTTTATGGTAAGTGGAGAGTGTATTTTCGCCATTTGCCAACAACTCTTCATAAAGCTTTTCTCCTGGACGCAATCCAGTGATTTCAATATCAATATCTTCAGGATATCTTAGCCCGGAAAGCTTAATCATATTTTTTGCCAAGTCATAAATTTTAACTGACTCTCCCATATCGAAGATAAAAATCTCACCGCCTTTCCCCATAGTACCAGCCTCTAAAACCAGACGAGAGGCTTCGGGAATTGTCATGAAATATCTTGTGATTTCCTTATGCGTCAATGTTAAAGGCCCTCCTTTTTCTATTTGTTTTTTAAATAAGGGAATTACTGATCCATTAGACCCTAAAACATTTCCAAATCGTGTTGTAATAAACTTGGTCTTGCTTTCCTTCTGCAAACAGCTTATATACATTTCTGCCATTCGCTTGGTAGCTCCCATCACACTGGTTGGGTTAACAGCCTTATCGGTTGAAACAAAAACAAACTTTTTTATGTTATATCTAGAAGCAGTATCCGCTAATAACTTCGTACCGTTTACGTTAATTTTTATAGCTTCATAGGGAGACTTCTCCATTAATGGCACGTGCTTGTATGCCGCGGCATGAAAAACCATGGATGGTCTGTGTGCCTGAAATATGCTATCAATTCTCACACCGTCCCTGATATCTGCCACAATGGCCACAAAATTATTTTTGCCGTTTCTTATAAGTTCCTGCTGCAAGTCGTAAAGTGCGGATTCTGCCTGATCTATTAATATAAGTTTGCGCGCTTGGAAATTTGCTAATTGCTTCACCAATTCGCTTCCTATAGAACCTGCTGCACCAGTAACAACAATAACCTCTCCATTAAACTCATTCAGTAGGTTTGGATTGTCGATCTCAATTGGTGCTCTTCCCAAAAGATCCTCAATTTCAAATTGCTTGATCTGGTTTGCATTAAGCTCGCCATCTATCCATGTCTCAAAAGGAGGAACTTTCTTAATTTCTATATCAAAATTCATGAAGCTATCAACCAAGGAAATCAGTCGCCTGGAGTCTATGCTCTGCGAAGCTATGATTATCTCCTCAATACCATTAGTGTTTACGAAGTCATGGCTCAACTTATCTAGGGTATAAATGGGCGTACCATTAATAAGCTTACCCTGTTTTTTCTCATTATCATCTACAAAGCAAATGACATTATAGCTTATGCTTGTATTATTCAATAAGGCATTGTAGGTTAAAATACCCGAATCTCCTGCTCCATATATAATTATGTTTCTTGAGGACAATAGTTGCACTTTTAACTGTTTGTAAGCTAGTTTGAAGAGCAATCGGCAACCAGACAACGTTACAAAACTAAACAATGCGTGTACCACTATTATGGAAAGCGGGATTGTAAAACTACCTAAAAGACCGGTAACCCTGTTAACCAACACAAAAAGTATTGATATAATGGACATGAGCACCACTGACTTGAACACATTCATTACATCTGTAAATCCTGTATGTCGGATAACACTTTTAAAAGACCCTACCAATAGAAAACTGAACGACGCAATTATGAGCAACAACGGCATTTGGATTTTCAGTTGGCTTAGGTCAAAACCAAAGGTGAAATTAAACCTTACGTAGTAGGCAATAACAAACGTTAATAATACGATGGATAAATCAATACCAAAAACAAGCCATTTGGAGGCATATTTCTGGGAGTAGTAAGTAAAGTAGTTCTTTATCATAAGTTGGGGGTCTTTAAAATAATATTTACGATTCTTTCTAATTCATTAATTGTTAAATTTGAACCACTTGGCAAGCAAAGGCCTCTTTCAAATAAATCTTCGGAAACTCCATTGCTAAAATGCAAACTATCTTTGAACACAGGCTGGATATGCATTGGTTTCCATAGTGGTCGTGATTCTATATCATCTTTCAATAACTCAAGACGTATCCTTTCTCTTGTTTCATAAGATTTAGTAAGAATACAGGTAATCCAGCGATTGCAGAATAAGCCGTTGGGCTCTTCCAAAAACTCTATTCTGCCATGACCAGACAATCTTTCCTTATAAAATTCATAATTCTTTCTTCTGGCCTCGACTCTTTCATCCAATACCAGCATCTGTCCGCGACCAATACCGGCCAAAACATTGCTCAGCCTATAATTAAAACCTATTGTAGAATGTTCGTAGTGTGGCGCATTATCTCTTGCCTGAGTTGACAGGTGAATGGCTCGCTTTTTATGAGCTTCGTTAGAGGCAATTAAAGCACCTCCACCAGAAGTTGTAATTATTTTATTGCCGTTAAAAGACAAAATACCTAAGGTTCCCAAGGTACTACATGGACGTCCATAATATGTACTTCCTAATGCTTCTGCACTATCCTCAACTACGGGAATATCATACTTTTCGGCAATTGCATTAATTTCATCTGCCTTGTACGGCATTCCATAT
Organism: Hyunsoonleella rubra; assembly: GCF_042684665.1. Classification (NCBI taxonomy): domain Bacteria; kingdom Pseudomonadati; phylum Bacteroidota; class Flavobacteriia; order Flavobacteriales; family Flavobacteriaceae; genus Hyunsoonleella; species Hyunsoonleella rubra. The sequence goes on along the minus strand of NZ_JBHULY010000013.1, from coordinate 148,061 downwards.
AAATGTACCGCAATTATCGCCTTAGGCTTTTTATATTTCTCAATTCTATCCTTTATGGCTATTTCCAAAAGTTCTGGAGACATATTCCAGGTATCGGGCTCACTATCAATAAAAACAGGAGTGGCTCCTTGATATACTATAGGATTTGCCGAAGCTGAAAATGTAAAACTTTGACACAATACCTCATCACCTTTTGAGACATCAAGCAGTTCTAAAGCCAAATGTATTGAAGCCGTTCCCGAGCTTAAGGCGGCTACGTACTTTTCACCCCCTAAATAACCATTCAGGTCATTTTCAAACCCATCAACATTTGGTCCCAAGGGCGCTATCCAATTTGTACTGAAAGCCTCAGCAACAAAATCTTGCTCTCGCCCTCCCATGTGAGGTGATGATAAATATATTCTAGTTTTTGTCAACATAAATCCATTATCAATTAAAGCCAATAAAGGCTGTGATAATAATCAAATTATATTAAGTATTGTATTGAACCTCCCCCAAGAGATGAAGATGTCAAAATCAATAATTAATTTCAAAATTTCAAAAATTCAAAAATGTTCATGTCACTACCTAAAATTCAAAACCTATTGAGGGAAGTAGGATGCAATTTTTTATAATTTGACATTCACACATTAAATCAACATTTTGCTATTAATCAATTTAATTTTGTGTTTGATGGGGTAAATTTAGCAATTGTTTTAAAGCGATAATAAAAGATATTGCTTATTTCGCTAAAACATTCATTAAAATCGGCTAAATGCACGCCCTAACATTTTACATGGGAAATCTTTGTAGATAGTCGATAGGAGCGTTATCCTATTAGAAAATTTTTAAACACTTTCTCGAAAAATAAAATTCAAGATCAGGGTATCAAATCTATAGTAAAGCAATTAAATTTTGGGGTAGCCTTTGCCCTAACAGTTTTGGTAGTCCAATATTTAAAAATTCCAAAAGAACAGAATTGTCAATAACCCCTGATAATACTGAATTTGTTTCATATTCATCCTCCCAAAAAGATCCATTTCTTAGACTAATTCCATGATGAACACAGCACTGTATAAAACAACTAGACTTTTGGTCGTTTTATAGAATTTTAGGCCTTAATATTGTATTTATTAAAAATAAGTGCGTGCTTTACAGCAAAATGAAACTACCATGTGCGGCATATACTTAACCAATATACCTTTTGAGGAAAAGGAAGTAAAATCAAAACTCGATTCCATTTCTTTTAGAGGCCCCGACTTTACAGGAATAAACAAGGTAAACGATGTGACTCTGGGCCATTTAAGACTGGCCATTTTGGACCTAGACCCACGGTCCAACCAGCCGATGACCTACAAAAACCTTCATATTGTTTTTAATGGTGAAATATATAATTATTTAGACCTGAAGGAGGAGCTTTTACAATTAGGCTACACCTTTAAAACCGAAAGCGATACCGAGGTACTTCTAATAGGCTATCATGAATGGGGCAAGGATTTGCTTAAAAGAGCCAACGGGATGTTTGCCTTTAGTATTTATAATGAAGACACCAACGAAATTTTCTCAGCGAGAGACCGGCTAGGCGTAAAGCCGTTTTACTATTATTTTAAAGATGGGGAAATTGAAATATGTAGCCAAATAAGACCAATGCTTAAGGGCAAAAAAATTAATGAAGAGGCTATTTCCATTTACCTTGACTGTATGTTCATCCCAAGTCCATATACAATTGCGGAAGATATTATGAAATTGCCTCCGGGTTATTACATGACCATTAACTTGGATACTGGTAAATTGGACATTCAGGAATATTGGAATCTAAAAGATGTTGAAATTCGTGATATTAGCTATGAGGATGCCAAGAAAGAACTTCATGATTTACTTCTGGATGCTGTTAAAATAAGGTTACAATCTGATGTACCCATTGGCTCCTTCCTTTCGGGCGGCATTGACTCTGCCCTTGTATCGGCATTGGCTGCCGAAGCTTCAAAAGAAAAAATAAATACCTTTTCCATCGGTTTTGAAAACCCAAAGTTTGACGAAAGCAAGATTGCCGAACAGTATGCCGAGATTATCGGTTCTAAACATAAAACTACTATTTGTAGTGCCGACGATATCCTAAAGTTGGTACCAAAACTCACTGAAGTTTATGATGAACCGTTTGCGGACAGTTCGGCCCTACCTTCCTTGTTATTGAACTCCGTTACCAAGGAACACGTAACAGTTGCGCTATCGGGAGACGGAGGTGACGAGAGCTTTATTGGTTACAGTTATTTTGACTCGCTTGTCAAGAACAAATCTATCATGGAAATTCCATTTTTCATAAGAAAAATACTATCGCAGCCCATTTTATTAAAACTGTTTGGAATGAATTCCCATCGGGTTAGGAACGCACTAAACACAAAGACTAAAAATGATTTTATTGAAAATATTTTTTCTAGAAAAGGCTTTCTTTTAAACGAGAAAAGGCAGGACTATATGAAACATTATCAAGGTTATAAAAAATGGTCAAACATATTTTTACAAAAAGCGGCCGACTTAAACATCAAATTATGGCTTGAAAATGATAGTAATGTCAAGGTTGACCGTGCGAGTATGGCCTATTCTGTTGAAGTAAGAAGTCCGTTTTTAGATTACAGGGTGGTAGAGTTTGCCAGGACGCTTCCATTATCGTTTAGGTATGATGACGGTAAACAAAAAAAAATATTAAAAGATTTACTCAAGGATTATATCCCTGAAGAGCTATTTAATCTACCTAAGAAAGGGTTTTCGGTACCTATTGGTGAATGGATGCGAAATGAATTGAAGACTGAGTTCCTTGAGGCCTTGGAGGATGACTTTCTAAATAAAGTTCCGAACCTTAATGTTCAAAAATTCAAAATACTTCTGAGGGAGCACATGAATGTAATGGAAGACCATACTGCTAATATTTGGAAGCTATACGTATTGAGAAAATGGTACGACGAGTTTGGGGTTGAAATGAAAAATTAATAAAGCAAAAAAAAGAGCCCGAAATGTTATTCAGGGCTCTTTTTTTGAGTTATTCGATTCTCTCAAATTATTTATCTACCATATTTAAGAACTCTTCAAGGTCAGTATAACCATCGCCATCTTCATCACCCTTACCATCTCTGGATAAATCTCCAAACTTAGCAGTTTCCCATACATCTGCCATACCATCCCTATCCGTATCATAATCTGCGGGTCTTGTATTTATAGGCGTCCCGGTAATTGAAGCAATAAAGCTACTATATCTGGCGGTGTTGAAGAAATCTCCTCCAATATTATATGTGCTATATCCTTCATAAGCACCTTCGCCCTCCGCCATTTTAGAAAAATATTCTGCATCATGGCGATCATTGTAATGTGTTACTGTACCATCGGCATTCAACGATTTTGATGCTCCCTTATCCTTATCTCTTACCGCATCGTTATAAGCATCCCGTGCGGTTTTAATTGGCCATGGTGAACCTAGTAGTGGATGCATAGAATTAACAAACTCTTTAGTTGGCGCATATTGGTCCTCAAGACCTGCATTCCATTTACTCCAGATTAACTTATTATCAGCATCGGCATCTGTAAATATGCCATTGTCTATTATATTTCCGGAAGTATAAATCTGTGTTGGGCCATGCTGACTATAGGTCGAGTGATCTGAAAAAGCACGATTCATTCTTCTGAAATTAATACCTGTCCATGCGCCAGCAGAAACATAATTATTGATATGATTAAGCTTAGGCGAAAATGTGTTGCTATTAAGCCTGTAAAATGGGTTGTGAATTATATTATTTATAACATCAATTCTACCATTACCATTAGGGTTTGGGTGGCGATGTGATACATTGTAGAATAAATTACCGTTAAACGAGTTATTGTTTCCAAAGTTTTGGAAGTTAGGGTCACTATCACCAAAAAGAACACCGGTTTTTGATTCGGCTATCAAACTGTTTTGGATCACGCAATTGTAATTGCCCTTACCTCCCATACCAATGGCCATCAAACCTCCATAGCTTATGGAAACATGGTCTAAAATGATATTGTTGGCCGTATGCCAATCCCCGCGGATAACAAAAGCCACCATTTCGTTATCCTTCTGCATCCTTAGCCTAATGTATCTAATAATAACGTTATTGGCATCCTTAAGAGTAACATGCGTGCGATTATTTGCTGTTGTTAAAGTAATTCCTCCTTCTGGAGCGGTCTGCCCCGCAATAGTAAGGTTGTCATGCCTATCATCGGTTTGGTTCCACTTGCCTCCTAATTCTAAATTATAGTTAAGCTGAATAACACCCGAAACATCAAAAACAATGGTTGCCGGTCTAGGTTGATTTACTGCCCATCTAAGGGTACCAACACTTCCATCATCGGCTAAGGAAGTGACATGATAAACATGACCTCCTCTACCTCCTGAGATATTATAAACTTCTCCGTAAGCGGATGGGAAAGCCTTCAGTTCAGTCGCAAAATCATCTTCTTCAACAGGGAGAACTGAAATAGTCACAGTGGCTTCAAAACAAATTAATCCAGTCTCTCCGTCACAAACCTTATAAACAAAAGAATCTTCACCTGTAAAACCGTCATTGGGTGTGTAAATCACCGACTCATTTTCTATGGATAAAACCCCATTAGATGGGTCGGTGTAGGATAGGATAATATCCGTTGTAATCTCACCATCGTTTTCAGAAGGGTCTATTGTAATTCCTGTGTTTTCAAAAGTTTCATAAAAGTCTTCATTTAAGGTAACGGAAAACTCATTCTCACCAATTTCCTCTTCCTCAGTAGTAATTTCTTCTTCCTGGAGCAATTCTTTTTCAATATAAAGTTCTTCCTTATTGCAAGAAGTTAACAAAATAATTAAACACGAAAATATAATCATTGGGTTAAAAGTAGGCAAAGTAGATTTCATAACAATGTCGTAGGCTTTGTAATTTGGGTTTAACAATTTTTTTGGGCATTATTAATTGATGCAAATCTACGGCACAAATTAACAATTATCGATAAAACACTTATTTTTTCGATGAAATACATAACATTCTGTACTCTTTTTTCGATGAAACGCAAAATTTGTTAGCAATTTCATCGATTAAACACAAAATTCATCGATTAAATAAATATCAGTTTTAATCAATTGCTTATAGTTACGTATGAAGTTTAATTTTGGATGTTGAGAAATTAATAAAAATCCAACCCATTCTATAGAACTTTAATAGAAATAAAAATTATACATTTTTATTCCTTTGAATATTAAAGTGTTGAAAGCATACTTCTGTTTACTTTTTTAATTAAAAATTAAAAAAACACTTAGTAGATTTAAATTTTTCGAGAAAGAATTACAAAAATCACCCTTGCTCCAACTCTATTGCCTTTTTAGGACGACCTCCAGCTCTTTCGTAAAAGCGCGTGCTCCTTTTGCTGACATATGGGTAAAATCTTTCCAAAAATCTATTTTGCTACCGTCATCAAATTCAGAATAATCGTAGTACTCTAACTGCTTTGATCCGAAATAATTTTTAGTGGCGCTTCGAATCTCATCTGAGATTGGTCTTAAAGAGGGAGATGTGAAGAAAATCACCCTTGAATTCAACTCTTCACTTTTTTTATTTATGTAATCTATTAAAATATCCACGGTGCTATTGACATTAAATTCAGTTCTTTTATCCGAAACAAAATCATTGTCCTTCAATAAAGCGGCAAATATATCCTTTTGTGCACTAGTAGGCACTAAAGGGTCGTATCCACCGTACTTCATATAACCTGCATCAGGCAAAAAGTAATTTTTAAAAATGGAAAGTACTTTTCCGTTATATGCATAGGAGCTAACTGTATTAGTTATATAAATTTCCTCGGGAAAAAAATTAAGTATCAAATCTTTTACCGACTTATGGTTAGCCGATATATTGATTAGGTTGAGCATATCAGATGCAGTATATGCCTCATCAAAAACAGTACTCTGGTCTACGTGTACCAAAATAATCTGTTCTTTTTTGTTTAGGGTAGAGATTAAACCTGCGCTCTGCCCTAGTTTTGTACCATCTACCCCCATATTAAATGAGGCGCTATCCAGCATTTTGTTTTCTACATGATGATTGGCCCTAGAGCTTCCAAAAACTAGAAGGTTTGCAGAATCCTTAATTTTCAAAAACTGGTTCACCTTTCCTACCCCTTGGCCAGTTACTACTTTATCTTCCATGCGCCTAAGTCCATAGCTTACAATTCTGTCTACGGCAACGAAAACGACAGCAACAATCAGAAATAGTTTAAGTGACTTTTTCATCTAAAATTGAAAATATATAAAGTTACTTGCACTAGAGAAAAACAGCACAATATTTATCAAAATAAAATTGAACATTAATATATAATGGCTTTGCTTTAAAGTTGAGCCAAAGTTTTCCAGTGCGATATTCTTTCTAAATAATACAATATCAAAAGACAGAGCCAAAATCAATCCATATAACAGTGCCACAAATGCATTTGTATTTCCAATAAATGGCATACCGTAGGAACCAGTTATCAATTTTGAAAAGATCAACTTAGAGTCTCCAAAACTAAGCGACCTGAAAAATATCCATATAAGGCTCACCACACTGAAAATAAAAATATTCTTAAGGAAATTATACTTTTCAGGGATAAGCTTAAATCTTTTTTCAATACCGAGAAGAATCCCGTGAATAGCCCCCCAAACCACAAAATTCCAAGAACTACCATGCCAAAGCCCTCCAAGAAGCATCGTCAGAAAAAGATTTCGATATTGCATCTTTATACCCTTGCGATTACCTCCTAAAGGAATATATAAGTAGTCCCTTAACCATGTGGAAAGTGACATGTGCCACCTCCTCCAAAACTCCGTAATTGAAACGGAAAAATACGGAAGGTTGAAGTTTCGCTTAAAATCAAAACCTAAAAGTTTTGCCGTACCGATGGCAATATCGGAATAGCCACTAAAGTCAAAATATATCTGAAAGGAATATAAAACGACCGCCATTACAATACTTGAGGCATTATATATTTCGGGAGCATTATAGATACCATCTATAGCGGATCCAATGGCGTCGGCCACTACAACTTTTCTAAAAAACCCTACTCCTATTTGAAACAGGCCATTCTTAAAGCGCGTATGGCTCCACTCCCTTGAGCTTTGCAATTGAGGCAACAAATTTGAGGCCCGCTCAATAGGGCCAGCTACCAATTGCGGAAAAAAACTAACAAAGGTTGCGAAGTCTATAAAATTCTTCGTTGGCTTTAGTTCTCCCCTATAAATATCTATGGAGTATGACATAGTCTGAAAGGTATAAAAGCTTATACCTACCGGTAAAATGATATTTAGTGTAGAAACAGACATTTCATAACCAAACATTGTCCACAGGCCAACAAATGAATCAATAAAGAAATTAAAATATTTAAAAACAGCCAGAAGCCCTAAGTTGGAAACAAGGCTCAATATCAAAAAGGTCTTTTTACGTGTTTTGCTACTTTCAATCTTAAGGCCTAAAGTATAATCAATTATGGTGGAAAACGCGATTAAGGAAAGAAATCTCCAGTCCCACCATCCGTAGAACACATAACTGGCAATCAGCAATAAAATATTCTGGACTTTATAGGCTTTTTTGTTTATGCTCCAATATAGTATAAATACTATAGGAAAAAAGGTCAAAAAGGCTAAGGAATTAAAAATCATAGTAGCGCTTTTATAGTAAATTAGGGGTCAAACGGCGACTAAAATAGAAATATAATCTATACCTACAAGAAAAAAAAGATGAAAACAAACTCTTTTAGGTTAACCTACATGCTTTTGTTAAGCCCCCTACTTTTTATCTATAAAAAGACGCATAAAAACGTGAAGCAGATCCACTTACAGAATCATTCTCCGAAATGGAGGGGAACATTTTCATCAAACTCTTAGTTATTTCTAAATACATTTTACATCTTTGGCATTCAATAATTGAACATAGTAAAGATAACTATTGGGTAAGGTCCAATACTTTATAAGATTGAATCAATTTAATATATGAAAGCATTATTTAAATGCGAATTGCATTATTTTCCTTCTTTACATTTGTGCCAAGTGTATGATGGATTTGAAAAGCTTCGAAAGTTAGGGATTATTGATCTAAAGGTAGTTCAAGCTTCAGGAGATGCCACAATTCCAGTAGCCAAGGTTATCATCGACAATAAGTACACTGTAATTTATGATACCTTGGATGGGTTCAATTGGATTAGTGATTCGATTCCGGAGAATCTAAATTATTTCAAAAGCCAAATCCGAGCAGATTATTATTTCAAAAGAAGTTTTAATGAAAGCCTTTTAGAATTTGCTCCGAAGGACTGCAATATATACCCACTGGGGCTTAATATTGGACTACAACCGGAAAGTAGCTTTAAAAAAGGGTTCAAAGAATCCTTTAAGGATTTTATTAAGGGAAATTACTTAGTTTCAAAATTCTATAAGAAAACTGCATTTTATAGTAATGATTTTGAATTCTATCCCATAGCAAACAAGAATAATAAAGTCCTATTTATAACCCGTTTGTGGGATTCTGAAAACGTTTCATTAGAACATTTAAAATCAGAGAGGGAACAAATTAATAAGGATAGGGTGGATTGCATAAATGTATGCAAAAAAGAATTCGGGGATAGATTTACCGGTGGACTTCAGGAAAACCCATTCACCTTAAAGTATGCTAAAGAACTTATAATACCTAATACACTGACAAATAGACAGATTTTTCTAAAAACTATAAGAGAACATAATATTTGTATAGCAACGGCTGGATTACACGGTTCTATAGGTTGGAAATTTGGAGAATATGTGGCCGCCTCCAGAGCAATAATTTCGGAACCTCTTGAATATGCCGCACCTGGTGAATTCAAAAATAATAAGAACTATTTTACCTTTAAGAACAAAGAGGAACTTTTGGCACAAACACATTCTCTTTTAAAGAATAGGGATTTACTAAACCAGACTATGAGGGCTAATTATCAATATTACCATAATTTCATGAGGCCGGACAAAATGATATTGAATACTTTATTGAAACTATACGAAGATCTAATCTAAAAGCTAACAGTTTAATATTTAGCGTCTTCTGTTAGAAAAAAGTAATTTAAAAATGACAATTTCGACCTCGGATATAATTCACATTTAATCGATTTAAGGTCAATAATTTTGTTTAAAATGATTTTTATCGGGAAAAGCATTGACTTAGTATAATAATATATTTTGTTTAGATATTTTTTTACATATTTGCGCAACCTTAATAAATAACCCAAATCGAATGATAGAAACACTACGCGAAAAAACCGTATTGGTTACTGGTGGAGCAGGATTTATTGGATCAAACCTTTGCGAAACTCTCTTATCCAATAACATAAAAACCATTTGTTTAGATAATTTTGCCACTGGAAAGCAAAAGAATGTTGAACCTTTTCTAGAGAACCCCCTATTTACATTAATAGAAGGAGATATCAGAAACCTGGAGGTTTGTAAAACGGCTTGCCAGGATGTTGACTACGTACTGCACCAGGCCGCTTTAGGCTCAGTGCCACGTTCGATAAATGATCCGATAACAACTAACGACGTGAATATTTCTGGTTTCTTAAATATGCTTGTTGCATCAAGAGATTCTGACGTAAAACGTTTTGTTTACGCCGCAAGTTCCTCAACTTATGGAGATTCAGAATCTTTACCTAAAATAGAAGATACGATTGGAAAACCTCTTTCTCCCTACGCCATAACCAAATATGTTAATGAACTATATGCCGACATTTTCCATAAAACTTATGGACTAGACACTATCGGGTTGAGATATTTCAATGTTTTTGGAAGAAGGCAGGATCCGAATGGCGCATACGCGGCGGTAATCCCTAAGTTTGTCCAACAGTATATAAAGTATGAATCCCCATATATTAATGGAGACGGTTCTTATTCAAGAGATTTTACATATATTGATAATGTAATTCAAATGAACCTTAGGGCAATAACTACGCAAAACAAAGATGCTCTTAATACGGTATATAATGTTGCCTACGGAGAACGCACTACCTTGACAGAACTAACATCTTTACTAAAAGAATACCTTTCTGATTTTGATGCTAATATTAAAGACGTGGAAGTGAAATATCGGGAAAACAGAGCAGGTGATATCCCTCACTCTTTAGCCTCCATCGAAAAGGCAAAAACCCTTTTGAACTACGACCCCAAATTCAGCATAAAAGAAGGTTTGGAAGAAGCCGTTGAATGGTATTGGGCTAATTTATCTTAATTATGACTGTAAAGAATATTTGCTGCATTGGTGCAGGCTACGTAGGTGGTCCCACTATGGCAGTTATTGCAAAAAAGAACCCACAGATTAATGTTAATATTGTTGACATTAATCAAGAAAGAATTGATGCTTGGAATAGTAAAGATCTTTCCAAGCTTCCTGTTTATGAGCCTGGTTTAGCAGATATTGTGCGAGACTGCCGAGGAATAAATTTATTTTTTTCAACGAAAATCGATGAAGCAATTAATACTGCTGAAATGATCTTTATTTCGGTAAACACTCCTACCAAGACCTATGGAAAAGGAAAGGGAATGGCTGCCGATCTAAAATACGTTGAACTATGTTCCAGAAAAATTGCTGAAGTTGCTAAAACGGATAAGATTGTAGTGGAGAAATCCACATTACCTGTAAGAACAGCGGAAGCTATTAAAAGCATATTACATAACACCGGAAACGGAATAAATTTTCATATACTTTCTAACCCCGAATTTTTAGCCGAAGGTACAGCGGTACAAGATTTATTGAACCCAGACAGGGTATTGATTGGCGGTGAATCAAAGGAGGCCATTGAAAGCTTATCGAAGGTTTATGGAAGCTGGGTTTCGGAAGACAGAATATTGACCACCAATCTGTGGTCTTCAGAACTATCCAAATTAACGGCCAACGCCTTCCTAGCTCAACGTGTGTCCTCTATAAATGCTATTTCTGAACTTTGTGAACATACTGAGGCCAATGTCAATGAAGTGGCAAAGGCCATTGGAATGGATTCCAGAATTGGGCCTAAGTTTTTAAAAGCCTCTGTAGGTTTTGGAGGCTCCTGCTTTCAGAAGGATATTCTAAACCTGGTATATATCGCTAAAAGCTATGGGCTTAAGGAGGTCGCCGACTATTGGGAACAAGTGGTTATAATGAACGACCACCAAAAAAGGCGCTTTTCAGACAATCTGATCAAAACGCTATACAATACCGTTTCGGGCAAAAAAATAGCTATGCTGGGATGGGCATTTAAAAAGGATACAAATGATACACGAGAGTCTGCTGCCATATATGTTGCAGATCATTTGTTAAACGAACAAGCTAATATTGCTGTTTATGACCCGCAGGTTTTCGAGCAAAAAGTTCTAAACGATCTTAACTATTTAAATACTAGAACTGAGAGGGAAAACGCAGAGGGAATTTACTCTGCCTCTACACCTTATGAAGCCATGAAGGGCGCCCATGCCATAGCCATAATGACTGAATGGGATGAATTTAAAGATTACGACTGGCAAAGAATATACGATAATATGAAAAAGCCTGCCTTCGTTTTTGACGGGAGAAGTTTACTAGATAAAGAAAAAATGAATAAGATTGGATTTGAATATTATTCGATCGGACAATAGAACTATTATGAAAACAGATAAAATTGCAGTTATAGGATTAGGATACGTAGGCCTTCCATTAGCCCGACTTTTTGCTACAAAATATTCGGTTATAGGGTTTGACATCAATAAAAGCAGGGTAAACGAACTTTCAAAAGGCGAAGACGCCACATTGGAGGTTGAATCCTCAGTCTTGAAATCAGTTTTAAAGGCAAGTCCGGACGATAAAGTCGGACTATATTGCTCTGCAAACCTGGACGATATTAAGGATTGTAACTATTATGTTGTAACGGTGCCTACTCCTATAGACAAAAACAACAGACCGGATTTAACCCCTTTATACAAGTCCAGCGAAACAGTGGGCAAAGTGCTAAAAAGAGGTGATATCGTTATTTATGAATCCACAGTTTACCCCGGAGTAACCGAAGACGAATGCATCCCGGTACTAGAAAAAATCAGTGGACTGAAATTCAATGAAGATTTCTATGCTGGTTACTCGCCAGAACGAATTAATCCTGGAGACAAACTACATACTGTAGATAAAATTTTGAAGGTTACGGCAGGTTCCACCCCTGAAATTGGGAAAAAGGTAGATGCGCTTTATGCAAGCGTTATTAGTGCTGGCACTCATTTGGCTCCTACCATAAAAGTAGCAGAAGCCGCAAAAGTGATCGAAAATTCTCAAAGAGATATCAATATCGCCTTTGTAAACGAATTGGCTAAAATATTCAATTTATTGGATATTGATACCCACTCCGTATTGGAGGCTGCGGGCACCAAATGGAATTTTTTACCATTTAAACCTGGTTTAGTTGGCGGACACTGTATCGGTGTTGACCCTTATTATTTGGCTCAAAAGGCTCAAGAAGTTGGCTACCATCCAGAAATAATATTAGCTGGAAGACGTGTTAACGATGGTATGGGAGAATATGTGGCTTCTGAGATCATCAAACTTATGGTGAAAAACGATATCAGAATTAAGGGGGCTAAAATTTTAGCTTTAGGGATTACCTTTAAAGAAAACTGCCCTGACGTCAGAAACACTAAAGCCGTGGATGTCATTAATGAACTTAAAGGTTACGATACGGATATAACCGTTTACGACCCTTGGGCAAATCCAGAGGAAGTAATGCACGAATATAACCTATCAACCGTGAAAGAATTCCCTGCTGAAAAATATGACGCAATAGTTCTAACTGTGGCCCATAAGGAATATTTGGATCTAAATTTAAGTGATTATATTAAACCAAACGGAATTATTTATGATGTAAAAGGCATTATAAAGGACCATCACGGACGCCTATAACCTACAAGGTACTTTTTTTTATTTCCCCAAATTCCGTAAACACAAAAAATGAAACCTTTAGTTAGCATTATTGTACCCGTTTATAACGTAGAACGCTACCTACGAAGATGTCTAGATTCCATGACAAACCAAACTTATGGGAATCTGGAAATTATTTTAGTAAATGACGGATCAACTGACAAAAGCAAAATTATATGTCAGGAATATGCTTCTAATGATTCACGAATCATTCTTATAGATCAAAAAAACAGCGGTTCAAGTATTGCGAGAAATAAAGGCCTTGATATAGCTAAAGGAGGTATTATAAGCTTTGTAGATAGTGATGACCATATAGACGTCTCAATGCTGGACGAGATGGTTCATTTTATGCTAAAAAATGATTTAGATATTGTTGAAATTGAACCTAGGGCCAAAAAAACTAGAGCTCTAGATGCTGAACACCGTATAGAAGATGTACTCTCCGCAACTAAAAGAATCATTACCTCGACGGGGTTCTCTGTTTGGAGAAGGATATACAAAAGAGACTTAATTGATGGGCTACGCTTTATTCCAGGAATAATACATCAGGATGTGTTTTATACCATTGATGTACTAAACCGGACCTCTAAACTTGGATACATAAAAAATCCGCTTTACTACTACAATACAGCCAATGTAAGTGTGATACGGAGCAAGTACACCACTGAGAAGATTAAAGCAGGCATTCGGGCTACTGAATATATAATAGAAAATATTCCGAAAAGCCCTGAATTGGATCAGGTGATTAATAATTACGTAACGTATTATTATACAGACCATTTTTTCCTATTGAGTCGAAACACACATGTGGATCCGGATCGAAGCTATCGAAGAAAGCTCAAAAAAGAAATTTCCAGAACATCAGGTAGCACCAATAAAAACTTACGGACTACCATGGTGAAAATGCTCCCAATTGGAGTTATGGAAGTGATTTCGCGATTCGGTGAATCTCTTAAAAAAGTAAAAACTTAAAAATGTCTAGGTTAAACTTAACTCTTAAAAATGGATGGATAGCCCTTGTCTTTCAATTGGGCTATATAGTCGTTCAGTTTTTTTCCCGAGACATATTTTTGGAAAACTTAGGTGACGAATTTATCGGTTCCGAGGGGACATTAAAAAGCATGCTAATGTTTTTAAATTTATCCGAACTTGGAATAGGCACCGCAATTGGGTTCTCTCTATACACCCCTATTTTCAATAATGACCGTGATAAAATAAATGAAATCATCGGGTATCTAGGGTACCTTTATAAGAAGATAGGCCTATTTATTTTGATTGGAGGGGTAACCCTGGCACTTTTCTTTCCTCTTTTTTTTAAGAATACCGAAATGAACATTGGAATAATCATATTCCTGTTTTTCTCTTTACTGGTAGGAAATTTGATCAACTACTTCTTTACCTATCATATGTTTCTGCTTGAAGCGGATCAAAAATCATACGTAAATATTACCATTGGCACTTCGTCTTATATTTTAAAGTTGGTAATACAGTGTATCGTCCTTATATACTTTGAAAGCGTAATTTTGTGGATTAGTGCTGAATTACTGGTTGCTGTGCTTCAGGTAATTGTGCTAAGGATAAAAATCAAGCAGATTTATCCATGGCTAGTATTTAATTATAAGGTGAACGATGATATAAAAACAAGAAATAAATACATTCTTAAAAAGATAAAACAGGTAAGTTTCCACAAACTAGGAAGTTTTGTGTCCACAGGAACGGACAACATTTTAATATTCGCATTGATCAACCCTGCTACAGTTGCTTATGTTGGCAATTATCAAATGGTTATGGGCAATGTTAATATTTTGGTAAGTAAACTTTTTAGCGGCACTAACGCTAGTGTAGGCAATTTGGTGGCAGAAAAGGACATTAACAATATGTTAAAAGTATTTTGGGAAATGATGGCTCTGCGCTTTTTCTTTGCAGGAACTACTTCCCTCCTGATTTATGTCGGACTTGATGATTTTATAATTTTATGGTTGGGCGAAAAATATTTATTATCCCAAGACATCCTAGTGGCCTTGGCACTGATATTTTTTATTTTGCAAGTAAGGCAACCTGTTGACAGTTTTGTTCAAGCTCATGGGTTGTATGATGACATCTGGGCTCCTGTAATACAAAGTGTTATTAATTTACTGGTATCAATCATTTTTGTGTTGGAATATGGGATTATAGGTGTTTTTATAGGAACTATCATTAGCCAGATTATTGTGGTTATGTTGTGGAGACCTTACTATCTTTTTTCCAAAGGTTTCAATCTTAATTCAATGGTCTATTGGAAAGGATTCACTTTACATTTGATATATCTGTCGTTGGCAAGTGGACTATTTTACTTATTTTTCCATTTGTTTGACACATCAAGAAGTAATAACATCATTGAGCTAATTGTTAAATTGACGATTCTTGGGAGTGCCTTTCTATGCATTTATTTCATAGTTTTGAGGCTAATAAGCCAAGGTTTTAAAGATTTAATCAATAGGTTATATTCCCTTGTGAAAAATAAATTGTAAAGTTAATTATCCGTTTTTGAAATGAAATATATCTTAGGCATACTACTCATTTTGTTTGCATCATATGCGGATATTTTTCTTCATCGTATTCATATTATACCGGTATCCCCTTCTTCCGGGCCTATCCCAATATTTCTGGGGCTATTTTTATTAAACTATTCCATTAAGGATTTCTCAAATACTTTCAAGAGTCATACCTTTAAATTTTTGGTTTTTATTTTTATAGTTTCAGTGGTATATTCAGCTTTTAGCGATGCACCTATGGACGTGATTTCGACAGAAATCGGATTAAATGTGATAACAATAATTTTATATTGCTTTGCTTTACATTTCTTCACTGTTGAAAACAAAAAGACTGTACTTTTTGTTATGGCCTCTGCTTTATGCGTTTTAGGAGGTAGTTTGCTTTACGACTTTTTTATTGGTTTACCGGAATATAATAAAAACTTATCGGAAGCAGTAAGAAAAGGTGGATTTGGAGAGAATCCTAACCAAGCTGCTTCAGGGATAAAGTTTTTATCCTTGGCCGTTTTGGCTTTAATCAATAAAAACAAAACATGGCTTTACATTACGGTTACCTTCATGTTGGTTACTGTTTTTCTTACACTGTCCAGAAGCGGTATGGCTTCGGTAATCTTAATTTTGGTTATCGGGACTATGAACAGTTGGAGTTCAGAGTTTTTGATTAAACCGCGAACTTTTTTTCTAAATTCCATTAAATTAACACTGTTGTTAATCGTGTTTTTCATGTCTTTGATTACTTTTTCTGAGGTAATCAGAGAAAGTTCCCCAGAGCTTTCAAGGGGTGCGGCAGGAGAACGAATGGACATGTTTTTGGGAAAAAGCAAGGTAACAATAGACGAAGGTGGTGCTGCTGGGGGTCGAGCCTTGTTATTATTTAAATACTGGGATGATTTTCAAAAGAACCCTATTGGGTACGGCACTGGCTATACCTCAGATAGAAGATATAATTTTCTGGACACACATAATTACTTTTTGTTCTTGGCTGTGAATTTTGGTTTTATAACCTTATTAGTTTATCTATTCTACCTAGGATATGGCATGAAACTTTCTCTAGACTCACCTCAATTCTATTATCTCATATTTTTAGTACTTATTGTATTTGAAGGGTTTATTGCCAATAATATTTGGTACACAAGAACTTTGTTAATATGTCTGGCATTTTTTGACAGTTTAATTTACAAGAAGAAGTTATATGATTGATTCCAAACAAGCATATCACCACTATCTTAAAATGGATAAAGTTGCATTGGGACTGGAAGGCCATAGTTTTGGCTTTAGACTCAAAGAGTTTCTTTTCCCTAATTACATTGGGGCTTTTCAAAAAACACTCAGAAAAGTTGAGTATTACACCAACTGCAAATGCAACAGTGTCTTAGGAAAATTATTCCTGACTTATTACAAAATAAAGTTGCGGAAAAGAGCACTAAAAATTGGAGTATCCATTCCCATAAACGTCTTTGGGCCAGGGCTCTCGATTGTGCATTATGGGACCATTGTAGTGAATAGCGCCTCAAAAGTTGGCAAAAATTGTAGGATACATGCTTGTACCAATATTGGAGCATCTGGCGGTAGTAGCAAAGCCCCACAAATAGGAGACAATGTTTACATTGGCCCTGGGGCTAAAATATACGGAGATATTAGAATTGGCAACAATATTGCTATTGGAGCAAATGCAGTGGTTCATAAATCTTTTGAGGAAGACGGAATTATGATTGCAGGCAACCCGGCGAAAAAAATAAAAAGCATCGACATAAAAAGAATTATCCGGCATATTTGATATGTAAATATGCCAAAATAACGCCCAAATCGTGAACCCAAAAAGAAAAAAAATACTTTTTATCCTACCTACTTTAACTGCTGGCGGTGCCGAAAGGGTCATTTCTTTTGTTGCCCAGAACATTGATAAAAGCAAATTTGAAAGTACACTTTTAATTGTCGGACACAAAGAAGATGCCGTATATAGCGTTGAGGAAATTCCTCTTATTTTTCTAGAAAAATCAAGGGTTTTAAATGCCACTACAAATATTTTCTGGTTTCTTTTAAAATATCGTCCGGACGTAGTTTTGAGCTCCATTGGACACCTCAATACTTTAATGGGACTGCTGTCCGGTTTTTTTCCAAAAACAAAATTGATAGTTAGGGAGGCTAGTGTAATTTCAGCGATGAGCGATGCGAAAAAAGAAAACAAGGAAATCCCTAAAAAGAAGTATTTCTTAAATTTTTTGGCATCATTAAGGGCGAAGCTGGGAGATTTAAGTTTAAAGTGGATTGACGTTGTGATATGCCAATCCAAGGACATGGCCTCTGATTTTATCAATATTTTCAATTTACCTGAAGAGAAAGTAGTCATTATTAACAACCCCATCACTCAAATTTATCCCCTGAAAACGGAAACAGATAAGACCGATATACCAAGGTTTATTACTGTGGGGCGCTTGAGCAAGGAAAAAGGACACCTAAGAATACTAAATCTTCTTACTAAACTAAACTTTGACTTTAGATATACCATAATAGGGACAGGGCCTGAAAAAGACTCGATTTTCGAGAGAATGGAAAAGCTTGGACTATCGGAAAAGGTAAATTACATTCCATATACAGAGGAAGTGCTTAAGCATATATCACAACACGATTTGTTTTTGCAGGGCTCATATGTGGAAGGTTTTCCTAATACTGTTCTTGAAAGCTGTCTCGTTGGAACGCCGGTTTTGGCGTTTAACGTACCTGGCGGTACCAAAGAAATCATCACTCACGGGGAAAATGGGTATTTGGTAGAAACCGAGAAGGAATATTTACATTATTTAAATAATAGGCTTAATTTAGCTCCTGAACAAATCAGAAAATCAGTTGAGGACAGGTTCAACAAAAGCAAAATACTTAGACAATTTGAAGCCCTATTTAACTGACAACCAATATGGAACAACCTACAAGAGTTTTACAAGTACTGACGATAATGAATCTTGGTGGAGCAGAAACTATGATAATGAATTATTATCGAAATGTGGACAAGGCCAAGGTACAGTTTGACTTTCTGTTACACAGACCAGAACGAGGATTTTTCGACGACGAGATTGAAAATCTTGGAGGTAAAATCTATAGGATGCCAGCAATTAATCCAAAGAACTATTCCGATTATAAAAAAAAGCTGACTAACTTTTTTAAATCCCATCCGGAATATAAGATTGTACATTCGCATTTAAATGCTTTGAGTTGCATTATTCTTAAAATTGCAAAAAACAACAATATCCCTATTCGGGTGGCACATAGCCATCTGGCAGTTGAGCCTTTTATCCTTAAAAAGATATTCAAAAAGAATACTGACATAAAAGCAACGGTAAAAGATTCAATTCAATCCCTAATTAGGACTAAAGTTCCAAAAGTAGCAACGCATTATTTCGCGTGTGGTGTAAAAGCCGGACAGTGGCTTTTTGGAAAAAACAATCAAGAAAGGGTAACCGTAATAAACAATGCCATTAATTCTGAACTTTTTAGCTATGATGTTTCCAGGTCTAAGGAAATTAGAAAACAGTATAAGTTAGAGGACAAAAAAATAATAGGCCATGTAGGAAGGTTTAATGAACAGAAGAATCATTTTTTCTTGATTAAGGTATTTAATGAAGTATTGAAAAAGGACAAAGACTGTGTACTCATGCTAATTGGAGATGGCAATCTTAAAAGTGCCATAGAAAAAGAAGCAGAAAAACTAGGTATTTCTGAAAGTATTTTATTCCTAGGTGTTAAAAAGAATATTCCTGAACTCTTACAAGCATTTGATTTGTTCCTGTTTCCATCATTATATGAGGGACTCCCAGTAACCTTAGTTGAAGCCCAGGCCTCAGGTTTAAATATTGTGACTTCGGATACCGTGACCCCTGAAGTCAATATTACCAATCAAATTGTTTTTCTAAACCTAAAGGCCCCTATAGAAAAATGGGCAGATATGGTGATTGAAAAGTTAAATTACATTCGAACAAACACAACTGACCAAATCAAAAAAGGCGGGTATGACATTTACCAAAACGCAAAAAACCTTCAAGATTTTTACTTAAAGACAAACTCTCATGTGCGGCATTAACGGATATATAGCATCAAATACATTAGATAAAAAACAGCTTCAGGCAGATATGCAAAGCATGAACGACCTGATCTTCCATCGTGGACCCGATGAGGACGGCGTATTCTGCGAATCCAATAAAACACATTCCGTTGGCATGGGAATGAGGCGGCTTTCAATTATCGATTTAAGCTCGGGCAAACAGCCTATTTTTACAGACGATAAAAGTATAGTCATCGTTTTTAATGGTGAAATATATAACTACCGTGAACTAAAATCCAAGTTGCAGAGTGAAGGTGTAACATTCAATACCACAAGCGATACCGAGGTAATTCTTAAGCTTTATGAAAAATACGGGTCAGAATCCTTTAAGGATTTGGACGGTATGTTTGGATTTAGCATCTACGATAAAAATAAAAACAAACTGTTTATAGCACGGGACTATTTTGGCGAAAAGCCTTTATATTATTACAGATCAGATGAAAAATTCGTTTGGGCTTCAGAGCTAAAATCACTTGTTAAAGCCATTGGGCATAAACCAGAAATCAGCAAAGAAGGACTGAACCTGTTTTTTAGGCTAACCTATATTCCTGCACCCCACACCATCTATGATGGCGTAAAAAAGCTAGAGGCCAACAACTATATTGAGTTTGATATTGCCAAAAACAGTTTCGATATCAAATGCATCAATCCTTTTGAAGCTACTGAAAAAATTGATATTCCATATGAGGAGGCGACTAAGGCGGTAAAGGACATGGTATATAACAGTGTTCAAAGCCGATCTGTTGCGGATGTGCCCCTAGGAACCTTTTTATCCGGTGGCGTAGATTCATCCGTTGTGTCTCTTTGCCTTTCCCAAGGTGTGGAATCAAAAATAAATACCTTCTCTATTGGCTTCAAAGAAGCGGGTTATGACGAATCGGAAAAGTCAAGACTGGTGGCAAAAATGATCAATAGCAAACATCATGAATTCATAATTGACGAAAACGATCTCAAGGATAACATTTCAGAAATTGTATTGAATTTTGATGAGCCTTTTGCAGACTCCTCTGCCCTTCCCACTTATTTGGTGTCTAAAAAAACAAGCGAACACGTAAAAGTAGCTTTAACCGGGGATGGTGGAGATGAGGTTTTTGGTGGCTACAACAAACATTATATCGGAAGGCTCAATAAAATGTATACAACTTACATGCCGAAGTTTGCGCATAGCATATTACGCAGCGCCTCCGATAATCTTTTTAAAACTAGCAACGATGACAGAGGTAGGAAGTATAAGATTCGGCGACTTTTGAACAGTATTGACTATGATGGTGGATTTTACTGGGATATCATTTCCCTTGCCAATACTAGCAACGAAGTTTCAGCTATTATTAAGCCAAACTGGCACATTAAAAATATTTTCAAAGCTTATCAAGATTTGTTCAACCTAGAACGGCCTAAAACTTTAAACGACTTTAGGAAGGTGGACAGACTCATCAGTTTGGAAGGGGATCTTTTGGTAAAAGTAGACCGAACAAGTATGTTTAATTCCCTGGAATGCAGGGCTCCATTTCTGAATAAAAAACTATGGGACTACACCAGGACTTTGCCTGATGATTATCTGTTAAACCGATGGGACAAGAAACGAATCCTTAAAGATGCGTTTAGAGATCAATTCCCCGAAAAGTTTTTAGATTTGGGCAAAAGCGGTTTTGGAGTTCCTGTTGGCAATTGGCTTAGAACAGTACTTAAAGATGAACTAGAAAGCTTTATAGATAGAAAAAAATTGGAAGCCCAAGGCATATTTAAAATTGATGATATTATCAAACTTGTGCAAAACCATTTAAACGGCACAATGGACAATACATTTAAGGTGTGGTCCTACTATTGTTTCCAGAAATGGTACTTCAACACTTATTTGAATGACTAAGAAGAAAATCATCAGAATTACGACGGTTTCAGGCTCTTTAACAACATTGTTAAAAGGTCAGATGGGCTATGTTTCGCCCCATTTTGATGTGATTACGATTTCCTCCCCAGATTCCTTTGGGCGATTGGAGAAGCTGGAAAAATCAGAAGGAGTAAAATCCATGGTGGTTCCAATGACAAGAAAGATTACTCCGCTTAAAGATTTGATTGCGGTTTATCGTCTGTATAAAATCATGAGAAGGGAAAAGCCCCATATCGTGCATTCCCATACACCAAAAGCTGGTACCTTGGGTATGCTGGCCGCATGGATCGCCAGAGTCCCTAACAGATTGCATACTATTGCCGGGCTTCCGCTTGTGGAAGCAGAAGGCTTCAAAAGAAAGTTGTTGATTTTTGTGGAAAAAATAACTTACGCCTGTGCCACCAAAATATATCCAAATTCCTATGGATTGAAGGACATAATTTTAGAAGAAAAAATCGCGAAGCCTTCAAAACTTAAGATTATTGGTAACGGCAGCTCGAACGGAATTGATACGACGCATTTTGACCGCAAACACTTTAGTGAAACAGAACGAGATGTCCTCAGAAAAAAATACAACATTAATAAAAATGATTTCGTTTTTGTGTTTGTTGGTAGATTGGTAAAGGACAAGGGCATAAACGAGCTTATTTCGGCTTTTGATGCTCTGAACAAAAAACATGATAATCTGAAATTATTACTTGTAGGGGGCTACGAAAAACAATTAGACCCGCTACTTCCCGAAACCACTACAATTATTGAATCGAACCCAAATATTATTGAAACTGGTTGGGCAGATGATGTGAGGCCGTATTATACAATTTCCAATGCACTGGCCTTTCCAAGTTATCGTGAAGGATTTCCTAATGTGGTGATGCAAGCCTGTGCCATGGAACTGGCGAGTATAGTTACAGATATTAATGGATGTAATGAAGTAATCACTCAAGATGAAAATGGATTTATCATCCCAAAAAAAGATAGGGAGGCGCTTTACAATGCCATGGAACACATAGTATTGAACCAAGAAGGCTTGAAAAATATGGGCCAAAGGTCAAGGGAGATTGTAATAAAAAAGTACGAGCAAAAGTTTGTTTGGAAATCCATTTTGGAAGAATACAATCAATTGTAATCTAACTGAGATAAGACATGTATAAAAACCTATTGAAAAGAATTTTGGACATACTGCTATCCGCTTTTGGAATATTACTGTTTTCTCCAGTTCTTATAGTCGTTATATTGATATTGATTGTTGTCAATAATGGTTCCCCATTTTTCTTTCAGGAAAGACCAGGGAAAGATGGAAATCCTTTTAGAATAGTTAAATTCAAAACCATGCGGGACATTAAATCTACCAAATCAGATGACCTGCATAACATGGCCAGAGTAACCAAAGTTGGCGGCTTCCTCAGAAAATACTCCGTTGACGAGATCCCACAATTGTTTAATGTTTTAAATGGCGACATGAGTATTATAGGGCCAAGACCCTTACTAACGCAATATGTGCCCCTTTATAACGAAAGGCAACGCAAAAGGTTGGGTGTAAAACCAGGGGTAACGGGATGGGCACAAGTTAATGGCAGAAATGCTATTAGCTGGGGTCAAAAATTTGAATTGGATGTATACTATGTTGAAAATCTTTCATTTGCATTGGACGTTAAAATACTTATCAAAACAGTCCAAAAAGTGTTGCAGAGAGAAGGCATTAATAGTGGTTCTGAAGGCGAAAAAGAGGTAATAATGCCAGAATGGAAAGGCAACAACAATTAATAATCCGTCTTTACTACAAGACATAATTTCCTACCTATAAGCAAAGTACGTCAACTTTAAAAGACTTAATATACACTTACATCCAATAGGCTTATTTTATTTGGACTAATTATATTATTGTTATAAATTAGTTATCCAGAAAAAGAAAAAAATAGCTATTTCAAAGTCAAACATAGAGATAATTACGTCCAAAACTGAATGGAATCAGTTTTTGGATTCGGTAGATGATTACGATGTATATCATACCTATGATTATCATCAAATTGCCAAAGAATCTTCCGATTCGGCTGTTTTGATCAAGTACGAGCAAGATGCCGTGCTTATTGGATTGCCATTGTTGATAAGAAAAATAAATGGTACGGCGTACTTTGACGCCACTTCTGTTTATGGCTATTCTGGACCTATTTCAAATAGAATCCCCCTTAACTTTAATCCAATCAATTTTCAAAAGCGATTAAGGCGTTTTTTCGTAGAAAACAACATTATTAGTGTATTCGTAAGGCTTCACCCCTTTATGCCATTCCAAAATATTATCCTTTATGGTTTTGGCGACTTATCTTATTTAGGTCGAGTTGTAAACATTAATCTCACTTTAAGCTTGGAGAAACAAAGGCGACTTTACCAAAGGAGGTTAAAAACTTATGTTAATAAAGCAAAAAGGCTACTAAAACTTAAATACGCCCAGACTGACGAAGACCATCAAATATTCAAGCAGTTATATTATCAAAATATGGACCGCTTAAATGCGAAAAGCATTTACTACTTTGATGACGACTATTTTAAAAATTTAAGGTCGGCCAAAGATTTTAAAACAGAAATACTACTGGCTGTTGAAGAAGCCTCTGGCGAAGTCATTGCAGGAGCAATGTTTATCAAAACAAAGTCGACAGTACAATACCATCTTTCCGGATCTTCAAACGAGCATTTACACCTTAATGGCACCAAGTTCCTTATAGATCAAATGCGAGTTAAAGCCCACGAGGATGGCTATTTTAATTTTAACCTCGGTGGCGGTTTGGGAGCCGATGAAAACAATTCATTGTTTAAATTTAAGTCATCCTTTTCAGACGAGTTCCATCCATTTTTTGTTTGGAAGCTTATTACGAGAAAAGGCGCTTACAAGAATATTTGTAAACGAAACAATATTACAAATACTGATTCTGACTTTTTTCCTCTCTACAGACTAAAAGAGCACGTTTAAAAAAAAGAGGCCTAATTAGGCCTCTTTTTGATATACTTCTGAAAGCAAATTACATTTCATTAAATATGGAATGCATCAAACGTTTTTTATCATTAATACTCTCTTCTAAAGAAATCATTGTTTCGGTGCGATAAACACCTTCGATTTCATCTAATTTAAAAATCACCTCCTTGGCATGCTCGGTGTTTCTCCCCCTTATTTTACAGAAGATATTAAATTTTCCAGTGGTAATGTGCGCAACAGTCACAAAAGGGATTTCATTAATACGCTCCAACACAAACTGGGTTTGAGAGGTGTTGTTTAGATAAACGCCTACGTAAGCAATAAACGAATAACCAAGTTTTTTGTAATCTAAAGTCAACGAAGAGCCCCTGATAATTCCCGATTCCTCCATTTTTTTTACACGAACGTGTACCGTTCCAGCAGAGA
The DNA here is from genome assembly GCF_042684665.1 of Hyunsoonleella rubra. NCBI lineage: Bacteria > Pseudomonadati > Bacteroidota > Flavobacteriia > Flavobacteriales > Flavobacteriaceae > Hyunsoonleella > Hyunsoonleella rubra. The sequence goes on along the minus strand of NZ_JBHULY010000013.1, from coordinate 123,232 downwards.
TCAATAATTTCTTTGCAATGTCGGTAAATGGAATCCTAGTGTTGTCGATCAACATGTCAAGAATTTGATGGTCTATTTCGTCTAATTTAATTTTCCCCATAATGAAATTTTGTTAGATAAAAGGCAAAATTAATACATTCTCTTTAAAGATTACGCATTTTTAGTGCGTTTTATTTTGAGAAAAATACGATTTTCTCATTATTCAATTTTACGCAAACGTTTTCGTTACCTACTTTGAGCGTTTCGTCATTTTCACCCAGCACTACTGCCCCATTAGCATCAAGTTCTTTATGTCCGTGAAATCCAGATAAATTTTCGATCTTTTTCACAATTGGAACAAATTTCACTTCTGAAACCATCAATCGTTCCTCAAATTGGATGCCAATATCCTTAATTTCTTCATTTTCAACTATTTTTGCATTTCGGATAATCACATCATAAAACAATTTTTCATTTTCAGGAATATCAAAATAAGACTCATAATGGTCGCCTTTTAAATCATTAACTGCAATATGGTGCAAGGCTGTCATATAAGATAAATAAATCAATTCACGGGTTTTATCCCGTGGATAATCATCGGGAAAATGGCCTGCTTCAAATAATATAGTCGGAATGTTTTCACTTTGAAAGGTATCCCCAACACAGTTTAAATTGAAAGCATCATCGTACACACCAACATGATTGGGAATGATTTCCTGTAAGGCCCTGTTCATTTCAGCAATTATTTCCATGGCAATTTTCCGGTTGGGTGTGACTGAGCAGGCCTCGTCCTGTGCAGGAGACAGAAAAGATACTATTGCAGACTTCTTAGCCTTACCAGCACTAAATATGGTACGTTGCCCATGCAGATTGAAACAATAATCAGGTTTGAACTCCACAAAAACATTTCTAAGAGCAACACTTTCAGGCTGGGAGCGCTGTTGCGCATCCCTGTTTAAGTCAATTTCATTGGCATTAATCCTGGTATACGCCTTAGCTCCATCGGGGTTTAAAATTGGTATGATACAAAGCGTGCAGGATTTCAAAATGGTATCTGTCAACGTGTTTTCAGCCAAACAAGTGTTGAGAAAATCAAAAATCGCCTTTGTGGTAGTGGATTCGTTACCATGCATTTGAGACCACATAAGTACTCTCTTTGGTCCTTTTCCAATTGTAATGGCATAAATAGAATCATTTAAAACAGACTTACCAATTTCTCTAATTTCCACTTTGCTCTTAATTTTTTTAAGAAGGGGTGCAATTTTTTCATTGGTAATATAACGGTGAAAAAGTGACTTTTCCTTATTCAAATTATAGAGTGTTTGTATGCCGATGATATCCATGAATTTTCTTTAGGACACAAATGTAAACATTTATGATTTTACAATTGTAAACGTCTCAATTTAGCCAATTTGTATAATATTGTAAACATGTGACACCTTTCTTAAACGATGTTATTGAAAAATTCTCATTATATTCAATAATTTAAATATAAAAAGTTCATTTTCAGTATTTTAAATTACTTTATTTAAAGTGAAAAGTCAGTTTTTTATAAATTAATCACACACTCTAAACCACAGTTTCAGATTGATTTGTTACTTTTGTAACGTATTTTTGCCTTAAATCTATTTTACAATGATAAACAGTACGGATTTTGCGAATCGCCTACAAAAAGTGATGGATTATTATGGTGAAACTGCCTCCTTCTTTGCTGAGAAAATAGGGGTGCAACGCTCTAGTATTTCACACATTTTGAGTGGCAGAAATAAACCAAGTTTAGATTTTGTACTAAAGGTACTCACCTCCTATCCAGATGTGGAATTGTATTGGCTTTTGAATGGAAAAGGGACATTTCCGAAATCCGAAACTGTTTCAGATACATCATCAGTACCTAAATCGTTGGAGACTCCTATTCAAAAAATCTCGAATAAAGACAACAAACCCAAAGAAATAGAGCGTATTGTCATCTTTTATTCCGATGGAAGTTTTGAAAATTTCGAAAAATAGCCCTAGGTTTTATAGTTTTGCTTTAAAATAGTTAAATGAGGAAATTAGTCATTATTGCGGCATCTATCCTGCTAACCTCGTGCTACCAAAGCGAACGGAATTGCTCCGATTTTAAAACAGGCCTGTTTCGTTTTGAATACACGGTTGACGGATTCACTAAAACCGCCCAATTTAGGCGGACCCCAACAACAAACATCAATTATTACGACAATAAAGTGGACAGTTCAAAAATCCGTTGGATCAACGATTGCGAATTTGTTCTACATAAAATCAACCCTAAATCGTTATCGGAAAAAGACCCCATACACATGAAAATATTGAGCACAACCGACAGTTCGTACACTTTTGAATACGCCAAGGCCTCGTTAAACGAAGGCGAAAAACGCCGTGTGGAAAAGGGTACCGCTATAAAAATCAATTAATCAAAAGGGTACAGAAAGGACTCTAACAAATTGAAGGTTACTTTTTTGTCTTTGGAAACTTCGTAAGCTAATAATACTTCTCCCCAATATTGGCCATCCGAAAAATCTGCAATAATCCATTTGTGATTGAGCAATTTAACTGTATTTACGAGCATTTTTTTACCATCTGAAGATGCATACGGCACAACAGGATGTTGGCCCTTTACGGTGTTAAGGCTATACAATTCATCTTTTATTAAAGGCGCTAGTTCAGAAACATTATGCCCCTCCTCCTCAAAGTAACTGATGGCGTCTTCATTGCGCTCCAAATTAAAATGGGATTGGTTCAAAAACGAGTCATTTATTGTGGCTAGAGAATCTTTAAGCATTTCAACTTTAGCTTTAGCCTTTTCCAATTTTTTATTCTGATCTTCAAAAATGCGTTTGGAATTCACATATTGGAATAGCACCAATAGAATTGAAAACACAAACAGATACATGAAAATTTTCTGTTTCATATGTTATATCGTGATTTTTAGATTATCATAAGCCAGAAAAACGTTAGAGGGCAATTGTTTCTCTACTTCCGAGTGAAAACCAAGCATATGGCCTATATGTGTTAAATAAGCCCGTTCTGGGTTCACCTTTTCAATAAAATCAAGGGCTTCCTCCAAATTAAAATGGGAATAATGGGTTTCAATACGCAACGCGTTAACCACAAGAACTTTAACGTTTTTAATTTTTTCAACTTCCTTGTCCTTTACGGTTTTCATATCTGTCAAATATGCAAAATCCTTAAAGCGAAAACCAAAAACATCAAGCTCATAATGCGACCCCTTCACCGGGACCACATCCAAATTCCCTAACCTAAAAGCTTTGTTCTTTACTCTGCGTATATCAACAGATGGTGCGCCAGGATACTTATTTTCGGTTTTAAAAATGTAATCGAAACGCTGTTTTAGAGATTTCAAAACCCGTTTGTGGCCATACAATGAAATTGCGCCTTGTTTATAATAAAATGGGCGAATATCATCCAACCCTAACACATGGTCCGAGTGTTCATGAGTAAACAAAATGCCATCTATTTTTTCGCAATTGCTACGCAACATTTGTTGTCTAAAATCTGGGCCACAATCAATAACGTAACTGAAACCGCCCCACTCAATCAAAACGGAAGATCTTAAGCGTTTATCCCTGCTGTCCTCACTTAAGCAAACGGGGTGATTGCTCCCTATCACTGGAACCCCTTGGGATGTCCCCGTACCAAGAAAAGTAACTTCCAAAATGTTAGTTTTTTCACGGACAAAAATAGGGTTATTTTTTTGTATGCTATCCTTATTTAATATCTTTACACAAAAATGTTATTAACCTATATTGCCTATGGAAATCAGCATTCACGGAGATAGAGAATTTGATGATATTCCTTCATTAAAATCCAAGGCCCTCAAGATAAACCTCAATGAAAACATCTATGGCACTTTTGCCGAAATAGGCGCGGGACAAGAAACCGCACGTCATTTTTTTAGGGCTGGAGGTGCTTCCGGAACTATTGCCAAGGCAATGTCTGCATATGACAAGGATTTTAGTGATGCCATTTATGGAATTGAAGATGACAGGCGTTATGTTACGGAGTCCCGATTGCGAAAAATGCTGATTCACGAAATGGCTCTGATGGAGGAGCGCATTACACGAGATAAAAACCCCAATAAAATATTTTTCACTTACGCGAATACCGTAGCTACAATTGACTTCGCAAAGCAATTTAAGGGTCATGGTTGGGTTGGCATCAAATACCAAGTAGAGGCCGGTGGAGGTTATAACGAAATCATCCTACACGTCCGATTTAAGGAAACCGACGCCCGTTTACAGCAGGAAACTTTGGGGGTTCTGGGTACCAACTTGATTTATGGGGCATTTTACAAATATAATGAGCCGAAAAAGTTACTGAGGTACCTTTATGACCATTTGGATAAAGACCAATTGGAAATTGACACGATAAACTTCTCTGGACCTGTTTTCAAGAATGTGGATAACAGACTGATGAGTCTTCAACTGGTTAAAAACGGCATGACTGACGCGGTGATGTTCGGACCCGATGGCAACAATGTACTACCTGCTCGTGTTTTTTATAAGAAAAACATCTTGGCGCTACGCGGAAGTTTTAGACCGGTGACCAAAGTGAACATGGCTATGTATGAGAAATCATATGAAATGTTTGTCAAAGAAAATAAGGTAGACCCTGATAAAACTGTGGTTGTTTTTGAAATTACATTATCAAATTTACGTGCCGAAGGAAAAATTGATGAACAAGATTTTATTGACAGAGCGGATCTGCTATGTGCTTTAGGGCAGTCTGTTATGATATCCAACTTCCAAGAGTACTATAAGGTAGTAGAGTACTTTTCAAATTACACCAAAGCCAGAATGGGTCTTGCCATGGGCGTCAGTAATTTAGTAGATATTTTTGATGAAAAGTATTATCGCCATATAAGCGGGGGCATTTTGGAAGCCTTTGGGAAATTATTCTTTAAGGACTTAAAAGTTTACCTGTACCCAATGCTAGACCCAAAAACTGGAGAGCTTATTAACAGTGAAAACCTTAAAGTATATCCCCGTATGAAGGAATTGTACAAATTCTTTAAGTACAATGGAAAAGTGATAGATATCGCGGATTACGACGAAAGCATTATGAATATATTTTCCAGAAGAGCTCTTGAAATGATCGAAAAAGGAGAACCGGGCTGGGAAGAAATGCTTCCTGAGGGCACAGCAGATCTAATAAAGGATTACAGGCTTTTTGGATACACAAGAAGGCCTTTAAAGCCTTTAACCTTGAAAAGGCGAGCTGTTGCCAAAAAGAAATAGAAAAAAAAGAGCCTTCAAAAGGCTCTTTTTTTTAAACTTCTTCCAAGATTTGCGAAGCGTGTTCTTTCGCTTTTACCTTATCAATGACTTTTGATATCACGCCATTTTCATCAATCACGAAGGTGATACGATGAATTCCATCAAAAACCCTTCCCATAAATTTCTTTTCACCCCAAACGCCAAAGGCCTTAATCACCTCTTTGTCGACATCAGCCAATAATGGGTATGGAAAATTAAACTTCTTCTTAAAGTTAGACTGTTTACGCTGAGAATCTGCGCTAACACCCAAAATCTCATAACCCTTTTCCTTTAATTCAGCATAATCGTCACGCAAATTGCAAGCTTCAACCGTACAAGTTGGCGTATTGGCTTTTGGGTAAAAGAAAACAACTAACTTTTTCCCTGCATAATCGGTTAATTTTATTGTGTTTCCCTGTTCATCAAAGGCTTCAAAATTTGGTGCTTTGTCCCCTACTTTTAATGTATTCATATCAATTTTTTTGTTTTTGAATTTACTAACTTCGTTTTTGCAAAAATACGACCGAATGACCAAACAAGAAAGCGTTGACTTTGTTATTAAAACGTTAAACAGGATTTACCCTCATATCCCAATCCCTTTAGACCATAAAGACCCTTACACCCTGTTGATTGCGGTGTTAATGTCGGCGCAAAGTACGGACGTTCGAGTGAATAAAATAACCCCCTTGCTATTTGAGGTGGCCGACAACCCCTATGATATGGTAAGGCTATCGGTTGAGGAAATTAGGGATATTATAAAACCGGTAGGGCTATCCCCAATGAAAAGCAAGGGTATTCATGGATTGTCCAAAATTCTTATTGAAGAACACAACGGAAAAGTGCCTCAGAGTTTTGAAGCCTTGGAAGCTTTGCCCGCCGTAGGGCATAAAACAGCAAGTGTGGTGATGTCTCAAGCCTTTGGAGTCCCTGCCTTTCCTGTAGACACACATATTCACAGATTGATGTACCGTTGGAATTTAAGCAATGGTAAGAATGTGGTGCAGACAGAAAAAGATGCCAAACGTTTGTTCCCAAAGGAATTATGGAACGATTTACACCTACAAATTATATGGTACGGACGGGAATATTCCCCAGCGCGCGGTTGGGATTTGGAAAAGGATGTGATTACCAAAACGATTGGCAGAAAGTCCGTGATAAACGACTATTTGAAGCAAAAAAAATCCTGATATAATAATCAGGATTCTTAATTTTAATTGAGAAACGTTTCGTATTTCTCGTTTTTACCAGTTATGACACTTAAAGCTTTTGAATAGTCCAGTAGAAACTTAACCGTCTCATCCCTAGGCTTTAAATTGTTTGTTTTTTCAATCGAATGTTCAGAGTAAAGTTTTGCCATTTTACTAATTTAAGGGTTAATTCAAATTAATAACGCCACAAAACCTTTTATATTGCATTTGAAATTATGATATGTTGAAAATGTCAAAAACTGAAAGCCAAGTGGGTTTTAAAGATGCTTGACCTGCCTATTAAAACCCAATGTTTTCTTTAAAACATCTGCACCCGCATTAGGGATTGCAGTGGTGGCTTTTGGCGAGGCGCGCATCGAGCCAAAACTTTTAACGGAAAGCCCGACCCGAGCACGCTGTTTTCTTTAAACTTTCGGGAGTTTCATCGAGGGGAATGCCCAAAATACTATTGAGAAATTAATTCGTTAAAACAATATTATGCTTGTCAATAATCTTTCTCAGATTAATCAGCGCGTAGCGCATTCGGCCGAGTGCGGTATTGATACTTACACCTGTTCTTTCTGATATTTCCTTGAAGCTCATGTCGTTGTAGATGCGCATCATCAAAACTTCCTTTTGATCCTCCGGCAATTCATCTACCAAACGACGCACATCGTTTTCGACCTGTTCTTTAATAATACTTTTTTCAGCATTTAGGGAGCTATCACTCAACACCGAAAAAATACTGAATTCTCCAGCATTGTCAAACTTCGGCATTCGGTTACTTTTTCTAAAATAATCGATGACCAAATTATGGGCAATGCGCATTACCCAAGGTAAAAATTTGCCTTCTTCATTATAGGCGCCTCGTTTTAAGGTACGAATCACTTTTATAAAAGTATCCTGAAAAATATCCTCCGCGATATCCCTATCATATACTTTTGAATAAATAAAACTGTAAATTTTGTGCTTGTGTCGGGTGATTAAAGTTTCTAATGCACTTTCCTGTCCCTTGATGTAGTTGCTGACCAATACAGCATCCGTGATAAGTTGTTGTTGCATAGTAATTACTTTTAATGCTCGAAGCAGTACTTCGTAGCTTGGGGTTATTTTAGTTTAAAAGTAATTTTACGCTATATAGTAGTGTTTTAATACGTTAGCAACAGTCCAAATATAACAACAATCATTCCTAAAATGCAAAAAATCGTAAGTTTTTTTAACAAATTGTTTAGTTAGACCTCATTTTTTCGGCTCATTTAGTTGTACTATCTTTGCAAAATTATTCCCTTAAAACACCTATGAACACTGCGATTTCTGAAGTAAACCCTAAAGAACACATTATCATTAAAGGTGCGAAATTGCATAACCTGAAAAATATTGATGTGGTAATCCCTCGGAATAAATTAGTGGTTATCACAGGGTTATCGGGCTCAGGGAAGTCCAGTTTGGCCTTTGACACGCTTTACGCCGAAGGCCAAAGACGTTATGTAGAAAGCCTTTCCAGCTATGCGCGCCAGTTTTTAGGACGATTGAACAAGCCCAAGGTAGACTACATCAAAGGGATTGCTCCGGCCATTGCGATTGAGCAAAAGGTAAATTCTACCAATCCACGCTCAACAGTTGGGACGACTACTGAAATCTATGATTATCTAAAATTATTGTTTGCCCGAATCGGGAAAACTTACTCCCCCATTTCTGGTAATGAGGTTAAAAAACATAGGGTTTCTGATGTTTTGAAGCACGTTAAATCCTTTTCGGAGGGCGAGAAACTTTTACTCCTCTCTCCCATTTATTTGGAAGAAGGACGCTCCATGGAAGATAAGCTAAAGACTTTGAAACAGCAGGGCTATGCTAGGGTGAAGCTTGAAGATGCGGTGGTGCGGATTGATGAAATCGATGCTATTTCTGAAAACCAAACGGTTTTATTGGTAGTTGACAGGGTAATCACGAAAAACGAGGACGATTTTTATAATCGATTGGCCGATGCAATACAAACGGCTTTTTTTGAAGGTAAGGGGGAATGTATAGTTGAAACTTTGAATGACAATAAAGCTGTTAAATTCAGCAATAAGTTTGAATTGGACGGTATGAGTTTTTTGGAGCCCAACGTGCATTTATTCAGCTTCAATAATCCTTATGGTGCCTGCCCAAAATGTGAGGGCTACGGCGATATTATCGGAATTGACGAGGATTTGGTGATTCCGAACACAGGATTGTCTGTTTATGAAAGTGCCATATTTCCATGGCGTGGCGAAAGCATGAGCTGGTATAAAGACCAGTTGGTGAACAATTCGCATAAATTCGACTTTCCTGTCCACAAACCTTATTTTGAATTGACGGAGGAACAAAAGGAACTAATTTGGACTGGAAACCAATATTTTGAAGGCCTGAATTCCTTTTTTGCTGAATTGGAATCTAAAGCATATAAAATTCAAAACCGGGTAATGCTATCGCGCTATCGAGGTAAAACCAAATGCAAAGTCTGTAACGGTAAACGATTACGGCCCGAAGCCAACTATGTCAAAATAAACGGAGTTACCATTACGGATCTCGTGGAAATGCCAATAAAGAAACTGGTTCAATTTTTTAAGGAGCTAGAATTGAGCGACCATGATACCAATATCGCAACACGCCTGTTGAAAGAAATCAATAATAGGCTATCCTATTTATCTAATGTTGGATTGGATTACTTGACTTTAAACCGAAAATCCAATACGCTTTCTGGTGGTGAAAGCCAACGGATTAATTTGGCCACTTCATTGGGCAGTAGCTTGGTCGGCTCCATGTATATTTTAGATGAACCCAGTATTGGCTTGCACCCAAAGGACACCGAACGATTGATTTCAGTATTAGAATCGCTACGGGATTTAGGTAATACAGTAATCGTCGTAGAACACGATGAGGATATTATGAAAATGGCCGACCATATTATCGATATCGGTCCCGAAGCAGGAACCTTTGGAGGAAATGTTGTTGCAACTGGAAGTTTTGACGATATTTTAGCCTCGGACTCCTTAACGGCAAAATACCTTAATGAGAACCTGAAAATTGAAGTGCCGAAAACCCGAAGAACTTCAAAATACTTTGTGGACATCAAAGGTGCGAGGGAAAATAACCTTAAAAATATAAATGTGCGTTTTCCATTGGGAATGCTTACGGTGGTAACCGGAGTTTCCGGAAGCGGCAAAAGCACCTTGGTCAAAAAGATTCTATTTCCGGCTTTGCAAAAAGCATTGACGGACTTTGGGGATAAACCTGGTCAGTTTTCTGCTTTGGAAGGTAATTTCAGCAATATCAAACAGATTGAATTTGTGGATCAAAACCCGATTGGACGATCCTCACGTTCTAATCCTGTTACTTACATCAAAGCTTACGACGACATTCGCGCTCTGTTTTCAAAACAGAAATTGAGCAAGATTAGAAATTACCAAGCGAAACATTTTTCTTTTAACGTAGATAGCGGACGTTGTGAGACTTGTAAGGGTGAAGGTGAAGTAACCATTGAGATGCAATTTATGGCAGACGTGCATCTGGAATGTGAAACCTGTAAGGGCAAACGCTTTAAAAAAGAGGTACTGGAAGTGACTTTTGCGGATAAAAGCATTGATGATATTCTTAACTTGACTATTGACGAGGCAATCACTTTTTTTGATGCCACGGAACAGACTAAAATTAAAAGCAAACTGCAACCTCTGCAAGATGTTGGATTGGGTTATGTTACTTTGGGGCAAAGCTCGTCTACTCTATCAGGAGGAGAAGCACAGCGCATAAAACTTGCCTCATTTTTAGGCAAAGGCAACTCAAAAGATAAAGCTCTTTTCATTTTTGATGAACCCACTACTGGACTGCATTTTCATGACATTCAAAAGTTATTGAAGTCTTTCGATGCTTTAATCGAAAAAGGGCACTCCATCATCGTAGTGGAGCATAATTTGGAACTTATCAAATGTGCCGACCATATTATTGACTTAGGCCCTACCGGCGGACAAGAGGGCGGCAATCTTGTTGCTTTTGGCACTCCCGAGGATATCGTGAAAAACAAATTCTCAGTTACCGGGGCGTATCTTGAGGAAAAACTTTAACTTCGATTTCAACTTCAAGAATTTGCAGATTTTTCTACTTTGCTAGAAAAACATAAACGCGTAAACACCCAAAATAAATGCAGTTATGGGTGCCACTATTAATAAAAACAACACAGAAATAATACTGGCTTTCAAGAAACTTTTCAGCTTTCCTTGGGCATAGAATTTACTTAGCGCTATATTTAAATAAACAAAAGTGGAAAGCATAATCAAAAAGTCTATCCAATCCGGCAAATCAAAAATGAAGTTGATGGCTAAAATTATGCTGAAAACTAGAAAAAGAAAGGAAAAGTAATAAAAACTAAACACCAAATGATGGGCATAAAAAATGCCTTTTCGATACAACAGTTTTAATATTAAAGCAAAAATCGGCAATAGGAAAAATAACGCTATGGGTATGGTATCATAAAACGCCTGTAGTATATTACCCCCTTTTCTAGATTTATAAAACTTCAATCCTTGAGTATATATCCGTCTTGTAAATACGCCCGCGTCATCAGGCATCCCTATAGCCTTATACATTTCATCTTTTGGCGCATCAATGGCAATTAAGGAATCCAGCTTCTTTGAACTAAAACCGAAATCAGACGCATTGTTGTTTTTTGAATTTTTTGCTGAAGTTAAAGAATCGATTTGCTTACTGTAGGATTTTGGCAGATACTGCAAATCGTCGGGTTGGTTTTGTAAAATTGAATCAATGTTACCCCTATTGGACTTAAATGCCTTAGCAAAACTTTTGTCAACTGCTTGCACCTGTTGCCGCTGCACAAATGAAAACAAAAAGAAAAAAACAACCGTAATGAAAAGATACATCTGCGCCGGGTGCAGGTACAATAGGCGCTTACCTTCTATAAACTTACTGGCTAAATAACCAGGCTTAAACAATAACGGAAAAAAACTTTTAAAAAATCGGGCGTCAAAAGAAAAATAGTTGCTAATCGTATTATAAAACAACACCCCTACAGTTAGCTCATCTTTAGCCTGTTGCCCGCAATGGGGACAGAATTTAAAATGCCCTGCAAACTTCTGCTCACAATTCTTGCAAGTTTCTAATGTGTCCGACATTAAACTTCATTGTTTAGTTAAAAATAAAAAAAGATTTATGAAATAAACCTTTTGCTAAATATTGTTTTTGAAATAGTGACATTTTTGGCACGCAAATTGAAAATTGTAGTTCCAATAGAGTAAACCGAAAAGCTAAAGAGTAGGTAAAATTTAAATCAAAAAACGATGAGAACGACAGTACTATTTTTTACGGCCATGTTGATGAGTTTAACATCCGTAAGTGCATTTGAGGCTAATCACCATAAACCAAAGCATAGAAAACATGTGTCCGAGACTTTCCGCTACGCACAACCTATCCTATTTATAGAGCGCGGTGTTGAGTTTTTGATTTTCCCTGACGGAAGTTTTGACTTTAACACCGATACGTATCGCGATTTTTATAACAACAGGCCCAATTGGAACAGTCGCCGTGGCGTCAGCACCACTTATGGTGCACCAAATTCACCCTACCAAAGAAATAGGGGCGTATTTATCGCTCATGATAGGAATGGCAAGGTAAGGCGCATTGGTAATGTGTACCTCAACTATGATAGGTTTGGGAGAATCAAGCGAGCGGGTGCGGTATATATGAATTATGCCTTTGGCCGTCCCCAAGCTGCCTTAATTCAAGTTGGGGGATTGCGAGTAAACTATAACCGATGGGGAGAAATCGTCAATACCCATGGACAGGTAAACCGGGTTAGGGGCTATTGTAATTTAAATGGTTTTGGCAACGCCACAACGGGGCCTCAATTTGGCAATAGAAACAGCCAATATGATGACGAAAGATGGTTTAACAACAGAGAAGGCAATAGATACGAGGACGATGATCGATGGTTTGACAACAGGGATGACGATAGGTTTGAAGACGACGGTATTTACCAAAACGATGACAACTACTATTATTACAAGCAAAATGGTAAAGTAATGAAACACAAAAAGAATAGGTGGTAATTTGTATAATCTTAAAAGTCACAAAAAAACTTAAAGCTGTGTTAGTAGCTTTAAGTTTTTTTGTGATTTATTGTAACGATTTGACTAAACCGGATTTAAGGCTATTTGAACTTTTTGTAGTACGTTTTCAATACTTCATCAAATATATTTATAACCGTTTCTACATTTATTTTAGTAAAACACAAAGGAGGTTTTGTTTTTATAACATTATCAAAAGGCCCATCCGTACTAACTAAAATGTAACTATTTTTCATTTCGTTTTTAATGTATTGCGCCAATTTAGTGTCAGGGTCTTTTGTTCCATCTTTTACAATTTCAACACCTATAAATAACCCTCCTCCCCTAACATCACCTATGCATCCATACTTTTTAGAAAGCTTCTTTAAAAGACCCTGGTAGTAATTGCCCACTTCCCTGGCATTTTCTTGAAGGTTTTCTTCCTCTATAACATCTAAAACTGCAGATGCAATTGCACACGATACGGGATTACCACCAAACGAACTAAAAAACTCCACACCTTGTTCAAATGACGACGCTATTTCATCAGTGCATACTACAGCACCCATTGGGTGTCCGTTGGCAATGGGCTTTCCCAAAACAACCATATCAGGAATCACATCTTGCGCTTCAAAACCCCAAAAGTGTTCACCAAGCCGTCCAAAACCAGTTTGAACTTCATCACTAATACACACCCCGTTTTGGGCTCTTATGGCACGGTACACTTGTTTTAAATAACCATCTGCAAGAGGCACCTGTCCTGCGCAACCTACAATTGGCTCGCTAATAAAGGCAGCAATAGGCACAGCACAATTCTGTATTTGCCGCACAGCATCTTTCCCGTAAAACACCCCAGCATCTTGTTCTTCAGCATATTTTCCTTTATAAACATTCGGCAAGGGCGTCTTTATAACATGGGCTTTTTGCCCTTCCCCTTTAGGATTGTTGAATTTATAATCACTTATATCCATTGACGTTTGCGTGTTCCCATGGTAACCTGATTCCATTACCATAATGTGTTTTGCCTTGGTATGATGGTGAGCCATACGCATTGCCAAATCACTTGCCGCACTCCCGGAGTTGACAAAGAATACTTTATTCAAGGACTTTGGAAAATAGCTAAGAAGCTTCTCGGCATAGTTACTTAATTCATCATATAAATAACGTGTGTTTGTATTCAGCCTAGCCATTTGTTTTTGCCCAGCTTTCACCACTTTTGGGTGGGAATGGCCCACATGTGGAATATTGTTGTAAGCATCCAGAAATGTATTTCCGGAAGCATCGTACATGTACTGAAATGCAGAACGCACCATATGTATAGGCTGATCGTAGCTTAAGGATAAGTTTTTACTAGCGTGCTGTAATCTTCTTTCAATTAACTGTTGTACTGAAACAGGCTTAAGCCCGGGCAAGCCAATTGCTTTTCTAAACTCATTTTCGGCATGAACTGGATTTATAGCCAACCACTTATGTAGCATTTTTAAAGCGTGTTTTTCACTTACTGATGCATAAGTGTTTTCGGGGTTGGTCTTTTTTGCATGGGCGGAATTGCAGAGGCTCGTACATAAACGTGCTGCTATTAAGTAGTAAAGCACTTTAACCTCCTCTTGCCTCAATGGAAGAATAGCATTATAAGATTGCAATATAATTGTCGCCCATTTTAAAGGCTCTTCCTTATCGTAGCATGCATATGTTATTGCAATAGTTAGTTCATTGATAAGAAACGAATGTGCAAGATCTCCAAAATCAATTATTCCCGCTACTTCGTCTCCCTGAACCAATACATTCCATTCGTTAGCATCATTGTGTATGATTTGCTTTCTTAAATCGGGCATGAGCGGCCTGACGACTTCTTCAAATTGTTCAAAGAAGTAGATAATTACGCTTCTATCTCTTGGATTGGATATATCACCGATAAACTTTTTATTTAAGTCAAAATATTGTAAATCCCATTCCCATTGCCTTGCTTGAATAGTATGACTTTTAAAATTCGCAAGATGTTTATCCATTTTTGCCAAAAAAGAACCGAAGGATTCAAACAACTTTGGTGTATGTTCTACATCTCCCATAAATTCGCCTTCTAAAAAGGACAGCATTCTGCAAATCCTCTTTTCGTTGTCCACTTCAAGGACCTTGGTGTGCATATTATCCCTAAATGGAACGATACTAGGTGTACCTTTATCCATTTTCTCTTCCAAAAATACAAGCGCCTCATTTTCTGCTTTTACGATATCGTGAAGGCTGTCCGAAAATGCATAAGTCTTAAAAACGTAGTTACTAGATTTACATAAAACCTTGTGATTCTCATTATCATAACCGTTTAGATGCTTTATCTTGTCAACAGTAAAACCGAACTCTTTTTCAATAAAAGCTTTCATTATTTGTAAATTTCATTTGTATTAGTGAATGCCTTAAATTCAAGTGGGTTGCCACTATAATCAAACACGAACATGGTTAACTGTTCACCTGTTTTACCCTGATACCTTTGTTGTGGCCTAATTACGAATTCAACTTTAGCGTCTTCCAGTTTCTTCTGTATTTCTATAAATTGCTCAATGGAAAGCAAACAGCCGAAGTGAGGAATAGGAACATTAACCCCATCAACGTGGCCACAATAGTCCAAGGAGGGGAAGTTGTCGCTTACATGTGCGGATAATTGATTGTCGAAAAAATTAAAATCGATCCATGATGTTGTCGACCTTCCTTCTTCGCAACCCAATACACCAATGTAAAACCTCCGGGTTGAATCAATGTCTTTTACTTTGAATGCGAAATGAAATGAAGCCATATAGTACTTTTTAATGATTTTTAGCCAATTAAAAACTTATCTGCTTTTCATGCTACTAAACAAATGTTATTAATAGCGCACTACCCACAAACTTTATCATTCTAGCTGGTGCCATAAGAAATTAAGGGTTAGTTTAATTATGAACCAATTCTGAAACTACCAAAATCCGACGCTACTGATAAAAATTAAACGTTATACAGTTTTTGGAGTCATTTTTACATGAGATAAATGTACGAATAAAGCAATAAAAAACCACATGTTTTAGTCCACAAGCAACATCTCTTTTCTACGGGCATTCTTTAGGCTTAAACCCTAATGTTAAGCAAGCTTAATCATCAATAAATTTCCTTTTGAACCCGCGTCAGAATCATTGGCCTACGTGCAAAAACCCAATATTCTAATTTTTCAATTCATCCCCTGACTTGCTTTGATATCCTTTTTTGGCACGCTGTTTGTTTTATATCAATCGTCAACGATTTAAAATGAACAATTATGAAATGAGCCATGCTAACTTTTGTTGAAAAGAATAAAAAAGTTTAATGGCGAATTACATCTGACGTTTGTGAAACAATAAAATTTAAACAGATGAAAAAGTTAGTATTTATTTTAGCAGGTTTAATCCTTAGCGGATTCACCGTCAATGCTACCCCGGATGTTACCGAAACAAGCCTTACGGCAAATTATTACAGAGGTTATGGAGACTCTTTCATATTTGTTGAAGGCGGTATCGAGTTTTCGGTATTCCCCGATGGGCAATTCGATTTTAATATTTTAAGGAACAATCCAAGATTTGGCGCTTCGTTTGGTTCACCAAACGTCAATATCAGCTTTAACTCAGGCTTTGATTATAATGCTTATGTCCAGTACGACGAGTTTGGAGCCATTATTCAAATAGAAAATATTCCAATTTTTTACGACCATTTTGGTCGTATCGCCCAGGCTGGAAACGTAAACATCTATTACAACAATTTTGGTTATGTATCACGTGTTGGGGGGCTGTATGTGCACTATAATAGGTTTAATCGTTTTTCGCACTGTACCGGTTTTATAAATGTATTTAACAGAAATTATATTCTCAGACCATGGCACCGTTTCTATGTGATACCACCAATTGATTTTTGTGTGGTTTTCAACAGGCCTTACAGACGTTTTTACAACCCTGTACGCTATGTTTATACAAGACCGTTTTACAACAATTATAGACCCAGAACGGCTGTGGCAACACGAAGAGGATTTGCCGTAAACAGAAACAGAAATTACGCAACGGCCTACAGAAGCTCAAGAAACAGAACGGCTGTTAACAATTTTAAATCATCCAGAAGATTATCTTCAAATGATAGAGGTCAATTGCGCAATAACAATAATTTCAAAAGAAATTCAGATGTAAGGAGAAATAATAGGGTTGCCACAACTCGTAGCTCAAATGGTAATAGGGAAGTAATTAGAAGAGAAAGTACTCGAAATAATAATGTTAGAAATACTCAGCCCAAAACAAGAGCAAATTCGAATAATGTTAGGCGCGAAACCATGTCGAACCAAAGAGTTCAGACTAAAACTAGAGTTAATAATAGCAATCAGCGCACTAGGGTAAATGCCAACACTAATAGTAGGCAGGTTCAAAATAGAACTCGAAGTACTCAGATTACGAGAAATAGTAAAACGGTAAAAAAACCAACCACAAACAATTCTCGTATATATAATGGAAACAGAAGCTCTAGTAGACAGACCGTAAGCAGGTCTTCTCAAAACAAACCCAGGGTTAACAGACAGGTAACCTCAAGGTCCAGACAAACAAGCACTAGAGTTGCACAAAACAGAAGCAACTCCAGAAGCAAAAGCATAAATTCTTCATCAAGGCGAAGATTATAATTTTTGGTTGGTTAGTTGGAAGCCCCGCGATAAGTTTGCCTCAAAGCAACATCGTGGGGTTTCTTTTTTATGTCTTTTTGATGAATTTATTAAGCATTGAATTAATATCTTCGGAAAGATTCATCATATAAACCACTCCCCCATATACTCCCGTAATTAATATTGATTTTAGAAAAATGTTTAAAATGGGATGGAAAGAGAAATCCCAAAAATAGCCCCCAAAAGCGATAATAGCTATCAAAACGCCAACCTTAAATGTGTTTCCTGAAAACGGTATCATCTTAAATACCTTATGCACAAAAACTACCTTAATGGTGTTGTATAACAAAATGGCAATGCAGGTCGCAAGAGCAGCCCCGTTCAACCCATAAATTGGGATTAAAATCATATTCAAAACAACCATAGCAATTACCAATAGCACTCCTATCAACAATACCATCCTGTAATAATCACTATTAAACAAAATGGCATTATTACTCCCAAGAACAGCATCGTACAGCTTGGAAACACTAATCAACAAAACCACATAAAGTCCTATACTATATTCCTTATCGATAAGACAGTACATTTGATTGATATTAAGCACAATCAAGAGAAAAATAAATCCTGCGACAATGAATAAATTCAATGAGCTTTTTTTGTACAAATCCGAAAGGGCTTCCATGTCTTTCTCGTTCAGAAATTTAGCGCTTAATGGCAACAAAATCTGGTGCATCGCCCGTTGTGGTACAGCGATAACGGCCGCAATAAAAATGGCCACATTGTAATACGCCACATTCTCAATGGGGATGTATTTTCCCAGCATCACTTTATCAATATCCAATATTGTACTAGCTATAGAACCGGCTATGATGATTAGAAGAGAATACTTTAAAATACTACCGAGGCCGGCGATTCTTCTTAACACCAATACGGGCAGTTTTACACTAAATGCATACAGCATCATCAATAGCATTCTTATGATGTAAACGACCACCAAACAGTCCATAAACTGATCCACATCAATAATTTCAAAATACAATGCAAACAACAAAGTCATCGCCCCCACCCGATGAAATATTTCTTTCATAAAGTTCCCAAATACTGTCCTCAAATGCACTTTCACCCAGGCAAAAAACACTTCAAAATACGCCAGTCCAATGGCTATTATGATAATATGCCACACATAATCCTTAATCATAGCATTCTTTGTGGACAGGTAACTCCCAATAGTTTCATAACCCAAATACCCTGCAATACTTATCGGAATGATAAATAAGAGAGGCAACAATAGCATCAGATTAAGAAAGCTGTGCAATGACAAGCGGGTTTTAAACCCGCTGTAAAACTTCACAAGGGTATTGTGCACCCCAAACGCCATCAAAGGCATCATCACAAAAGCTGCCGAAAGCATAAAACTTACCATACCAAAATAGGCATCACTCATAAAATTAGTGTACAAAAAGAGCGTGTTTATAGCTCCTACACCAAAACCGATATAGGTGGAAACCAAATTTTTAAACGATTGTGAAGCTACAATTCCCATTACAGCAATTGAGATAATGATTGTGTTAGCGCTTTCCTGTGATACTTTTGCAAACCTATGGGGTGGGATTTTAAAGTGTTGTTTTTATAGGCTTTATAATGCTCTAAGATAGTTTTTTTTAAAGAATCGCTTTCGGTATAATTAAAATAGTTGCCGGTGTTGGTTTCTTTCAAAATACGCTCCACGTCCGACCCTTTTGGGCCAACGGCTACAATTGGACGATTAGAGACCATATACTCAAACAGTTTTCCCGGAATGATACATTTGGTGTCCTCTGAATCTATTTCTATCAACAACAATAGTTGTGATTTTTTTTGATATGTAACAGATTCTTTATGTGACACATAACCTACCTTATTTACATAATTAGATAAATTATAATTATTTAAAGATTGTAGCACATTTTCACTCACAAAGCCAACCAGATTCAGCTGAAAGTCATCTTTAAAACCGTCGATATCCGCAATCAATTTAGAAAGTATTCCCCATAAAATATCCGGATTTCGCTTGGATAACAATGAGCCAATATGAGAGAGCGTGAATTTTGAATCCATTTCAACCTTTTCTGAAACTTCGTCGTCGTAGCCATTAGTAATGACTTCGATAGGTTGCCCTGTAATTCCCTGAAATTCCTTTTTGGTGACCGTACTTGTAACAATGATTTGATCGGCGTTTGAAAGCACCTGTTTCTCAAGGTTTTTATGTTTCTTTTGTGAGGCTTTGGTCAATTTGAGTTGTTTGTGGTAACCAATAGTAGTCCACGGGTCCCTAAAATCGGCCAGCCATTTTATGCCAAGTTTCCTTCTCAAATGCAACCCAATTAAATGCACACTATGCGGTGGCCCTGTAGTAATAACAGTTTTAATGTTGTTTTCAAGGATGTATTTTAGCAAAAATTTAGTTGAAGGCTTGACCCAGCCTACCCGGGCATCTGGGATAAAAAAATTGCCACGAACGAAAAGCATCAGTTTTTCAACCATTGATTGCCTTTTGTTTTCACTGATGATGCCCTTACTGATGGTACTTGACTTTTCTTTTGAAAACCAACTGGCGAATTTATAGGGCTCACTGATAGGAAATTTAATAACCTTCAAATCTGAAGCGACTTCGGTTTCAAGGCTTTTATCAATAATTGGATAATTTGGATTCTCTGGAACAAAAACAATTGGCTCCGCCTTAAAATCAGGTAAATACTTAACAAATTTTAGCCAACGTTGCACCCCGGGCCCTCCGGCAGGTGGCCAATAGTACGTGATTATGAGCACTTTTTTACGCACTCTTTCTTTGCTTAAACTCGTAAAATAATCCAGCCAAAAGCAGTAGCCCCAATACAACCGAACTGGCTAAGGAAATAGAACTGCCCGTTTTAACCACATCCGGGTCAAACTTGAATGTGATTGTATGCGTTCCGGCGGGAATTGCCATACCTCTTAAAATATAGTTGACGCGAATGAAATTCGCTTCTTTACCATCAATAGTCGCCTTCCAGCCATGGGGATAATAAATTTCTGAAAACACCGCGAAGCCATTATTTGAATTCTTGGCTTCGTATTTTAGATAATTTGGTAGTACTTTCTTAAGTTGGATCTTAGCCATTGAATCCACTGTATAATTCGATTTCAAATTTTCCGAACCAAATCTCTCCTTTTGAAAAACAGCGATAGTTTTATTATCCAAACTATCCAAAAGTTTAATTTCTTCATTTGCAGAATCAACCTTTTGCAACTTTTTCACAAACCAAGCATTGCCATTAGCCTCCTCATTTTTAAAAGAAAACAAGCCACCCTTTTCATCTTGCGCAATGATATACTTGGTATTTAGCATATTCATCACATTAATATTATTTTGAGAAATGTACCAATCAAAGACCTCCCGATATCGCTTTAATTCGGCGGCATTATAGCCGTTTAATGAATTATGAAAATAAGACGGTTTTGATGGTCCTGAAACTAAATCAAAAACCCTAAAATGGCTTTTATCTTGCAGAATTTGTTGATCTACTTCATTTGCAGAAAACGGTTTGCTCATTTTGATGGATGCCACAAAATCATCTTCATTAACATAACGTCTTCCAACGCCCACCAAATCAAAAAGAATTAAAAGCATCAATCCGCCAATGACCCATTGTTCTTTTATTTTGCCTTTTAAATAACCGAAAATAATGGCTGCAGAAAGCAGTACCAAAATCAACGTGCGAATCGTGTCGGCTTTAAATATCGATTTTCTATCATCCTTAATAGCTCTTATAAAATCCTGGCCATAGGCCTGAATATATTGTCCGTCCCTTAGGCCTACAAAATCGAATAAAGATGAACCGAACAATAAGAAAATGAGAGCTAAACCTCCCGTAATTCCTGTGGCTAATTTTAGCGCCTTCAGTTTTTCTTCATCTTTATTGAATTCATTAAACAATCTTACAACCCCGAAAACAGCAAGCACGGGAATGCACAATTCCAAAATCACTTGAATGGAAGTGACTGCCCGGAACTTGTTGTAAAGCGGCACATGATCGATAAAAAAGTTGGTGAGAAAACTTAAATTTTTTCCATAGGAAAGCAATAATGACAAAATAATGCCTCCCAACAACCACCACTTTAAACGCCCCTTTACTAAAAACAGGGCAAACACAAAAAGAAACAGCACCACAGCACCAATATATGCCGGGGCTTCTACAATGGGCTGATCCCCCCAATACATGGGCGCATTTTCAGCCTGCTCCAAAGCTTGGCTTGAAGAGGCTCCTAGTTTTCTAAATGCTTCATAAGTATTGGAATCCTTTCCCACGTTTTCGGCATTTCCCCCTCCCATAAACCTCGGGATAAACAGATTAAAGGTCTCGGCAAAGCCATAGCTAAATTGAGTGATATAATCCTTATCCAGCCCTGCAGTCACCTCTTTTGGCGAACCGTCAGGATTAATGGTTAATTCGCTTTTCCCGCGGGTGCTTTCCTTAACGTATTCCTGGGTAGCCATTACATTGGTGGCATTCATACCAATGGCCAATACAACTGCCAAAACCATTATCCCAATCGATTTGAAATAATGAGGCAACAGCTTTTTCCGATAGGCATCTATCAAATACGCAATGCCCAGTACGATAACCAAAAGCAACAAATAATAGGTCATTTGAAAATGATTGGCCACCAACTCTAAGCCCATGGCAATAGCTGTGAGCAGAAAACCGCCAATATAACGCTTTTGAAAAACGAGCAAAATCCCACTGAGCACCAAAGGCATATAGGCAATGGCATGGGCCTTGCTGTTGTGCCCAACACCTAAGATTATAATCAAATATGTAGAAAACCCAAAAGCCAACGCTCCCAGCCCCGCCAACTTAAAATCGACCCTCAAAACCAAAAGTAGTACGTAAAAACTCAACAAGTATAAAAACAAATAATCCGAAGGCCTTGGTAAAAATCGTAAGGCAGAATCCAGTTTTTTGATATAATTGTGTGGATACCTAGCCCCTAATTGATAGGTGGGCATCCCACCAAAAGCACTATTGGTCCAGTAGGTCTCCTCCCCTGTCTCAGCCTTAAAATCCTTTTGCTGTTTGGACATGCCAATATACTGCACAATATCGCTTTGGTAAATCTGCTTACCCTGTAGAACGGGATAAAAATAAGCTAAGGAAACAGCAATAAAGGCCAGCACTACAAGTATGTGGGGCAGGATTTTTTTAAATAAAGATTGCATGCAAAAGGTTTAAACACTCAGGGCTGAAATTAGTCAATTTCTTCGTAATCCACATAATCGCCCACGTCTTTATTTGACGCTTTTTGTTTGGGCATTTTATCTATGGATACTTCGCCTTCCTTCTTTGGAGCCTCCCGGTGCTGATTTTGAAACTGACCACCAAATTGCTGCTCTGCTTTTTTGGCTACATATTTCACTAGGAATGGCGCAAATAATCGAGACAATATCTTCACACCATAATATACCAGCATTATGATAAGAATGATTTTGATCAATCCAGGCAAAGACGCTTGTTGTAGCATAACTGATTGTTTGGCACAAAAATACAATTCTCAACATTGAAAAAACGTTCTAAAAACATAAAAAATAGATAAAATATCTATATTTGGTAACAACGAAACACTCTAAAAACTATCCATTGAAGTTATCACACCCTAAATCCAGATCATGAAAATCCTTAAACCCCTACTTACTCTTATCGTATTCCTAAGTGGCCACAGTCTTTTTGCGCAATATACTGAAGTGATTAACTCCAACAGACCAGGAATGTCCCGAAGTGCTTTTTCCGTGGGAACAAATGTGCTTCAGTTTGAGGTCGGCCCTTACTATGTGAAAGAGAAACGCACACCGCTTCCAAAAACAGAGGTTTCCGGTTTGGGCGTTGATTTTTCGGCACGTTATGGATTGTTTTTTGAACAATTGGAGGTTAACATTGAAGGGAATTATCAGAATGATACTCGTACAGTTTTTTCTTCTTCTGCCTCCGAAACCAAGCGTTCCAACTTTAAATATTTGACAGTCGGTGCTAAATATTTGATTTTTGACCCTTATAAAAATGAAGAAGCCAACAAACCTAATCTATACAGCTGGAAGGCTAATCATAGTTTTCGCTGGAAATCCCTAATACCAGCAGTTGCTATTTATGCGGGTGCTCATTATGACTATAGCCCTAATTCTTATACAGCTCCGGGAATTGAAGGATTTAGCCCGAAAGTAATGATTGCCACACAGAACAATTTTAACGGAGGTTGGGTTTTTGTGATGAATTTAAGCAAAGACCGTATTGGAACGGACCAATCTGATTTCACTTACATATTGACCCTAACCCACTCCTTTAGTCCGCAATGGGTTATTTTTGGTGAAACCCAAGGAATTCAAAGCGATTTTTATGCAGATAACCTTTTTAGGGTCGGTGGAGCTTATTTATGGGACAAGAATTTTCAACTGGATACGGCGTTGACATTTAACACAAAAGATACGCCGTCCGTATTGAATGTAACCTTCGGAGCTTCATATCGATTTGATTTTCATAAAGACAAAGAAATAGATAACGGCAATAGCGCTGAGGAAGAAGCGAAACGTCAATCAAGACGAAACGGAGGCAAACCAAAAAAAGTAAAGAAAAAACGCAAAAAAGAAGACACTCCGCCCAAGGAAAAAGAACGAAAACAAGAACGTGAAGACGAAGATTTCGACTAACCAATTGAAAAGTATTCAATGATTTCGATTAAAGAAGTAACCACCAAAAAGGATCTAAAGGCATTTGTAAAGTTTCCATTTAAACTCTATAAGGACTCCAAGTATTGGACTCCGCCCATTATCAGTCAAGAAATGAAAACTTTTGATAAGGATGAGAATCCGGTATTCTTGGACGCCAATGCCCAGTTGTTTTTGGCCTATCGCAATAACGAAATTGTTGGTCGCGTGGCCGCCATCGTTAATTGGCTGGAGGTAAAAAAACAAAATGAAAGGCGAATGCGCTTTGGCTGGTTTGATTTTATAGATGATTTGGAAGTGTCTCAAGCTTTATTTGACAAGGTTGAAAGCATTGGAAAAGCTCATGATTTAGAGTTTACTGAAGGACCTTTAGGGTTTTCAAATCTTGACAAAGTAGGCGTAATTGATGAAGGGTACGAGGCTTTGAGCCCAATGGTAACCTGGTACAATCACCCCTACTATATTAAACATTATGAAGCCGCTGGATAC
Organism: Hyunsoonleella rubra; assembly: GCF_042684665.1. Lineage (NCBI taxonomy): Bacteria > Pseudomonadati > Bacteroidota > Flavobacteriia > Flavobacteriales > Flavobacteriaceae > Hyunsoonleella > Hyunsoonleella rubra. Next base: position 98,834 of record NZ_JBHULY010000013.1, on the reverse strand, counting down.
CACATCGAAAAAGCTTATGTAGAAAGTAGATTTGAGTTTTCGAATGTAAAACCAGAAACATTTTTAAAGGCGAACGAATTGATAAAAAAACGCTATCAATTAAAACCTTTGAATTTTACCAAAACCAAAGAGGTAATGCCTTATGTGGATGGAATGTTCGACCTTTTTAATGAAACCTACGCTGGTTTATCTTCATTTGTTGAAGTTACGGATATTCAAAAAGATTATTTTAAAAAGAAATTCATAAGTTTTGTAAACCCTGAGTACATTAAGTTTATTATGGACAAAGACGATAAGCCTATCGCATTTGCTGTTGTAATGCCGTCCTTTGCTAAAGCGTTACAAAAAGCCAAAGGCAAGCTTTTCCCATTTGGACTTATACACATATTAAAGGCAAGGAAAAACAGTAAGGAGGCAATTTTTTATTTGATTGGCATTCATCCAGACTACCAAAACAAGGGGGTGCATGCCCTTATTTTCAACGAGTATTATAACACATTAACCGCAAAAGGGGTAAAGACCTGCTACAGGACTCCAGAATTAGCTGACAATATTGCCATACGTCAAATATGGAAACACTTTAACCCAGAGGTTTTCAGAAAAAGAAAAACCTATAGAAAAGAATTGAAATAAAAAAGTCCGATTTATTACAAACCGGACTCTTTAAATGTCTCTTTTTTATAGGCTAGTCTCCCATAGCCGCCATCACAGCAGCTGATAGACGCTTATATGTTCCATTTCTAAGTCTATCCCTTATGGCATCAAATGCATCCAAGGTTTCCTTAACATCTTCCAAAGTGTGAGTAGCTGTTGGAATCATTCTCAAAAGAATCAGTCCTTTAGGAATCACCGGATACACCACGATAGAACAGAATATACCATAATTTTCACGTAAATCCTTCACCAAAGCCATAGCTTCAGGAATACTTCCCTTCAAATAAACAGGGGTTACGCAACTTTGCGTTGTACCAATATCAAAACCTCTTTCCTTTAAACCAGACTGCAATGCGTCCACAATTCTCCATAAGTTTTGCTTTAACTCCGGCATGGTTTTTAACATCTCTAAACGTTTTAACGCCCCAACAACTAATTGCATTTGCAATGATTTGGCAAACATCTGAGAGCGCAAGTTGTATTTAAGGTAGTCGATAATTTCTTGGTCACCAGCAATAAATGCGCCAGTACTTGCCATTGATTTTGCGAAAGTCGCAAAATACACATCAATACCATCCTGTACACCTTGCTCCTCACCTGCTCCAGCACCAGTTTTACCTAAAGTACCAAATCCGTGGGCATCATCTACAAAAAACCTAAACTTAAATTTTTTCTTAAGCTCAACGATTTCCTTTAAACGGCCTTGCTCTCCTCTCATGCCAAACACACCTTCAGAAATCACCAAAATACCTCCTCCTGTTTGTTCTGCTAGTTTGGTGGCACGTTCCAAGTTTTTCTCCAGGCTATCCACATCGTTGTGCTTATAGGTGAAGCGTTTTCCCATATGCAAACGTACGCCGTCAATAATACAAGCGTGTGCATCGACATCATAAACGATAATATCATCCTTGGCTACCAAAGCATCAATGGTGGAAACCATACCCTGATATCCAAAATTTAAAAGATAAGCGGCTTCCTTATTCACAAAGGCAGCAAGTTCATCCTGAAGTTTTTCGTGTAAATCTGTATGACCCGACATCATACGGGCACCCATTGGGTAAGCCGAACCGTATTGTGCAGCGGCTGCCGCATCAACCTTTCTTACCTCGGGGTGGTTGGCAAGCCCCAAATAGTCATTAATACTCCATGTTATGACTTCTTTCCCCTGAAATTTCATTCTATTTGAAATCTCTCCTTCTAGTTTTGGAAACACAAAATAACCTTCGGCTTGAGAGGCCCATTTGCCCAATGGCCCTTTATCCTTGTAAATCTTATCAAATAAATCTTTCATCTAATCCAATTAATGAATACCCAAAAAAAAACCAAAAAGGGTCTCCAGTGTCACCAATTTGTACTCCAAACGAAATGAGACCATTGATTTTAGGTATGGAATTTAATTCTTAGTTAGTTGGTGCAAAATTAAATATTTATCTGATTTCACCATAATATTTGCGATTCAATTATTGACAAAATAAAAAAAGAAGCGGTTTTTTGTATGTTTTACAAAAAACCGCTTCCAAGAACGCATTCAATATTCTTATTTTATGTATTGTATCTTTTGCGAAGATTCTTCATTAATACTATCGAAAAAGCCTTGATCACTCATCCATTTATCACAATATACTTTACTCATGTATCGGGAACCGTGATCCGGGAAGATAACAACTATGTAATCGTCTTTTTTAAACCTTTTCTCCTCCCCTAATTGCTTGATAGCCTGTGTTACTGCACCAGAAGTATAGCCAACAAACATGCCTTCGGTTCTTGCAATTTCACGCGCGGTGTGCGCACTGTCTTCATCATTAACTTTTACGAATTCATCTATCAAATCAAAATCCGTTGCTGAAGGAATAAGGTTTTTACCTAATCCTTCAATACGATACGGGTAAATTTCCTTTTCATCAAACTCTCTAGTTTCGTGGTACTTCTTAATCACGGAACCAAAAGCGTCAACTCCAATAACTTTTATATCTGGGTTCTTTTCTTTCAAATATTTTGCAGTACCCGAAATCGTTCCACCAGTACCACTACAAGCTACCAAATGAGTTAACTTTCCTTCCGTTTGCTCCCAAATTTCGGGGCCTGTCGAATGGTAATGCGCATCAATATTCAATTGATTGAAATATTGGTTAATGTAGACCGAACCCTTAATTTCCTGATGTAGTCGTTTTGCAACTTCATAGTAAGAACGAGGGTCGTCAGCACTAACATGGGCTGGGCAAACATATACCTTAGCCCCCATGGTTTTTAACATATCAATCTTATCTGCCGAGGATTTAGAGCTTACCGCCAAAATACATTCATAGCCTTTTATGATACTTACCATAGCCAAGCTAAAACCCGTATTACCAGATGTAGTTTCAATAATGGTGTCGCCAGGTTTTAAAATGCCTTGCTTCTCGGCCTGTTCAATGATATAGAGTGCTATCCTGTCTTTGGAAGATTGACCAGGATTATAGGATTCTACCTTGGCGTAGAAATTCCCTTTTAGTTTTGAAGTTATTCTATTAAGCTTAATAAGCGGGGTATTGCCTACCAAATCTAATACATTTTCAAAAACCTTTCTTCGATGTTTCATAAATGTAATTTATAAGCGTCTTAAATTTAGTCAAAAAATAAGTCCCTTAAAACTTGGCAAAAGTACGTAATTTTTTTTAGAAGGCATTATCTTTTTTCTAAATCTAATAAAAAGGCATATTCACGCGCTACCTCCTTTAAACTCTCAAATCTTCCTGATGCGCCCCCATGCCCTGAGTCCATATCCGTGTGCAACAATAGAAGGTTGGAATCGGTCTTCAACTCCCGGAGTTTAGCCACCCACTTGGCTGGTTCCCAATACTGAACCTGCGAGTCGTGCAAGCCAGTGGTTACAAGCATATTGGGATATCCTTTTGCTTCCACATTATCATATGGGGAATAGGACTTCATGTATTCATAATACTCTGGCTCGTTGGGGTTTCCCCATTCGTCGTACTCCCCTGTTGTCAATGGGATGCTATCGTCCAACATTGTAGTTACAACATCTACAAATGGGACCGCGGAAATTACCCCGTTATACAATTCCGCGTTAATGTTGATAATTGCTCCCATAAGCATGCCCCCAGCTGAACCTCCATAGGCATACAGTTGCTTTTTTGAAGTGTAGCCTTCTGATATCATATGCTTTGAACAATCTATAAAATCTGTAAAGCTGTTTTTCTTGGTCAGTAATTTACCCGTTTCATACCAGTGTCTCCCTAAATATTCGCCGCCGCGAACATGAGCAATAGCATAAACGAAACCTCTGTCCAAAAGACTTAGGCGAATACTGGAAAAAGATGGGTCGATAGTATGCCCATAGGAGCCATATGCGTACTGCAACAATGGATTCTTTCCGTTCAATTTAATGCCCTTTCGATAAACCAACGAAATTGGGACTTTTACTCCATCTCTTGCCGTAGCCCAAATGCGTTTGGATTCGTAATTCTCCTTATTAAACTTTCCTCCGAGTACTTCCTGCTCCTTTTTTACAACACTCTTTCGGGTTTTAAAATCGTAATCAACAACCGAGCTTGGGGTAGTTAATGAATTATAACTATAGCGCAACTTACCGCTGTCAAAATCAGGATTGTTGCCAATGTACGCATTATATGTTTCGCTTTCAAAGGGCAAATAATAGTCCTCTTTGCCATCCCAACTCATAATCCTGATATTATTCAATCCATTTTCACGCTCATCCACTACCAAATAATCCTTGAAAATCTCTATGTCCTCCACTAAAACCGCTTCTCGATGGGATATCAAATCTTCCCAATTGGATTTATGTGTGGCATGTTCGGAGACTTTACAAACCTTGAAATTGGTGGCGCCATCCGCATTTGTAATGATGTAAAAACTATCCTTGTAATGGGCAATGGAATACTCCAAATCCTTTGTCCGCTCCTGAAATATTTTGAATTCCCCATTTGGGGTATCGGCATCCAAAATTCTATATTCCGTACTCAGGGTACTGGAGGAACCGATTATTATATACTTTTTGGATTTGGATTTGTAAACAAATGTGTTGAAAGTTTCGTCCTTTTCATAATATACCTCCACATCGTCCTTTGTGTCCGTACCTAAAACATGCCTAAAAATTTTGAAAGACCTTAAGGTCTCTTCATCCTTCTTCGCATAAAAAAAAGTTTTGTTGTCATTGGCCCAAGCAATACTTCCTGTTGTGTTCTCAATGATATCCGGAAGCATCAATCCATTTTTAAGATTCTTAATTTGAATACGATATTGTCTTCTGCTTAAAGTATCAGTTGAATATGCTGCTAAACTGTTATCATTGCTGATTGAAATGCCCCCAAGCTTGAAAAATGCAAATTCCTTTGCCATTTCATTGCAATCGAAGAGGATGTCTTCGGGAGCTTCTAAAGTTTCTTTTTTTCTTGCATAAATAGGATAACCTTTGTTCTCCTCAAAACGCGTTTGGTACCAATAACCGTTAAGCTTATAAGGCACCGAGCTGTCATTTTCCTTTATCCTCCCCTTCATTTCCTCGAACAATTGCTTTTGAAAATCCTCGGTATGAAGCATTTTGGATTTTGTGTAGGCGTTCTCGGCCTTTAAATAATCGATAACCTCTTGGTTTTCTCTATCGTTTAGCCAATAATAATTATCAATTCGAATATCCCCGTGAATACTTGATTCCTTAGGTATTTTCTTTGCCTTTGGAGGCTTGATTTTTGTAGCTGTTTCTGCCATTTCAGTTTTTTCTTTGCAACAATGGGCTAAAATAGTGGTTAAGATTAAAATAACGAGCCATTTTTTCACTTTAGTGTTTTATTGGTGATAGTTGTTCCTAATTTTAATAGTTTTGCATAGCGAAACATAAAACGAATTTACGCATGTTTGGAGATATGATGAATATGATGGGCAAACTAAAGGAAACCCAAAAAAGAGTTGAGGAAGCAAAGAAACGCTTGGATACCGTTTTGGTGGATGAAAGCAGTAACGACGGAAAATTGAAAGTGACTTTAACGGCTAACAGAAGTATAAAATCTATCGAGATTGATGATGAATTACTTGAAGACAAAGAGCAGTTGGAGGACTATCTAATTTTGACCTTGAACAAAGCGATTGAAAAAGCGACAAAAGTGAATGAAACTGAATTGGCGGCCGTAGCTAAGGAAGGTATGCCCAATATTCCTGGAATGGATTTATTTAAATAAATGCTTTGCTCACAAATTTTTTAGCTCGTTTAGGAGCTTTTTATGCATGGGGCCAGTATAGTCCAAATGCGTAACCATTCTTAGCTTTCTCTCTCCCATTTCGATAATTAAGATATTCTTTTCTTTTAGTTTTTCAACAAATCTTTTGTCTTCCACATCAGCATTTAGTTCAAAAATGACAATATTGGTTTCAACTGGGTAAACAGATTTTACTGCTGATCGTTTTGACAGAACTTCCCCAATTTCTTTGGCTTTTTGATGGTCTTCCGCCAATCGTTCAAAATTATGGTCTAAAGCATAAAGAGCCGCTCCAGCCAAATAACCTGTCTGCCTCATATTTCCTCCAAATATCTTTCGAATTCTAATGGCATCTCTCATTATTGCCTCATCACCAACTAAAATAGAACCGACGGGGCACCCAAGACCCTTACTAAAGCACAGGGAAATAGTATCGAATACTTTGCCATACGGTTCCGTTGTTTCATTTTTTGCAATGAGGGCATTCCACAAACGTGCGCCATCCAAATGCAATCCTAGTTGATGGTTATCACAAACCTTCCTGATCTTTAAAATTTCATGGAAATCCCAGCATGCTCCCCCTCCTTTATTTGTTGTGTTTTCAATCTCTACTAAGCTCGTTTTACTGTAATAATATGCGTCAGGGTTTATAGCTTCTTCAACCTGTTGAGCGGTGAACCTTCCCTTTTCTCCATCGATTAACTTACAGGACACGCCACTATTAAAGGAAGCGCCCCCTGATTCATAATTATAGATATGCGCATATTTATCACATACTATTTGATCACCTGGATTGGTATGCAGTTTAATGGCAGTTTGGTTGGCCATAGTGCCACTAGGAAAAAACAGTGCTTTGTCTTTTCCGAACATTTTTGCAATTCTTTCTTCCAAAAGGTTCACTGTAGGGTCTTCCCTAAAAACATCATCGCCTACCCTGGCTTGCCACATTGCTTCAAGCATGGCTTTGGATGGTTTTGTAACCGTATCGCTTCTTAAGTCTATAACCATTTGTTTTGCAATTCTTTATATTTTGACTTAAAATTATCAGTTATTAAGACGTACAAACTTGCTTATCTATGAAAAAAATCATTGCCTTTTTAAAACTGAATATTTCCCTCTGTTAACTTTCGATTTTCACAAATAATTATTTTGCCGAATTGGTAACTGAAAAATTATTGGAATATAGTACAATAAACGTTCCCGAAAAAATTAATGAGCATACCGACAAGCCCTGCTATTCGTTTGATTGAACCGTTTTGGTTTTCCTGCTATCCTATGGATGGGTCAAACCCATGACATTTTATTGGTTTTTAATGAAAATGGTGTCAGATTCAAACTAAGCCAATTATTCATTTTGTAAAACCTTTTAAGGAAAGTGTAAACGAATACAAATACTTGAAACACAAATATTTACTGTTTTTACGCAATCTTATTGTTAAGAATTCTTACGTTGAACCTTGTCCAAAAACCACCTTCCTCTGCCTACGGAAAGACACAATTTGTCCGACAAAACGGCATTTAATCTATTGAACCTGAAAAAGTTGACGTTTATCTATTAATCGAAAATATATTGGTTTTAACAAAAAATTAGTAGGACGAATTGTTGATTTCATAATTTTGAGATGGTTTACTATTAATCTAATCAAACACAAACTTAAATTATGAAAAAAAATCTATTATTGTTACTATGTGTAACTTTTTTAGTCTTCGCGTGTAAAAGTGAAAGCGTAGAAGAACAAGAACAAGAACAATCTTTAGCTGAAATCGAGGCGGCTTTAGAGGAGGAAATCTTAGTACCGGAAAGTGAAGTGGATGCCACTTTGGTTATCAATGATGAAAGTGAAATGGCCCAACCCAGCAATACTATGGGCACTACTTTTAGCATTGGGATGTCCAGCAACTCAACTATGGGTACATCAGGCACCTTGATAAAAGAATGTAAGGTGATTGATGCCGACAGGGATCCTTGGGGTGCTCAGGAGCCAACGGCGAACTTTTGGTGGTCCAAGACAGCCGATGGTTCTGACTACTTTGACCCATCCACCTATTTTTCTACTACCGATAGCCATAGCTTGAAGTTTTTGGAATACGACAACGGTACTGCTAATATCATAGGCACTACAATTTATGGTACATGTTTAGTTACTGTTAACGTATGGCTTAAGGATAAAAAATCTTGGGCTGATTGGTCTGCCGATGGAGGTGGCCACAAAAAAGAAGGTACTGCCGGTAACGCATCAAATTCTGAAGATATGCATTTTTATGTTATTGACCATAAAAGAAGTACGATTAAAGCAGAAGGTGGCGATTGTGTGCAAGAAGGTACATTTGGTGTAGAACAAAGACCTGACCCTAACGATGACAATACGCCAAACTACGGTGTTCATATTGGTCCAGGTGGTGCAAACTATGACTCAAATGTTGGTGCACATGGATTGGCCGGATGGGGATGGTTAATCGATAAAGTGACTTGCGAGCGCTTATGGTTAATTGATTTCAACTTCAGACTGGAATGTGAGCCTGTTAACGAATGTAAAGAGTGTACAGGGGATGTTAGCAAATTGAGACTTAAGTTTGATTGGTGCAATTCAAAGCGTGTAAAGATTTTCCAGAAAAAAGAGGATACTTGCTACGGCATCAAAATCTTTGACCAAACCTTAGAACCTTATGAAACGTTTGTTGTAAAGGGAGCTAATCACGATGGTAGTTTTGGAAAGTATATTTACATCTATATTGATGGGTGCTATTATACCAAAATTAGAACCGATTGTTACCTAAAAATTGGTCCTGGATATGAAAAAGGTGTTTTCAAAGTAAAAGGTGGAGCAAGTACGGAAGGAGGCAAATTGTGTGAGTATGAGAAACCTGATACGAAATGTTACAGACACTGGGTTTGCTACTACTATTACAAGTATTGTAAATACGGTTACTAAAATAATAAATCAAAATAATGAAAGGCTGTACTTTAACGTGCAGCCTTTTTTTATTAACGGTTTTTGAATTTAATTAAACTGTTTTTTGGACATAGGAGATTAATATTCTTCTTATCTACTCCTGAAGAATATACTTTTTACCGATAAAATAGTATAGAGAACCTTTTCATTATTAATCAAAAAAATAAGCACTCTAAATTTTAAAGAATTATAGGTTTCTCCCAAAAAATGCGACAATGGGTGAGCATCCTCTTTTTTTAAGGCCTCTATCTTTGCCTTTATATCCTTTTTCGGGAAATGCTTGGCGATCATGTCTATAATATTGAAAAAGCTGAGTACATCCCTTCTTAATTTTAAATTCCTTATCACACCTTCATTCTTTTCTGAAGACTGTTTGTTAAGGTCTTTGATCAAATCGTTCATGCTCAAAGCCGCTGCGTGAAAGTTATTTACCCTTTTCGAGATGATTTCATAATCATCGCTTCTCATCAAAGAGTCTGGCGTCAATACGTAGCGATGAATCTCATTTGGCAATACCATCACTTTTTTTGCTCCCAAAAACAAAGTTGTGGTAAACATGACATCTGCACTGTACTGATTGTTGTTAAAAGTAATACCTTTTTCCTCCAAAAGATCCCGCTTAACAAAGTACCACCAAATCGCAAATGTATAGTCAGGATTGGCTTCCAAAAATTCTGTACCAGTAGTAACGGTTGAACTTTTAGGGTCAATCATCTCCTTCAGCTCGAATTCATCTAGTTCCACGGTATCATTAGATTTGAACCCTATAATATCCAGATCATTATTTTCGGCTAAAGCCAGAAGATCGCCCAAACAATGGTGGACAATGTAATCATCGGCATCAAGGTTATAAATATAGTCGCCTTTGGCTAATTTCAAAAGCCTATTCCTTGTAGTAAAGGTTCCGGCATTTTTTTGAGGCACCAGCGATATATTATTATGTTCATTTGCGTAATCCCGAACTATTTCTGCGCTTTTGTCCGAAGACTCGTCGTCTATGATAATAATTTCATAGTCTTCCTTGGGAAGATTTTGCGTAAGCAAGCTATCCAAACAATTCCCTATATGCTCTTCAGAATTATACATAGGGATCAGTATACTAAGTTTCATAGACTTTTTTTTTCTAGCTACAAAAATAAGAGTAAAAAAATAAAGTAATACATAAACGCTCTAAACATACAAGAAATAAGAAAATATAACGATTCGATAATCCTAAATGGCGCTAAAATGATATGTAAATATGTGCGTTATGCCATTAAACTAAAAGAGCCAAAACGCATTAATCTTGAAACCTAATTAAGTTAAGGTTCAAGACAAATCGAAGTGGATACAAAGCGAGGAAGTACAAATACTTATTATTGAAAATGAAAGTCACCAGTCTATGACTTTTTGAAAAGCACTTATCTCCCTTAAAAGATGTCATTGGATAGGCTTTTATAGATTTCAAGTCTTTTAAAGTACTGTCAATTCGAGCAATTGGAACATTCAAACTCAGATATTTTTTTAGCATGAAGTACACATTAATATCACTCCAAAACTTCATGCTATCAATGATTCCATTATAAATGGGGTCATTCTTCATTGACAATTCTGAAGACATGTTTTGTAACTTATGCACTAAGCCCTTGTGGTACTCAACCATCTTTCTCAAATGACTAGAACTGCTATTGTGCATAACTGAAGTTGGCACTTGTAAATAACGGTGCACGTCCATTGGTACAAATGCAAATCTTTTAGCGGCCGTAAACACTCTGAGGGTAAATGGCGTATCCGAAAAAGGATTGCTTCCCATTTCAAAAGTAATATTGTGCTTATCAATAAAACTGCGTTTCAACAGATACCAATTCACTCCCAACCTTGGATTGTTAGCTCTGGCCCAATACTTGGGACCAGAGCAAATTTCTATCTCAGGAATTTTCTTTTCCCACCTCGGATTGTAAATATCCATTCTCTCGGTGTCAAAAGATTCAAAGCCCAAAACGTCAAGGTCACTTTCTTTAGCGATTTTTAAAAGCACCCCCAAAGAGTTATGGGTAACGTAGTCGTCACTATCTATTTTATAAATGTATTCGCCCTTGGCAAGTTTCAATAACCTGTTTCGAGTAATAGTAAAACCAGCATTTTCTTGGTGGTGCAACACAATATTAGGCGAATTTCTGGAAAGTGACCGAACAACATCGGCGCCTTTGTCTGAAGAACCATCATCTAAAACAATAATCTCATAGTCATCAGTATCAATGTCCTGATGAATCAAGGTGTCTAGGCAGTTCCCTATGTACTTTTCTGCGTTGTACAATGGAATTAAAACACTTAGTTTCATAGCTTGAATAATTTAACTCTAAGTTGGGATTTGGGCACCTTATTATTTAAAACGGATGATTTGCTAAATCAAAATTACACCTAAATTATATTAGTAGGTGTCTATTTCCAAAAAATTTCACTGTAAAGCTAAAGTTTTTCGTTTACTGAAAATTTAATCGGAAAAACAGAACTCTAGAACGAATAAAATGACTGTTTCATATTTGATTCATAGCTGCTTATCGACTTAATCTACTAATCATCAGATAACTTTTGCGCTAAGAAATAATATTACAATATTTACTCTTAAATACTATTATTAACAATAAACCTATCTTAGATTATGAAAACAAAACTATTATGCTTTCTTTGTGTTACCCTCATGATCCTTTCATGTAATAAAGAAAACCTAGAAGTTCATGAGGAACTTTCATCCTCAAGTGAACTTTTGAGCAAAAAAAAGAAAGCGAAGACTGAAAAAGCCGAAACTCCTGACGATTCAGACTGCAAGGCATGTATCGTAATTGACGCTGATAGAGACCCCTGGGGAGCTATTGAACCTGCAGGCAATTTTTGGTGGTCCTTGGATAACACCAACGATTGGAACGTACCTTCAACTTATTTTGCCTCTTATGGAGATGGCTTAACTTTTACGGAATGTCATGATGGCACTGCCCATATCAGCGGAACTTCTATGAATAATAATGGCTGTAAGGTAACCATTGATGTTTGGCTTAAAGACAAAAAATCATGGGCCGAGTGGTCTGCCGACGGTGGTGGTCACAAAAAAGAAGGTACGGCCGGTAACGCCTCAAATTCTGAGGAGATGTACTTTTATATTATCGACAGTGAAAAAAGTACTATTATAGCCGAAGGAAACTGTGTAGACTACCAAAATAATGATATCACAGGCACATATAGCGTTGAGCAACGCCCTGACCCTAATGATGATAGCACACCTAATTTTGGAGTCCATGTAGGACCTGGTGGAGCTAATTTTGATTCAAATATCGGCGCATATGGGCTCGCAGGATGGGGTTGGCTAACCGACAATACAGGAGCACGCGTGTGGCCAATCGACTTTAACTTCCGTATAAAGTGCCCTCCTCCTTCTGGCGGTGGATGTGGCGAAACTGCATATGCAATCGGAAATAGTGACGACGAATACACATGCTTTACCGACGACCCAACCCTAAATGCTAACCGATGGGGATGGACTATAAAAATGGAGGAAACCGTAGGAGGGGCAACAGTTAAGACTTTTGACATCTATGCTGGTGCTGGTCAATGTGATGTTTCAAAAGGAGCTTTTGTCGGAACAGCAACGGCTACTTACGAAAATGGAACCGTTAGTATTGATTACAATCTGGCAGATGGAGCTAGCTTGACCGAAGAACATTTTTATGCTGGCACAAATAAGTATCCAACTAATAAAAAAGGGAAAGTTACTTTGGCTCCTGGACAATATTCCATTGGAACTGGACTTTCTGGTGATATATATGTGATTATCCACTTTGGTGGTGTTTGCACCGGAGGCAGCACCCCTGATGCCGGGTAGAATAACGTAAACTTAAATTGAAAAAGCTTGGGTGTTAAACCCAAGCTTTTTTTTGTTGTGGCAGATGGATTTTAATTTTAAATTTGACAAAAAATCTTATCCATGATAACATCCGATCAAATAAAAAATCTTAATACCCGCCTTGACAAACTAAGGCACTATCTTTGACATAGATGCCAAACTGATAGAAATACAAAACGAAGAAGAACAAACCTTTGACCCTAATTTCTGGAACGACCCAAAATCAGCGGAAGTTGTAATGAAATCCCTAAGGGTAAAGAAAAAATGGGTTCAGGATTATAAAGATGTCAAAACTTTAATCGAAGATCTTGAAGTCATTTATGAGTTCTTCAAAGAAGGTGAATCTACCCAAGAGGACGTTGAAAATCGTTATAGCAAAGCTTCCAATCTTTTGGAGGATATAGAATTCCGAAACATGCTTTCAGAAGAAGGCGATAGCTTAAGTGCAGTACTCCAAATTACGGCCGGTGCCGGTGGTACCGAAAGTTGCGACTGGGCCAGTATGCTGATGCGTATGTATTTGATGTATGCCGAAAAGAACAGCTTTAAAGTGAAGGAACTCAACTTTCAAGAAGGCGATGTAGCAGGTATAAAAACTGTAACTTTGGAGATTGAAGGCGATTTTGCCTTCGGTTGGTTAAAAGGCGAAAATGGAGTTCACCGTTTGGTACGCATCTCCCCTTTTGATAGCAATGCCAAACGCCATACCAGTTTTGCTTCGGTGTACGTTTACCCTTTAGTGGATGATACCATCGAAATTGATATCAATCCTGCCGATATTGAAATTACCACGGCACGTTCAAGTGGTGCCGGAGGGCAAAACGTCAACAAAGTTGAAACCAAAGTGCAGTTGACCCACAAACCAACAGGCATTCAAATTTCCTGCTCCGAAACACGATCACAACACGACAACAGGACAAGGGCCATGCAAATGTTGAAATCCCAATTGTATGAAATTGAACTTCAAAAACAGCTGTCTCAAAGGGATGATATTGAAGCCAGTAAAATGAAGATTGAATGGGGAAGCCAAATCCGAAACTATGTGATGCACCCTTATAAATTGGTAAAAGACGTGAGAACCAATCACGAAACTGGCAATGTAGATGCTGTTATGGACGGCAACATCGATGCCTTTTTAAAAGCCTATTTAATGATGATGGGGCAAAAAGAGGAAGATACTTCCCAATTATGACAAAAATAGATACCATAATTTTTGATTTGGGAGGGGTTTTGATTGATTGGAATCCTGAATATGTTTTCCTTAACGCTTTTAAAGGCGATAGGGAAAAAATGCAATGGTTTTTGGAAAATATCTGTACCATGGCTTGGAACGAGAACCAAGATGCTGGTTATCCGTTGGAAAAAGCTACTAAAGACCTTGTTGAAAAGTTTCCGGAGCACGAAAAGTATATTAGAATGTACTATGGTGAATGGGAAAAGATGCTAGGTGGTCCGATTGTAGGATGTGTTTCTATTCTTAAATCATTGGCTGACAATAAAGATTATAAAGTTGTTGCACTGACCAATTGGAGCAGTGAAACGTTCCCAATTGCCAAAAAACGATATGAGTTTTTAAGTTGGTTTGAGGGTATCGTAGTCTCTGGAGAAGAAAAAACACGGAAACCCTTCAAGGAAATTTATCAAATCGCAATACAAAGATTTAACCTAGTTCCTGAAAAAACGATTTTTATTGATGACAATATCCTCAATATTAAAGCTGCCAATGCACTCGGTATTAAGGGCATTCATTTTAAAAACCCTGCACAACTCATTTCAGAACTAGAAAACTATAAAATTCAATTATCATGATAAAAATCTACCACAATAATCGTTGCAGTAAATCACGAAATGGTCTGGAAATTTTAGAAAAATCAGGGAAGAAATTTGAAATAGTGAAATACCTTGAAGATGTTCCCTCTAAAGCTGAATTAAAGGATATTATAGCCCTGTTGGGTATAAAGCCTATTGAACTTGTTAGAAAAAACGAGGCAATATGGAAATCCGATTTTAAAGGAAAGGAACTTTCGGACAATCAAATTATTGAGGCTATGGTTCAGTATCCCAAATTGATCGAGCGCCCAATTATTATTAACGGTAAAAAAGCTGTTGTAGGTAGGCCCCCTGAGCATATTTTAGATATTATTTAAAACAAATCTACCTGAAATTTAGTTCAACAAATTTTAGTCGCACCAATAATCTTAGTGGATAGAGCATCAAGAAAAAGAGATACTTGTTATTAAATAGTTTGGTGGTCAGTTCGTGCCTTTTTGAAAAGCACTTATCCCCGATAAAATTCACCATAGGGTAGGCATCCACATCTTCTAGTCCTTTTAGTATAAGATTTATCTTTGGTATGGAAATGTTGACGTAGAGGAACTTCTGAAAGAGAAAATAAACATTAACATCGCTCCAAAACTTTAAACTTTCGATCATTCCTGAAAATCTTGGTCGCCTTTTTTCCTCGAGCTGATCGGAAATATCACGTAATTTATGAACAAGTGCCTGACGCTTAAATATCCTTCTTTTCAAATGATTTACATTCCTGTTATTTGACCCTGAAGAAGGCACCTGTACATACCTATGAATTACATTGGGCAGATATGCAAATCTTTCTACCACGGCAAACAATTGAAACGTAAATGGCGTATCACACATTGGGTTGTCTTCCAGCTCAAACGTTCTATTATTCTTTACCAAGAATTCTCGGTTTACAATGTACCAATTAGCACCTGAGCGAGGGTTTTTAGCTTGCGCCCAATATTCAACACCTGTCTGTACTTCAATGTTTTCCACATCGATTTCATCATCTAATTCATGAAGATCCAATTGTTCAGTTTCAAAAGAATCAAAACCCAATACTTCTAAATTGTTTTCATCCATGATTTTTAGAAGTGTACCAAAAGTGTTATTGGCTACGTAGTCATCACTATCGATTTTGTAGATGTACTTGCCTGTTGCCAACTCCAGAAGCCTGTTACTAGTTACCGTAATACCGGCATTACTTTGCCTGTGAAGTTTTACGTTCTCAGTTTTCTCGATATAAGATTGAACTACTGAAACACTATTATCTGTAGAACCATCATCGATAACGATAATTTCATAGTCCTTGGGGTCGACATCTTGTTGGATTAAACTTTCCAGGCAGTTACCAATATACTTTTCAGTATTGTACATTGGAATTAGAATACTTAGGAGCATACAATCTTTTTTGCCAAGATATCGTTAACCTGTGGATTAGATAAATAATTTCGACGAGAAGCTGAAATCCACTGAATATCAGGTTGTTTTTGTAAGTATCGAGACACAAAAAAAGGAAACCATAATGGTTTCCTTTCTGATATTTTTAATGAAAAAGTTTCTAACTTTCTAAACGTTGCGCTTTCTTTTCCTCTCTTCTTTCTTTCAAACGCTCAATTAAAGAACCACCGATCCAGTAAGGAATCACGAAAGTCAATAAAAAAATCATTAGCCAAAACCCAATGGTCAAAATGGTTAAAAACGCTAAAAACCCTAAATATTGGTCAAATTCAAACATAATTGTCAGTGCCTTTTAAAAATCTTTCGCAAAGATAGTGCAAAGGTTATTCTTATACAATATCAAAATTAAATTTATTAACAAGCTTTTCAACTAGTCTAAATTCGGCTGCGGTGTCATCCGCAAATAAGGTTTTACTTCCTTATGCCCCTTAGGGAAAAGACTTGGAATATCCTCGGTTGCCACCGTTGGCACCACAACTACATCCTCTCCATGTTTCCAATTGGCAGGTGTTGCCACTTTATGATAGGCAGTTAATTGTAACGAGTCGATAACGCGAAGCAACTCTTCAAAGTTTCTTCCCGTTGACGCTGGATAGGTAATGGTCAGCTTCACCTTTTTGTCTGCACCAATTACGAATACTGATCGCACTGTGTGCTTACTATCCGCATTGGGGTGAATCATATCATATAGTTGGGATACTTTCCTGTCCTCATCTGCAATTATCGGAAAATTAACGGAAGTATTTTGCGTTTCGTTGATATCCTTAATCCAACCTTTGTGGTCTTCAATACCGTCCACACTTAAGGCTACCACCTTAACGTTGCGTTTGGCAAATTCGTTCTTATATTTTGCAACGGTTCCCAATTCCGTAGTACAAACGGGGGTGTAATCTGCAGGGTGGGAAAATAAAATGCCCCAGCTATCCCCTAGCCATTCATGAAAATTAATTTGTCCTTCCGTGGAATTTGCTGTAAAGTTTGGTGCTTCGTCACCTAATCTAATTGTTGCCATGATATTTTTTTGTTTAGTCGTTTTTAAATAATTTTTAATCCTACTAATTTAATCGATTTTACTGTTTTGAAGTAATTAAATTCGTTATTTTAATGTTAAAAGAAGCCTTAAAAACTAACAATAATCATTCGATAAAACCGTACAAAAAAACTAACTTTGTAGCTTACTTTTAATATCCAAAATAATGAGTTTCAGAATAGAAAAAGACACCATGGGCGAGGTAAAAGTGCCCGCCGATAAGTTATGGGGAGCCCAAACAGAACGTTCCAGAAATAATTTTAAAATTGGCCCACCTGCATCCATGCCTTTGGAGGTTGTTTACGGTTTTGCATACTTAAAAAAAGCAGCAGCATATACCAATTGCGAATTGGGCGTATTACCAATTGAAAAACGGGATTTGATTGCCAAGGTATGTGATGAAATTTTAGACGGCAAACATGATGACCAATTTCCTTTGGTGATATGGCAGACGGGTTCTGGTACTCAAAGTAATATGAATGTTAATGAGGTAATCGCCAATAGGGCCCACCAATTGGCAGGAAAAGTAATTGGTGAAGGTGAAAAAACTATTCAGCCTAATGATGATGTTAACAAATCTCAATCTTCAAACGACACCTTCCCTACAGGCATGCACATTGCCGCCTATAAAAAGGTAGTTGAAACTACAATTCCCGGGGTAAAGCAACTTAGAAATACACTGAGTAAAAAATCGGAAGCCTTTAAGGACGTCGTAAAAATCGGTAGAACTCATTTAATGGATGCCACGCCCCTAACTTTGGGTCAGGAAATATCTGGTTACGTTGCTCAATTGGATCACGGGATTAAGGCATTAGAAAATACTTTGGGGCACTTAAGCGAATTAGCCTTAGGGGGTACGGCCGTAGGAACAGGATTAAACACACCAAAGGGCTATAGTAAACGCGTGGCCGAATATATTGCCGAATTCACTGGATTGCCATTTGTAACTGCCCCAAATAAATTTGAGGCACTTGCGGCACACGATGCCTTAGTTGAAACCCATGGGGCGCTGAAACAGTTAGCCGTTTCATTAAATAAAATTGCAAACGATATCAGAATGATGGCTTCTGGCCCACGTTCAGGTATTGGAGAAATTATTATTCCCGCCAACGAACCCGGTAGTTCCATCATGCCTGGAAAAGTGAATCCCACTCAATGCGAAGCATTGACAATGGTATGTGCTCAGGTTATAGGAAACGATGTCGCTGTTACTGTGGGAGGAACTCAAGGGCATTATGAGTTGAATGTTTTTAAACCTGTGATGGCAGCCAATATACTGCAATCAGCTCAACTTATTGGAGATGCTTGCGTAAGTTTTGATGTAAACTGTGCAGTTGGCATTGAACCAAATCATGCCGTGATTAAACAGTTATTGAATAATTCACTAATGTTGGTAACAGCTCTTAATACGAAAATTGGATACTATAAAGCTGCTGAAATTGCCAATACGGCACACAAAAATGGCACAACCTTGAAAGAAGAAGCCATTAACCTCGGTTACGTCACGGCTGAAGATTATGATGAGTGGGTAAAACCTGAGGATATGGTTGGAAGTATGAAGTAAATAAAAGTAGTAGAAAAAAATAAAAAGCAGGTAATTAAATTACCTGCTTTTTTTTGGCTGGTTAGCTATTAATCCTCCTAAATCACATACTTCTAAGAAGACATCTAGGCAAAGATATAACTAACCAGACTTTTAAAAATTAACAATTGTTAATATTATAATTCTTTCAACTTTTTTCTTATTCTACTTAACTGGACAGGGGTGATGCTTAAGTAAGAGGCAATATGATATTGAGGGACTAAAACATCAATATTTGGAATATCTTTTTTCAATTTTTGATATCTTTGAGTGGCATCAAGAGAAATTAGCTCCAATTGGCGTTTTTCATACCTCATAAATACCTGCTCCAGAATTCTACTGTACAGATTATTTACCTCAATATCCGTTTTGCACAAGGCCTGTAATTTGTAATAGTCTATTTCATAAACCTCACAGGCTGTGATAGTTTCGTAAACAATCTCCGAAGGCACTTTTTTAATTAGTGCGGTTAACGATCCAGCAAAACTCATCTGAAAGAAAAAACTTTTGTTGTGTTCCTTTCCAGACTCTGAGGTAATATAGGCTCGCATTACGCCAGAGGTAAGTAAATAAATTTTTGAGGGTACCTTTCCGAATTCGGCCACTTGAATATCGGCTTCAAATTTCCTAAACTTGGATATATTTTGAAGTTTGGCGAAAGTCTCTTTTGATATGTCACCAAAAGAGTTTAAAAAGTTAAACTGCTTTTGCACGGGTTAGGGTTGGTTTGGTCCATGCAAGATAGGCGATGTTCTGAGAATTAAGAAAAATAATCTACCACTGGTCATTATTTGCCAATGAAACATAAAAAAAGCCCAAAAGCAATAACTTTTGGACCTTATATTGAAATTTATATGGTAACTACTTCAAAGTAAATTCAGAAGTTGAAACTAAGTCCTTTTGATTGAAAACGTTCACCACATAACGACCTTTTTCAAATTTGTCATCACCTTTTGAGGCGACAAACTCACAAACATTTAAGTTGGAATTTTCGTAATTAAACTTGCTTACCACACTGTAGTTCAAAGTTTTTTCTCCAAAAACAACCTGTTCGTTGGCTCCTAAAGTATTGTTTTTAGGATCGATTACCTGAACATAAAGCTCTTGGTCTCCAGCCTGTACCAATGGGTTTTTAGCAACTGTAAAGCAAACCCTGATTTTATCTGCTCGGCCAGCACGTTCGGTTGGGATCAATTTACCCGAAGTTCTTTCAATAACTCCAAAACCTTTTAAATCCAAAGTGTTCAAAATTGAAGCATTTTCAACAACTTCAGCAAGGGCGGTATTTTGAACCAATAGGGAGTCAGTGAACATCGTACGCTCTTCCAATCTTACTCTTGTACTATCCAAAGAAGTAGCTAGATATGAATTCTCTACTCTCAAAGAATCATTTTGAGCTAGCAATACATCCATCTCCTTTTGAAGTGATCTGTACTTGGTTTTATAACGCCATAAGCTTTTTACATTTGTTTCTGAAATTCTTAAAGAATCAATCAACCCTTGTATACGCTCTCGGGCATCAATTAAATTCTTATTGGCAATTTCATTTTCACCAATGGCTTCATCATATTGCTTTGCCATGGCGTTCAAATCGTTCATTACCAGTTGTTTTTCTTCTGTTAATTCTTTTTTAGTTTCGTTGCTTTCCTTATACAGATTCATTGTATAAAAACCGGTGGCTAAGAATAAAACCAATGCAACTCCTAAAGCTATCTTTAACCCAGTATTACTTTTGCTGTTTTCCATAATTATTATTGTTTTTAGTTTTTAAGTAGAACAATTTGTTAGCCCTGCTTTCTGTTTATTTGGCTGAAAAACTATTTCCTTTGTGTCTTTCAAATGCATATACGCGCAACAGCCTCGTTTAGATGTCTTTACGTTAGAAGTATTAATTGATAAATTTTTAATTAATTGAATTTCAATAGATTAAAAGTATAAATTAGTTAATTAAATTTTTGTTAAGTAGCTCCAATAGCTTGTAAAATAAAATTAATATATTTGCATAAGCACTTATATAAATGAGAATGTAAAATGGATGCATTACAAGGTTTTGGTGAATTGGGCTTAGGCTCGCGGTTGAAAAGAATCAGCGAGCACCTCATGAAGGAAGGGCAATTGATATACGATCATTTCGAGATCGACTTTGACCCTTACCTTTTCCCTGTTTTTAAATTGATAAGTCAGAAAGATGGCATCACCAATACCGAAATTTTTAATGCCGTGGGCCTTACCCAACCAGCTGTAACGCAATCAATCCACAAACTGACGAAAAAAGGTTTGATTGAGTTGATCGACGACGACAGTGATAAGCGCAGAAAAATAATCCACCTATCACCAAAAGGAAAAACACTCTTAAAACAGCTTCAGCCAATTTGGAAAAGTATCGATTCCGTTATAAAATCGTTCGGTATGGAAACCTCATCATCATTAATTTCACATTTGAACAGTTTTGAACATAAACTGAAAACCCACTCTTTTAGTAAATCCGTAATTAAAAGCTTGGGAAATCGACACCACTCCATTCAAATTTCAACATTTCAAAATTCGGAAGCAGAAAAAACCGCTTTTTATGATTTAAATGAAGAATGGTTGCGTACCTTCTTTTATGTCGAGCCTTTTGATGAAGAGGTATTGAGCAACCCGGACAAATATATTATTGACAAGGGCGGACACATATTTTTTACAAAATTGAATGGCGAAATAGTTGGCACAGTTGCGTTAATGCCATTGCCAAAACAAAACACATTTGAATTGACGAAAATGGCCGTATCCCCAAAACATCGAGGCCAAAAAATCGGGCAACAATTAATGCAATACTGTTTGGATTTTGCCAAAAACCTGGGACTGCCCAACCTTATCCTATACTCTAGCAGAAAACTGGAAAATGCAATTTACATTTATCGAAAATATGGTTTTGTTGAAATTCCTGTGGAACCAGATTGTCACTACAAAAGGTGCGATATTAAAATGGAAATCGTGTTTTAATTGGAGTTTTCTAAATGGTTCTCTAGTTTTTCACAGTAATCTCTATTTTCAGAACATAAAACGCTTAATGTTTCTATCAAAAGCTGATTTAGTTGTTGATTATTCTAATCAATTTGGTGAGCCAATGAAAATTCCGAATAAGCACCTTCCGTATTTCCAACAGCCAATCGGTCTATACCAGAATTCAATAAAAAACCAAAAGCCTTAGTATTCTCTATACTATTATTATGCTCCACCATTGTATTAAGATTTTTTTGGTAGTGATTAAATCTCAAACAAAACATCACACTAATAAAACCGATGAGTAAAATAAAAAGTAGCTTTATTAAACCACGCTCTATTCTATTTTCAGGTTTATGGAATTTTAGTTTAAATTCTCTGCGGTCTTCGGTCAGTGGAGTAAATGATGGCACGTTCCCATGCTTTACAAAAGGCTTCTTTGGTCTCCTTTTGTACACGTAACTTTGCATTCCAAAACCCATGTACCCAAACATAATTTACTTTATGCTATAGGTATATGTTTTTGGGAAAATGTTACTCAATAAAACACAACAATTATTTAATTGCTCAAAGATTTTAAAGAATCAATCTGGCGCTGTAGGATTTCAATTTTTTCGGTATTTTCATCCACAGCAGGAATCACTTTAAGGGAATCTACGGTTTTTTGCACCATATCAATCGTTTTGGTCTCCTCCACAAAATAGTAACCTATACCCTCACTGGCACGCCAGGCTTCGTTTAATTGGTCATAAACCGTTTTGTCCCATTGGCTGGGATGCTTTACATCGATCCAAACCACGTCGCGATATTCGCTATCAATCAATACCAAATCCGGGGTAGCAGAACCGTCAAATTGTTTGGAATTGGTATCGCTGATGGAGGACACCGTACCCATAAAAAACATACGCTTTTTACCAGCAATATCTTTGATGTAAGGCCTAAATTCCACAGGTGTATTAGCAGTCCAGTCGTACTCTTTTCGAGATTCCTGAACTTTTAATGGCATTGCAGAAACACCGGCATAACCCTGTTTTTTTGATGCATGGTTATAATAATACAGTTTATCAGTCCCATCGGCGGGGACAAATACGCTAAAGCTTAAGCTAGTACGCTCCTCTCCTACCGGCTCCAAGCCAAACCAATGGTACAAGCCACTGTAAGCACCGGTTTCAGTGTTTGAAAAATCAAAATCTGTAACATAGGGTTGCTGATTTTGGTCCTTGGGCATTTCGGGTATTTTAACCGCAGTTTCCATATTCCATGGTAATGGGTCACTAAACCCTCCCAAGAATTTTAGGGACTCTGCTTGCAACTGCGAAACCTTTTCTGCTAAGGTGTTCTGTCGGGTCAAGTACTCATGGTTTTTCATATTTTCGGCGCTAACATAGGTGCCTTTTCCGATTAAAATCCGTTCGAGATAATCCTTGAAATCATGCTCGCCATTATCAACTACCATTACACCTCCGAAGGTAGGATAAGGAAACAAAAAGCCTTTCCACTTAATTAAACTTACTACCTGCACCCATTTTCCAGCATCATTCTTCATGTAATAGGTATCGCTTGGTTCCATTGTGAATAGCTGAAAGAAATTAAAACGCTGCACCACAGCATTATAGGTGTTCCTGCTAAATTTTAAGGACTCACCAATTGAAAACGTCACAGGAATACGGTTCTCACTTGAAAACCTAGGAAAAGGTGTAGTACTGGATACTGCAAACACTTCTTCGGTATTATCCGTCATGCCTTGCCATACATATTTTTCAGTGGGCTGAATGGCCATGGTCCATTTATTTTCGTCACCGATTCTAACCAAATGCGGTAAAGACACGTCTTTTGTTTCTCCAACACTTTCGTTCGCCATAGAGAAAATATTCCGTAAAGGTTGAATACGTTCATTTTGCGTTAAAGGCAATTCATGTATTTCGACTTTATTAAGATGATTGAATACGTTGTAGGTTTTCATGTAATCGTACATTTTGAAATGCCAACCCACAAAATATAAAATTCCAAAAAACAATATGAGCATACCTAGAGTGCCAAATCTTCCACCTGTACTTGCTGATTTTCTGAACTTTCGTAATCCAAAGAACAAAACCAAGCCACTTAATAAAATGACAAAAATATATTTGCGGATAAATAATAATGCAGGTTGATAGTCGTCTCGCAAAACAAAAAGTAGAATCAATAAAATGAGCCCAACGATGACGGTAATCCTCTTCTGTTTGCCGCCTTTATTCCAATAATTTTTTATCATAATTAAAAGCCCTCCTTAATCCTCCCATGGGGAGGAAACTACAGCGGGGAAACTGTACTTTAAATTTTTTATTACCCAACCTGTTTGCCTACTGAGTACTTAATACTACCAACTGTCTACTTTAAATAGCCCTTATCCTTCAAACGGTCTCTGGCACTCTTTTTATCTGCCTTTGACTCTTCTTTTGGGGGCCCAATTTCTTCTTTAATATCTTCTTTTTTTAGATCTTCAATAAAATCCTTGCCTTTCTCGATAGTATCCTGTACTAAGTCTTCTAGCGATTCACTTTTTTCATCAATAACTTCGCTGGATTTGAAAATAAATCCCGCCAAATAAGTCCCCACTAAGGTACCAACAATCATTGATGCAAAAATGGAAATTGTAGCAACATTGATAGGTATTAAAAAACGTGTGACTACAATACCGATTAAAAATAAAAATCCGATAAAAACCAGCCGAATGATAAATTTCTGCTGATATACGAAACCCGCTTTGTCCGTAGGTTTCATTTGCAATTCTTTGGAATACATCAGTTTATTAAAAAATCGATAAAGTTTGTTACCATGGGATTCCCGCCAATAGATTAGTGCACCGAAGAGAATTGATGCTATAAAAATTATTAATTCTAGTGTCATTTCTTTTGTTTTTTTGGCTCTCCTCCTTTTGAAGGAGGAGTGTCTTATGATTTTTCGAAAATCATAAGACGAGGTGGTTATTTACCCTTCCGTCTTTAATTCCTTAAAAGAATTAAAGCCACCTTCCCTTCAAAAGGGAAGGAATCATTATAGTTTGTTTATAAAATTAGTCTAAAAAACTTAAATATTGTTACTAATCGTTTCCACAACCCAATCCTTAAAGGACTCGTCCCAATCTTTAAACTTCTCGTAAAAATCCGGTTTATCGTACCAATACCAGTAAAGCACGTCCTTTGGCGAAATATTCATCAAGAGTTTCCAAATCAAATCCTGATGTTTGGGCTCCAAAGAGGAATGTGGTTTGTGCAATGCCACATACAATTTATCATCCACCATATCGGCAATTTTAAATTCATTGCTCACTTCCAGTTTTTCCAGATAGCGCTCCACACTCATTATCTTTTTTCGGGATTTGATGTCCAATTTGTTCAAATAGCTTTTGAAAAGAATCGGGTCATTTAAAATATTCTTAACGGGATGTTGCGTTTTTTTTAAATGCGAAAACATCTCAAATTTTTTCACCCTTTGGAAACGCTCGGTTTTAACGACCTTTTCCAAATCGCATTCAATAATGGAATGGCTCTGGAGTTTTTCAATCAACTCAGGTTGTTCAATATGATAAATTAGCACATCGTGAGTGGTGTCTTTGATAGCTTCACTATGCCACTCCTCATTTTCAAAAATGGCTATGGGCACAATAAAATCCCTTAACAAATACACCCCGCCAAAAGCGCGAGTGTAAAAAGAATCCGTTGCGTATTGCAGTTCGTGCAAATCCAAATCCCTATCCCGGAGGTCGCCATGAGCTTTTGCTGAATCCAAGAGCTTTTGGTGCATGGTTTCACTGATAAAATTATTGCTCCTGTTGAATTCGGCAACCAGTTCCAATTGTTCTTCCTTTACTTTATCGAGGTTATCAATGAGGTGAAAATGAATGGTGACGTTCTTATATTTCAATACATCCAATGGTTCATAAAAGGCGTCAATGCCTTGGTCAAAATCTAGACAGATAGCACAATCCCGAGTAATATCCTTTATTTTTTCTCCGTGAATTTTAAAGACGAATTTCATCATATCCCTATCGAACGTGTGAAAAGCCAAGTACACTGGTTTTCCTTTTTGGCGTGGTGAAATCAAAATGCCGTGTGGATTTGCCTCCCCGTTGTTCAAATAATTGATGTCCTTCTTTTCCTCAGCTACTTCTGGGCTCCAACCAATACCATCAATATGAAAGGTTTTAAGTTTTGTTTCGGTAAATCCCAGTTTTACCAAGCATTTGTTGTAACGCTCCACAAGTTTCCCACTTACGGGAATCAACTCACTTCTGTATAGGTTTGCTTGTTTCAGTTTTTGCATTACTTACTTTTTACAACTATAGTTTTGGCAACAAAATCTCCAATACGTTTTTTTTGTTTATTAGTAGCTGATATTATAATTCCTAAAAAGAAAATGAAATCTATAAAGCCCATTAAAAATCTAATTAGAGCCTTACCAATTCCTATCCTTTCAAAATCATCTGAAACCACTCTTAAGTTTAATAAGCCTTTACCAATTTCATCCCAAATATCCCTTGAGCTAATGGCCATAAACAAAAACCTATTAAAAACATAAACAATGCTGGTAATCCGTTTAAATTAAAACCCATTTCACGTTCTAAAGGTTCCCCAAAAAAAATACCAATAACAACACCTATTAACCAATAGATAAAAAAGTCAATTAGAAAAGCACAAATTCTATATCTTATTTTAGCTATTTCTGGTTTATTATCTACTTCGAACTCTTCAAACATGCATTATTACTTTAATCAATCAACTTATGAATAATAGCATACTGCAACAACACAATAGTGCGCGTGTCCACAATTTCGCCATTATGCAACATATTCACGGCTTTTTTAAAAGGGATTTCCATCACTTCGATGTCTTCTGCTTCGCTATCCAGTCCACCACCCTCGCTCACTTTCATATCATCAGTGTACTCCCCGATAAAAAAGTGCATCTTTTCAGTCATCACCCCTGGTGAAGAATAACCTTCATATACTTTTTTAACCGATGTTACACGATAGCCTGTTTCTTCCTCGGTTTCTCTTATAATGCACTCCTCTGGGTTATCCTTGTCCAATAAACCGGCACAAATTTCAACCAACATGCCATCTTTATTGTCATTTAAATAGGTGGGTACTCTGAATTGTCTTATTAAAATGACGGTTTTCTTGGTGGTATTATACAGCAAGATACCTGCACCATCGCCCCTATCGTACACTTCCCGCATTTGGTTAACCCACTGGCCATTGGGCATCAAATAGTCGAAGTTGTACTTTTTTAGGATATAATAATTATCCGAAAGTAGGCTGTTTTCTATGTTTTTGATTTTATTGTTGCTCATTTTATAATTTGAAAAGGTCTCTGCTATGCTCGCTCAGATAGTCTCTTAGTTTTTGTTTTCAAAAGTTTGTCGTGCCTCCATTTCAATGTTTAGCTGATTCACTCTTGCATCGACTTTGCGCTTAAAGTCGGTATCCGCAATGGTGGCCACATTATCCAAGTAACGCACCACTTCCTGTCGGCGAATTTCAGAGAAATCCAAGCCTTTCATATTGGCACGCATCAATTCTTGAAGCATATTAAACTTAGTATCATACTCCTGTTTAAAATAGATTTCCGGATTTTGAAACCAATCTTCTTCCAAATCAAAATCCGTCAAGCGAAGGGAAACTGTACTTTGAATATTCCTGACATCACGCGATGAAAAGAAAGGAAACGCTTCCTGCATATCCTTATACAAATTGGCATAAAACAGATGCTGATTCGTTTTGAATTTTTCCTCCACTCGGTTGTAAATCTCATGTACGCGCTCTTCTGAAGGCTTATCGGTCAATTTTAATATCTCGCCCATGTTTTTAGCCAAGCCCTGGTCCTGCAGATAGCTGTAATTTTCTGGCCCCTGCATATTGATAAAATCGGGCATGGTATCTTCCAGCTTGCGCCACCATAAATGGTCCTGATCTAAAAAGTCATGTTCGGTTCTTGCCCCATCAATTTTAAAACGTCCCTGAACACGTGAAATCACAGCCTTATCCAGCATTTCGGGCAAATTCGTAAATAACCCAATGGAACTATTCCCATAATTTACCGCATAAGCCCCCTCGGTATATCTCAAAAATACACCAATCACTTCCTTAACCCCTGCCGAAACACCTTGAGCCGTACGTTCCTGTAAATTGTTTTCGGCATCATCAATCGGCGCAAAAATCAATTTTGTTGGGTCTTGCATAGGCTTCATCCATTCCACCATTTTTTCAGCCGAACCACCTTGAAATGTAGATATCAATGTATCTGGCATGGGATGAAACAAAAAAGGAATATCTAAAGTATCGCAATGTTCTTTTAGTCGCGTAGCAATGGCCGCAATCAACATACTTTTCCCAGTTCCCGGAATACCATAACCCATAAAAACGGGCATAAAACCACCGAGCTCCTGAAATGGGTTTTTCTTGGCCGTAAAATCATAACTTAACAAGCGTTCCGTCAATCGTCGGGCAAAATGCTTGGCATCTCTATTCCCAACAATTTGTTCAAATTGAATTTTATTGAATTCCACACTTTTGGCAGTACCCTGAAACACATTATTCCAACCTGAAACTGCAAATTCGGAGTTTTCCAATTTATAGGTGCGGTCCTCAATCGTTTCGGTATATTCCAAAGAACTTTTTCGCAATTGGATTTCGTCAATCAAGGCCTCAAAATACACCACCGTGAAATCAGCAACATCCTTATCGGATTTAATAATTTCGGGATGCCCTAAATATTTGTCGAAATAAAACAGTGCGCAAGAAATGCCCTTTATAGGCGATAGTAAAGATACCTCAGGGATACCGGCAAACTTCTGCTTCATCACACTCAAATCGTCCGAGGCATGAGGTTTTAAATCGTGAAGAATTTTATACGCCATAGCAAACAACATAAACGCAGTAGCCGTGTGCATTTTGCTCTCAAATTCCCGCATCCCGTTTCTATCCAATGCGGATTTATTCTCATTCAGACTCGATAAACCAGACGCATCATAGTAACTGTCCTTTATCCAAATTCCCAAAGTAATTCCTTCTTGAACCGCATAAAGTGTTTGATTCAAATAAATAGGAATTGCAACCGAATCGGGCAACAACCTCTTTTTTAAGGCCAAAATGGTTTTTGATACCGATGTGATTTCAGTAGCACTAGAACCGTTATTCGCCCTGGACAAATA
The DNA here is from genome assembly GCF_042684665.1 of Hyunsoonleella rubra. Classification (NCBI taxonomy): domain Bacteria; kingdom Pseudomonadati; phylum Bacteroidota; class Flavobacteriia; order Flavobacteriales; family Flavobacteriaceae; genus Hyunsoonleella; species Hyunsoonleella rubra. Next base: position 70,087 of record NZ_JBHULY010000013.1, on the reverse strand, counting down.
CAACAGAATAGATTCATCTTTGCCATCCTTATCTCTGTTTTTGGCACGAGCCCCTTGCTCCCATTGTACGCTTTTTAAATAAGACGAAGCCTCGTCCCGAAGCACATCGAGTTCTGATAGTTTTATGGGGAAAGTTGAGTTGTGTTCCATGTATTAAGTTAAAAGTTTAAAGTTGACCGGCATTTCTGCAAACTGAGACTGTGACTGTCTACTTCTTTAAGTCAATTTCGACTCCAGCAATCTCAATCGGCGGTTTTGCCAACCCATTCATAATGTCCGGAGTTTTGTTGTACAATAATTGAATGACCCTATGTGGCGCAAAAAGGTATCTGTGTTGAAACACCTCGCCCCAATGTTGCAACGTTTGTTTGTTAAAAAAACTGCCTTCCTTAAATTCACTTTTAGAAGCCACTTCCGTTACTTTTAGGGATAATGCATAGGATTCCAACGGAATGGTTTTTTTGCCAATAGCATCCAAAATGATGTGGGTTAACGTATTTTCGTCCTTAGCGAACATATTGTGCAACGGCCCCAAATCCAAGCGTTTGATTAGTTTGGGGTGTACCTTGGACAATTTTTTATCAATCCCATAGGCCATCGTATCCAAATTCATATTCCGGTCTGCCACATGTTTCAGTATGCCGTAAATCTCCTGTTTGGCATCCTGCACATCAGAACCACCGTAATCAAAGTACATAAAGCAAATAAATGGTCGGTTCAGCACCACATCATAAAAACTCCAGCTCGTCATATATTTGGAATCCACCTCCTGGGGAGCATTTACAATTTTGCCCTGGACAAACCGATTAAAAATGTACTTTTTGTTTACCGAAGCGTAATACACAATCGAAGCCGCCTGAAACAACCTGCTTTTCTTCACCGGCTGTTTTTTTCGCATCAAAGTATCCAAAAACTCAGCTTTCAGTGTCTCTACAGGTGTTAACCTCCCCAAATAATCGTCCCGAAGCTCCAAATCGTTAAACAAATATCGAAACTCCAAATAGTTTGGAAACCCCGATTCCGTCAAATCCACCTTCATATTATCCTCTTCGTCATACATGTATTTAATACGCATCGCCTCAACGGAATACAACAGCAAATCGCAATATTGCTTAAACATGGCCACCTCAGCATCATTGCAAATCTGCTCCCGTTGCACGGCAACAATCAGCTCCTTGAACACAAAATCCACCATTTTATGGTAAAACGTATAATGCGCCTTGGAATCTAAAGTAGCAGAATCTAAAGGTGTAACTATTTGGTTTATAGACATTTAATTAGTGTTCAGTAAGCAGTTGCAGTTGACAGAATAAAATAAATCTTTTGAAAAATATTTAGGGCGTTACCCCAAGGGTCGGGCTTTCACTACTCAATCCCTCCTGCGTCGGGGATTTCAAACATGCCGTTCAATCCCTAACGCAGTCCGAATCTTTTTTTAAAATTCCCGTTATATTTTTTGAAAAATTAGGACAATAAATCATCATCCCCAGCCTCAGGTTTTGGTTTTCCGGCCGGTTCGCCATCATCACCCGAAGGCTGATTAGCTTCAGCTTTATAATACTCCTCAAAAATTTCCTTCATATCAATACCGTAGCGCTCGGCAAAATTCTTTTGGATATCGATATCCTTCTCCCGGATTTCCTGCAATGCTTCTGCATAGCTACTGTAAACGCCCTGCATCACCTTCTCGTGCACTGGGATATTATCCATCATATCCTGACGCGCTTTGGCACTTGCCGTATGCATCGCCGCAAGGGTTTCGCCGATATGCTCATCGGTTTTTACACCTAAATGTTCCAATATGGCGGCAAACTCTTGGTCCGTTCTAGCTTTTAAGGCTACAACGTAACCATCATAATATTTCAAACGCTCTTCCGTATCACTCTTAAGTTTTGCACGATGCGTCTGTAAATTACTTCTTAAGGATGTCAATACTTTAATAGTTAAATTATGTTTGTGTACAAAACTGTCCTTACTGGCCGCTAAAGTGGTGTAGGCATTTTTCAAGCCTTCAAGCTCTTCCACTTTTTGCTCAAGCTCGGTAACTTTTCCAATGGCTTTGGCATATTCGGCGGACTGCTTATCGGCAATATCCTCCAATTCCTGTCTGGCCTGCTTTAAAAGTGCATATTGCTCTTCCAATTTAGCCTCAACTTCTTTTTTCTTTTCAAGGGCCTTGGTGTGGTTTTTTGTGGCCTCAACAATGGCATCCTGCAATTTATCCTCAACCTCTTTAATTTCTATTTCACGGTTCTTTAACCGAGTTACCGCCGCTTGCGATTTATAAGATAGTTCCTTTAACAGCGTTTGTACATCGGCACTTTCAATGCGTTCCTGGAACATAGCCTTTGCCCTGTTATCAGCGGAGGCCCTTGTTTTTTCGGCCACTTTTAAAGCTTCCTCGGCTTTTTTAATTTTGCTTTTACGGCCCCAAAGGTTATTCCACCAAGTATCTGGTTTACTTTGTGCATCCTCCAACTCTACTTTGGCACGCTCCAATGCTTTTTGGGCATCGTCAATCACCTTTTGTTCTTCGGCATTCAAAGAAGAGAACTTTTCGAATAAAATACCAACCTCATCCTGATAATCCGTTAGGTCCTTGATAGCATCCAAAAGGGTTGTCCTATCCTTTTCAGCCATATGGACCACATCGTCCAACGTTGCATTTAATATTTTTTGGCGCACTTCAGGGTCATCTTCCTGCGCCAATTTGGATTTCATAGTATCAATGGCCTTTCCCCAATTGACATCTACTTTTTCAGTTTTTTCATTTGAATTGGTTTCTAATAAATCAAAATCATCAGACATGGTTTATGCAGTGTTTTAAGTTGAACATTTTTAAGGGTAAGCAATTTCGTTAAAAAAGATGACTTTTGAAATTTAATTTGCCTTTAAATTATCTGTATATTTTGACATGTAAACGTTACAAAATTTTAAAATCTCACAAATAAATATGTAGGATTTTTAATTTATTAAAGTAAGTCAAAAACCTTATTTCGAATAAGATAAAAGCATTTTGTCTATAAAAAAGTAACGGACATCGATAATTTTAACCATTTATGTAGTGATTTACTAAACAAAAAACTGTATATTTGTTTATGCTATTAACCCAAATTTATTGAATGATGTTAATTAATTACCTATTGCTAAAGCCAATTCCCTTATTAATTAGTCAGAGTCAAATCGTGACGATTCTATCTATTGTGGTAGTCTTTTTTTTGATACTACTAATTTTGGGTGTAAGAAAATCGTATATCCTAAAGAGGGAAAACGACAAACTCAGTGAAACTGGCTCACTGCAGAGTGATGACGACAACAAAACGTATAAAGATTTCCGAGAAGGACACTTATATGACAACAATTAAAAAAGCGCCCGGTCACTGATGTCCTCGAAGTGCGGGCGCTTTTTTTATCTCACTAATCTCTTGTATTTAATTCGTTTAGGCATAATATCGCCACCAAGCCGTTTTTTCTTGTTTTCCTCATAATCCGAAAAACTACCTTCGAAGAAATATACTTGTGAATCCCCTTCAAAAGCTAAAATATGAGTACAGATTCTATCCAAGAACCAACGGTCGTGACTAATCACAACTGCACACCCTGCAAAATTCTCCAAACCTTCTTCCAACGCACGTAATGTATTCACATCAAGATCATTAGTAGGCTCATCCAAAAGTAATACGTTACCTTCCTCTTTTAAGGTCATTGCTAAATGGAGTCGATTGCGTTCACCTCCAGACAATAGCTTCACCTTTTTGTTTTGCTCGCTTCCTGAGAAATTAAAGCGACTTAAATACGCCCTAGAATTCACCTGCTTTCCTCCCATCATCACTAATTCCTGCTCATCACTAAAGTTTTGCCAAATAGTCTTTTCTGGGTCAATATTGGAATGGCTTTGGTCAACATAGGCTATTTTAGCGGTATCACCGACTACAAATTCACCTTTATCAGGAGTTTCATCACCCATTATCATTCGAAAGATAGTGGTCTTACCAGCTCCATTAGGTCCAATAATACCAACGATCCCCGCTTGGGGCAGGTTGAAATTTAAATCGTCATACAACAATTTATCATCGTAACCTTTGGCAACACCTTTTGCTTCAATCACATTGGTGCCCAGTCGAGGACCATTGGGAATGTATATTTCCAGCTTTTCATCTAATTGCTTTTGGTCTTGGCTTAATAGCTTATCGTAATTCTTTAAACGTGCCTTTTGCTTGGTTTGACGCCCTTTTGCACCTTGACGTACCCATTCCAACTCACGTTCTAATGTTTTTTGACGTTTGGAAGCTTGTTTGCCTTCTTGAGCCATTCGCTTAGATTTTTGATCCAACCATGAGGAATAGTTGCCTTTCCAAGGAATACCTTCACCTCTATCCAATTCTAAAATCCATCCTGCAACGTTATCTAAAAAGTATCTATCGTGCGTTACGGCAATCACAGTTCCTTTATATTGAGCCAAATGATGCTCCAACCAGTGCACGGATTCGGCATCCAAATGGTTAGTGGGTTCATCTAAAAGCAAGACATCCGGTTCTTGCAACAATAACCGGCACAGTGCTACACGGCGACGTTCACCACCCGATAACACCCCAATTTTCTTATCACCATCTGGAGTCCTAAGAGCGTCCATAGCAATTTCCAGCTTAGTATCCAATTCCCAAGCGTTTAAAGCATCAATTTGATCCTGAAGTTCTGCTTGCCGGTTCATCAGCTTTTCCATTTTGTCTGGGTCGCTATATACTTCCTCTAAACCAAATTGCTCATTGATTTTATTGTATTCATCGAGAATGGCGACAGTTTCAGAAGCCCCTTCTCGGACAACTTCCATCACGGTTTTTTCATCATCCAATTTTGGTTCCTGCTCCAAGTAACCCACGGAATAATCTTGTGAAAACACTACATCCCCCTGATAATTCTTGTCTACCCCAGCAATAATCTTTAAAAGTGTTGATTTACCAGATCCATTAAGACCCAAAATTCCAATTTTGGCTCCGTAGAAAAAACTTAAATAAATATTTTTTAAAACAGGTGTATTTGCACTTTGAAACGTCTTTGTTACACCAGACATCGAGAAGATTACTTTCTTATCGTCACTCATTTTTTATGTTTTTTAGGTGGTTGAGGCTCTCGATTTGTGGTGGTTGAGGCTCACGAAACCACCAACGAAATTAAATGTGACTTCGAGAGCCTCAGTCACCAAATTTTTTACACCCGTCCCTTCAAAGCATTAAACACCCACGCAATAGCAAAGAAACCAATACCAACCGTAGCAAAACCCCAACCGGCTACATCGTCATATCTGTATGCGCCCATTAAAATCAATACTACGCCCATAATAATCATTAGTACCGTGGCCCAAGCCAAAACTGTATTTTTATTCATCGCCATAATCTCACCTTTTAATCGTTAGTTGAAAAGCAAATATCGTAGTTTTCAACAAAAAAAGCACCCGTTACGGTGCTTTTTCGCTATTAACCATTGTAATCCATTAGCTCATTGGAACTTCTATCACAATAATTTCAGAATCATCGTTGGCAGAAATCTCTAAGGTTTTCGTATCCCAAACGCCAATGGCATCTCGTTTATTCAAGGCGTTCCCAGAAACGTTCACATCCCCTTCGGCAACAAACACATAAAAACCATTGTTTTCATTTTTAGGCTTTAAAATCACGGAATTATCGCCATTCAACTCCGTCCTATAAATATAGGCCTGCTGGCTAATGGGCAAGGCATCGCCCTCCAATTTATCCTTAGGTGCCACAACAGTTTGTATTTGGTTTTTTCGCTTTGACACATCAAACTTCCGTTGCTCATAATTGGGTTCCACACCCATGGCTTCAGGGATAATCCAAAGTTGCAAAAAGTTGACTTCGTCGGTTTGACTATCGTTAAACTCCGAATGCGTCAATCCTGTTCCCGCACTCATCACCTGCACCTCGCCCACTTCAATTGCGCGTTTATTCCCCATACTGTCTTTGTGGGACAGTGCCCCTTTCAAAGGAATAGAAATAATCTCCATATTCTGGTGCGGATGCGTGCCAAACCCCATTTTTGGCTGTACCACATCGTCGTTCAACACGCGTAGTTTTCCAAAATTCATGCGCTCGGGGTCTTGATATCCCGCAAAACTAAACGTGTGGTGCGACTTTAACCATCCGTGATTTGCAAATCCTCTCGAATCCGCTTTGTGAATTACTGTTTTCATCTGTTTAAATTTTATTGTTATTATTTGGGCGTTACCCACAAGGGGTCGGGCTTTCCGTTCCAAGTCCTCGCACCTCCTATCGTCGGGCTGTGGGCTTTCCTCTGCAATCCCTAACGCGCCACTCATGCTCTATAACCCACCCCTAGCCCCTCCAAGGAGGGGAACTCTTGCTCTTGTTAGTTTAAACCTACAAGGTTTTCAAAGCCTCGCAGGTTATAGTTCCCCCTTCGGGGGTTAGGGGGCTTGGTTTAGGGGGCTAGAAACCCCATCTTCCCCATTTGATAATCTCTCATGGCCTCAAGCACTTCTGTTTGTGTGTTCATTACATAAGGCCCATAAGTTGATATTGGCTCATTAAAAGGCTCGCCCGAAAGGAATAACAGTTTACTATCCGCATTGCCTTGAATCGAAAAACCTTCTCCATCCTGATTAAACTGTATCAATTGATTTTCATTCAATTTTAAAGTCTCAGAATTATTTACGGTAACATCACCTTTCAATAAATACAGTAAAGATTGATGGGAGTTTGGCACGTTGACCTCAAAATTTCCATCAGCTTCAACATCAATAATAAAGGCATTTACCGAAGTTTGGGTCTGAATACGTCCGTAAACACCATCCAGCTCCCCTGCAATTATTTGAACATCCACTTTGCCATCATCCGAACGCACCACCCTAAAATCTTCATTTTTAACATGTTGATAATTAGCTTCGATCATTTTCTTTTCAGCCGGTAAATTCAGCCATAATTGAATCCCTTCGATGGTGCCTCCTTTATCTACAAATGCTTTAGTCGGGCCTTCCGCATGTACAATACCTCGTCCGGCCGTTGTCCATTGTACGTCTCCAGCTTTTACTATACTCTCGTTTCCCAAGGAATCGCGATGCAACTGCTCCCCTTGAACCAAAAACGTTACAGGTTCAAACCCGCGATGCGGATGTGGCCCCAAATCAAAGGGGTTGCTGTTTGCATTGATTTCATAGGGTCCGTAATGATGTAATAATATAAACGGATCTATATTATCAATGTCCTGGGTGGGTATGGGTTGCCGTAATCTAATTGGGCCCATGTTGACGAAATCACTTCGTCCAACTGTTTTCATACTATTTAGTTTCATTTTAAAACTCCTTTCTTTAAGACCTACAAGGTTTTGAAAACCTTGCAGGAAAATTAATTTTTATTTTCCATGGAAAATATTTGGTTAAAAAAATATGCGATATATATCGATTATGAGATTCCTGTTTTCACAGGAATTTTATCGCATTTTATCCAGCAGATTACTTAATTGCTCTGCTTCTTCTTCACTCAAATTATTCAATAAATCCTTATTGAAATCATTTGGTATGTTTTCTAAAAACGTTTTACCTTCATCTGTTATGGCAATTTTAACCACGCGCCTATCATGTGCGGAAGGGCAACGTTCTATATAATTTTTGGCGCATAGTTTATCCATCAATCTTGTGGCATTTGGCGAACGTTCCAACATTCTATCTTTTATCGTTTGCACATTTAATGGTTCATCCGCTCCTCTTAAAATCCTCAAAATATTATACTGCTGTGGCGAAATACCATACGATTTAAAAAACTCATTTTGATGGCTGGTTATCCAGTTTGCGGTATAAATAATGTTCAATAAAGCTTTCACTCTATTATTTGCAAATGTCGAGTTGATGTCTTTGGATAAATCTCCCATGCTCTTCTAAAATAATACGTCGCTATATTCTTTCCTTTTCTTAAAAACAGCATTCGCAAAAGGACATAATGGTAAAATTTTAATGTTTTTTTCGCGGGCATATGCTACTGCGGTTTCTACTAATTTATAACCAACACCCTGCCCTTTTAGAGACGGATCTACTTCAGTATGGTCTATGATTATCTTATTATCACCAGCAAAAGTATAGGTCATTTCAGCTTTTTGCTCACCCTCCATTTCAACATAGAAACATCCTTTTTTCCCTAAAACTTCATGTTTGATTTCCATAATTTACAACTCCGATTGAAACCTTTCTACTTTATTTTTTAATTCTGCATCCAATTCCGGATTAACAATCTTTCCTTCTGAAAAACTAGTTCCAAAATTTGGTAATGAGAACACCTCTACTATGTTAGCATTATGTCTAGGAAAACGATCTTCCGCAATTTGTAAAACCGAAGCTCCTCCTCTGCCTCCAGGCGAAGTGGCCATCAACAACATAGGCTTCCCAAAAAAGGTTTTACCTTCAATTCTGGACATCCAATCAAACAGATTCTTAAACGCCGTTGAGTATGCGCCATTATGTTCCGCCAGAGATAAAACAATGCCATTTGATGTCTTGATCAAATTCAAAAATTTATGTGCATCCTCTGGAATACCCTTTTCATTTTCTAAATCAATACCGTATAACGGTAAATCAAAATCGTTTAAATCTAAAATATCTATGGCAACCCCCTCCACAAGACCTGATGCGTATATTGCTAAATGTTTATTTATAGAATTTTTACTATTACTTCCTGCAAATGCTATTATATGTTTCATCTGTTATATTTATTGTTTTTCAATTGTCAGATGTAAATCGCCATCTAATATTTTGGTTAAAAAACCAATTTTATTTTTTATGGCTCATTTCATATGTCAATTTTGTTTGATACAAAACTACAATAAATAAATTTATTTTCCAAGGTATATATTTCCATGTTATGTATTTTAACAAATTATTCACTTTTTATACAGAAATGGGTTTCGTAAATTCGTAAAATTATTAATCTTAATAAAAAAGTCCCTCCTTTGGAGGGATTTGGGCGGAATATGGATATCAACTTCAACAAAAATGAAGATCACAACAAGCTGTTAGTTTCCGAACTCAATAAAAGACTTGCAAAAGTGAGCTTGGGCGGTGGCAAATCACGTATTGAAAAACACCATTTAAAAGGAAAACTGACGGCTAGAGAGCGTATTGATTATTTATTAGATGACAAATCTAAGTCCATTGAAATTGGTGCTTTCGCTGGTGAAGATATGTACCCAGAACATGGTGGTTGCCCTTCTGGAGGGGTGGTTGTAAAGATTGGATATATTAAAGGAAAGCAATGTATTGTTGTGGCTAATGATGCTACCGTTAAAGCGGGTGCATGGTTTCCAATCACCGGTAAAAAGAATTTGCGCGCCCAAGAAATAGCTATTGAAAACAGATTACCCATTATTTACTTGGTAGATTCGGCAGGCGTTTATCTGCCCATGCAAGATGAAATTTTCCCTGATAAAGAGCATTTCGGTCGTATTTTCAGGAACAACGCTATTATGAGCAGTATGGGCATTACTCAAATCTCAGCAGTAATGGGCAGTTGCGTGGCCGGTGGTGCCTACCTCCCTATTATGAGCGACGAAGCCCTAATCGTGGATAAAACAGGAAGTATTTTTTTGGCCGGAAGTTATTTGGTAAAGGCCGCCATTGGCGAAAGTATTGACAATGAAACTTTAGGGGGCGCCACAACTCACTGCGAAATTTCGGGGGTTACCGATTACAAGGCTAAAAATGACAAAGATGCTTTGGACAAAATCAAAACTATAGTTGATAAAATTGGGGATTACGACAAAGCTGGATTTAACCGTATAGCTTCGCAAAAACCAACTGAAAATCCTGAGGATATTTTTGGAATTCTTCCCAAAAGCCGTGCAGACCAGTACGACATGTACGACATCATAAAACGTTTGGCGGACAATTCAGAATACGAGGAATACAAAGCGGGTTACGGGCAAACTATTATTACCTGCTATGCCCGCATTGATGGTTGGGCAGTGGGTATTGTGGCTAATCAACGTCAAATTGTAAAAACCAAAGGCTCCAAAACAAAACCCACAGAAATGCAGTTTGGCGGTGTGATTTATAACGATTCGGCCGATAAAGCCACTAGGTTTATAGCCAATTGCAACCAAAAGAAAATCCCTTTGGTCTTTTTACAGGACGTTACCGGTTTTATGGTTGGTAGTAAAAGTGAGCATTCAGGTATCATTAAAGATGGCGCAAAAATGGTGAATGCCGTTAGTAATTCTGTTGTTCCTAAATTCACTATTGTAATTGGCAATAGCTACGGTGCTGGAAATTACGCCATGTGCGGTAAAGCATACGATCCCAGATTGATTGTGGCATGGCCAAGTGCCGAGCTTGCCGTAATGAGCGGTAATTCGGCTGCAAAAGTATTACTTCAGATTGAAAAGGCTTCCCTTGAAAAACAGGGCGAAAAAATTACCAATGAAAAAGAAGAAGCACTGTTCAACAAAATAAAAGCACGATACGACAATCAAGTTTCTCCTTACTATGCCGCCGCCCGATTATGGACGGATGCTATTATAGACCCTTTGGATACACGAAAATGGATTTCCATGGGCATTGAAGCCGCCAATCACGCACCAATTGAAAAACCTTTTAATTTGGGGGTACTTCAAGTTTAATTTTAAAATCTCTTTGTTTTTTCGTAACTTATTGATTGTAAACCAACAAACTTAAATCATGGGAACGATAAAAACATTAAACAAATGGGCGAATAGACACACCTATTTGCCCTTGGATTTATTGCGCATTGCCCTAGGTGCCTTTTTATTTATAAAGGGAATCGACTTTATGGGCAATAGCGAAATGCTCGCGCAACTGATTAAGCCGTTTCAGAATATGGCCGGTAGTATGATTATAATACATTATGTAGCCCCGGCACATTTTATTGGCGGGCTGTTGATTGGCTTTGGACTTTTGACACGATGGGCCATTATTGCTCAACTCCCAATTTTAATAGGAGCCATCGTTATCAATTTTGCTGGTGAAATGAATACCGGAAACTTAGTTTTGGCCATTGTTACATTGATGGTGTGTGGTTTCTTTCTGATGTATGGTTCGGGCAAACGCTCTTTGGACTATTATTTTAAAATGCAACAGTAAAAATTAAAAGAGGCTATCTAAAAAGTAAGCCGATGTGTCATTCTGAACTTGTTTCAGAATCTCAGCATATTAATTTTCATTTATTATGAGAACCTGAAACAAGTTCAGGTTGACAAAAAATGGGCTTTTTAGACAGCCTCTTTGCAAATACTACAAACTTTGATAAGAAGAGACCAACCTTCTGAATTCTGCTCTATATCCGTTTTCATCTTCACCTCTACCTTCATTGGATAGCGCCAAAACATCTTCAAGCTTTGAGTTGTTATGATATTTCGATTGCCTCAATTGCATACCGAAAAGCGCCACTGCCGATGCAAATTTCATGTCTTCCGAAGCTTCCGAAACCTTATCTTTCTGAACATGCACCATTTCTATGCTTTTGTCCCCATCTGGCTTTTTATATCTAAACTTCACAGTAAATAGTTCATCGCTGTAGTCTGATACTATTTGAGGTTTCGTGTATTTTAAATCGTCCACATCTCTTAGATAGGCGGTTTGCACACCAACCGGAATGACCTCGTAAAGTGCCGTTACGGTATGACCGCTACCCAATTCGCCTGCATCTTTTGTGTCATCCACAAAATCCTCGTCTTCCAACATTCTATTCTCATAACCTATTAATCGGTATGCTTGGACCTTGTTTGGATTAAACTCTACTTGGATTTTCACGTCCTTTGCAATGGTAAAAAGTGTGCCTCCAAATTCCTTTCCAAACACTTTTTGAGCTTCCTGCATGTTGTCAATATAGGCATGATTACCATTGCCCTTATCGGCCAAAGTTTCCAATTTTGAATCTTTATAATTTCCGTAACCAAAGCCAAGTACGGACAAAAACACTCCTGATTGCCGTTTGGCTTCAATCAGTTTTTCCATAGCCTTATCGCTAGAAGCGCCAACATTAAAATCACCATCCGTTGCTAGAATTACTCTATTATTCCCATTCTTTTTGAAATGTTGCTCAGCTAATTTATAGGCTAGCTTAATCCCTGCGCCACCAGCCGTGGAACCTCCAGACTCCAGTCCATTCAAAGCATTAAGAATTTTCTCTTTGTGCTTTCCTGATGTGGGTTCCAAAACGACACCAGCCGCACCTGCGTAAACCACAATGGACACTTTATCCTCATCCCTCAATTGATTTACTAAAAGCTTGAACGCCGATTTAAGCAGAGGCAATTTATTTTGTGAACTCATGGAACCTGATACATCAATCAAAAACGTTAGGTTTGACGGGGGCAACTCTTCATAACTAAATGTCTTGCCCTGAAGTCCAATTTTTACAATTCTTGTATCCTTATGCCAAGGCGTTTGAGCTACTTCGGTATGTATGGCAAATGGATGCTCTCCATTTGGTTGCGGATAATCATAATCAAAATAGTTAATCATCTCCTCAATTTTTACTGCATCAGGCTCAATGGCCATCCCATTGTTTATCATCCTTCGAATATTACTATATGAAGCTTTATCAACATCGATGGAAAACGTGGATAATGGCGACAAGGTGGTTCTTTCAAAATTATTTTCTTCTATTACTGCATAACTCTCGTTATTTTGAATTCTGAAATTGCCTTGGTGAGTGGTGATCACCACGCATCCATGCTTTGCAATCTTACCAAATTTTTCCTTTGCATCTCCTTTGCCATATTGCACTTTGCTATCAATATCCGATTCGGGAATACTTTCAATAATGTAGTTGTTTTCCTTTTTTACGGGTTGTCCATCAACAATATACAGTGGTGCTTGAGCCTTTCTCTCGCTATGGTTTTTCGTTGAAATTAAAATTACCCCATTTTTACCTCTGCTACCATAAATTGCTGTTGATGTGGCATCCTTTAAAACATCAACCGATTGAATTTGGTTTGGATTTAAACGTTCCAATGCATCATAGTACCTCACAACACCATCAATAACGACCATGGGCCTTTTTTGAGAAGACAAAGAACCCATTCCTCTAATTCGGATTTGGGTACTTTTCCCTGGGTTTCCATTTGCGGTCTTAATTGCTACACCGGCCATCTTGCCCTGTAACGCATTTTCAATAGAACTGGACTGAATTTGATTGGCTAATTTCCGATGATATGCTTTTTGCTTCTTCCGCTTTATTTGGGAAGCGGATAGTGTTCGCGAAGAAACTGTGGATACAGATCCTGTTAATGACATTTTTCTTGTAGTTCCATAACCAATTACTACAACTTCATCCAAATGGGCGATGTCTTCCTCTAAGGCAACAGAAACGGTAGTTCGATTTCCTACTTTTACTTCTTTTGTAGCATACCCCAAATAGTTGAAAACTAAGATATCTGAAGATTTTGCCTTGATTTTATACAAGCCATCAAAATCGGTTACTGCTCCGGTTGTTGTCCCTTTGACTATAACGTTTACTCCTGGTAATTCTATGCCGTCAGTTGCAGATGTTACCTTTCCTGTAATAAGTTTTTCTTGGGACCGAATTTGAGCTGATACAGCCAACGCAAAAACAATTGCTAATAGTGCTTTCATAATAGTTGATTTTAAAGTTTAGCATAAAACTATAATCAACTAATGGAGCAAAAAACCAACAATGAGTGAAGCCTACCTTTGAGCGAGTAAAGCATAAAAAAAGGCGAACCGAAGTCCGCCTTTAAATAATCTTGATTTAAGTTCTATTTGATTTCCATACTATATGGGAACATTAGTTGGACCCCTTCTTTTTCTGATAACCGCTTTACTTCTTTCATCAATTTATAGTTTGTTTCCCCTATTTCTTCCTTCATAATCGTTTCCTTAGCTTTCGCCAATCCAAAAGCCTCCAGCATTTCGTCCAAGTCCTTTTCAAAAACAGGGAATTCCTTTATTTTATAATCTTCAATTTCCGCAGCTTCGGCGGCATGTTTTAGAGCCAAATCCAATCCTCCCAATTCATCAACCAATCCTCTTTCTAAAGCATCCACTCCCGTCCAAACCCTTCCCTGGGCTATAGCTTCAACATCTTCCGCAGTCATATCCCGGCCCTCTGCCACACGCTTCGAAAATAAAGTATAAGTGTCCCGGATACCTTCTTTGATAAATTGACGCTGCGTATCGTCCAAAGGCTCTAAAAGGCTGAAAGGGATAGCGTTTTTATTGGTCTTTACTTGCTCAGCATTGATTCCCATGTTATCAGCCAATTTGCTAAAATTAGGCAGCATCCCTATCACACCAATACTTCCTGTAATGGTAGTGGATTGGGCTACTATTTTGTCTGCATGGGCCGCAATGTAATACCCTCCTGAAGTGGCCATATTCCCCATAGATACGATAACTGGTTTCTTCTTTTTGGCCAACTCAATTTCTCGCCATATTAATTCACTAGCCAAGGCACCTCCACCGGGGGAATTAATTCGAAGTACGATGGCTTTTATTCTTTCGTCTTCCCTAGCATCCTCAATGGCTTTATTAATTGTAAGATGACCTACATAACCTTTTTCGGCTGTACCATAAATAATTTCACCCTCGGCATAAATCACTGCGATTTTGTTTTTGCTCGATTTAGCCCTCAATTTTGGAGCCACAGATAGGGCATAATCCTCAATACAAACCCGATTTAAAGGTTTATCGCTGGCAACAGCCACTGCTGTTTTTAATTGGCTCTCATAGTCATCATAATACCCCAGCTTATCTATCAACTTAGTAGATACAGCCAATTGAGGAGTGCGTACCAACAGGTTATCTGCGATACTATCTAAATCCGCAACCGAAATTTCCCTGGCTTCAGAAATATCTTTTTTTACTTCGATCCATAAACCATTCAAATAGGCTTGTATTTGTTCGCGGTTGGCATCGCTCATCTCATTTTCCAAAAAGGGCTCGGCAGCATTCTTATACTTTCCGTGCCGTATCACCTCAAGTTTTATTCCCGATTTTTCCTGAAAATCCTTGAAAAACAACATCTCGGTATAAAACCCCTTGAACTCCAATTCTCCCGCCGGATTGAGCATAATAGTATCGGCAACCGAACTCAAATAATAATCCTTTTGGGAAAAAACATCCGCATAAGCCGTGATAAATTTCCCAGATTTCTTAAAATCAATCAGCGCCTCCCTCAAAGCTTTCGTCTGCGAAATGCCCGCATCAATAAAGTTGTTTTCAATGGTGATGCCCTTGATTTTGTCGTCAGTAGCCGCATAATTAATGGCATCAATTAAGTTGAACAATCCATTTTTGTCGTCTTCATTTAAAAATGGGTAATCCTTAAAAACCGTTTTTCCGGCATAATCATTTATTGGGAAATCCAGTTTCAACTCCAACACCGAATCGGGTTTTACGGTAACCACTTCCTCTGACGATCCGCCAAACAATGCACCCAAAACAACCAACATAAAAAAGCCTATGGCACAAAACACAAAAATGCCCACAACAGTGGATAAAACTCGTCCTAAAAATTTCATAGTAATTTAGATTTACTCATTAGTCTGAAAAACCAATAAATGTTACAGTTTTCAAACTTTATTAGCGATTTATACAATGTTGCAAATCTAGAAAACTTAAAGTAAAGAATTTATAACTTTGCGTTTTCATTTTTTGGTTTGGAAAAGGCATGATTCACATCCACGAAAAAACATTACAAGATTTAGAATTCCCCACAGTTTTGCAACAGGTGAGCGAGCTTTGCATAACCCCTTTGGGCAATGCTTCGGCTCTTGAAATTGCACCTTATAAAACTAAGGAGGAACTCAAAAAATCTCTGAATCTTACCAATGAATACCTGTCGTCCTTTTATAATGACAATAGGATTCCGAACCATGGTTTTGATACGATTTCAAAAGAATTGAAACTTTTAAAGATTGAAAACACCTATTTGGAAGTCCACGGTTTGAAGAAGATTGTGGCGATATCAACCACAGTGAATGACATTGTACGCTTTCTGAAGAAGTTTGAAGAATATTACCCCAATTTGAATGATTTTGCTTCTCATATTGAAGTAACCAAAGTATTGATTGAAAAAATCGAAAGTATTGTAGATCGGTTTGGGGATATTCGGGATAATGCCTCTGCCCTACTTTCGGAACTCAGGCAGTCCATCAACCGTGTAAAGGGCAAAATCAACCAAAGTTTTGCCACGGCTTTAAATACTTATCACGGTTTAGAATATCTGGATGATATCCGTGAGTCAGTGGTAGACAACCGCCGTGTGCTTGCGGTAAAAGCCATGTACCGACGTAAAGTTAGGGGTAGCGTAATGGGTGGCAGCAAAACAGGAAGCATCGTTTATATTGAACCAGAAACTACGCTACAGCATTCTCGGGAACTGAATAATTTGGAATATGAAGAACGGGAGGAAATTGTTAGGATTCTGAAAGAGGTTACCGATTTTATTCGTCCATTTTTACCATTGTTGAAAGATTATCAAAACTTCCTGATTGCGATGGATGTGATTTCGGCCAAGGCGAAATATGCCAAATCCATGAATGCAATTCTTCCAGAATTTTCAGAGGACAAAAGCATGTTTTTGCGCGATGCCTACCATCCCCTGCTCTATTTAAACAATTTGGAGAAAGGTGAAAAAACCTTTCCGCAGACGATTGAATTGAATAACAATAGTCGGATTATTGTGATTTCAGGGCCGAATGCAGGCGGTAAAAGTATCACTTTGAAAACCATTGGATTGCTCCAAGTTATGTTGCAAAGTGGGCTTTTAATTCCTGTGCACGAACGTAGTAAGGCGTGTTTATTCGATAGGGTTTTGAGTGATATTGGAGACAACCAATCTATTGAAAATCATTTGAGCACCTATAGTTATCGGTTGAAACAGATGAACTATTTTTTGAGGAAGTGCAATAAAAACACGCTTTTTTTAATTGATGAATTTGGTACGGGAAGCGACCCGGAATTAGGTGGCGCACTGGCCGAAACCTTTTTGGAGGAATTCTATCATCGTGAGGCTTTTGGAATTATTACCACGCACTATTCCAATTTAAAGATTCTAGCTACGGAATTGCCACACATGATAAATGCCAACATGTTGTTTAACGAACGGACTTTGGAACCGATGTTTAAATTGGCTGTTGGTCAAGCCGGAAGTAGTTTTACGTTTGAAGTGGCACAGAAAAATGGGATTCCCTATTCTTTAATCAATCGGGCAAAAAAGAAAATTGAGCGTAGCAAAGTACGTTTTGATGCCACGATTGCCAAGCTTCAAAAGGAACGTTCGCGGTTGGAAAAAACTGGGCAGTCTTTAAAACTAAACGAAAAGAAAAAGGAAGAAGAAGCCGATAAACTGGAGGAAATCAATGCGAAAATCCAAAAGAAACTGGAAAGCTACCAAGAGCTTTACGACAGCAACCAACGTTTGATCTATTTGGGACAAAAAGTAAACGACATTGCCGAAAAATACTTTAACAACAAACGCAAACGCGAATTAATGGATGAGTTGTTTAAACTGGTTCAAATTGAAAACTCGAAACGTAAAAAGGTTTCGGCTCGTCAAAAAAAGGCAGAAAAGGCAAAGGAAAAACAGGTAAAGCAAGAGGTTGAAAAAAAGGTAAATGTTATCCGACAGAAGAAAAAGGCCGAAAAGAAAAAAGCCGCCGAGGCACCGCCAAAGCCAAGACCAATCCTAAAAATTGGAGACAGGGTACGTATGGAAGACGGACGAGCCATCGGCACCATTGACAAAATTGAAAAAACTAAAGCGGTTGTGAATTACGGGATGTTTACGACCAATGTGAGTTTGGAACAGTTGGAGTTGGTCGAGGCTGTTAAGAAGTAGGCAGTCTCAGTCGCAGTTGTGATACATAGATGTTTGGAAGAGTTTTATAGCAACCCTCCTAATTTCGATGTCATCGAAATTTTCCTCCCTTTTGAAAAGGGAGGAGCCCATATTTGATAAAATTTAGCAGAATTTTAAAGATTCCTGAATTTATTACCTCATTTAGCTCTCCTCTCCCGATAGCTATCGGGATGTAAAGAGGAGAATGAATTTCAATTTTCATTAAAAAAATTCAAAGAAAGAGGAGTTAAGGACTTGTGCAACGCTTTTTTTTCGTCTGACGAACACTTCTGCTTGCAATATCTTTCATGGCATAATACAAATGAGCCAAACTATTTTTGAATTAATTGGATTGAGTGCATCAGCAGACGCTGGCGGGCAACTCTATTTTTTGTCCTTT
Source organism: Hyunsoonleella rubra (assembly GCF_042684665.1). NCBI lineage: Bacteria > Pseudomonadati > Bacteroidota > Flavobacteriia > Flavobacteriales > Flavobacteriaceae > Hyunsoonleella > Hyunsoonleella rubra. The sequence continues at coordinate 51,844 of NZ_JBHULY010000013.1, read as the reverse complement.
CAAGTATGCGGGCATGATTTGGTTTTTGAAATGATGATGACACGGGGATTGGGAATTTTTTGTTGAAGAATTTTGGGGTACGCTTATTGGTTTTGGATATGAAAAGTAGCGTTGTCAGTGATACTGGTTTTCTGATTAGTGTTAATAAAAAAACGCAAACCATCTGGAATGCGCTTATCTCGTTATTTTTTATATACGTCGTTAGCAAATGTTCTTAAATCGGAAGTGATTTAAGATTACTTAGTGACTTTTTTGCCAAATCAACTTTTTCAGGGAACAATTCCTTTCCTTTAATATCTTTGGCAATAACAGATATTCTCTTCTTTGTCGACTTTGACATAGAGAGGACTTTCTTTGCTTTTAATATTTGTTTTTTTCGTTCCATTTTTTATTTGTGCTAGTGGTATACTTTAAAGTAAAACAAGTTTTACTTTAAAGTATACCACAAAGTTAGCTTATTTTTTCTTAAAAACCAAAATTCCAATATACTCATTTTCAGGGATATATTGAACAAAATCTGGTTTTTCTCCATTCGTTAATCCAAAAAAGACATATTCTTTACTTAATTCAACAAAATTCTTATTGACATAGTATCTATATGTCTTAATTCTTCTATTAAAGTTACGACATTCCTCATCACAATTTTTAGCACAAGTCGGTTGACAAAGTGCCATAAAATCTTCAGCACTATCACTACCCTGAACCCAAATAGCTGAATTTTTATTTTCTTGAAAAAATTTTGGCACAGTATTTAAAACCGTACTAAAAACTTTCCACATATCACCATTATTACTATTAATATCGTCAAGAATTGTACCAGTTTCTTCATCATAATCCCCGAAACCCAAATTATATACTGTTCTACCATCTCTTTTAGTAACTGGTGTATATTCAATGGCTTTAATTATTGATTGATTTCCTTTGCTTTCAAAAAGATATTGAAGCTTCTTAGTTCCAGTATCGAGGAGTTCGGTCTTATAAGCAGTAATGTTATTCAATATCTATAAATTTTTGTGAAAATAATGAAATCAAATATTTGCTAACGGTTAGATATAGTTGCATTTTAATGAACTTAATTGTTCGATAAGCGAAGTTCGTTATTTTATGTCAAAAAATCAATACGTACGTATGCGTAATTATCAACAAACTCGTTTCCTAAAAAATAGGAACTGACGAGGCTATCCTGAGGGATAGAAAATGACGGATTTAAGAATACTTACTCTTGTGGCAAGATTGGAGACCTATCAGGTTTTAAAAACCTGACAGGTCTTGAAAGGTATTGAGTTTGAGTAAGGTTCCCCTCCTGTGCCTCCGCTAAAGCTTCGGCGACACGCGGATGGAGGGGTTCGGGGGAGGCTGTGCGTTTGAGTGGTGCGTTAGGGATTGAAGTGGCATCCCTTTTTGTTTTTAGCAAATACGCCGTCATTACGAGGGAAGCATGACCGAAGTAATCTGTTTGGGCTTAGAGATTGCTTCACTACGTTCGTAATGAGGCTTGGGTGTAACCCAACAAAAAAGATATAGCCTTTCGACTGTGCTCAAGATAAACTCCTTGCCCGACCCGAGGACGACTGTTTCTTGCAACTTTCGGTAATGGTATCGAGGGGGACGCCCAAATACTTATAAAGGGTAACCTGCCCGCGATACCACAGGTAGGCAGGCGCCCAAAACTTAATAATTACCCTATTGAGATTCCTGCTTGCGCTTCGACTCCGCTCAGCGACCACGCAGGAATTAAAAAACAGCCAGTACCAAGTTGTTGAATCGCAACTTTAGGTACCGGCCGTACAAACTAACTTAAATAATTTATGAGTTTACTTTCGTCTTACGGACACCTGCGTGCAAATGCCGATTACATTTTTCTTTGAACAGTAAACTTCGTATTTCTCGTCGCTCTCCATATAGCCCTCACTAAACTCTCCGAGGTATTTCCAGGTGATATCCCAAAGTTCAAATTGGACTTTTACGTTATGCGCACCGCTTGGCGGTCTTGAAGTAGCCGGCGGATCATTTTTCTTTACTTTTATCCAATTGGTATATGCAATAGTTTGTGAACCCTTTTTCTTGTATTGAAAACGGAATCTGGCATCCTGTCCAAAATTGTTGTCCACAATGGCATTGGCATGGGAATACGCTTTGGTGCTGCAATCCACAATGCTATAATCCGTGGTGTAACCCATTTTCGCAAAAGTGTTGTCCTTTAAATATCTAATGGTATAGGCGATGGGCACACCTGGGTTGTTTCGGCTATACACAGCATTTTCACCTGTAATGATATGTTTTAAGGATGCAAAACCATTGGCAGTAACGGCTTCGGAAGCCACTTCAGCATTACCTCCGATAGTCACCACAGTGATGCTCGATTTTTTCAATACCTCGTCATATTCTGAATTCACTGTACCCGAGCCGTTAGCAGCACCGGTGGCATATTCCAAGACCAAATCCAAATCGATGGACTTGCGCATATCGGTGGTTTCCATTCTGAACATAATGATTCGGCCGTAAGACACAGAATTGATATATGCTGGCGGGGTATCAGAATCCATAGCGCCTTCAACTTGGGCCAATGTAACTTCTGGTCCAAATACGCTATCTGATGAATCAGGAGTATCCATAGTAACCGTATAAAATACTTGTTTGTAAACCATGGCCGCAACACGTTTTGTTGTGCTGGATTCGTACTCCAATTGGGAAGCTACCGAGCCGTTGGCCCACTCCACATTTAATCCTACATCCAAACTCAACTGTTTTGAAGAATAAGATGTATTGGCTTGATAGGTAGAGTTGGCGGCATTGACATAGCCTTCCTGATAGGCATTAGCGTTCCACCACTCTAGGGCACCGTCAATGCTGGATTGTACGTTTGAGTTTCTTGGGTCCTCCACAACTATAGTCCCCTGCTCTCCCATTCCTGGTAGGTCCAATCTTAATGTAACAGGCGATCTGTCCAAAGTAATAGGGTCTGGCATGCCGTCCAACATGCCTTGATTACCTACAACTAAGGCTCCGGGCCAAATGATGCCATTGGTAGGGCGCAAAATAGCCACATCGTCAAAATTAGTTTCCAAGCTATACTTTTTAGTATTACAGGTTGTAGTATAACCAAGACTATTGGTCGGCGAAGCGTTTCTGTTGCTTGTAAGCGAGCGTTCTGAGGGTTGTCCTCCTGTATCTTGAACGTTTAGCATGGAACTAGCATTGTAGCTTAAATTGGCTACGTAATCCTTAATATCCATCGCCTCAGGGTTTGTTTTTGGTCCCGGGTCGGTAATTTCATCCTTACTACATGCAAAACATAGTAGAAGAATGGTAAAGCAGGTCACTTTAAAAAGGGGTTTGATTGTTAATAACTGGGTTTTCATAATGTTATATTTTTTAGATTCAACACTCCAAACCTAACCATGAAAACGAGTAAAATATAATTTTAAGGGTGGACAAAACGGGGACAACACATCAAAACGAGGCTTCATTTTGCATAGGACAAGCCATTTTTAAAATCACAGAATTTATTTTTATTTAATTGATTTTCAGTTATTTAAAAATATTTATTGAAAAGACATGGACACAAAAAGTATGGACAAGCTATGGACAAGGGCTTTTTGGGCGAAATCGGCGCGCGTTATATGGATTGATATAATATTTAACTTAGCAGAAGCTAATTTTCTTGAAAATGAAGAACCTTAACCCACTTTTTTTGTTAATGATTTTCGTCTTTTGTTCTTCCGGATATGCTCAAAGCGAAAAAGAAGTTGATAGTTTAAATTCATTGTTCGAAAACCAGAAGAGCATATCAGGTAAAGTTTCTGTGTTGTCCGATATTTTTGATTTCTATTTATATAGGAATACAAAAAAGTCAAAACAATATGCCGAAAGGGTTTTGTCCCTTTCCACAAAAGAAAATTATGAAACAGGAATTATAACTGGAAATTTTCTTAATGGAAATTATTATCTCACCACAAAAGAGAACGATTCTGCAATATATTACTACGAGAAAACCTTAGCAAATGCAAAAAAGTACAACAGCAACTTAATGGTTGCGAGTGCCATGGCAAATATTTCGGTCATCGAAGGAGAAAAGGGCAATTACATAAAGGCTATTAAGCTTATGGATAGCGTTGCCAAAATCAATCTTAAAGAGAACGATTTTCTTAATTACGGTGTGACTATCAACAACAGGGCTTACCATTATTATGAACAAGGCGATTATTTAAAAGCCATGGAGGGCTATTTGGAAGCCATCAGAGTTTTGGACACCATTGACAGGGATATTTACAGAAGAGCAGATGTTTACCGAAATATTAGTAAACTTAATGCGAAACAAAACAGTTTTGAACAAGCTTTGGAATATCTTTTTAAAGCGCTGGATATTTATAAAAAAACCGATGATAATCTTTTCGAAGCATATACCTTGAATGATATTGGCAACACCTACCATTTTTTGGAAAACCACGAAGAAGCCATCAAATATTACGAGAAAAGTATTCAACTGAGCAAGGTTCATGATATCAAAGATAATCTTGTAAATGCCTATGGGAATTTAGCGGATACATACAAAGACCAAAAGAGATACCGGCTGGCCTTGGAAAATTTTAACAAACAGCAGGACTATTTGGTTTATGACCAATCATTTCTCAACCGGGTGGTAGGTTTAAATCAAATTGGAGAAACCTACTGGCTCATGAGCGATTACTCCAATGCCCTGAAAATACTAAATACTTCTATAAAACTATGCGACTCCCTCAACATCAACGATGAACTGAAATCTGCCCTAGAGCAGAGGTCCCTCGTTTATGAAAAGATGGGGAACTATGTAAAGGCATTATCGGACAGAAAACGGGTGGGCAGTTTAAGTGATAGTATTTATAACATTGAAAAATCCAAACAGATCGAAAAACTCCAAATAAGCTACGAAACTGAAAAAAAGGAAACGGAGCTGGCTTTTAAGGCCAAAACAATTGAAAACCTGAACCAGGAAGTTGAAATCAGTAATTTAAGAAATGGGCTATATGCAGGAGGCATGTTTACATTCATTGCCGTTTCAGGACTACTATATTTTGGGTTTAGACAAAGAATAAAAAAGAACCGGACAGAGCGCGAAAAACAGGAGGCTATTTACAAACAGGAAATCGAGTTTAAGAAAAAAGAATTGGCCACACAAACACTGCATTTGGTTCAAAAAAATACTTTTATCCAAGAGTTGAAGGATAATTTGGAAAAAATAAAACGGTCTCCTGAATTATTTAAAGTTGAGTTCAGAAGATTGGTGATGCTTTTGAAAAAGGAAAGTGCGGAGGATAAAGATTGGGAAGTGTTTAAATCCTATTTTACGGAAGTGCATAATAATTTTGACCATAAAATTAAAGAGGTGTATCCAGATATTACCGAAAAAGAAATGCGCTTGGCCTCTTTTTTACGGATGAATTTGTCCACCAAGGAAATCGCTTCAATGCTCAATGTATTGCCCGAAAGTGTACTGAAAAGCAAGTATCGATTGAAAAAGAAACTGGTTTTGGATAAGGATACCGATTTGAATCATTTCCTTAATGCCTTATAAGAATTTTAGATTATGGTCTTGAGATTTCTTCTAATGATTTTCATGGGATGCAGCCTTTCTAGCGTTGCCCAGAATAAATCTGATACTGAGATTGATTATTTACTTCAACGTCTGAAATCCTCAAAAAAGGATACGGTAAGAGTTGAAATTTTGGATAACCTCTGGTATCAATTCGCTTATAATGAGCCTAAGCAGGCTGTGGACTATGCCAAAATGGCCATTTCAGAATCAAAAGAACTAAATTATGGATACGGAATTGCTAGGGGGTACCAAAGGCTGGGAATTGCATATTCCAATATGAGCAAATACGATAGTTCCAATATTGCATACGATCAATCCTTAAAGCTTTTTGAAAAGGCAAACAATGTCAATTCCATGGGTTTGATACTTCATAACAAGGCCATAAATTTTAAGGATTTGGTACAATATGATAGTGCCATGTACTACAACGATCTGGCCTATGAAAAATATATAGAGGCCAATGATACTGTGAGAATAGCAGATATTTATGGTCTTAGGGGAAGTATTTACTCCGAGCAGGGGCAGTTTTTGTTATCGCTAAAAAACACACTCAAAGAAGCATCTATCTATAAAAACAAAGACACCCTGAGGTATGCCGATGCTTTATTAAGTCTTGCTATGGTGCAATCCATAACCGGTTCATCTGCCGAAGCCCGAAAATCCTTTAGAAACTGCATTGCAATTTATAGAACCAAGAATGACAATTACTTTTTATGCAAAGCCTACCGGGAACTGGGTTATGATTATGGCAAGAATGCTCCTAAACATATAGATAGCGCCTCTTTTTATTTAGAAAATGCCGTCAAATTGGCTAAAACCATTAACAATACTGGGATGGAAGTGGCCGCTCTTAGTTTTCTAGGAGACCTTAAGTTTGATATTGGAAAATATACCGAAGCTAAAACACATTACATCAATGGCTTAAGAAGGTCCAGCACTTTAGATAACCATATATCAGTGGCCTCAATCCTATTGGGGTTAAGCGATATTAGTATCTATGAAAAGAGTTATGAGAAAGCTAAAACATACGCACAGCAAGCCCTTGACATAGCTTCAAGGGACAATCTAAATCAGGATATAAGTGAGGCCTATAAGACACTACACAAAATTCATCAAGAAACAGGTGATTTCAAAAAAGCCCTTTATTATCTAGAAAAGCATAAATCCATTAGCGACAGCATCTACAATATTGAGAAAACCAATAAGATAAACGAACTTCAGGTACTATTCGATATCGAGAAGAAGGAAGCCGCTTTAGATTTGCAACAAAAGACTATTCAAAACCTGAATCAAAAGGTAGAAATAGGAACCCTTAAAAAAGGGTTGTATGCCTTCGGTATGTTTGCATTTATCGCCTTATCCATCTTACTTTATTTGGTATTCAAACAAAACATTCGGAAAAATAGATTAGAACGCGAAAAACAGGAAGCCATATACAAACAGAAATTGGAATTTAAGAAGAAGGAACTTGCATCGCAAACGTTACATTTGGTTCAAAAAAACACTTTTATCCAGGAGTTAAAGGAAAATCTTGAAAAAATTGAGGAATCACCTGAATTGTTCAAAATGGTATTTAGGCGACTGGCAATGCTCTTGAAAAAGGAAAATGCAGAGGATAAGGATTGGGAAGTATTCAAATCCTATTTTATTGAGGTACACAATAATTTTGATCAAAAGATAAAATCTATCTATCCGGAAATTAGTGAAAAAGAAATGCGATTGGCCTCGTTTTTACGCATGAATTTATCCACCAAGGAAATTGCTTCTATGCTAAATGTACTTCCTGACAGTGTCTCAAAGTCAAAGTACAGATTGAAAAAGAAACTCAATTTGGACAAAAACACCGACCTATTCCAGTTTTTAAGTGAGTTGTAAAGGCCGTATCTTTGCACTATGAAATTTGGTGTGCCAAAAGATAAAAAACTAATACTATTTGACGGGGTTTGCAATCTTTGTAATTCCTCTGTACTTTACGTTATCAAACGTGACAAAACCAACCAGTTTATGTTCACTGCCCTACAAAGTGAGGCTGGGCAAGAGATTATTGACCACTTCAAAATTGACACCTCAAAAGTAGATTCCATTTTATTGTACACTCCTGAAAAAGGCATCACGTACAAAAGCACTGCCGCTTTAAAAATAGCTTCAAAGCTAGGCTTTCCAACCAATTTATTGAGTGTGTTTTTAATTGTCCCATCTTTCGTTCGAAATTGGGTGTATGATTTTGTTGCCAAAAACCGTTACAAATGGTATGGCAAAAAGGATGCCTGTATGATTCCTACCCCAGAGCTAAAGAGTAAATTTTTGGAGTAGCCTAGTTGTAACACACCGTTTACTCATTACTTCTTTTCACTGACTCTTTTCTGTTTTTAAACATTGGATGTTGAACCTAGTTTTACCTAAAACTTAAATATCACCATCATGAAATGTCTTATCTTTTTATTGTTGCTCGGTCCTTCCATAATTTTTGGAAACCCAACAAACCCAACAAAATCTTCGGTAAAAGCTGTCACTGTTTTTGTGGATGGCGCAGAAGTTACTCGTTCCGCAACGATTACGCTTCCAGCAGGCACCACCGAATTCACTTTCACCAAGCTATCACCACACATCAAGGAAAATAGCATTCAAATTTCGGGGTTGAATGGGTCCTCTATCCTATCCTTGAATTATGCGATTAATCACATCAATAAATTAGACAAAACCGAAGCCGTTGAAAAATTTCAAAGTGAAATTGAGTCGCTTAAAGATGCCATTCAAATTGAAGACAATCTTATGGAGGGCTTTGAGCAGGAAATAAAAATCATTGAAGAAAACAGGTCGTTGGGCAATAATAGTGAAGTGGTTAACTTGGAAAAACTAAAACAGTTTGCATCCTACTACAGACAACGTATTACGGAACTCAACAATATGATGCATAAATCATTAAAAAAGAAAAAAGCCATTCAAAAAGATATCAACGACATACAGAAACAATTGACCGAACTGAACGTGGACGACAAAATCCAAACGGGTGAAATCAAGGTGAAGCTGACTTCCAATACTTCAAAACAGCTCCAACTAAAAATAAAATACAATGTATCCAATGCTGGCTGGTTTCCCATTTATGATTTAAAGGCTAAGGACATTAGCAAGCCTTTGGAGCTACACTATAAAGCCCACGTATATCAAACTACCGGTGTAAGCTGGGACAATATAAAATTGACATTATCCACCAACGATCCAAATACCAACAATTTAAAACCAGAAATGCATCCAAAATATTTGAATTTTGTCAGTCATAATTATAAATCAGATAATGCTACAAAACGCTATGACTATAAACACAATCCATTTGTAAGGCACGTTACAGGAACCATTACCGATGCTTCGGGCATTCCACTTCCGGGGGCAAATATTCTTCTAAAAGGCACTAGTATTGGGACCACATCTGATTTTGATGGAAATTTTACAATTGATCCGAAAGGCGCCAAGGAATTGGTAGTATCTTACATAGGATTTGTTTCCGAAACGATTCCTATTCATTCCAGCGTTATAAATCTAAGCCTGCAAGAGGATGCTTCCCAATTGGATGAAGTGGTTGTGGTGGGATATGGAACTAAAAAGAAGCAGAACATAACAGGAGCTATTTCCGCCGTAAAAGCGGAAAGCCTGCAAGGAAGAGCTTCAGGAATACACATTAGAGGCGCCTCTAGCATAAATTCTTATGAAGAACCACTATATGTAATTGATGGAAAAATTACGAGCGCAAGTAACTATAGCAATATCCATCCAGATATGATTGCAAACGTTGAAGTCTTGAAAGGTGCATCTGCAAAAAGTATTTATGGCAATAGCGCTTCAAACGGTGTGATCCTAATCACCACCAAAAAAGGAACCCCGACCTCAAATGGGGATATTATTTCGGAAGGCATTACCAATACCAATTTCGAAATCAAAAAATTATCAACTATTGCTTCGGACGGTGATGTTACCGTGATTGAAATTGAAAACTACAGTGTACCGGCAACTTTTTCATATTACACGGCACCGGTTATCAATGAAAATGTATTCCTTACAGCGAAAATTGGCAATTGGCAAAAATTAAATTTGCTACCAGGTGAAGCCAATATCTATTTTGAGGACAGCTATTCAGGGATTACCGCAATAAACCCCTACGCCACCACAGATAGTTTGACAGTATCCCTAGGAATTGACCCCAATGTTGTGGTGACTAGAAAACCGATCAACAATTTCAAAAAAACCAATTTTGTCGGCAATAATAGAATCCTCGAAAGATCGTATCAAATTGAAATCAAAAACAACAAAAACACACCGATTGATGTACAGATTGTGGATAGAATTCCCGTTAGCCAAAACAAGGACATCAAAGTAGATGATATCGATTCGGGCATTTCAGAATACGATACAAAAAAGGGCATCATGAAATGGAAAGCAAAAATTGATGCCACGGATTCTAAAATTTATAAATTTGGGTATTCGGTGAAATATCCGCAGTATCGAAAGGTTAATTTGTGATTTTGTCTTAAACCCTCAAAATAATGATAGACTTTTTTAAAAAACTCAATAAGTGGATTAGGGATTTCATGTTAGATGATGTAGACAAACCTTTCGATGGACCTCTACCTTACCATAAGGAATTTGGCAAAAAAAGGAATCCAGTTGAGCGAATTGAAAAACGTTTTGATGTGCAAAAATCACAAAATCGTGGTTAAGCCTACTTCAAACTCTGTAAAATAAAATCCGCTTCACTTAGTCATGTCGAAATGAGGCACGATTGAGACATCACATTATTCTAAGAAGTGTGATTTCTCCTATCGTCGAAATGACTGGGAATATTTAAAATCAATTTTCTGAAGCCCCAAAACAGTTGATTGTTTAAAGTTTCCCATTTCGGATTAAAGCTAGAAATCAAAACGTTCTTCTTTTCTCTTCTCCATTTTTTTATTTCTTTTTCGCGAGCAATGGCTTCATTTGAAAAATCAAAATTTCATAATACATCAAATAGTTACAACCATATTTACCTGCAAAAAACTTTTTAGCATTTTCACTATCAAAATAGTGTTGGGATAAGCGTCTTTGGATATTATTAGCAACTCATATTTACAGAGTTGCACGGTATGTATTTGTTACTATGCAGACAAAATGTTTGCCGTCCATTACTTCAAACTCCGTAAAATAAAATCCACCTTTTTGTTGGTGTTCTTATTTTCGGCATAAGCATCCGTAATATGCTTTGGTGGCACAGCGTAGCCTTTATCAATTAAGGATTGGATGTCGTCGGCATATTCCAAGGACACTTTTCCGGTTAAAAGCAAACTTAAGTCCTTCCCGGAATGGTAGTAATCATAAATTTTTTTAAGGCCAGAAAGGTATAAATAGTCCTTGGTAAAACCGCCCCCTCTATGGGCGCGAAGTGTAACATAAAAGGCTCTTTCCCTATCTAAATCGTATTGGTTGTGCAACAATCTAAACGTTCTGGAAAAGGGATAGCCTTTAGCCAAACTATCCACGGCAATCACACGATAAGCAAGTTCCTTTAAGCGAGTCACGGTTAAATTATCGCTCATATATTCGGCAAAAACGGCAAGCCCTTCTTGCGTTTCCTCGTTATTCGGTAAACCATGGGAAAATATTTTTAAAGGATGCAACAAGCCATTCATGGTGGTAACCATGTGCACCCCAATTTCATGATTGGTCAATACCGCAATCTCATTTTCAGAATAGGTGTGATTGGTATTAAGAACCAAAGTCTTCACATTATTCAATACCATGGCTATGGCCGAAATTTTGTCTGAAAACTCAATCTGATAACTAAAATCATACTGTTTTGAAAATGCCTTAAAAAACACCTCCGACGCCTTAGCACTATATTTTGGCTGAAATTTGGCCTCATCCATATTTTCATCTTCAAAATGGAGGATAAACTTGGCATTCTCGACATCATTTTCAGTCGGTGTTCCAAAACAGTGCAAGCTGTCAAAATAAAAAGGCCTGCCCTCCCCAACATTTTCAATACATTGAATCAACCCAGAATATGCATAAATGATATCCTGATATAAGTTACGAATGGCCTCGTCATCTATCCGTTCCAAAGGTTGGGTAAACAGTTTTCGGTGCAATTCAAATCTATCAAAGTTGATTTCTGGATATTTAAAAATAGGATCGGTTAAATACTTTGATGCAAAAAAGCGTTCTTTTTCTTCTTCAATATTTATGGGGTTTACATAGCTTAACAGCTCAATCTGTTTTACAAGAGTATCGATATTCTTATCGATTTCCAGTAGGATTTTTGTATTTGTACTATGTTCAATCATTTAATATTTTTTTCATGTCATTCCTGCGAATGCAGGAATCTACTATAAATTTGAGCGTGAGGATTCCGCATCACACTTCGACTAAGCTCAACGGAGCTGTGCGGAATGACAGAACTTTTTATTTTTAGAAGTTAATACTAATCAAAAAGTTTAAATACTTTGTCCGCATGTTCAGGAATACGGACCTTTAACGCTTCTTCAACAGTCTTAACCACTTCGGGATAAATTACCTGCTCGTATTCATCACAATACACCTTTGCAATTTCGGTCGCCAAAACTAGGGTATTTTTAAAATTTTTGGTAACATATTTTAGAAAATAACCATTGCCTTGAAAAGTGTCGTTTATGCCTGAAGTGGATTTAATGCCGTGGGGCAATTTGATTTCGGCAAGGCTCTGACGCCAGTCTTTAATCACTCCTCCAAACCGGTCATTGTCCACATTGCTAGTTCCTAAATTCCAGGTGGGTACATCCCTATCCCAACGTTTCCAATTATAACTGTGCATGTCATATACTATGCAATATCCAAACCTAGACTCCACAGTTTCCACCAAGGCATGCACTACCTTGTAAAAATTAGTATGCTTTTTTAGGCTTTTGGCCTTCATGTCTTCGGAAAGCGGTTGATGCCACAATTGCTTGCCCCAAGCCGTTTCAAAAACAGCATCTTCGGGTGCACGATTTAAGTCATATTCAAATCGTGAATCACAACCAGCTATTACAATCGGGTGTGACTGTACCATATTTTTGGTCTCGGGATCTTCTTCGTACCAACGTTCGTATTCGGTATGGATACAATTAGTCCAAAGTTCCTTTCGGAATTGGTGACCATCGTGTACCGCCCCACATATATAAGGCACATAATCCTCAATTTTTATGGTAAAGGAATAATCTGAAGCCACGGCCTCAAAACAAACTTCCTTTTTAATTTTTGAAATGACTTCTGCCACTGAAAGTCTATCCATCTTTCAAAATCTTTTTGAGGTTGGCATAAGTCGCACGCTCCATTTGGTCATATTTACCATCCGCAAAGGCCATTAATTTGATATCCGCAAATAAATCTGCCAAGTCATTTCGAAAATAATCTTGGGTTTGTACCGCTTCAATAATCTTCTGAATGCTTTGATAGTCGTTATCCTTTTTGAATTGTTTATGCATACGTTCATAAATCTTTTTATCCACACGAGACAACATATACTCCTTTTCGTTCCAAGTTTCATTCAAATCGGAATGCGACACATAAATTAAGATGTACGCCAGTAGCTCTTCCTTCGTCCAAGTTTTGGGGTCATTCATGTTTCCGGAAGTCAAACTCCCATATTCTGTCCAAGAGCCGTCATACACCGAAATATTTTTGTAACCCGACAGTTCCGCACCCAAGGCAAGCACACAAGCTGTAATGCCCGAACCACATGAAAAAATGATATTCTCGTCCTTTTCGGCTCTCATGTAAAAGGCTTTTTCTAAATCCTTTTTAGGCTTTAGTTTGCCATTATTGAGTAAATCGGTAAATGGCAAATTGACAGAATGAGGAATAGTTCCCCGCCTCAACCCAGCTCTTGGTTCAGGCACTTGCATATTAAATCGTTCAGCAGACCTTGCATCAATAATTTTATGGGTTTTAGTTTTTGAAGCAGACTCAATATCATCAAAAAATTGCATGAAACCGGATTGCAATTTAGCTTCAAAATTCCCTTTGGGTCCTTCATAGGGTTTCATGAATTTCGATGGATATCCAGCGTTTTGCCAATTGGGGAAACCACCATCCAAAACTGCAATATTATGAAATCCAAAAGCCTTGAACATCCACCAAACCCTGGCGCTGGAATACATACCTTTGTCGTCATAAACCACAATAGCACTTTCGTTATTGATTCCTAGGTTTCGCGCCTCTTTTTGAAATTGTGTCTCCGAAGGAAAGGCATTCGGAAACGGATCCGAAGTATCGCTAAATTTTTTCTTAATATCGAAAAAACGTGCGTTAGAGATTTGGAGCGTATGCGAGTCAAAACTTTTAGCAATAGTACCATCGAGCACCACAAGGTTGTCGCCCTCCTGATGCTCATAAAGCCATACTGCCGATACTACTGGCGATGTTAAATTAATCTTCATATCTATCTCGCAACACTACTGATCGAAAGCCACCAACAAAATCAAGCATCCTGAACCGTTTTTCTCAATCGTGTTCGTCTATCAAACGCTTGCAATTTGTCCATCACTTTCATTTCAATAAAGTCAATCACCTTTTCTTCAATTTTTGTTTTCAATTTGTACACTTTATTGATGTAAGTAATGCCACCGGGCGACATCACATTCACTTCCACCAACTTGCCCCCAATCACATCAATGCCCACAAAATAAAGGCCATCGTTAACCAGTTTAGGGCCAATTTGTTTACAAAGTGCCTTTTCTTCCTTGGACAAGGAATGTTTCTGGACGCTCCCTCCTGCCGACACATTCGAGCGGTGGTCATCACTCCCCGGAACCCGCTTCATAGCGCCCACCGGCTCACCATTTAAAATTAAAATACGCACATCGCCTTGATCTGCCCCTTCAATATAATCCTGTAAAATCACGTAGCTAGACGTACCGTCGCTATTATTTATATAAAAATCCAACAACGAATTGATATTGCTCATCGCCGATTTTTCAATAAGAATCACACCTGAACCACCGTAGCCGTTCAAGGGTTTCAAAATCATTTTATCCGCTTTAGATTCTTTTATTTGCTCAATCAAATAACGCTTACTTTTTGAAACATGGGTCGCCGGAATAATATTGCTGTGCGCATCACCGAAGGCCGCGGTGTACAATTTGTTATTCGCCTCCCGCATCCCCTCAAGGGAATTCATAATAAACACATCATCCTTAACAGAATCCAAAAAATTAAGCATAATGGGGTCCAAAGGAGGATTAGCCCTGAAAAAAATCACGTCAAAACCAGCCAAGGGCAACATCTCCTCCCTGATTTCGGCCTTGTTGTAAAACGACTTTAAGGAAGACGGCGTTTTATCCATCCTATTTATCACCTTACAATTGGCCGTGGTGACACTGTTCCTAATCGTCAAATCCGCTGGAATGCACATGGCCACACCGTGCTTTCGCTTAACGCATTCTTTAATCAATGCCAAGGTTGTATCATTGTCTGGGTCGATCTTTTCCCAGGGATACATAATAAAACAAATATTCATAAGGCGTTTTTTTGGTTTGAGATAAAATTAATAAGTTTTTCAAAACATCACAACACAACAGAGTAGTTCTTTTTGGGCGTTCCCCTGCGGGTCGGGCTTTCCGCTATATCTTTTTAAAAAATCCGTCATTGCGAGGAGTATGCGACGTGGCAATCCCAAACATTCAAGTTCTTCACAAATTTAGGTTTCCAAAGTTTTAAAAAGGATGCCTCTTCAATCCCTAACGCGGGCCTACCCGCCATCTTCAGATTTACTTCACTTCGTCATAGTGGTCGTCCCACTCTTTTGGTTGTGGGTCGTGGAGCTTGCCCAAGGATTTGGCTACCATCATGGAAACTGTCGCGTCACCAGTAACGTTAACTACAGTGCGGCACATATCCAAAGGCCTGTCCACCGCAAAAATCAATGCCAATCCTATAGGCAATAATTCCGCTGGAAAACCAATGGATTCCAGCACAATAACCAGCATTACCATGCCTGCCGATGGCACGGCTGCACTTCCTATAGACGCCAACAGCGCCGTTAAAATAATCACCAATTGATTGGTAAACGTTAGGCCTTCCGGCCAAATGACTTGCATGATAAAAACCGCCGCAATCCCCTGATATAAACTGGTACCATCCATATTTACCGTGGCACCAACCGGAAGCACAAACCCCGAAACTTCTTTATCTACCCCTAAATGTTCTTCCACGCGTTCCATGGTTACCGGCAGGGTGGCCGCACTACTACTGGTAGAAAACGCCAAAAGTTGCGCGGGGCTAATTTCCTGTAAAAACCAAATGGGCGATTTTTTAGCGTAAACACTTAGGATAATTAAATAGAACACAATCATAAGTATCAAACCACCCACCACGCACAGTGCGTAGTACAGCAGTTTCAGTAAAATTTCGGTGTCGTCAAAAGCGATAATCACATTGGCCAAAAGGGCAAACACGGCATAGGGCGCAAACAACATGATCAAGTCCACCATTTTCATGACCACTTCATTTAGGGAATCAAAAAATCTCACTAAGGGTTTCGCCTTTTCTTCCCCTATCAGCAATAAAGAAATCCCAACAAATAGCGCAAAAAATATCACTTGCAACATTGAGGCATTGGCAAAAGACTGAAAAATATTACTCGGAAAAATGTCTACCAATGCTTGTAAAGGCCCCGCTTCCTTTTGGGCCGAGGCTTTCATCAATTTATCAGCAACGCCGGCATCATTTTCGTATTTTAATTTGATTTTCTCGATGGTATCCTGTGGCATGCCCTTGCCCGGTTGCAACGTATTTACAATACTCAAACCAATGATGATGGCCACCAAAGTTGTGCAAATGTAAATACTCACTGTACGCAAGCCCATCGACTTTATTTTCGAAATATCCTTTAAATCGGAAATACCCTTTATCAGCGAAGCTAAAATTAATGGCACCGCAATGAGTTTCAAAAGATTGATAAAAATGGTGCCAAATGGCGAAATCCAGTCGGTTACAAACCCTTTTCCTCCATCGATACCGTTCATAATAAAACCAAAAATGATCCCGAGGACCATTCCGATGATAATTTTCCAATGCAATGCTAGTTTTTTCATATAAAGCCTCTTCTAACTTCTTTAGTCAATATAATTTGAAACAAGATAAGTATTTTAAGCGTTTTTCAGAATATCATAATCCTTATTAAAAAGATTTAGAATAGCCGTCGGTGGCGCTTTGTCCTTCATGGTAATGCCGCTTTCTGCAAGAATGGCGCGCATATCTTGGGTATCCCGATTTTTCCAAAACCCCACTTTCGTAATGCCTATGGCATACACTTCCCCGTTTCTTGTAAATATTTGGCGATGGTATGCCCAGTTGTCCTCCCAACCTTCAAGCACTAGTGTAACTTTAAATTTTTGCCACCGTTTTAACGGCTTTTTGTAAATAATCTTTTGTGAACCCAACACCGGAAACATCCCTTTTTTAATCGTGGCTTTATACAAATCCGATCGAAATAGGATCTCAAATCGGATTAAATCCATGTAATAAAAGTATTTGGCATTGGACATAAAACGAAATCCCTCACAGTCCAAAAGACTTACTCTTCTGGTTCGGCTAATGTCGGCTTCTAAATCAACCGGTTTCCAAAACAGACGGGACCCAATAAAAATGTACAGCATGTGAAGCCAGTAGTAAACCATATCACTATTGATAAGAGTTTAAAGTTAATACTATCCCTGATTCGGTTATTAAGAATCTGGCCTTAAAATAATTATCCTTGTCCTGCAAGGTTTTGAACACCTTGTAGGTATTTTGATATCAATATTTTATACCTACAAGGTCAAAAAAGAGACCTTGCAGGATCTAAAGTTTTCCTTATTAAACGGACAACAGATTGTCAAGGTTGTCTCTACATAGAAAATATTAATCGAACCCAGGTTATTACTTTTTTTTTGGAATGCCCAAAAGGAAAGTTGAGCTCAACAAAACTTCTAGTAAATCTTATTGATCAAATAGAAATCAGCCAACACCAAAGCGGCCATAGCCTCAACAATAGGAACAGCTCTTGGCACTACACAAGGATCGTGACGGCCTTTGCCCTGCATTTGGACTACTTTGCCTTCCTTGTCGATAGTCTCGTATTTCTGAATTAATGTGGCCACAGGTTTGAATGCCACATTAAAATAAATATCCATCCCATTACTAATACCACCTTGTATCCCTCCAGAGTAATTGGTTTTTGTACTACCATCGGTATTAAAGGCATCGTTATGCTCACTACCGTACATGGTACTGCCATGAAAACCGCTGCCGTATTCAAAACCTTTTACGGCGTTTATGGATAGCATAGCTTTTCCCAATTCGGCATGTAATTTATCGAAAACCGGCTCGCCCAAACCGACCGGTACATTTTTAACCACACAGCTAATAATACCTCCTACGGTGTCACCTTTACTACGCACTTCCTTGATATATTGCTCCATTTTTGAGGCCATGGTTTCATCCGGACAACGCACAATATTGGATTCAATCTTTGTTAAATCCAACTCCGAATAGGGTTTATCCAATTTCATTGTCCCGACTCCTGATACATAGGCGTAGATTTCTACATCCTTAAGCACCTGCTTGGCAATAGCTCCGGCCACTACCCTACACGCCGTTTCGCGCGCCGAACTGCGCCCACCACCGCGATAATCCCTTATGCCGTATTTTTTATCATAAGTATAATCGGCATGGCTGGGCCTGTAACTATCTTTTATATGCGAGTAATCATGGGATTTTTGATTGGTGTTTTCAATAACGAAACCTATTGGAGTTCCAGTTGTTACTCCCTCAAAAATACCAGAATAGAACTTTACGGAGTCGGGTTCTTTGCGTTGGGTAACAATTGCCGATTGGCCAGGTTTCCTGCGGTTGAGTTCATTTTGAATGGCATCCGTATCCAACTCAATTCCCGGAGGGCAACCATCGATAACACCACCCAAAGCAGGCCCGTGTGATTCGCCATAAGTTGTCAAATTGAACAGTTTTCCAAAGGAATTTCCAGCCATAATCCAAATTTTCCGCTAAAATAAAGAATTTATTGCCGAACCTTCCTAGTGCATCACCTAAAAATATATTCAATTTTCCATTTTCAGTTCAAGACAAAAACGAGCAAATTCTTTAATTAGACTCCCATTTTCATGGGAATGACAATTTCAACCGTAACCTAGGAGCAATGCTCCTAGGAATTTTCTTTAATAAACTTTAGCCATGAATTACACTAATTTTCAACAAAGGCAAAATACGATTCATCTTAACATTTGCGTAACAATAACCTGATAATTAGTTAATTGCCCGATAATCTTCACATAATACTAAAAATAGTTATTTGTACTGTGAACAAATACGAATTTACCAACCACCTATACCCCATTGAAAACAAAACGTAAAGTAGAAATTGCGGTAATCTCCGATGTGCATTTGGGAACCTACGGCTGTCATGCAAAACAATTATTAACCTACTTAAACAGCATCAATCCCAAAAAACTGATTTTAAACGGCGATATTGTAGATATATGGCAGTTTAGCAAGCGCTATTTCCCTAAATCCCACTTGAAGGTGATTAAGAAAATTATGGACTTTGCCGCGGATGGTGTTGAAGTGATCTATATTACAGGCAATCACGACGAAATGTTGCGGAAATTCAGTGATACTACCATTGGAAATATTTCGATTGTAGATAAATTGGTGTTGGACATTGATGGTAAAAAGGGTTGGTTTTTTCATGGCGACGTGTTCGATATTTCCATTCAAAATGCCAAATGGTTAGCCAAACTTGGAGGTTATGGCTATGACTTACTGATTTTGCTAAACCGAATGACCAATTGGGTTTTATCCAAGATGGGCAAAGAGCGGTATTCCCTTTCCAAAAAAATTAAAAATGGCGTGAAAGGTGCCGTCAAATTTATTTCAGATTACGAAAAAGTGATTGCTGAGCTCGCCATTGAAAACGGCTACGATTATGTGGTGTGTGGTCACATCCACCAACCCAAAATGGAAATCAAAGAAAACAAACACGGTAAAACCATGTATCTTAACTCTGGGGATTGGGTTGAAAATTTTACCGCTTTAGAATATCAGTTTAAACGCTGGAAAATCTATAATTACAGCCATGACAAACTCTCCCCTTTCTTTGCAGATGAAGATGTGAAGGAAATGGAGGTAAAGGATTTGATTGCGGCAATAACTATTGTTGACAAGACACAAAAGTAATTTCGTCCTAACTTTTATAACGAAAGTCTATTTACCCCTGGTTATCATGACCTGTTGAAGAAAATTAACTACATTAGTCCTCTTATACTGGTATTTTTGAAGTACTTAATGATGCATTTTTTTCAATCTAAATGTTAAAAAGCAAATTCACTAAATTAAAAAAGCTTCCGGTGATTGATCTCTTATATAGAATGATCTATCACCTAGAGGAACTTGAATGGGCAAATGTTTATCACGACAGCATAAGAGGAAAAGATTGGCTTACTGGCCTGTCATTGAATGTGGGAAGGTGGGCAGGGAGCTATACCTTTTTTTACATATTAAACAGGGTTTTAAACGATTACCAACCCAAAACCATAGTAGAGTTTGGACTTGGAGAATCCTCAAAATTTATTTCTGCATACTTAGATAATCAACTTAAGCTATCGAGCCATACGATTGTTGAGGAGAGTGAAGATTGGAAAGACAGCTTTTCAAAACGATTTACGTTATCAAAACGTTCTACGGTCAAAATTGCCCCTCTAACAAAAACCAAGGTGAACACCCATGAAGTCAATAGTTATGGACAAATCACAAAATTACTTGACAAAAAATATGATTTATATGTTATTGATGGCCCCCTAGGCAGTCCTAATTATTCAAGATACGATATCGTAGAAATTGCCAAAACCTTTGATAAAGATGATGACTTTATTATCATTTTTGACGACCACCAACGAAAAGGAGAGCAACAAACATTTAAGGCCCTAAAATCTACTCTTAAAGAAAAAGGCATGGAAATACATACCGGGATTTACAGGGGCAACAAAGAGGTAGCCGTATTAGCCTCTAAAGCATATCCTTTTATTGGTAGCCTGTAAAGTAAAAAACGGTACATTACTTCAAAGCCTCCTTTAAAATCGTAATGGGGTGCTTGGCCTCCCTTCCCGTTCCATCTTTTATTTGATGCCTACAACTGGTACCATTGGCAGCAATAATGACATCATTGCCGGATTTCCGTAGGGCTGGAAAAAGGGTTTGCTCACCTATTTGCATGCTGACCTCGTAATGTTCCTTTTCGTAACCAAAACTTCCAGCCATACCACAACAGCCACTGGGGATAATGGTAACTTTATAATTCTTTGGAAGGTTTAAAGCTGAAAAACTGGACAATTGATTACTTAGTGCCTTTTGATGGCAATGCCCATGGAATTTAATGGTTTTTGGTTCGGAAGTGAATTGGTCTGAAGCGATATTGCCCAATTCAATTTCTTTCTGTAAAAATTCTTCGATTAAATAGGTGTGCTTGGCAATTTTTTCTGCTGAAGCTTTGTCGTCTGCCAATTTTAAATATTCGTCCTTAAAAGTTAAAATGGCGGAGGGTTCGATGCCTATTAAAGGAGTATTTTCGGTAACTTTATTCTTAAAAATTGAAATATTTTTATTTGCAACTATTTTGGCCTGTTCCAACAAACCTTTGGATAAAAAAGCACGTCCAGATTCTACATTTTCTATTAAAGTGACTTTATAATTTAGTCGAGTTAATAATTGAATCGCATCAATTCCAATCGAAGTATCCAAATAGTTGGTGAATTCATCATTAAACAGAAAGACTTCTTTGATTGTTTCACTTCCAACTAATTGAATTTTAGAGCTTTTAAACTGTTTATCTAAACTCGAGTTAGAAATTAAAGGTAAGCTTCTTTCTTTGGCAATTCCCATTGATTTTTTCAAAACTGAAGAGGTCAAACCATTAGAAAATATGAAATTTGAAAACCTTGGAAACCTTCCTAAAGTGCCATTCAAACGATTATTATAGGCTAACAATTTAGTGCGCCACGAAACACCGTTTTCTTTTTGAAATTGATACTGAAACTCAGCCTTTAAACTGGCCACATCCACACTACTGGGGCACTCGCTAGCACAGGCCTTGCAACTCAAACACAAATCAAATACCTCCTTTAATTCTTTATGGTTGAATTTGTTCGACTTTTCGGAATTTGTCAAAAATTCCCTCAAAGCATTAGCCCTTGCTCTGGTCGTGTCCCTTTCGTTTCTGGTGGCTCTGTAACTTGGACACATCGTACCCCCAAATTGGGGTAACTTCCTGCAATCCCCCGAACCATTGCATTTTTCCGCTTCACGAAGAATTCCTTGGGAATGGGAAAAATCCATTAGGGTTTCTATTTTAGGCTCTGCCCGATCAGGTTCATACCTTAAGGATTTATCCATAGGAAAGGCATCCACGATTTTCCCAGGATTAAAGATATTCCCAGGGTCAAATACCTGTTTTATTCGTTTTATAATTTGGTAGTTGGCCTCCCCAATCATCAACGGAATAAACTCAGCCCGCACTATCCCATCCCCATGTTCCCCACTAAAGGAACCATTGTATTTTTTGACCAGATGCGCCACATCCCTTGTGATTTTTCGAAACAATTTTACGTCCTCTTTTTGCTTTAAATCCAAAATGGGGCGCAAATGCAACTCACCTGCACCGGCGTGGGCATAATACACTGCATTTTGATTATATGTTGCCATTAATGCAGTGAACTCCCCAATATAATCGGCCAAGTCGTCCAAAACCACGGCAGTATCCTCGATACAGGCTACGGACTTTTTATCGCCAACAATATTGCCCAACAGCCCAAGTCCTGCACTTCTCAAATGGACAGCCTTATCAATGTCATTACCCACCAGAATGGGATTGGCATAACTTAAACCTGATTTTTCTAAAGCCTTCACCAATGTATCGACCTGATTTTTGACGTCCTCGAAATTATTTGCTTTTACCTCACACATCAAAATAGCTTCGGGATCTCCTACCAAAAAGCGTCTGTTTTCTTGTTGGGTTTTATTACGTTTTGTACAGTCCAAAATGGTTTTATCCATCATTTCGCAAGTGTACAAATTGTGTTTCATTGCAGGCACAACAGCCAGCAAACAACTTTCAATGCTTTCAAAATGTGCAGCTACCATTATGCGATGTTCAGGAGGCAAATCATCTAATTGTAAAGTAATTTCAGTAGTGAACGCCAAAGTACCCTCGCTCCCCGAAAGCAGTTTGCACATATTGAATTTTTCCTCACCTTCAGAAAAAATATCGGTGTCAATCAATGCATCTATTGCATAGCCCGTATTCCTCCGATGGATTTCCGGTTTTGGAAACTTTTCATTTATTTCCTTTTGAACAGATTTAGGCTTTAATTCATCATAAATAGATTGATAAATTTCACCTTCCAAAGTGTCCAACTTTGTTTTCTTCATGAATTCCTCCGACAACAATTCACCAAAAACAACCTCGCTCCCATCGCTCAAAATCGTTTTAAGCCCTAAAACCTTATCCCGTGTTACCCCATATTTTATTGAGGTTGTACCAGAGGAATTGTTGCCTACCATGCCCCCTATCATACACCGATTTGAGGTTGAGGTATTAGGCCCAAAAAATAAGCCATAGGGCTTAAGGTAATTATTCAAGGCATCCCGAACTACCCCTGGTTGCACGGTAACGGTTTTGGCGGTTTCATTCACCTTTAAAATTTTAGTGAAGTGTTTAGAAACATCAACCACAATACCCTTTCCTACACATTGCCCTGCCAAAGACGTACCGGCCGTCCTCGGAATCAAAGAAGTGCTCTCTTGTTTGGCGTATTGAATCAACAACTTGATATCTTCTTCATCCTTGGGGTATGCTACTGCAAGTGGCAACATTCTGTACACTGATGCATCCGTGGCATACAAAGCTTTTATCAAGTCATCATACAATAGCTCACCCGAAAGTTTTGATTCTAAGAGTTTTAAGGACATCGCGTTAAAAATTCTAGGATATGGGTAAATATAGGGACATTTTTGGCGTTATTTTTGCTAAAGCTTTACAATATCGCAATAATCTATTCGTATGGATTGGACGTATATTAGGAAAGATAAAAAACTAAAAACTTATGAAAAAATTAATAGCATTAGTAGCCGTATTATTAGGGTTTACATTGACATCAGGAGCACAAGAAATAGCGGAAAACGCCATTGGCCTTCGCTTAGGGGACAGTAATGCATTTGGTGCAGAAATCTCCTATCAAAGAGCTTTGAAGGAAAACAACCGCTTGGAAGCTGACTTTGGGTGGCGCTACGGCACCAGAAGAGGTTTTGATTTCAGAGGGGTTAAACTTACCGGTATTTACCAATGGGTTTGGAATATCGATGGCGGTTTTAATTGGTATGCCGGCCCGGGAGCAGGCTTGTCTTCATGGAGATTTGATCTTCCGACAGGCGATATTACCGATACCTTTTTGTTTGCCGCTGGAAACGTGGGTATTGAATACAACTTTGACTTCCCTTTGTTGGTGTCTATTGATTTTCGCCCAGAAATTGGATTTGGCAGTAGCACTTATGACAATAATGATTTGGATTTTGATATTGGAATCGGTGTGAGATACCAATTCTAGACATACTTATATAAAGTACCGAAGCACCATTTTTGTGGTGCTTTTTTTATGACCAAATGTTTTAAATCCAGTTTTAAGTGAAATATATTTGAGGAGCTATTAGTTTATTTCAAAATATGAAAACCATCAAACAGGGTTTTATCGGTCGCAGGAGTGTTACCAAAATAAAAAGTGGCCAAACCTAGCTGGGTTATGGGCAAATTCAAGGCAAAATCTAAACGTTCGCTAAAAAAGTTTAACTTTTTTCTGTGGAATGGGATTTTTTCTTAGCACAATTATTTCTCTTTTTTATATCTTAACGGAAATTGTTGAAACCATACTAAATGAAACCTTTTCGGATTATAGTGCTTTTGATGTGTTGTCTTGTGTTAAATAGTTGCAAAAACAACACCAAACCGGCAGAAACACAAACACAAGAAAAATTAAAAGCCCTGATTATCGATGGTGAGAACAATCATGGTATTTGGCCAAAAAGCACCTTTATGATGAAGGATTATTTAGAGCAGACTGGACTTTTTGACGTGGATATTGCCAGAAAACTATACAATTGGGTTGGGCCTCATCACAACGTTAAAGGCTTGGATAGCATTGAACAGCTATTAGAATTATATCCTTTTGATGATGGCGTAAAAAGGACTTCACTGGATTCCACAAGATTTGATCCCAAATTTAACCCCGATTTTAGTAAATATGATGTGGTAGTGAATAATTTAGGCTGGAAATCATCCCATTGGCCAGAGCAGACCAAGAAGAATTTTGTCAACTTTATTAAAGGTGGTGGAGGTCTAATTATTGTTCACGCTGCCAGTAATGCATGGGGCGATTGGGACGACTACAATAAAATGATAGGCCTTGGAGCCTGGGGAGGCAGAACTGAAAAATCAGGACCGTACGTGTTTTATAATTCAGAAAACAAGATTGAATACGATACGTCAAAAGGAAATTGTGGGCAACACGGTAAGCAAAGTGAATTTGTTATTACTACCAGGGCTCCAGAACATCCAATAATGAAAGGGCTCCCCAATGAATGGTTACATGGCAAAGACGAATTATACGAAAAGCTAAGGGGGCCTGCTGAAAACATGACCATTTTGGCTACTGCCTACTCTGATAAAAAAAACGGTGAAAAGCGCACTGGCAGACACGAGCCTATGCTCATGGCAATCGACTACCACAAAGGTCGTATTTTTCACACCACTCTAGGCCATATGGACTACTCCATGGAATGTGTTGGTTTCATCACAACGTTGCAGCGTGGAGCGGAATGGGCTGCCACAGGTAAAGTCACACAAAGCATTCCTAAAGATTTTCCCAACACCATTAAGTCAAGCTCGAGAACTTGGAATCGCTCAAAATAAAGTTTCAAATCCTTGTAATCGAAAATTTTACAAAGCACCAAACTTACACATTGAAACATTTATATTTCTATTGATTATAAATATGAATCTGTTGCCCTATTTCTATTCCCATGTGTATATTTTAACTTCATTTAACATTTTAAACTATAATCTTCTTTTGGTTAATACTTAAATTTGTGGGATTCATTTATAAAGACATAATTTTAGTTATACAAATATGCTTGCTTTCAAATTTAAAACCCTCAGCTCTGCTTTTGCTATCCTCCTAGCTTTAAGTATTTTACCATTTAAATCTTCAGCTCAAAATCAAAGGAGGAACAAAAAAAAGAAACAAAACATAGAGGCCCCTGTCACCCAGGCCAAGAAAAATTCAAAAAAAACTATTCAGGACTTAGTTAAGGGAAGTGCAAAAATTGATGGGCTATTTACCATCTATCAAGATACCCTAACTGGTGCTGTACAGATGCTAATTGAAAAAGAACAACTGGATAAGGAGTTTATCTATTTTTCTCAGATTGCAAATGGCGGCACCGAAGCTGGCCGACTTAACAGGGGCATCTACCAACCAACCTCTGTTTTCAAAATTCAGAAGCATTTCAACAAAATTGAATTTATAAAACAAAATACTTCCTTTTATTTTGACCCAAATAATGCGTTATCAAAATCCAAAGGGGCTAATATTTCTCATGGAATCGTTGCTAGTTTAAAAATTGAAGCCTCTGATGAAAAGCAAGGACAGTATCTTATCAATCCGAATGAATTGTTTTTAACAGAGACTTTTCAACAAGTAAAACCTGTAAAATCTCCTAAAGCCCCTCCAAAACCTTTTACATTAGGAAACTTAGACAAAAACAAGTCTAAAATAAAGGCCATTAACAATTATCCGGAAAACTTGAATGTAGCTGTGGAGTATGTATACTCAAAAGCGTCAACATATCAGCAAGGCTCGAAAGCTCTTGCGGACCCAAGGAATGTAAGCATTGAGTTCTTGCATTGCTTTATCTCTATGCCCGAGGACGACTACGAGGTTAGGTTTGACGATCCAAGAGTGGGTTTCTTCATTACAGAGGTCGATGATAAAACTTCAACTTCACCCACACCTTACAGGGACTTAATTAATCGCTGGAAACTCAAAAAGAAACATCCAGAATTGGCAATTTCTGAACCCGTAAAGCCCATTACTTGGTGGCTTGAAAATACCACCCCAATTGAATGGCGGGAAACTATAACAAATGCTGTGCTTGAATGGAACAAAGCTTTTGAGAAAGCAGGTTTCAAAAATGCCATAGTCGTTAAACAACAACCAGATGATGCGGACTGGGATGCCGGAGATATTCGATACAATGTTTTGAGATGGACCTCAACTCACAAACCTGCATTTGGTGGCTATGGCCCTAGAATGGTAAATCCAAAAACCGGAGAGATTTTGGGAGCGGACATTATGCTGGAATTCAGCATGATAAGTAATAGAGATTTTAGCAGTAAATTGTTTGATGAAGCCCACTCAGATGTACAAATTGAACATTCATTCTATCCATTAAATTCTGAAAGCGACCACTTGTCATGCAGTGTTGGTCAGCAAATGAGCACTAATATATTGCTTGGTAAAGCCTATATCAAGCATAGCGAAAACGATTCTGAAAATTTAAGCCGATTAACCAAAGAAGGACTGACGTCTACCGTGATGCATGAAATTGGGCATACATTAGGGCTGTACCATAACATGAAGGCAAGCCATTTGTTTTCTCCCGAAGAATTGGCTGACCCCAACTTTATCCAAGGCAAATGCCTTACAGCTTCCGTGATGGATTATACCATGATCAATTTGACTAAAGACCCTAGTAAACAAGGGCATTTTTTCGATGTTAGCGTTGGCCCTTATGACATATGGGCAATTCAGGCAGGTTACACCCCTTTTAATTCTGACCAAGAACGTGAAACATTATTGAATAGGTCTACAGAACCTCAGTTGGTTTTTGGTAATGATGGTGACGATATGCGTTCCGCAGGCAAGGGTATCGACCCTCGAGTCAATATTTTTGATTTATCAAATGACCCTATTCTTTATGCACAGATACAATATGAATTATTTGATGGACTGATCAAGAATTTAAAATCAAAACTAACCACAGAAGGCCAATCTTATCACGAACTTACCAGGGCTTATAACATCCTCAACATCTATAAACGCATTTATGCGGGTGTGGTTAGCAGATATATCGGAGGCATTTATTTGGACAGAGCCGTGGCTGGTCAGGAAGGGGGTACAAAGCCCTACATCCCTGTTAAATTGGAAGACCAAAAGCGGGCAATGACCTTTTTGCAACAAAACGTTTTTGCTCCAGACGCTTTGAAACCGGCTGAAGACTTGCTGAATTATCTGGCCATTCAAAGAAGAGGCTCCAATTTTTTAAACAGTACATACCCTGAAGATCCGAAAATCCACAAACAAATCCTTACAAGTCAGAAGAATGTTCTAAATCATCTGCTCCACTCCAACACCTTGCAAAGAATTTCAGATTCTGAATTATACGGCAATCAATATAAATTATCTACTATGATGAGTAATTTGAACGATGCAATTTTCAAGGCAGATATTTATGGTAATGTGAATTCCTTTAGACAAAACCTTCAATTGGAATATACGCGAATGCTTCTCGATATGCTAAATGGAAAACAAAGCTCAAAGTATACGCACCGGGCAAAATCTATGGCGCTACACAATTTAAAACGAATTCGTACAATGGCGGCTCCGTCAGGCAACTTGTCCTCAAGAGCCCACAAACAACACTTGCGAATTTTAATTGATAATGGCCTGGAAGAATTAAAATAATTCTAAGTAATTGCAATAAAAAAGCTACTTCAATTTGGGTTTTGTAGTAGCTTAATTTTCTTTAGCCGGCCTATGTTTCTTTTTAGGGACAATGAATTGTTTACTTTATGTTTCATAAACCTATTCTACTTAACGCAAACTCCATGCCATAAGTCAAAATAATCTTAAGAATATTCCGGAATTTTTCCTTTAACACCTTTAAAAAAACGATACATAAATTTGAAATCGGCATCCACATCACTCGTTGGATAAAATGGTTTTGAAAACGTATTTTTTTTGTTTTCAAAATCTAGGGTGAACATCACAATGGGGACATTGGCTTCTTTGGCAATGTAGTAAAAACCTGTTCTCCATTGTTCAACCTTTCTACGCGTGCCTTCTGGAGCCATGGCCAACTTAAAGTTTTCATTGCTCTCAAACACCTGCGCTATGGCCTGAACTTTATTTTGCTTATTGTGTCTGTCTATTGGCCTTCCCCCCAGTGCTCTGAAAAAAAATCCAAAAGGAAAAA
Source organism: Hyunsoonleella rubra (assembly GCF_042684665.1). Classification (NCBI taxonomy): domain Bacteria; kingdom Pseudomonadati; phylum Bacteroidota; class Flavobacteriia; order Flavobacteriales; family Flavobacteriaceae; genus Hyunsoonleella; species Hyunsoonleella rubra. The sequence goes on along the minus strand of NZ_JBHULY010000013.1, from coordinate 22,926 downwards.
CAAACAGTTCTTTTTTGCCTACAAAATTCACCTTTATACCCAATACACCTCTTACTAAAATACCAATATAAAAATCGTGCCAGCTGGTATGCGGAACGGCAATAATTACTGCTTTTTTAATGCTTTGAAGCGTTTTGTAATGCCCATCAACTTGCCAGCCTAATATTTTGAAGTAAATAAATTTAGCCAGCCTCCGCCTCATATTACATCTTGAGATAAAGTTCCTTGAGCTTTTTTGACGTTATTGTTTTTTTCCAGTTTTTACCAACCGCATTTTCCCATAAGGGCTCCAATCCCAAAGCAACATCAATCATTATATTCAAATCAGATTCGCTTAAATCCGAACAAATACCCTGTGGTAATTGGATATCGTGTTTTGCCATCATAGTTTTAAAAAGAGCAACATCCTTTGGATAAAACTCCTCTAGGTGATTAAATACAATACAGTTGCCTATACCGTGTTTGGTGCCCAATAAATAAGATAGCCCATAACTCACAGCATGGGCAACACCAACCTGCGAATAGGCAATGCTCATGCCTCCGTGCCATGACGCCATCATCAACTTATCCTGTGCTTCCTTGGTGGGTAGTCCTCCATTTAAATAGATTTCCTTGCACAATCCATAGGCCATATCACCATAGGTTTTACTAAATGCATTTAAATAGGTCCCGTTTAGAGACTCGACACTATGGATAAAACAGTCCATACCTGTGTAGAACCATTGGTCTTTCGGTACGCCGTTAGTCAGCTCTGGGTCTAGCACAACCTGGTCAAAAGGTGTATAATCTGAATTGATGCCCAACTTTCGTTTTGGACCAGTTAATACAGTTGTTCGGGAGACTTCCGATCCAGTTCCTGAGATAGTGGGAATACCTACGTGATATACGGCTTTATTTTTGACCAAATCCCATCCTTGATAATCCTCAGATTTTCCGTTATTAGTCAACATAATGGCAACAGCCTTGGCCAAATCCAAAATGGTACCTCCTCCGACACCAATTATTCCTGATGGCCGTTCTTTGGAGGTTACAATGATACTTTCCACCAATTCATCCACCTGTGAGGTTTTCGGTTCCTCATCTGCGGAAACGTAAATAATCCGGTCGTTATAAGCTAAAGGAATTCTTGAGGTTAATTCTCCATCCAGTTTAAAAACATCATCTACCAAGAAGATAAATGGTGCATTAATATTTAAACGTTTAGGTTCAATTAATTCACCTAATTGATCGAAACTACCTCGGCCAAAAACAACTCTTGGCACCATTGGAAAGTTTTTATAGCTCATGAATCCGTCTTCTTTACAAGGGGTAAAAATAATATTATTTTAATTCTACAGGTGGAAATAGAATGAAAGTTTCCTTACATCGCATATCTAGGTTTGATTTTCGGGTAAAATCCGCAAAACATCCCGCAGTGAATTTAGGGTTTTATAAGTCTTACCATTAGTCTCCTTTTCTGTTACCTCTTCATGCGCCCATGTGGTGTGAAACGGAACATGAATCGCTTTTGCTCCAATATTTACCAAAGGCAACACGTCCGATTTCAGGGAATTCCCAATCATCAAAAACTCACTAGGGTTGATATCCAAATGCTTTAAAAGCTTCTCATAGTTGTTTTCTTTCTTATCGCTAAGCACCTCAATATGATGAAAATACGAGGTCAGCCCCGATTTTTCCAATTTCCGTTCTTGGTCTAGCAAGTCACCTTTTGTGGCTAATATTAACCTGTATTTTTTGGAAAGCGATTTTAAGACCTCTTCTACCCCGTCCAAAAGTTCCACTGGCTTGTTCAGCATGGTTTTGCCAATGTCCAAAATCTTGTTCATTTTTCTACTCGGTAGGTTGTAATTGGAAAGTTCCAAGGCACATTCCACCATGGATAGGGTAAACGCTTTTACGCCATAACCATACAGTCCCAAATTCCCAATTTCCATTTTAAACAATTCCTGATCAATCTTATTGGGCGTTTCGTATTCTGAAAGTAATTTGGCAAAAGCTTCTTCAGCTTCGCGAAAATAGGTTTCGTTTACCCATAAGGTATCATCGGCATCAAAGCCGATAACTTTTATATCGTCGTAGTTTATTTCCATAATTTTTTGGCGCGTTCTAAATCTTCAGGGGTATCAATTTCAACACCTTGAACATCAGTTTCAACCATTTTTATACGTTTTCCGTATTCCAAATACCGTAATTGCTCCAGTTTTTCTGACGCCTCCAAAGTCATCATTGGTAAACGAGAAAAGTCCAAAAGTGCTTGTTTTCTAAAAGCATACACCCCTTTATGCTTGTAATATTTAACGTCCACTTCTTTATCTCTAGGATACGGAATAGGGCTACGGGAGAAGTATAGGGCAAAATTGGATTGGTCAATGACCACTTTAACGGTATTAGGATTATTTATCTCTTTCTCATCTTCAATATGAACCATCAAAGAGGCCAGATCTACTTCCTTTTTATCATCTTCCTTAAACACTTCAATCAATTTGCTCAAGGACTGTGTGTCCGTGAAGGGCTCATCACCCTGTACATTAACTACCACATCTATATCCAATTGTCCAACAGCTTCTGCAATCCTGTCGCTACCACTGGCATGTTCTTTTTGACTCATCATGACCTTGCCTCCATTCCTTTCAATTTCATTAAAGATGAGATCGCTATCGGTTACCACGATAACATCATCAAAAAGACCGGTAGCTACCGTGGCCTCGTATGTGCGAAAAATAACGGTTTTACCATGTAAATCCTGCATCAATTTACCGGGGAATCTTGAGGCACTATAACGTGCGGGGATCATTGAAATTATTTTCATGTGTATTCAATTTCAGATTCAAAAATAACTAATTATTTATAGTTTGTCTGGGTTTCAAACGGCGGTATAATTTGAAAATTATAAATAAAATAAGAGCTACAAGGATAATAGCAACAACGGGTAAAAAGATGGAGATAACTGACATTACAACAGAGGTGCCGGTTTCAACGGTACTTACTACTGGGTTTGCCAAACCGCCAGTGGTAGCGGTGGATGCCAAGCGCGTTGTTCCCGAACCTCCAGCAATTGCTGCTGCTGTTCCTCCTCCAGCAATGATAGCCAATGCCCAAGTCACCACAGGACTCATATCGGCCGCTGTGGATAGCACAACTGCGGTACCTGCAATAGCCGCTAAGGGCACTGCAATGCTGTCCAAAAGATTATCAACATAGGGAATGAAATAAGCAAAAATTTCCACCAAAGTAGCAACACCAAGTGTTATCAACGCAGGTATACTAACCAACCATTCCCAGGAAGCATTCAGTTGCCAAACACTAAAATAGGAGGCCAAACTTAGCGCAAACAATGGCAAAAATACCCTAAATCCAACTGAGGCCGCCAAGCCAATGCCCAAACAAATACTGATAATAGTTTCGCTTTCAATCATTAATAACTAGTTTTCAAAGAAATCATCCTTAAAACCTATAAGATACAATTTTTCCGTGGCTCGGGTTACGGCAGTATAGAGCCATCTTAAGTAATCACTATCAATACCATTGGGCAAATAGGGTTGCTCCACAAAAACGGTATGCCACTGCCCACCTTGGGATTTATGGCATGTAATGGCATAAGAAAATTTAACCTGTAGGGCATTAAAGTGCTTGTTGTTCTTCACTTTTAAAAATTTTTTATAATTGCTCGTTTCATTTTCAAAATCCTTCATCACCTCTTGATATAGCCTATTGGAATCATCATAAGACAACGAGGGCGTTTCAGCATGAATGGTATCCAACAACAATACTGTTTCAAAAGGTCGCATACGTGGATAATCCACCATTCGGATTTTTACTTCCGCAAAGCGAAAACCATACAATTCTTCAATCCTAAAAATCTCAAGAACTTCAACAATATCCCCATTGGCGATAAACCCGGCTTCTGTAGTTGGTTTAATCCAAAAATAGTTGTTTTTAACAACCATTAAATAATCGCCCGCACTCAGTTCATTTTCATTAAATAAAATCCTGCTCCTAATCTGTTGATTATACATGTTGGCCCGCTTATTACTGCGCACGATAATGGCAGTTTCCTCGTAGCCCAAATTACCGTAAGCATCATTAATGGCATCCATAATTTCATAGCCGTCCACCAACCGAACGATATCCTCGAAGCCTTGAATTTCAAACCTAAAATTATCAAGAAACTCATTGGACAGGGCCTCCCTTAAACCTGTAGCATTGGCTAAAATACCAGAATCATGTTCCTGTCTCACTACTTCATCCAGCTCCATGCGTTTCACTTCTTTATTGTAATTCAAAGCCAATTTATTTTCATCTAAAGCCGGGCTGATATCCAGTTTTACAGGAGGCAATTGAGCAGTATCCCCAATCAATAGAAGTTTACAGCGATGCCCAGAATAGACATATTGCATCAGATCATCCAAAAGCGAACCGTTTTCAAAGAGTTTTGAATCCCCCGGTGTATCGGGAATCATTGATGCTTCGTCCACTATAAAGATGGTGTTTTTATGCTTATTTGGTTGCAATATGAATTTCACACCACCGCCACTGCTCTTCTTCGGAAAATATATTTTCTTATGGATAGTGAAAGCTTCCTTTTTAGAATAATTTGCGATTACTTTGGCGGCCCTTCCCGTGGGTGCCAATAAAACAGCACTCATTTTAGCTTTCCACAAATTGGTCACAATAGTGCTTACAATAGTGGTTTTTCCAGTACCCGCGTAACCCTTTAAAACATAAAGTGAATCAGGTGCTTTGTCAAAAATAAATTCAGAAAGTTGTTGAAGTACAATATCTTGTTTTAAGGTAGGCTGAAAGGCAAAGTCTTGTTTTATAAGCGAATAAAATTCAGAAGATGTCATTCAGCAACAAAATAGGTTAGAAATTATCCAAATATAGAAATGATTTTTGTTCAGAATAGGTTTTAACCATTAAAAAAAAATTGTAGATTTGCGAAAGACCATTAATAAACTTTTAACGAAATAAGATACCATGTTAAAAATAATTTTAGTAATCGTTGGTGCAATTTTGGTAACGATTGGCTTGGTAAAGCTAGTTGATAAGTTCTTACCGAAAAAACTTAAACCTGTTTTAATTTTGGCTCTTTGGGCTTTGATTGGCCTTCTGGCTTACAACACGTTTATGTCAGTTTACGGCCCAATTAAATTTAATAAGCTAAAAGAAAAGCGCTATCAAGTCGTCATCGATCAATTGAAGGATATCAGGGATGCACAATTGGCACACAAGCAAGTAACAGGGAAATTTGCTGGTGATTTTAACAATCTAGTAAAGTTTATTGACACAGCCAAGTTTACATTGACACAGCGCAGGGATTCCAGTGTGGTAGACGAAGAATTAACCAGAAGGTACGGAGGCGTGGAGACTTTTAAGGACATAGTTATTATTGATACTTTAGGAACAAAATCAGTAAAAGATTCCATTTTCAAGGATTCTGACAGATACAAGAGAATGATGAATGTTCCTGTTGGAAAACCTGGTTCTAAGTTTGAACTGAAAGCAGGATTTATTGAGCAGAACGATATTAGAATTCCAGTATTTGAAGCTCTTGTTAAAAAGGAAGTTGTTTTGCATGATCAAGACAAAAACCTTATCAATGTTGAAAATGAGGTAATCTCATCAGTTGTTGGTGTACAAGGCGATGCCATTAGAATTGGCTCCATGGAAGAAGCACAAACCACTGGGAATTGGGCTAAATTTTATGACACCAAAGAAGAGCAATAGTAGTAACACACTATCCAATCATAAACTGTCCATTCAAATTAGTTTGAGTGGACTTTCTTTTTGTATCCTGCACACAACTTCGAATACCATTACCTCAATAAAGGAAATCAAATTTGACAAAAAAGTGAATCCCTTTGAGGCGCTGGATCAATTGAAAGCTTTATTTGAAAGTGAAGAAGCGCTTCAAAATACTTTTGACGATATCCAGTTGATCCATGAAAATGATTTATCAACTCTAGTGCCTAAACCTTTGTTCAATGAAGATTTTTTGGCCGATTACTTGAAGTTCAATTCTAAAATATTAAAATCTGATTTTATAACTTATGACCCTGTTGATGTAAACAATTGCATGAATGTTTACGTACCCTATGTGAATATTAACAATTATATCTACAGCAAATTTGGTGAGTTTACCTATAAGCACTTTTCGACTATTTTAATTGAGCAGATTCTAAAGCAGGAAAAGGGCAATGACACCAAAAGAATGTATGTAAACGTATGCGATTCCCATTTTGAAGTTATTGTTCTCGACAAGGAAAAATTGAAACTCTATAACACGTTTGATTACAAAAACCCTGAAGATTTTATCTACTATATCCTATTTACCTCAGAGCAACTGGAACTCGACCCCGAAACTTTTGACTTAGTGTTTTTGGGGAATATTGAGGAAGGTGATTCACTTTATGAAATTGCGCACAAATATATCCGGCATTTAAGTTTTGGTAAACGAAATGATGGTTATAACTATTCGAAGAAACCTGCTACAGACTATTCTCATTTTACTCTAATCAATAGCTTTTAATGCGTATTATATCAGGGGAATATAAAGGCCGAAGAATTTTAGCACCTAAAAATCTACCTGTACGTCCAACGACGGATATGGCTAAGGAATCCCTATTCAATATTTTAAACAATCAGTACTATTTTGATGAGATTACGGTATTGGATTTGTTTGCCGGAACAGGAAATATCAGTTATGAATTCGCCTCAAGGGGTACTGAAAGCATTACCTGCGTTGATCGACATTTTGGTTGTATAAAATTCATAAACCAAATAGCCGAACAATTTGAAATGCCTATTTCCTCAATCAAAAGCGATGTTTTCAAGTTTTTGGAACAAACCCGTATAAAAAGCAATTTGATTTTTGCCGACCCACCTTATAATTTTGATGAGGCACAGTTTGCCAAAATTCCCGAGCTGGTTTTCCAAAATGAATTACTGCAGGAAAACGGCACCTTAATCATCGAGCATTCCAAACACACTGACTTATCGCAATTTCCTAATTTTGCCTACCAAAAAAAATATGGTGGTTCTGTATTTTCATTTTTTGAATAGGTTATTAACATTTGTTAATAGATGTACCCTCTTTTTTTTAGTACCTTAGACATCTCCCTAAGCGTCCCACGCTCAAATGACACTTCTCTCTCACCGTAAAAAGCAGTTTCTTTTTATGTAATATGATTATGGTTTAAATTGAAATACTAACCATAAACATTACAAACTATGAAAACTATCAAAAAGACAATCGTATTGGCATTTTTATGCTGCCTTACTGTAAACGTTTCTCAAGCATTTCAAAAATTCTACCGTGTACATCAGGACAATGTTTTGCCCTCAAAATTGATGGAGTATGAGAAAATAGCTAAAGAATTTAACGAAGCCTGCGTCAAGCACAACTTCCCAGGGGCCTGGCTATGCGCCACCATGGACGACATGCGCTATCTTTATGTTTCACCAGTAGAGAAATTTGCTGACTTGGACGACAGACCCTTTGCTGAAATGGCCAAGGCCATGGGCAAAGATTTTGGAGATATGTTTGATCGTTTTGACCAATGTTATAACTCCCATTACGATTACATCATTGTAATGAACGAAGAACTGAGCTATATGCCAGATGGCATATCCCAAACACAGGAAGGCCAGGACTACCGGGACTATTACTTCATCCACTATTTACCAAAAGATCATGCCAAAATAAAGGAAGGTATGAAAGCCGTAAAAGAAATGTTTGCTTCAAAAGGTTCTAAAAGCTATTACAGAATATACCACACTGGGTTTGGCACCACGGACAATTACTACATGGTAGCCATGTCCAGCAAAGATGCCATTGAATCGGCAACCAAGGAAGAAGAAAATAAAAAAGTGCTTGGCCCAGATCGCTGGGAAACCTTTATGAAAGTCATGAACTACGCTACAAAAGTAGAAGAAGTTACAGGTGAAATTAGAAGGGATTTGTCCTATTCGCCAAAAACGCAATAATTATTCAATTAGTCACCAACCAATTTTAACGATAAACCCTTCTTGAAAATTCGAGAAGGGTTTATTTATGCCCGAGCAAATCTATAAGCCGAATTCTGTATCACGCCAAGGCGCGATCCCCATCATTTATCTCGGCGCACTGTTGCCAGTACACTCAAGCTGCCTACCCTCCAGCATCGGGCGTGCCACCCTAAACGCTGGTATACATGGCATTGCACCACATAGAGTTTACCTGATTTCACTACGGCCTTACCCGTACATACTTTCTGTTGCACTTTTCCTAACCTCACGGCCGGTGGCTGTTAACCACTATGCTGCACTATGGTGTTCGGACTTTCCTCGGTAACATTAATCGTCACCGCGATAGGGCGGTTTACTCAAATGCAAAAATACGATGGTTAAAGATGTAAATGAAATTTTTATTTTGGGCGTTACCCTCCCGATAGCTATCGGGAGGGTCAGGCTTTCCGCTATATCTTTTTAAACAATTCGTCTTTGCGAGGAGTTTACGACGTGGCAATCTCAATCATTTACGTTCCTCATAAGCTTGATTTTCAAAGTTTAAAAAGGATGCCACTTCAATCCTTAACGCGGGGGTACTTGCTAGCTCAATACCTTAAAATTAATTTCCTGTATTTTTGGGATGGCTCGTTTACTGGTTTTGTGTATGAGCCGTGATGCGTATTTTTAAATTTTAGCTTTTGCCGGTGGCGGTGGATTAAAGTAGTTTTCATCAACTAAAAGTATTTTCAAATCCGATCTATTTGTGATTCGGTAGTAAGTTGCAGTAAGTTGTTTTAAGATGTTAGGTAGATTTTTAAAATCATTTTTATCGCCATATTGAATACATATCGTTAGCTTTTCCGGGCTTTCGCTCAATTCTGGGTTTTTCCCTTTATTTTGAATATCTTTTCTTAAAACACTTGCCAAACTATCCAAGGGAATACCATGTTCTTTATTTTTATTAATCGTATTATTATAGATTCCTATTACATTTTTAGCTTTTATAATTCTAGCTGAGCCTTCTTTTAGACAAGTGTTTCTGAAATAAATGGTTTTGATTTCGCTATCTGTTGTTAAAGTTATTTTTGGCAAACTATCATTACAGACAATTTTTTCAGTCCTATTAACTAAGTCAAACCAGTTGTCAAAATTATTAACATCTAATTCAACACCAAGACTGTCATTTTGTGTTTTCCATTTTCCAAATTCCAATTGAATCAAGGCTACTTTTTTTTGTACTGACTCTTTTTCTTTTTTGTCAATGTTCTGACATCCAATTATTACTAAAATCAATATAACTGCGAAAGATATTTTAAATTTATTTTCCATTTCGTTTTATTTATGTGCACTACAACTTAAGGATATGCGTCGTTTTGATGACTTATATCCAACGGCAAACGAAGATAGGTATTTTTTCTTACAAATTTATTATAAACCAGCTAAAAGTTTTAATATGCTTTGTTAATAACTCCTATCAAATTCTAAAGTCTGAATTCTGAATTCTGAAAAGAGATAATTAAATTTGTTTCCGGATGTCATTTCGAGTGTTCCGAAACAAGTTTCGGAATGTATCGAGAAACATTATAGAACAAAATTTACTTGTTTTCGATACAATTTTCTATCGAAAATCACTCAAACTGACGTAAATTTCCATGGAGCATTTTGTAGTATCAGCCAGAAAATACCGCCCACAGACCTTTAAGGATGTGGTGGGGCAACAGGCTATTACCAATACCTTGCTCAACGCCATTGAAAACAACCATTTGGCACAGGCCCTGCTATTCACTGGGCCACGCGGCGTGGGCAAAACCACTTGCGCCCGTATTTTGGCTAAAATGATCAACAGCGATGGTACGGAAACCGATGACGAGGATTTTGCCTTTAACATTTTTGAACTGGATGCAGCCTCTAACAACTCGGTAGACGATATTAGAAACCTCACCGATCAAGTGCGGATTCCACCGCAGGTAGGCAAATACAAAGTATATATTATTGATGAGGTACACATGCTGTCTCAGGCCGCTTTCAATGCCTTTTTAAAAACCTTAGAAGAGCCCCCAAAGCACTGCATCTTTATTTTAGCTACCACCGAAAAGCATAAAATCATCCCAACGATTTTATCGCGATGCCAAATCTTTGATTTTAAACGTATCACTGTTAAGGATGCTAAGGAATATCTTAAATATATTGCAGAGGAACAAGGGGTTTCTGCGGAAGACGATGCATTGCATATCATTGCCCAAAAAGCAGATGGCGCCATGCGCGACGCCCTTTCCATTTTTGATCGAGTGGTAAGTTTTTCTGGAAAAAACCTGACCAGACAAGCGGTTACGAAAAACCTGAACGTGCTGGACTACGAGACCTATTTTACCAGTACGGATTTAATTTTGGAAAACAATATTCCTGATTTGCTATTACAATTCAACACAACACTTTCCAAAGGTTTTGACGGTCACCATTATATTGCCGGTTTAGCTTCCCATTTTAGGGATTTATTGGTGAGCAAAACCCAAAGTACAATTGCGCTTCTTGAAGTTGGCGATCAAATCAAAAAGAAATATTTGGAGCAATCCAAAAAAGCTTCACAGGGATTCTTACTCACAGGAATCGAATTGGCCAACGAGTGCGACCTCAAATACAAAACCAGCAAAAATCAACGCTTGTTGGTGGAACTCTGTTTAATGCAACTGGCCTCATTGACGTTTGAAGGCGAAAAAAAAAAGGCTAAGCACTATATAATTCCGGCTTCCTATTTCCAGAAAAAAGGTATCAAACCTATTCCTGTAAATGTGGCTGAGCGCAAGCCCAAAACAGACGAAAAGCAACCCGAACCAGCCGACAAGGAAACGGCTTACGATGAACCTCAAGAATCCAATACAGCGGTTGTAGAACAATTCAAGGTTAAAGCCCCTAAGAAAATAGTCCTGACCCGTGAAAAGAATTATGTTTCGGGTATCAGCATTAAAAGTCTTCAGAAAGAAAAAGAACACCAAATCCGCCAAATGGAAGTCATTGTTGATGACGAGGAACTCCCAAAGGAAGATTTTACGGAACAGGAATTAATCACTCATTGGCAAGCCTATACCAAAATAATTCAGGAAAAGGGCCGACACAATTTGGCTTCCATTTTGACCATTGACACTCCTAAATTGAAGGGTACTGAGATACATTTGGAATTCCCGAACGAAACCAACAAAGTAGAATTAGAACGTGCCCAATATGAGCTAATGATGTATTTAAAAAAGTCGCTAAATAATTATGATATAGCGCTTTCCATCACGGTCAATGAAGAAAAAAACGTTCAATATGCTTACACTACCCGAGAGAAGTACGAAAAGCTAAAAGAGAAAAACGCCTCGATTGAGCTACTAAAGAAAACCTTTGGTTTGGACCTTTAAGAATTTGAACAATGCTAGGATTAAAATTACCGACAGACCCGCGTTGGGTAAATATCGTAGAAAAGAACATCGAAGAAATTTTGACCGACCATGCCTTTTGTGAGCAAAAAGCAACTAGTACGGCAATATCCCTAATTGTCGGCTTTCCGGAATATACCGAATTGGTTCAGGAAATGGTGGCTCTTGTAAAAGAGGAAATCAGTCATTTTAAAATGGTGCACGATAAAATCATCGAACGCGGTTGGACTTTGGGTCGAGACCGAAAAGACGAATATGTGGTGGAACTGATGAAGTTTTTTCCAAAAGGAGGTAGCAGAACCACACAGTTAGTTCATCGATTATTATACGCAGCATTAATCGAGGCGCGAAGTTGTGAAAGGTTTAGATTGCTTTCGGAAGAGCTCGAAGATCAGGAGTTAGCTACTTTTTATAGAAATTTGATGGTAAGCGAAGCCAATCATTACACCATGTTTTTGGGCTTCGCCCGAAAGTATGGCAATAAAAAAGAAGTTGATACAAAATGGCAACAACTTCTTGAATATGAGGCTGAAATAATGAAAAAATTGGGTAAGAATAGTACTGTACATGGATAGAATTTCGTACCTTTAATTATGAATAATTTCTTTCCATATGAAATACATAATCCCTACATTACTCTTGTTCTTGGTCTATTTCTCTGGTCTAAGCCAAAACTTACCAACTAATGTCAGGTGGTTTTTGCATCATATCAACTATGAGGGTATACAATTTGACAACTACTACAATAGTGCTAACATTTGGATTGATTTTGAGTTCAAAGAAAATTTAACCGAATTTTCTGGTACTGGTGCATGTGAAGGTTTTTGGGGCAATTATAATCTTGATAATAACTTAATACGTATTACCAGTGGATCTGTGACTTTAGCTGGCTGTGAAGGTCCAGCAAAATTCTTTGAAGGTATTTATTTTAATATCATTCTTGAAGATTTTTTCTTTGAAGTTTCTGGCTCAGGACCCAACCAAATACTCAAACTTATTGATGAAGATGGAAATTATGCCTACTATAAAAAAAGTAAGCCAGAAGATAAACAATTATTCAATAAGGATTGGTATTTGATTAAGATAGAGACAGGGGGTGAAGAAATTTTTGTTCCTCCCACTGATGCGCCATATATAAACCTATCTACAACTGAACATTTAGCTATTTACGAACCTTTGTTTACCGGTAATGATGGATGTAATACTTTTGACGGTGTCTATGATATGTATGTTGAAAATAAAAACAAACTTTCAATATTACAATTAAACTCCTCAAATTCAAATAATTGCACCACTAATTATCATGAGCTATATAACTCGATGTTATCGAATACAGATACAAATACGTTTAATTTTGAATTATCCAGCCAAGGAAACACATTAACACTAACAAATTCTGACGGAGATAGAATTGTTTATGGAACAGAACGTATTATTTCTACTGAAACATTCAATATAAAAAATATAGTTAAAGTATACCCAAATCCAGTTAAAGACTTCCTGTTTTTAGAGTTTCAACATAAAAACTCTATAAGCCCAACTTATACCGTCCGCACGCTTAACGGAAAACTAATATCAAAGAAAAAAACCTTAAATTTTAATCAAATTGACCTAAAAGATCTCAATTCTGGTGTATATTTTTTGCAGTTATCAGATGAAAGAAACGCAACAATAAATACAATAAAATTTGTTAAGAAATAATGACTTCTAACTGAAAAAAACTCTAAGTTAAACGTTTTGCACCCCAGTATTCCTACTTTTATAGTTAAAACTGATAACCTACCCCTAATTGAATATTAGTATTTCTTGCTTCCGCTGCCACGAAATCGTCAAAAATATTGGTGACACCATAGCTGTATCTGGCGTCTACGTAAAACATTTGATTCAGTTTAAATTCCACACCTGCAATAGCAGAGTAATGAAAATTACGCATCATGTCGCCTTCCTTATGAGATTTTAAGGCTACCTGCGGGCCAATACCAAAACGCCATCTTTGGTGTAACCTAAACTTGAACAATACTGGCATTTGAATTAAATCCAAATGTAGTGTTTCGTCCTTTGCGCCTTCCGGAGAAAACTGAAGCTCGGGAACGACAGACACTGAATTAGATAATCTGAAATCCCCATAAAAACCAAGATAGAAACTATTTCTATGTTTGTTCTCCATTGGCGGAGCATCCTTAAAATCCAAATTCGAAATCGTATATCCTGCACGCACACCATATGTTTGCGAAAACCCTTCGATTGATAAGCCAAGCAGTACAGCTAAGAGTATTAATTTTTTCATAATAAAAAATTTTTAAGCCAGAGTAATAGCGAGGGTTTCTATTAAGCTGACAGTTGTTCAAATAAATTTTTCCATTGCGGAAATATGTTTTCTGGAGACAAACGTAAAATATTTTTTCGAGCTTTAGCCCCCATTTTTGTCCTAATTTCCTGATTTTCGATTAAATATATTAATGATTTAGCAAATTCATCCGTATCGTCCACAGGCACATGAAGCCCGTCTTCCCCGTGGGTTATTAGCTCCTTTACTCCGCATGGGCAGTTAAAAGCCACTGCAGGTACACCGCAGGCCATGGTCTCAATTAACACCAGCGGAAACCCTTCATATCTTGAGGAAAGCGCATAAATGGATGACTCCAAATACACCTCCATGATATTTGGGACTGGGTCGTGAAAGGTTACGTAATCCGTAATACCATAAGCTTTGGCCAGGTCCATATAACTTGAATCATGATCCTTTTTACCATAAACATCCAGTTTCCAATCCTTATGTTTCTCAACAACCTTTGCCCAACTTTTCATCAGCATATCAAACCCTTTCTGGTGCGTATGCCTTCCAACAGCCAAAACACGTTTATTTTCCAATTTGGCGTAGGTTTCGGGATAAAAAATAAGCGGGTTGTTGATGACCTTCAGATTTTTCAGGTGGCTCCATTCAGCTAGGTGATCATCAGATAATAAAACTACAGTATCATAATGTTTACCGCCTCTATCAAGCAATTTCTTTTTGATGCCATTTAAAACCTTAGCTTTAAAAGATGTTGCACCCTGACCTAAATTTACACGTTTCGAATTATGGCGTTCGTAAACATAAGTGTATTTCTTTTTCAGAAAAGCGGGAAGGTACAATCCGAAAATATTATCAATGCAAATAATCACCGTATCCGGAGATTCCTGCTTTAAAATTTTATTGATTTTGCCAAATTGGGTAATGTGGCTCAAGGGATTGGACTTATTGGGAAGTCGGATAATCTTGATACTCTCATTAAGATCAAAAAACGGGGTTTCTTCAACCTCATTAAGGGTAACCATCACGATATCGTAGTTAAATTCCTTAATGAAATAATTGGCCTTAATGGCCAGTATCCGTTCTAATCCTGTTGTTCCATTGATCTGATTAACAACATATAAGAGTTTCATATTTTGTAAGATTTGGAGCTTAAACAAATATAAATATGAAACAAATATATAGGATAAAATGAAATAGCACCCCGATACAGGACGAAATACCGAATTTTACTGTGTATTGCTCGAAACGGTATTATAGTATATACTTTTGATAATACCATCTGCCAATCCAATTTTAGGAACGTAGATATGTTTAGCCTTACTCCACTTCATGGCTGAAAGGTAAATCCTCATCGCTGGAATAATCACGTCAGCCCTGTCCTGATTTAGGTTTAGCTCTGTAATCCTTTCTTCATAGGAATAACTTTGTAGGGTATTGTAATAGGTGGTTAAATAGAAGTAGGTCAAAGGTTTACCTACTGCCTTACCAGAGATCTTAAAGATTTTATTGATGTTTCCTCCGGAACCTAAAACGTTAATCTTTTCATACTGCCATGTATGCTCCTTGATCCATTGCTCCAGCTCTATCCAGGCCTCATTTTTAACCATATCATTAAGTAAGCGAACGGTGCCAATCTTGAAGGAGCGGGATACAATTTGCTTCCCATTATTGATAACTGAAAATTCGGTACTTCCGCCCCCAACGTCAACATATAGATAAACTTTGCTTGGGTCAATATATGAGTTCAAGTCCGTGGCCGCAATAATTGCCGCTTCCTCCTCTCCACCAATTACATCAATACTAATGCCAGAATGCTCTAAAATACCGTCCACCACCGCTTTTCCGTTTTTGGATTCCCGCATGGCGGATGTGGCACAGGCCTTGTACTTCAACACTTTATGGGCTTGCATCAACAATTTAAATGCCAGCATGGTATCCTTCATCCTCTCGAAATTCTCTTTGGAAATACGCCCTTTTATGAAAACATCGGCTCCTAATCTTACGGGAACACGGACCAATGAGTTCTTTTTAAAAACAACGGGCCTACCCTTTTCTTCAATAACATTTGAAATCAACAACCTAACGGCGTTGGAGCCAATATCAATGGCCGCATACTTTTTAATCGATAGCATTTCAGTTCTTTAGCTTGTCTAAATAATAATCATACAAAGCGATCTGCGACCTTAATGCAGGTTTATCGTCAACCCTGTATTCATTTTCTGTTTTTGTATTTATCAATCGAGCCTTTACATTATCGTTCCAACAAATATTGAAGTTGTCAATGATCTCCCTTTTGATATCATTATCGTAAATAGGACAACTTACCTCCACCCTATTATGGATATTCCTCGTCATCAAATCGGCCGACGAAATATAGATTTTTACATTTTCATCCTTTCCAAACATATATACACGCGGGTGTTCCAAAAATTTATCAACGATACCGATAACCTTTATGTTCTTGCTCATACCCTCTATCCCCGGCACCAAACAGCAAATACCCCTAACAATCATTTCAATTTTTACGCCAGCATTACTGGCTTCGTAGAGTTTATCCACCATTGGGTAATTTGAAATACTATTCATTTTCAGCCGGATATAGCCACCATTACCCCTTTTACTTTCCTGTATCTGCTCATCGATCAACTTAAAAATGGTACTTTCGGTGTAATGGGGTGAAACAATTAGGTGCTTATAGGAATACACCCGATAGTTTGCCTCAAAGAAATTAAAAATCTTGTTGACCTCTTTTAATAGTGGCTGATTATAGGTGAACAAGGTATAATCGGTATAGATCTTTGCTGTGGACTCATTAAAGTTGCCCGTACTAATAAATCCATAACGCTTTATTTTTTTGTTTTCCTCACGCTCAATAACACACATTTTACTGTGCACTTTTAAACCCGGAACTCCAAAAATTAGGTTTACGCCCTCTTTTCTCATTTGTTCAGCGTACTTAATATTGGCCTGTTCGTCAAATCGCGCCCTTAGCTCGATGGAAACTGTAACCGTTTTGCCGTTAATTGCCGCGTTGATTAGAGAACTAGCTACATGAGAAATCTCTGCCAGCCTGTAAATGGTGATCTTTATAGTAGTTACTTTAGGATCCAACGCGGCTTCCCTTAAAAATTTAACCACGTAGGAGAAGGTGTGATAAGGTGCATGGATCATATAGTCCTTTTCCTTGATATCCTTGAAAATACTGGTCTCTAAACTTAAGCCTTTAACCTCAAGAGGGACAATTTTATCATACAGCAATTCTGTTCTTCCCAAACTTGGGAACCCCATATAATCCCGCTTATTATGGTATTTTCCTCCAGGAATGATACTATCGGTATTATCAATACCCATTTTTTCCATAAGATATTCCAAGGTGTCGCTATCAATAGTTTTATCATAAACAAAACGGACCGGTTCGCTGATTTCTCGATGTTTGACGCTATCGGATAATTTTTCGACAAAACTTTTACTGAAATCACTATCAAAGTCCAGTTCCCCATCCCTTGTGATTTTAATCATGTGTGCCGAAATGGTTTTGTAATCGAAAATATTGAAGATATCTTCTAAACAATAGCGCAAAAGGTCATCGATCATAATGATAAAATTTTTATCGCCCTGCTTGGGCAATACAACAAAACGTTTTGCTGCCCGCGGTATCTCGATTAATGCATACTGTTTGGAACCATCTGCCATTTGCATTTTCACGGCCAAATACGCGGCACTATCCTTTAAATTGGGCAAAACCACCAAATCATTTAAAATGATGGTCACCAAACCAGTACTTATGTTTTGCTTGTAGTATTTTTTGATAAAATCATGTTGGTTCCGATCCACCTTGGTTTCATCAATAACAAAAATATTTTCGTCTTTAAGGGCTGAGTCAATGTCATCCAGTACATCAATACTATGATTCTGCTGGTCAATAACAATTTTTGTGATAATCTCAAGAAGTTCCTTTGCCTTTATGCCCCCCAGCTCGCTTTTACCGCCTTTACCCGCTTCAACAATACGCTTTACCGTGGCGTATCTTACCTTAAAAAACTCATCCAAATTATTGGAAAAAATCCCCAGAAACCTTAACCTTTCTATCAAGGGTACTCTTTCATCTGCGGCTTCCTGAAGTACTCTAGCGTTAAACTGAAGCCAACTTATTTCCCTATTAATATATCTGTTTTCAACACTATCGTCTTTCGTCATTTTGAAAATTGTTTAGTCTCAAACAAATATATTTTATTTCGAAGAGAATAGTAAGCCCGATCAACTATATTTTAGCAATTTTTTCGGAAGAAATAAGGAATAAAACTACCTTCATCTCATCAACCTTTTAGGGTCTTAAATCTCTTGGGAAAATAGAGGTCAAAGTTTTTCCTGACGAAATATTGGGCCATTCATTCGTATCGAACTCGATAACAACTACGCCACAGGTAGGTACATTATCAATATATGCGCTACCGTAAGCATTTACAAACCCAGTAACGGCATGGTTATGTCCAAATACAAGCAAGGTTTCTAAATGATCCTTACAATTCTTAATCACTTTAGTTAAATTTATTCCCGAAAAATCGTATAAATCATGGGTTAAAACAATTTTTTCTTTATCTATATTCAATTCTGGTAGAATGATATTAGCTGTAAGTGTCGTTCTTGTAGCATCACTAATTAAAACCAAGTCAGCTGTAAACTCCAATGATTTCAGTTGCTTTGCGACTAAATTGGCATCTTTGATTCCTCTTTTGCTTAAAGGTCGTTTGTGATCAATAACATCGTGTTCCCAGCTAGATTTTGCATGCCGTATGAGGATTAATTTTTTCATTAATTTTCGATTAAATGCAATTTTTATCGTTAAAATGTTGCTTTTATCGATAAAATTCAATTTATTTGCTTCATAAAATTACGTTAAATTAACCAAAAACCTAGAGTTTTAAAATAAAACGAATGCTAACCACCAAGTTTAAAGCAAGTTATCGCACTTCGTTCGACGAATTGCACATTACTTCGGTAATCGAAAAAATGAGTTCTTTTCGTCGATTATATTTGTGGTTTAACATTTTTTTTTGAAAAACATACAAGATATACGTCTATTTGTTTTACCTATAAACCTAAAAATAATGACCCCAAATCAACTTTCACAGAACAAAATGGCTTCTATAGCCACTACTTTCCCTCTCAGTTTTTCCCTCAAAAGCTTAAAGTTTTTTGTTTTACCGAATCAGCGCTACAGGCTGTAGTTGCTGGATTTGTTGGTTTTGGCCATGAACAAACTAAATGTAGCATGAAAGGACAATTAACATATGTAAATACATCATCGGTTATATGGATTAAAAAACTCGATGATCAACCTTACAATGCCAAATCATTTAGTAACGCATTTGAAAATAATATACATCACAATTTATTTTGTACGATATGAGAAATAAATACAATTTTTCTTCAACGGTTAAAAAAATAAGGGTTTTAGCTATTGCTCTTATTGCTGTATTACCTTTTGCGCTTAGTGCTCAAATCGGTGTACAGGAACCATCAGTTCAAACAGGAGTACAATTTTTTTGGTCTGATACCCAAACTTTTAATACAGACCCTGCTACTATTGATAGGGTGGAAATAAATGGGGTGGACTATAATACGTTCGTTGTCCCTTCCAGCTACCAATTAACCAGATTAGGTCCCTCAGGCCATGCCTTTAATAGGATTTTTGAAAATCAAGGACCGCCACCGGACCATACAACCTCAAACGACCCGAATTGGGCCAATGACGCTCTTGACGCTTTTCAGGATCAGAATTTGAATCACTATTTCTCTTCAAACCAAAACGGTAGAAGTTTTTGTAATGACTTTACCCAGACATCAACAACGGATGCCCAACAGCAAACTCTATTTTATAGCCCTGCAATCCCCTCCAATAGCGATGGGGTTTTGGCAGTTACAGAGCGCGGTGGAAACAACTGTTATTACATTGAAGTTTGGGGGACACCTGTTGGAGGAGGCCCGGAACAAATTCTTGGAGATACTTTTGTAAGAAATAGCGGTAACTATACTGGGTGTACTTTTGGTGCGCCCAATGCCGGTTCTGACTATTGGAGATCTGGAAGATGTAACGATAATGGACAAACTATAGGTATTGCCCTTTTCTTTTTAAACGAATTGGCTCCTACGGGTTCAAGTATTACAAGAATTGTGTTCACAGGTGCCACGTCTGACCACGGTGATGGAAAGTTCTTCTTATTACAGAAGTATGCTGTGGACCAACAACTTATTGAATGTTTAGATGAAACCTATATGGGTGATTTGAATATTTTAAATAATGAGCCAACAGGTTCTACATATAGTGTTGTTCCAGGAACAGAACCTAATCCTGTCACAGAAGGAACCCTTACGCTAAACTCTGATGGTACTTACACTTTTGTGCCTGTATCTGGCTTTATTGGCGATGCTACATTTGATTATGAACTATGTTTACCTCCGCCTAACACTACGGTTTGTGATACTGGTAGCGTAACTTTAATGTACGTGGCTTTACCCCCTGAGCCAACATTTGATACGGATTGTAGTCAGGGAAACAACAACCAAACCATAACAGTTTTAAGCCCATTAAATGTTATTGGCACAAACCCAGACCAGTACGAGTACTCCATTGATGGCGGCTCAACCTGGCAATCGGGTGTTGACTTTACAGGATTAGGTCCAAACTCCTATAATTTAGTAGTCAGAGATACCTATACCAACAATTGTGAAAGAACTTCATCCACTAACCCAATTATTTTAGTAAACGATAATGAAGATCCTACCATTACATGCCCTGCCGATGTAACTGTAAATGTTGATACTGGATTATGTACTGCCTCTGGAGTAAACTTGGGAACACCGACTACCGCTGATAATTGCGGGGTTGCTAATGTAACTAATGATGCTTCTGAGCCTTTTGCGGTTGGTGAAACAACAGTGACTTGGACAGTCACTGATAGTGCTGGAAACACCGCTACTTGTGAACAAAAAGTTACCGTTGTGGATAATATTACACCTTCTATTTCGTGTTCAAATGCGACTCGAAATACTGATTCTGGTGTATGTCAATATACAGTTCAAGGATCTGAATTTGACCCAACTTTCAATGATAATTGTCCTGCCACATTAACGAACGATTTAAATGGTACAGCCTCTATAGCTGGTGAAGTACTATCCGTTGGGGATACTGCCATCACATGGACTGTAGATGATGGAAATGGCAATACTGCCCAATGTTTAGTCACAATTACTATTTCTGACAATGAAGCCCCAACTGCCATTTGTCAGGACATTACCATACAGCTCGACGCTTCCGGAAATGCCTCAATCACAACGGCGGATATCGACAACGGGTCCAACGACGCCTGCGGCATACAGTCGCTGGCCCTGGATACCAC
>NZ_JBHULY010000013.1:0-1749 GCF_042684665.1 Hyunsoonleella rubra | reverse complement strand
ATGCATCCATCACAACGGCAGATATCGACAACGGTTCCAACGACGCCTGTGGCATTCAGTCGCTGGCCCTGGACACCACTGCGTTTACTTGTACCGAGGTAGGGACGAATACGGTAACACTTACCGTTACGGACAACAACAATAACACATCCACCTGTACCGCTACCGTTACTGTGGAGGACAACGTGGCTCCGACGGCAATTTGCCAGGACATCACCGTACAGCTAGACGCTTCCGGAAATGCCTCCATCACCACGGCGGACATCGACAACGGTTCCAACGACGCCTGTGGCATACAGTCGCTGGCCCTGGACACCACTGCGTTTACTTGTGCAGAGGTAGGGACGAATACGGTAACACTTACCGTTACGGACAACAACAATAACACATCCACCTGTACCGCTACCGTTACTGTGGAGGACAACGTACCGCCTGTGGCCATTTGCCAGGACATCACCGTACAGCTAGACGCTTCCGGCAACGTGACCGTGGACCCGGCGAGCGTAGACAACGGTTCCAACGACGCCTGTGGCATTCAGTCGCTGGCCCTGGACACCACTGCGTTTACTTGTGCAGAGGTAGGAACGAATACGGTAACCCTTACCGTTACGGACAACAACAATAACACATCCACCTGTACCGCTACCGTTACGGTGGAGGACAACGTACCGCCTGTGGCCATTTGTCAGGACATCACCGTACAGCTCGACGCTTCCGGAAATGCATCCATCACCACGGCGGACATCGACAACGGGTCCAACGACGCCTGCGGCATACAGTCGCTGGCCCTGGATACCACTGCATTTACTTGTGCAGAGGTAGGAACCAATACGGTAACCCTTACCGTTACGGACAACAACAATAACACATCTACATGTACCGCTACCGTTACTGTGGAGGACAACGTGGCTCCGACGGCAATTTGCCAGGACATCACCGTACAGCTAGACGCTTCCGGCAACGTGACCGTGGACCCGGCGAGCGTAGACAACGGTTCCAATGACGCCTGTGGCATACAGTCGCTGGCCCTGGACACCACTGCGTTTACTTGTGCAGAGGTAGGAACGAATACGGTAACCCTTACCGTTACGGACAACAACAATAACACATCCACCTGTACCGCTACCGTTACTGTGGAGGACAACGTACCGCCTGTGGCAATTTGCCAGGACATCACCGTACAGCTAGACGCTTCAGGAAATGCATCCATCACCACGGCGGATATCGACAACGGGTCCAACGACGCCTGCGGCATTCAGTCGCTGGCCCTGGACACCACTGCATTTACTTGTGCAGAGGTAGGAACCAATACGGTAACCCTTACCGTTACGGACAACAACAGTAACACATCTACATGTACCGCTACCGTTACTGTGGAGGACAACGTGGCTCCGACGGCAATTTGCCAGGACATCACCGTACAGCTAGATGCTTCGGGAAATGCATCCATCACCACGGCGGATATCGACAACGGTTCCAACGACGCCTGTGGCATTCAGTCGCTGGCCCTGGACACCACTGCATTTACTTGTGCAGAGGTGGGAACCAATACGGTAACCCTTACCGTTACGGACAACAACAGTAATACCTCTACATGTACCGCTACCGTTACTGTGGAGGACAACGTGGCTCCGACGGCAATTTGCCAGGACATCACCGTACAGCTAGACGCTTCCGGAAATGCCTCAATCACAACGGCGGATATCGACAACGGGTCCAACGACGCCTGCGGCATACAGTCGCTGGCCC
>NZ_JBHULY010000012.1:0-44743 GCF_042684665.1 Hyunsoonleella rubra | reverse complement strand
CCCCCCCTCTTTGACCAAAAAAACTACTGCAAATGAACTCCGCAACATCGGGCTTCCCCGTTTTTGCGGGTGCAAACATAAAACCTATTTTTAATTGGGCAATGGATTTTTGCGCCTTTTTTTCAACTTTTTTGAACGGCCAACGCAACGTGCTCAAAATGCGCGGGTTGCAACGTCGGTTTTTTTGCGCCAAGCCGGAAGCGACCCGACGGGACGGACCGGCGCCCTCTAGCAAGGACGCAGAGCGAAATACGGAACCGGGACGGGACAGGCTGGCCCGCGTTAGGGATTGCAGGGGAAAGCCCACAGCGGAGCCCCAAAAGGGCGGAGCGAGGACTTGGAACGGAAAGCCCGACCCGACCTAAGGAGGGTAACGCCCAAATTGTTTACCTTAATATATATGACGCAAATTATATTGTGTGGATTTGTTTATACTATTATCTTTGCGACCTATTTTTAATTTGATTTATGATACAGATTACTTTGCCCGACGGGAGCGTTAAGGCGTTTGAGGAGAACGTGACGCCTATGGACGTTGCGAAAAGCATTAGCGAAGGCTTGGCTAGGAATGTGATTTCGGCCAGTTTTAATGGTACAACTGTTGAAACAGTGACGCCTTTGACCACGGACGGGGCGTTGGTGCTTTATACCTGGAGGGACGGTAATGGGAAGCAGGCGTTTTGGCACTCTTCGGCTCACGTGCTGGCACAGGCGCTTGAGGAATTGTATCCCGGGGCTAAATTGACCATTGGACCGGCGATTGAAAATGGGTTTTATTATGATGTGGATTTTGGGGAGCACACCATTTCGGAAAAGGATTCGAAGCGCATTGAGGATAAAATGTTGGAGATTGCGCGTGGTAAGCATGATTTTAAAATGCGATCGGTTAGTAAAGCTGATGCGCTTGCTTTATATAAGGACAACGAATTTAAGGCTGAACTAATCGAAAACCTTGAAGACGGTACGATTACGTTTTGCGACCATAGCACGTTTACGGATTTATGCCGTGGTGGGCACATTCCTAATACGGGTATTATAAAAGCTGTAAAGGTGACTAGTATTGCCGGTGCTTACTGGCGCGGCGATGAAAACAAGCCGCAGTTAACGCGGGTTTATGGTATTTCGTTTCCGAAGCAAAAGGAACTAAAGGAATATTTGGAATTGCTGGAGGAAGCTAAAAAACGTGACCACCGAAAGCTTGGAAAGGAACTGGAATTGTTTACCTTTTCGCAAAAGGTGGGCCAAGGTTTACCGTTGTGGTTGCCAAAGGGTGCCGCACTTCGTGAACGTTTGGAAAACTTTTTGAAGGCTGCGCAGAAAAAAGCGGGTTACGATATGGTAGTATCACCCCATATTGGCCAGAAAGAATTATATGTTACTTCGGGACACTATGCCAAATATGGTGAAGATAGTTTTCAACCGATTACGACACCTAAGGACGATGAGGAGTTTTTACTGAAGCCTATGAACTGTCCGCACCACTGCGAGATGTATAATAGTTTTCAGTGGAGTTACAAAGATTTACCCGTGCGCTACACTGAGTTTGGCACGGTATATAGATATGAGCAAAGTGGCGAATTACATGGTTTGACCCGCGTAAGAGGTTTTACTCAGGATGATGCCCACATATTTTGTACTCCGGAGCAGTTGGATGCGGAGTTCAAAAATGTTATTGATTTAGTGCTTTATGTTTTCGGGTCTTTAGGGTTTGAAAACTTTACGGCGCAAGTATCCTTAAGGGATCCTGAAAATCCAGACAAATATATTGGTGATGTTGAAAACTGGGAAAAAGCTGAGCAAGCCATTATTAATGCAGCTCAGGATAAAGGCCTTGATTTTGTAATCGAGGAAGGTGAAGCGGCCTTTTATGGTCCTAAGCTTGATTTTATGGTGAAAGACGCTTTGGGTAGAAAGTGGCAATTGGGCACAATTCAAGTGGATTACAACTTACCGGAACGTTTTGAATTGACTTATAAAGGCAGTGATAATGAGGAACATCGCCCTGTGATGATACACCGTGCACCATTTGGAAGCATGGAGCGCTTTGTGGCATTATTGTTGGAACACACAGGAGGAAACTTCCCGATATGGTTGATGCCGGTTCAGGTTAAAATATTGTCGCTGAGTGAGAAATATGAAAAATATTCTGAAAAAGTTTTAAATTTGCTTGAAAATCACGAAATTCGCGCGCTCGTTGACCACCGAAACGAGACGATAGGAAAGAAAATTCGTGAGGCAGAAATGCAAAAATACCCCTATATGCTGATTATCGGTGAGCACGAGGAAAAAGAAGGTAAAATAACCGTGCGTAAGCATGGTGGCGAGGATTTAGGAATGATTTCCATTGAAGCATTCGCCAATATTATAAATGAAGATATTAGTAAAACGTTAAAATCGTTCTAACAAATAAAGTTTAATTAAAATTTAGTAAGCCATAGCAATCAGAAGAAGAAGACAGCCCCAAAGAAGGGTAATACAGGAAGACAAACACAAAATCAACTCCAAAATTACGGCGCAAAAGTTGCGCTTGGTAGGAGATAATGTAGAAGTAGGTATTTACACCAAAGGTGATGCCCTAAGAAAAGCCGATGAATTAGGCTTGGACTTGGTAGAGATTTCACCAAAAGCAGATCCTCCTGTCTGTAAAATTATGGATTACAAAAAGTTTCTTTACGAACAGAAGAAGCGGGAAAAAGCTTTAAAGGCGAAAGCCACAAAAGTAGTTGTTAAGGAAATTCGATTTGGACCTCAAACGGATGACCACGATTACGAATTTAAAAAGAAGCATGCTGAGAAGTTCCTAAAGGACGGCGCAAAACTGAAAGCTTTTGTGTTTTTCAAAGGACGATCGATAGTGTTTAAAGAGCAGGGACAAATTTTATTATTACGTTTGGCTCAGGATTTAGAGGAGTTTGGCAAGGTAGAGCAAATGCCAAAACTGGAAGGAAAACGAATGACGATGTTTATTGCTCCTAAAAAAGATAAGAAATAGGGCTTCGACTTCGCTCAGCGACAGCGACCGAAGCATAAAGATAAGATGCTGAAATAAATTCAGCACTTCGTAATTAAGCGCGATAATTAAAACTAGGAGAAGAAATGCCTAAAATGAAAACAAAATCTAGTGCCAAAAAACGTTTTAAGTTGACGGGTACTGGTAAGATTAAAAGAAAGCACGCTTTTAAGAGTCATATTTTGACAAAAAAATCTAAAAAGCGTAAGCTTGCGTTAACCCATGACACATTGGTGCACAAGGCTGACGAAGATAATATTAAAACCATGTTACGTTTAAAGTAACATACGTTTTAATCGGTTAAAACAATTTATAAACCCTGGAGCTAGGCAAAATAATTTAGCAAGTGTCGATTAACGGCCGCCTACTACAAAACATTTAAAATTATGCCAAGATCAGTAAATTCTGTAGCAAAAAGAGCCCGAAGAAAAAAGGTGCTTAAGCAAGCAAAAGGTTACTTTGGAAGACGTAAAAACGTTTGGACAGTAGCTAAAAATGCGGTGGATAAAGCGATGCAATATTCGTATAGAGACCGTAGAAACAAAAAGAGAACATTCCGCGCACTGTGGATTACGCGTATAAACGCCGGAGCCAGACTACACGGTTTGTCCTATTCTCAATTTATGGGAAAACTTAAAGCTAACAATATCGAATTGAACCGTAAGGTACTTGCAGATTTAGCGATGAACAACCCTGAAGCTTTTAAAGCAATTGTAGATAAAGTAAAATAAGGCGCTTAGCCTATTTGTAAAACATATTTCGCTTAATTTGAAAATCCGATTCGTAAGAGTCGGATTTTTTTGATTGTGCTATGTTTTGGATTTAGCAAATATTCTGGATAGCAATGGCAATGGATCTCGCAGAGCAAACCTCAACTGACTATTCTTAAACGTGGATTTTAAGTTGAAAAGGGAAAAGGGATTAGATTTCACCCGTTTCATTATACCATTAATATTCAGATATTTTTTCGTTTCGTAACTTCCAAATTCTATGCAATACCCCAAACTCGACATCAGGTAAAGATGTGGAAAGTTGACACCAAATACCGCCGAAGCATCAACATTATACCAAAATCTGGGGTTAATTTCGATAATTTTAAACCTTTTTGACACCTGGTCATATCGTAAATCCAAATTGGCAACGCCATTCCATTTTAAGGCTTTCATCAAATGGGCAGTAAGTTCCAATACATCATCATTGTATAAAAACTCCAAACCCACGGAAGGCCCAAAGACCTTTTGTCCCTTCATCAGTCCTTTATGAATGGTGTGTGCTAGTATTTCACCATCGTTACACAATACATTACAACACAAGTCATAGCCTTCGATAAACTCTTCGACCAAATAATCTTTATAAAATTTGTTCTTTTTGAAAAACGCCTCGACTTCCTCTTCGTTATACAACTTTTCAATCCCCTCGCCCCCACCGGAATCTAAGGTAGGCTTTGCCAAAACGGGATACTTAATTTTTCCGTTTGAAACGAATCGCTCCCCGGGTTTGACGACAATGCTATTCGAGGTTTGAATTTTATTTTCATCCATAAATCTCATTAACAAACCTTTGTTCAAAGCCGTTTTAAAACTTTGCATTGATGGCAACTCAACCAATTTTTCTTTGGGAATCAAATCGCGATGCCTTATCAGTATCTCCAACCCTTTTTCAAAAATGGGCAACACTTTATCAACATTGTACTTATGGAGCTCGTTATTGATGTTTTCAATCCACTCCAAATCATTTTTGGGTATTGGATGATGACTAAACTTTTTGACAAAACGGGAGAATTTATAAGGACTGTTTTGAGAAGAAGACATCACGTAAACTTCTACTTCATCTGCTAAAGACAAACAATTTAGAACATTGAAAAGCAACGGATTTTCTCCGTCTGGAATTAAAACTGAAATAATATCTTTTTCCTTCACTTTGCTTAAAATCGATAAACCCTTTAAAATTCCTGTTTCTAACTCAAAAATCTATATGCCAAAAGCTGTAATAACCAGTTTTCGGCCACCGCCGTGATTGCGATGCTCGCACAAATAAATACCCTGCCAAGTGCCCAGATTCAATCGTCCATTGGTAATTGGAATATGTACCGATGCTCCCAAAAGCGAGGCCTTAATATGTGCAGGCATATCGTCGGAGCCTTCATAAGTATGCTCATAATATGGTGCATTTTCTGGCACCATTTTATTAAAATGGTTTTCAAAATCTGTCCTTACTGTATAATCGGCGTTTTCGTTAATGGTCAAACTAGCTGATGTATGTTTGATAAATACCTGCAACTGTCCGCTTTGGATGTCCTTGATTTCAGGTATTGAAGCCAGAACTTCGGAGGTGATTAAATGAAAACCACGAGAAAAAGACCTTAAACGTATTTCCTTTTGAAAACATTTCATGGTTTCGTTTTGAATGATTTCGACATAATAGTTAAACGGCGTCTTCGGCAATCTCATCAATAGCTGCCTTAAATTCATGCCAATCGATCAACCCATCTCCATCTTTATCATAACCTTCAATCAATTTTGAAGACACCAAACCGCGAATAAAACCGTTGATTTCGGCTTCCTTCAGCAATTTAACGATTTCACTTTTGGTCAATTTGCCATCACTGTCTTCATCAAAAAACCTGAAAGCCTCTTCGGGAGTTGCAAAGTGATTGGTAATAAGAATCTGGATTTTGTTGAGTATAATTTCCTTAGTGTCCATCTTCCTAGTTTTAAAATTTATTTGAAACTAAAATAGCGAAAAAGAAATTAATCCAGAGCTACCCCAATGTTTAATGATGAACAGGATCTTGCGTACAAGGACAGTTACTTATACCTTGTAAAAAGTTTAGCCCAAGGGTTACGACATGGGTACCTGTGTTGTATCCTGCCAAATCATTAATTGTAATCTGGTAGGCATAACCAAAGTAAAAAATAGACTTTTGGAAACCAATCATCGGGCCGATATTCAATGGTTTGAAGAGCTGATCGTTTAAGTAGCGGTATGAAATTCCTCCCCAATAATAATCACCATATCGGTTGTACTTTCTAAATTTGAAGGTTAAATCAGTTGCTGAGCGCTTATCACTGTGAAACCTTTGATAAAAAATGGAAGGTTCGTACTCTAAACCACTCTTTTTTGGTCCTCTAAATGTATAACCCGAATACAATTGAAAATTCAAAAGTAATCCCGGCTCGGTATTTTCAATAAACTCATCAAGATCCTTGCTTAAGATGTTATTGGCATTAAAACTTACAAAAAGGCCACCAAAACGGTAAAGGACTCCGACGTCAAAATTATTGTTGGATCTTCTTCGATCATCTAATAAGGCGGGTAACGGAAATGGGTCTTCCCTATTCTGCCTATTAATTTCCTCAACGTCCAACCTAAAATTATTGAGGTTGTACGATATACCAAATGACAGGTATTGTTTTGAATAATAATCCACAATCAAATGGTGGGCGAAAGAAACCTTTGCTCCTGATTGCCTTGTAAAACCATTACTATCATTATACAGAGATAGACCGACACCAGAGCGATCGGCGATCCTGACATCACCATATATGGATTGGTTATCGGGCGCATTCTTAATTCCAACCCATTGCGTCAATGCATTGGCCCTGATTTTTAAATTGTCACCAATACCCGCAAATGTAGGCGATACCACAAAATTATTGTCTGCCAAATATTGGGTAAACACAGGTAAGTTTAACTCCTGGGCATACCCCATAGTCATTACCAATATTGCCAGTCCTGTAATTACCTTTCGCATTATTTTAGTTGTTATTACTGTCCTCATCTTCTGTTCGTTGGTTTATCTGTAAAGGGTGAAATGCCCAACAAATGATTTATCATTTCGGCTATCGTTTAGGTTTACTACATACCAGTAATCGCCAGTTGGCAATTCCTTTCCGTTGTACTTACCATCCCATTTTTGATTAACGGTCAGGGTGACCACTTTTCTACCATATCTATCGAAAATATCATAGGTTAAATCGTCATACTGATTCGCACAACCAGGCCCCCATTGATCCAAGGTGCCATCACCATTAGGGGTAAAATAATTTGGGATACACACATCAATAAATTCCATAGGAATTGATGCAGAGACCGAACAGCCATTACTATCAGTTACAACAACCGTGTAAATACCGGTTTCGTAAATAATAAATGTATTCTCGCTTCCATAGGATTCACCATTTAATGTGAATTCGTAGTTTCCTGTTCCACCTGTTACAATCGCTTCGATTTCGTTGAAACCTTGGCCTTCTCTTAAACTTATGGCTAACGGTTGGTAATCATCAATATCGAAGAAAGCCGTTTGTTGCACACAGCCGTTAGTATGCCTCACATCAATATAATGGCTAAATCCTGCAGGTACGTTTACAAATACATTGCTTGTTTGGTATGTGCCTCCGTTCAGAGCATATTCTAAATCCGATGGATCGACAAGGGTTTCATCTACCGTTACCGTAACCGTATTCGTTGAACGGTTGTCCACACACCCAAATTCAAGCACCAATTCAGGGTCAAAACTTACGGACTCTGGGAAATCAATCTCAAATTCGGCCTCACAGCCTTCATTGTCTCGAATATAAACCACATGGTTTCCACCGGCTAAAGATGTAAAATCAAAAATTGTTTGTGTGGCAGTTCCCGTTGTGTAAGGGCCTTCATAATTGTCCAAACTCACGTTATATGGCAGGCTTCCGCCAGAAATATCTACACTGAAACTTCCATTTAAATCGCCATCACATAGCTCTGGAACAATAGAATTAGGCACTACGATTAGGAATACTGGAGTGGGTTCATCAATAGTGAAATCGATTACTACGTAACAACCCAATTCATCTTGGGCAATAGCCTGATATGTTCCTGGAGCCAAATCTTCAAAAATTGGTGAATCAAAGAATTGGTCCATTTGTGGTGAAATGGCATATTTGATAATACTCGTACCACCAGTTGCTACAATTTCTAAAACGCCATCATTTTGCCCTGTACAAGTTACATTGGTTGTTGTAAAGGTTACATCCAATGGTAATGATGGTTCGGTAATTGAAATCGTTGCCGAAGTGTATAAACAATCACCACTATCCACTCTTACTTGATAATCGCCCACAGGCAAATCCGAAAAGACACCCGGGCTGTTTTGTGTAGCAGGAATGGCATTTCCAGAAGTATCCTGAAGTGTGTAAACATAACTGCCTAAACCGCCTTGGGCCTCCGAAACAATAACACCTGTAGTATCACCAGCGCAGTTAATAGTCGCATTTGAAGTATCCAAATTCAAAGTTAAGGTAGGCAATGGGTCATTATCAATTTGGTTGGACACATCGGCGGTACAGCCATTGGCATCCCTAACGTAGTATTCGTAAGTGCCTACTGGAACGGAGAATGTAATTGAACTGGTAAATGTTCCCAAAACTGTTGCAAAACTTGCCGTATCACTATAGGTATATGGACCGTTACCTCCGGTTGCACTTAGTGTTAAAGTAGCTTCTGTCAAACAAGTTTGAGTTGTCGCTTTTACCAAAGTTGCTTCAACAGGAGTAGGCTCCGTAATGACAACATTTGGCGAATTAAACGAACAATTATAACCATCCGAAACCGTAATATTATATGTCCCCTCCCCTAAGTTACTGAATACAGG
Source organism: Hyunsoonleella rubra (assembly GCF_042684665.1). NCBI lineage: Bacteria > Pseudomonadati > Bacteroidota > Flavobacteriia > Flavobacteriales > Flavobacteriaceae > Hyunsoonleella > Hyunsoonleella rubra. Next base: position 36,101 of record NZ_JBHULY010000012.1, on the reverse strand, counting down.
CGATGTTTGTGGTCCTGAAGTACTCGCTGTCGGCGCAATCATATTCAAGATATACGTATAATTACTTCCTTGTCCTCCCGTAACGCTACTCACGGTTATCGTGGCATTGTCATCACCAAAACAAGACAATGTCGTTGGTGTCGCAGAAACGGTAGCGCTAATTGGCGGAGGAATCACCAAAGTAATACCATCCGAAGCAATACACCCACCAGCATCCCTAACATTCACCGTGTAGACACCTGCTGATAAATCTGTAAAGGTTCCATTAGATGAAAAAGGAACAGTTGATGCTCCCGTCAATTCATATTCATAACTGCCCCAACCACCACTTGCTACTGCGGTAATTGTGCCCTTATCGTCATCACAGGTCACGTTTGAAGTTTCAGAAGCCACCACTGATAATGGTGCTAAAGGCGAAGGAATAATCACCTCCGACGTTGCAGAACAGAATGGACTGGCCGTTTGCGTGATAACCACAGAGTAAGTTCCCGAAGTCATTCCCGAAACTGTTAATGGGTTTGTTGAAGTATTGGAAGAAACTACTCCAGTTACCGAAGTAGATGTACTGTCAAAAACTTCATAAGTATAAGGCCCAGAATAGCCTGCAATATTCAATTCAAAACTTCCCGTATTATCACTAAAACATGTTATTGCTGAAGGCGTTGTTGTTACAACTGGTGGTATCGCTTCAGGTAAAACCACTTCAACATCTGCAAAACATGTATTCGCATCAGTTATCGTAATGGTATAAGTTCCTGAAGGTACACCGGAAAATACATTTCCCGTTAAAGTTACCCCAGCAGGGCTTGGACTAATGGCATAGGTATATGCGCCTGTTCCTCCCGTGCCTGTTATAGTAATTTCACCATCATCATTGTTACACGTTGGCAATGCTGTAACAGCAGGTGTTAAATCCACAGGTTGAGCGATATCAACTGAAACTAAATTGCCACATCCATTAGCATCTTGAATTTCTATAGTATGCGTTCCCGACACCAAATTCGAAATGGTGAACGGTGCTGTTCTCGTTTGAAATGCACCACCATCAATACTAAAACTATATGGCAGAATTCCAGCCGAAGTTAGTGTCACGTCAATTTCAAAATTGCCTTCCGTCACCGTACATTGATTATTTAGCGTAGCTGAAATAACTGGTTCTGGGTCTTGAGGCAATACAATAGCCGATGTAGTTCTGATACAATCGTAGGCATCCTTTACGTGAACATAATATGTATTTGCATCCAAATTAAACGTATTTACAGAAGCCCACGATGGGTCAGAAGCCAACGGTGCTGTTGCCGTAGTTGTAATTTGATAAGCATATGGGGGTGTACCATCTCTGGCAATCGCACTGATTAATCCAGAATTAGGGTTACAATTTGCGTTGTTATCCACCGTAGCTGTAATACTCAAATCAATTGCAGATTCAGTAATATTGAAAGGTACCGTTACTACCCCACAGCCCGCATTTGGGCCACTGGTTTCGGTAATATTTACAAAATAAGTTCCGAAAGGTAACGGGCCTAGATTTGATACGGAAAGTGAACCACTAGCCGGTACACTACCCGAGCCTGTAATTCCCGTTGTCACCAATGACAAGGAATTAACTATTTCATAATTTACGTTGGTAGCACCTGCATAGATACTATTGATAGTGAAGGACACATTGCCGTCCGCACTGCCCACACAGGTAATATTATTAGAGGTTAAGCCTGTCGCCGTCAACGTTGAATTTGTGGGTACGGATGCTGTGGCAGTTTCGTAATAACTACATCCCGTTGATGCATCGAACACAATAAATGTATATGTAACACCAGGAATCAATCCTGTAAATGTGGCACTTTGACTACCAGGAGCATCTTCCGCTACCCAAGTGCCTCCTGGCGGTGGCGGTGGAATAACACCACGATAAATATCAAAAAAGAAGGGGCCTACACTCGCTAAAGTCGTTCCAATACTAACGATGGCCTCCCCTCCCGTGGTACAATTCACAACTGTATTCACAGAAATATCCAAATCATTTGGCGGAGATGCTACAAGTACATCCTGCACCAATACAGAACAGCCATTGGAGTCCACAACATTAATTTGATACAATCCAAAATCGACGACATCAAAAGTGGTAGATGTAGTTCCAGAAGCATTTAATTCCGTGGCTGAATATCCATTGGTACCCGTTACATAATAATTATATGGTGCCGTACCTCCAGTTACACCCTGCACAATAACCGAACCTTTCGAAATACCGCCACTTGAGATATCACATGTAATTGGTAAAGAGGTGTGATTAACTACAATTGGACTTGGTTCTGCGATGGTAACAATTTCCAAATCTTCACAAGAATTGGCATCTGTTAATGTAATAGTGTAGTTACCTGCAGGTAAACCAGAAGTTTGGGTACCAAAATTCGTACCCGTTGTATCGTTGTTCACATTAATAACAAATGGCGGTGTACCCACACTGCTATTAATAGTAATATCTAACGCTCCAGTATTATCCCCATTACATAAAATATCTTGTTGTATTACAGAAGTGATTTCGGGTAATGAAATAGCATTTATCGTTTGCACCGAAGAATCTACCGTACAATTGTTGGCATCTGTAATTCTGAACTGGTACTGACCATCAACAGGAACAGCATGTGAAAACGTAGTTCCAACAACAGAAGTTAAACCTCCAAATGCACCGCCGTTAAATGATACTTCATAACTAAATGGAGCAGATCCTCCAGAAACCACACCTTCTATTACGCCGTCCGGTGAGGCCGTACAGTCCAAATTCTTTGTGATAATCGTATTTACGGTCAATGGTGGTAATGGTGAAATGGTATAAGTTTCACTGTACTCACAGTTATTGGCATCCCTCACTTGAAAGGTGTAAGTATCTGGTGCCAATCCTGCAAAAAGGTTTGATGATTGATATGCTGTACTTGCTCCCGAAGGTGCAATGATTCTATATTCTAAAGGACTTGTACCTCCCGTTGCTGTTAGCGCAACATCCGAAGTGTTCGCAGGACAAGTAATTGGTGTACTACTAAAACCTAAATCCGTTTGGGGATTCAGGGCATCAATAATTATTGGGGCCGCTACGAATGTACATATATTGGCATCGCGAATTGTAACCGTATAAGTACCGTTTGTTAAACCGGTAAATGTTGTTGCTGTTTGGTAATTTACACCATCGATACTGTATTCATAAGGAGCCGTTCCTCCAGTAACTCCGGAAACCGTTATCACCCCTGTAGAGGTACAACTGTATGGTGCAGTCAGAGCAACCGTACCATTTACTGCATCTAAGGCAATAATAGTTACCGTTTGCGGTGCCGATGTACAGACATCCGTTCCGCTAGTATATTCCACCACCACCTCATAATCTCCGGCAGTCAATCCATTAAATACTGCTGAATTGAAAAAGGTCGCACCGTTGTCGATGCTATATCGCAAGGTATTCCCATTTGGGTTACTGACGTTGATATTTATACTACCGCTATCTGGCGTATCAGAACATAAAATATCCGTAGAACTTACTGTGAAATCAGGAGCTGGTGTATCATTCACAACAATGGAAGCCTCAGCTTCACAATTGTTAAAATCTACTACTCTTACAGTGTAAGTGCCGGCAGTTGGCACATCAATTGTTGGTATGCTTTGGAAGGTTGAAGCTCCATTTACAAAGTAATAGTATGGGGGAGTCCCTCCTACTGGATAAGCCGTTATTTCGCCATTGGTACAAGTTAATGGTGTGGTTAATGCCAGTGAAATATCCAGTAATGGCGGTTCAACAATTTCGATATCACCTGTGTATGTACATCCATCTTCGGTGGAAACGTTAACTGCATAAGTACCGGGATTAAGGTTGGCAAAAGTATAGTTATCATCATTGATAGGACCAACACTATTCACCAATGTTGCACCATCATAAATGGAATAAAAATATTGAGGACGCACATCGTTGGCTGCCAAAATTACACTTCCCCTTTCACCATGACATAAGGGTTGCGTCACATCGACGGATACCGTAAAATCCCGTTCGCGAATTTGCACATCGGGAACGGTAAAAATACAGGGGTTGGTCGTTATCCCAGTCTGTCTAACGTAAACCGTATAAATTCCTGCTGTATTTACGATAAAGGTATTACTGGACTGAAAGCTGATACCATCAATACTGAATTCATACCCCGATGGCACTCCCCCAACGGTGATTTCCCCAGGAGTTGTACAATAGATATCCCTTGAAGTTACCGTTGGCACCAATAAATTCTCATATACATTAAAATAGAATTGGTTGAAACATCCGCCAGCATAGTTTAACGTTAATCGGTACTGCCCTGCCGTATCGGCATTATAATCTGGACCTGTAGCCACCTGAGTCCAAGTACAGGCACTATCTTCGTTGGCACAATCAGGATTGGCTACTGCAGCACAACTCGACTCGTCCAATACTTCCCAAATCATTGAAGATGTATCGGTGATGTTCGTTTGAATAAACCTTGAATCATTGGCTCCACATAAAAAGATATTTGGCAATTCCTTTCCGTCATTAGGGCAAATCACCACTTCATCAGCAAAAGGAATAACTGGATTGGTAACATTCGCTCCGAAAAGGGTTACATTAAATATTTGCGTGATGGACTGACAAGGTGCAGTAGCAGCATTGTAAACATAATAAGTACCTGTTTGGGTAACGGTCAATGACTGGTCGGTTCCAATTACCGGTGTTAAGGACGGACTTGTTGACCATGTATAGGAATCATAACCATCCCCAGCTGTCAATACGGTACTATCTCCACAAAGGGCGACTTCTTCCGTAAAATTACAATTTAAATCTGCCAAAAAGTTGGTCGCACGAGGTGTCAACAAACAGCCTGAGGCACTATTATAACTTGGGTCGTCTGAAATCACGAAGTCAGGATTAATCGTTCCTCGATAGGTAGCATAAGCCTGGTTATCAATAATATTGGAACAAGCATCCGTTAACAAACTACAAGCTGAAACTACGGTTACCCTAAACCTGATATCCTGCGCCGGATCATTTTCCTCAACGATGGACCGGTCCACTCTAAATACAATCTCACGGGTTGACGCATCATAGCTTTCCACCGTTACCCCAGTGGGCAATGACAAAATATCCGCAGGATAATTAAATACAATATTTATAGGAAGGATATCCCTAATAGTCAAATCCGTGGCATCGTCGTTTCCTGTATTTTGAAAACCGATGACGTAATTCAATTCATCACCTAAATCGACCAATTGGCCTTCAATATTATTGCCCAATTCATCCTCTACGATTTTGGTCAAAACGATGTTTGGTGCTATAATTTCAATAGCGAAGGCACTGAAATAGAAATAATAAATATCTAGATTACTACCAAGGCTTATAGAAGCAGTGGTGTCTCCATTTCCGATGATAGAGTTTCCCGCATTTGGAATATTGATAATTCCGGCATCAAAACCAAGCGTGTTCGTTCCATCTGGAACCCTATCGAAAAAGAGTTCAGGGGTATTCGTTGCAGGGTCAATAATGGATACCGTACTGTTGAAAAAGTTGTTTCCGGGCCGTATGACAGTACCCGAATTATCGGTGGCGTTAATTGTATTTCCATTCAATGTTAAATAATCGCCCGTGTATCTTCTATCCCCTTCAATGGTACTAAAAGCATACTTTGCACGCACAGGCCCTACAGGAATCGTTTGGAATCCAGAAATTGGGAACGTCTCATTTATCACACTGGTGATTTTTGTAAAACCGTCAAATGAGGTAATATACTTGCTTGGCAATAGCGGATCTTCATATATAACGAAAAGCGACCAACCTGCAGACAATCCCTCGGAATTTGGTTTTGGACCAACCAATGACGAAATATTGGCTACACCATAAGTTCCCTCGGGATCAGGCAAAGCCGTTAGCATATCCGTTACGTCATGATAATAGACATAAGTATTGGACTCACGGTTATTTGGAGCATTCTGAAAATAGATCTCAGTTCCGGTGATATCTTGATATGAACCACCCGGTAGTTTAAATTTGATATCCGAAATGGGGTCAGGCCCGTTCACAACTGCACTCCAGTACAGTCCTGCATATACAATACGATAACAAGTGACATAATCGGGTACATCCAAATCTGCAGTACTGGAATTAAAAGTCGTTGGGTCTCCATCAATGTCCACATAAACCGCAGCGTCAATCCTATCGTTGGTATTGTTTCCATTATAGGGGTCGGACACATGTATCCCCACGTTACTATTACCTATCAACAGCATATCCCCTTTGATGGCCTCATCATACCTTGGCACATATGGCACGTGGTTTTGCGCGAGACACTGTAGACTCAAAAGGAGCGCTAAGACAGGTACACCGAATTTTACATAAGTAGGCTTTTTCATTTTAATTTCGTTTTGTGTTGCCTTCGGTTGGGGGTCCGAAGGAAACGGCTAGTTAATTTAATTTCTAATTCTCGATTTTTACGAGAGACATGTTTTTGTCATAAGGTTGTTTAGTATTAGATTGCATTTCTTGTTTAGCTTGACTTATATTGTTAAACTTTTTGTGATAGATGTAATATTGATTTGTTTTTACATCAAAGAAAAAGTCAATATTCTTTTGTCCGAGCGATACCACTTTAGTTAAGAACTCATCACGTTTTTCAACATCATTATGAACGGCAATTACTAGGTAATAACCTGGTTCGGCATTCAAAATATTCTTAACAATCTTGATATTATCATTTTGTTTTTCACCAAAATCAAAATCAGCTTCAGAAAGCGGCTCGTCGGCGTCATTAGTAAACCTTTTGATACGCTCTAGAGCACCTCTATCCTTTTCATAACGGTCTTTTTCGTTGTCATAAGCTGCACGTTTGATGCGCCTTCTTCTTTCCACCTCGGTCTTCACCTTAATATCTTCCAGGTTAGCCACAAGCTCTTTTTTGTACATTTTGATTTTAGCTTGCTCTGCCTTTAGTCTTTCTATTTCTTTAAGATAGAAAGCGTTTACCGAATCTGTTTTACTTCTCTTTTTCTTCTTTCTTGTGAGATAAACGGCCTCCAATTCTATTAGCTGAGCCTCCTGGTCTTTGATGGTTTTATCGATATCCTCTATTAGTTTTTCAATAGTTGCATTTTCAGCACTTACACTTTTGAAAGCTTTAGGTTGCTTAAAGATGCCTTTTTCGCTTAAGTCATTTTCTTCTTTTAAATCATCCAAATCCTGTTGCTTCACAGCTACTTTATCAGATAATCTCTTCAGCAATTCCTGTTGTGCTTTTTTGGCATTTTCTGTTGCCTCAGCCATAGCTTTCATGGTTTTGGACTCTGCATCCTCAGCTTGGGGAGTAACTGTAGCTTCGGCTTCAGCAATTGCCATAGCTTCTTGCTCTGCTTTTAAACGTTTCGCTTCCTCCTTGGCTTTGGCTTCAGATTCAAGTCGCACCTTTTCTTGGGCTTCCTGCTCTGCTTTCAGTTTCGCTTCTTCTGCCTCTTTTGCTTTTTTATCTGCTTCGGCTTTTTGTTGCGCTTCTAAACGTTTTCTTTCCGCTTCGGCCTGGGCTTTAATTCTTGCCTCTTCCTCAGCCTTTTTCTGTGCTTCTAATTTTAATCTTGCTTCCTCCTCGGCTTTAGCTCTCGCCTGTTCTTGAGCCTTCAATCGTGCGGCTTCTTTTTTGGCAGCCTCATCAACCTTTCTCTTGGCTTCGGCTTCTTTTTGTTTTTGCTGTTCTGCCAATTTTATCTTAGCATCTTTTTCAGCCTTCAATTTGGATTCTTCCTCAGCTTTCGCCGAAGCTATTTCTCGTGTTTTCGCCTCTGCTTCCTGTTTTAATTTTGTTTCTTCAGCCTCTTCCCTCTTAGCTTGTGCCAGTTGCGCTTTTCGCTGTTCTTTTAACTTGGCATTTGCAATTCTATTCGCTCTAAACTCAGCATCCGAACTACTGTTAGCCTTTCTTTTGGTAACGTTCGCTTTTCTTTTATTTGGAGTAATTAGTGCCGTTTCTTCGCTCTCATCGGCGTAGTTAAAACGTCTGTCATTTTTAAATCGGTATGCCAAGGTAAATTCGTGGGAACTTCCAAATTCCGAAAACCCACCGGCCGATTTTTCATAGTTGTATTCAAAAGCTATGGACTTGGTGATATTCAATCCAATACCAGCGGAAACACCGAACTTCGTATTGTATCCCGCTTGTGCCCAAATACCCTTTGGAACAGCCAACATGACCATACCAGATAATACTGTTTCATCTTTTTTGAATTCCGACCTTATCAAGGTTGAAAATCTACTCATATCAAAGAAACCTCGCGAATTCATGTATCCCGTGTACATCACATGGGGCTGTATACCTTGTTCGGGGTTTTCCTCGATTATTTTTGAGCTGGTCAAATTATAGGCCACCAAATTGTTGACCGATACCCCAAAATCGAAAAAGCCAGTGCCGTAATTAATGCCTGGATTAATAGTGATTACTGAGTTGGACTCTATATTGTTTAGTGCGGGGTCAGGAACATTTGTGACTACTCTTCCATCATTTATACCACTTTGATAAAACCCGGCATTGAGACCAAAGGTGAAATTACTTTCCCGATTTAGAACGGCATTGTATGCAAAGTTGACCACTCCTCCAAAGGTTGTAAACACCCCGTAATTCTGCTGGAACAGGCCAATACCAGCTCCAATATTTTCCCTAAACCTTCCGGAGTAACTGAACAAATATGTTTGAGGGGCATCTTCAAATTGCACCCACTCCCGTTTATTGCTAAAACTTGCAAATCTGTTATTTTCCCTAACAAAACTAAAGGTTGGATTGACCACAAAGCGGTTAAACCTTAGAGAATTTCTAACGGGAAGTGCCAACGCAACAACTCCATCCTCTTGAGAATGGAACTGTTGTATCGTACAGAAGAATAAAAACATATATAATAAATATTTGTTCATTTTATTTCACTACCGTTATCGATCCTTTTCGGGTCTGCTGGCCTCGTGTTGTTATGATGTAATAATATATCGGGTTAACGTCCTTAAAATCCAATTGATTTTCAGGCCAGTTATTTTGATAATTATTGGTTAATAATACTTTTTTTCCTTGGGCATTGTATATGGCCACTTCAGTTCCTGTTCCTCCCAAATATTCTGGGGGCAGAATCCATGTGTCATTAAAACCGTCGTTATTGGGGCTCACCAAATTTGGGATATTATCTGCTGGTGGACTCAATAGAAATTCATGCTGACCAGAAGACACGCATCCGTTGGTTTGTGTGACTACAGCCATATAGCTTCCGGTTTGCATGGCTTCATATGAATTGCTCGTTGCACCGGAAATCAACTCATTATTTCTGTACCATTTGTATTCAGGATTTGAAGCATCGGAAGATATAGTCACCATGACTGTTTCGCCTTCATCCAAAATGGAATTTCTTTCTATATCAATGCTACTTGAAAATCCCTCGCTACTCAAATCAATAGATGCATTTTCGATACAATTCCCTAAATCTATCCGAACAGAATATTCACCCGATTCGTCAGTTATATACCTCTGTTCTGTTGCTCCTGAAATTGCCTCGCCGTCTTTAAACCACTGATAACTATTACCGGAAATGGCACTTAAAGTTGTTGAGCCTTCACTGGCACAAAATGGATTGCCCAAACTAGAATTAATACTTGAGGATGCGCCTGTACTGGATTCGTTTACGGTAACCCGGTTTGAATAGGAACTTGAGGTACAAGTGCCGTAATCGGTTTTCACAAAATACGTTCCTGGCTCATTTACTGACAAACTCTCTCCATCGGCCACATAAACCGAAGTAGTTGGGCCAGTTTCCTTATACCATTTAAAGGTTAAAGAAGGGTATTGTAAAGGTGAATCGTTAGTGGGGTTTCCCGGGTTATCTATAGTTAATAAATAACTTCCTCCAGTACAGTACACCCCTGTTTCTATTAAATTGTTGATAGAAAATGGCGTATCCTGCAACTTATAATATGCCGCAAATGCATTGGAGCTGCTACTTGTAGCAGATGGAGCCGTACTTTTGATTCTTAGTTTATAAGCCTCTCCCGATACATCGGTTGGAAAGGCAAAGGTTAATGTTGCAGGCGAAGTTGTAACACTTCCTGCAGACGAGGTATAGATTATTTCAGCATTTGAAAAACTACCTGTGGCATCTGACAGCTCAATTATAAACTGGTTTGCCCCCTCCAACTCCGCCTCGGGAGAAAAAGAAAACGAAACGTTATACGTATTAAAGGATGGGTTGGCACATGCCTGGCTAAAACCAAGATTTGGCTTCGCAATAGCGATTTGCGCCTTTACCGAAGTGGTCAAGACACAAACGAAGAAAATTTTAAAAAAAAGAGTAAAGTTCCTCATGCCATTTTATTTTCATATTAAATAAAACGTCTAGGAACAGCACTCTCTAAAGATTTATGAGAAAGTAAACCCAGAAAAATGAACGACCTAGAGTTCTATCAATCTATTGCGTTTTTTAATTCAACTTTTATTAATCGTCTCTTAAATCCGGATCTGCATTTGAGGCGATAATCTTGTTGATTCTCAACCTAAAATCTGGCCTATTGTAATTGTTTATATCTATAAAAGTTTCCGCGTGGTCGCCTTTAGAGTAAACATTAAAAAACGTACTATTGCCATACCAATTTTCCAAATCGTCATTATTGGAATTGTTTTCAACAAAAATGTTTCCGTTACAGTTATTAAAATACATTTCGGACAGCTTTATCTTATCTAAGCTTTCTTGATTGATATAGATATCTTCATCCAATATCACGGCAGGATTGAAACCGGAAACAACACTTTTGAATATATCCAACTCAGCATTGTCGCCAACATAGACGGCCTCCTTGATCAAGTTCATTTTAATATCCGCCTCAAGCGTTTTACTTTCGTTGACAAATGTTAAGTTTTTTGCCTTCACAAAAGTAGTGGGCTTAGAAAAGTCAAATTCTTCTTTTTGGTCGTAGGCAAGCACTTCCAAACAGTTGGCCCCCATACCATTTGATGCATAAGGTGATCTAACAGCTAAAGAGTTATTTAAAATTACCCTTGCCCCATGATTAAACCTAAAATCTGTACCATGGGATTTAAAGGATACAAAATTGTGCATATCCACCTTACCGCCCCAAACCTCAAAAGCATTTCCCTCTGAGTGGCTTACCATAATATGATCCAGTTTAGTATAATTACCAACACCTGCCAATAAAAGCCCGCTAAAATAGTCCTCTTCTGAAAGTCTTCTTCCAGCAAATTCTATTCTCACATATTTTATAATACCCGAACTACAATCCAAGCTATCACCGCCAAAATTGGTATGCGCATAGTCGGCAGGTTTAAGTTTTGGGTGATAGGCCGTTACGGACCCTGAGCTGTACCTATTGATCGGGGCCTCTCCTAAAACTGTTAAGCCACCCCAATCTCCAGGACGTTTCACACTTCGGCTGGATGAAAAAATAATGGGATCTGTAGACGCTCCCTTTGCAATAATAGTTGATCCCTTTGAAATCGTTAAACTACCATTGGTTTTGAAATCTCCAAGGATTACGGTACCTGGCTCTATGGTAAGCGTAGCATTGTTGGTAACAAAAACGCTGCCCAACAGTAAGTAAACCTCTCCTTTGCGGAGTATAGTACTTTCTGAAATATTGCCTGCCAGTATTTGGGTGGGTTCTCCATAATCCTCCTGATGTGGCTTAAACTCGGTCCAATTGCTCAACCAATTGTTCACGCCGATTATACCTTTTTCTTGTTGCGCAAAAACAATCGGTGTTACGAGAAGAAAGAAAAACACGATTTGGGTAAAGTTTTTCATAATTGAAAATTTATAATTCTATCAATAAAATGTTTCACATAAGTTATGAATCAAAACTAACATTAAAATCCATGAAATACCAATTATTTCGATGAAATACACTTTTACACAACAATTTTAGAGTATTTTTTCGATGAAATACACTTTTAAAAGTTAAATTCATGATAAACAAGAAAAGGCCTACATGAAAATGAATTGGTAATTCTCTATGAATTTTTCAATAAAAAAAGCAGAATAATGCCAGAGCTCAAGGCTCCTAACGAACCAAATACTTCCCAAAGAAGAAAATATCCAAATTATATTAATATCAACTGTTAAGATTGGAAGAAAAATATTTGGATACTACAAACTAGTGGAACTCGCTGTACTGGTGCAACGATTTTAAGGTTTCTTCATAAAATATAATTGCTGCAACCAAATCATCGGTGTCAGAATAAGGCAACATTCTATGCTGGAATTCTGCTGTATTTTCCAAAAATTTATCGGTAGATTCGAATTGCTCTTCCAGTGATTTTCTATTATCATTGTCATTGGGAATACCCAATGACGACATGGTTACTCCCGGCTTAGTAGCAAAGGCAATGTATGGCATTAATTTCACCAAACTTTCGATCCTTTCTATATATAGCACCAAAAGCTCTCCTTTGTGCATGCGATCCAACTCTGATTTATTGTGATATTTTTTTATCGCAACATCGTCCCTGATGATACTTTTCTCGCCTTTTTTCTTTTGGGCAAAACACACACTCGATACTAAAAGCAGGCAAAAACTAACAAAGATTAATTTCGTTTTCATGGATATGATTTAAGGGTTCTGGCCGCTAATTTATGCAATTTATCGTAAAAAACAAGCGTTTTATCGATTTTTTTATATTAAATTTGACCTCGCAAAGAAAAGTATCGCAGTTAATGTAAAATTAATAAACCTTATTAAGTTCGGTTATTTTGCATGCTTACTTTTGTGCCGATTAATAAATTAGACTATGAATTTATCCCAAGTAAAACTGATCGTTTCTGATATGGATGGTACGTTGTTGAATTCCAAACATGAAGTTAGTAGGCGCTTTTTACAACAATTCAATATCCTAAATGCAGAGGGTGTTCTATTTGTCGCCGCCAGCGGCAGACCTTTTTATGGTATTACGGACAAACTATCAGAAATACAGGATCACATTATAATAGTGGCCGAAAATGGCGGCTTGGTGGTTAAGAATGGCACCGTCTTGTCATCAAACCCCTTACAACCTCAAAATTTTGATCTCATAGTAGAAACCATTAGCTCGATTGAAGATGCACATCCAGTTTTCTGCACTAAAAATCAGGCCTATGTCATGAGCAAATCTCAACCATTGTTGAATTTACTTTCTGAATATTATGCTAAATATACCTTGATTAATTCCGTTGCGGACATAAAAACCGAAGTTTATAAAGTAGCGTTGTTCCATGAAAAAAGTTCTTCAGAATTTATTTATCCCCATGTAAAGCACCTAGAGTCTGATTTTAAGGTGAAACTCTCAGCAACGCATTGGGTTGATATCTCAGAAAACATAGCGAATAAAGGGTACGCTATTGAACTTATACAGGATCAATATGGTATCAAACCAGAGGAAACACTTGCATTTGGAGACTATAATAACGACCTTGAGATGCTTGAAAATGCTTATTTTAGTTACGCGATGGAAAACGCCCATCCAAAGGTAAAATCTACAGCCAGATTTAAAACTAAATCTAATAATGAATTTGGGGTTGAAGCCATTTTGGAACAGTTGATTAATGAAAAAAACTTATGTTCAAAAAGCATGAATCAAACCTAAGTTTTCTGTGTCCAAGGCGCAACCATTCATTGGTTTTTACATCTACTAAGAAAGCACAACCCTTTTGATTATGAAATTCCAAATTTTGTTTGTTACCCTTCTTTCCTTTTTGACGATTAGTGGGTGTTCAACCACAAATGATACAACGCAAGCCCAAGAAGAATTTGAAATCCCGCAATATCATTTAATAAAAGTTACGGGTGGTATCGCAGGTGTTGACCATACTTTTGATATGGATACAGTAATATGGGTGTTTACGGTTAATGCCTTTAATGAGGCTATTTTGGTTGTTGAAAACAATAATGGTGACGAAGGCTTGGAAGACGGATTGGATTCGGGTTCGTATACCTTTTCCACTGTTATTGATAATGAAAATGAGGAGTACCTTTTTATAGAAAACGATGAATTCGGCCATGTAGATTTGCAATCTGATGGTTTGGTCATAGACCAAAATAAAACCGCAAATGGCACGCTATCCGACGGTTTTATTTATACTTTTAGATTGAAGACTGTTTTAATCGAAACAGGTTCGTAATTCACTAGAATTTAGGTTTTCTGCTTCTTTTTTCGGGCCGCTGGAAACAGCACGTTGTTCAAAATCAGGCGGTATCCTGGTGAAGTTGGATGCAGGTCCAATTCTGTTTTTGCATCGCCTACGCGATGCTGGTAATCTTCTGGGTCGTGCCCCCCATAAAATGTAAAAAATCCTTTACCCTTGATACCGTGAATGTATTTGGCCTCTCCATTAGCCTTGTTCTCCCCCATAACCAATACATTGGATTTTATTTCATCTCTTGTAAATGCCGTGGTTTGTCCCATAAATCCCTTCACCAATGCGGTATGGTTTTGGCATAACATTGTGGGTATAGGATCCCATTTTGCAGAGAATTCCATTAGCGAAAAATAATCAGCGGTTTTAGTAATATTCCGCTTCCTAGTCATATCAATAGAGGAAAACTCGTACACCATAGGGTTGCGCTCCAAAGTAAAATCTTTAAACGCAAAGGTCTTATTGTAGTCGATCTTTTTTTGGTAGCTTGGCTCACTACCGTCCCCATCAAACATAGGCTCGCAAATATCGATACCTTCGGCAGATAAGGCCACATCGAAACTATCTGTAGCACTGCACATGGCAAACATAAATCCGCCACCAATGACATAGTCTCGGATTTTTAAAGCCACATCCATTTTGGCTTGAGAAACTTTACTATATCCCAGACTCGTCGCTAAAGCCTCCGCCTCTTTTTTTTCTTGAATATACCAAGATGCGGCACGGTACATTCCGTAGAATTTCCCGTATTGACCAGTAAAATCCTCATGGTGTAAATGCAACCAATCGAACAGCAATAAGCCATCGTTTAAGACTTCTTCGTCGTAAACCGTTTCATATGGAATTTCGGCATATTGCAATACCATGGTTACAGCGTCGTCCCAAGGCAATTTCCCTTTTGGCGTATACACAGCAATTTTGGGAGCTTTCTCTAAAACTACTGCCTCCATATTTTGGCTTGGGCTAGCTATTTCCTCTAAAATACTTTCGGCCTTCGCATTGGAAAGGACTTCGAAAGACACACCCCTGATTTGACATTCCTGACGGATCGCATCAGTATCTGGTAATAAAAATGAACCGCCCCGATAATTAAGTAACCATTTCACCTTCAACTTTTTGTCCAGTGTCCAATATGTAATTCCGTATGCTTTTAAATGATTTTTTTGGCTTTCTGCATCCATGGGTAACAGAATGTAAGATGCAAAAGCACTTAGACTAAAAAAAAGAAAAGCGAAAAGAATTAGGGCCTTTTTCATAGGCTGAAAGATAAAGAAAATATCAACCTAAAGCATCAATCATTTGTTAAAACGGCACGTCGTTATCCTCGTCGTCGTTAAAAGAACTGCCGAACGCCTCATCTGGACTAGCGGTGAAATTATCCGATTTAAATGTATCATCGTTGGCCGCTGCATTCATTTTGCTATGGAATTCAAAGGGTGAATCAAAATCATCTAAGTTATCGAACTTACCAAGATGTCCCATAAACTTCAAACGAATATTTTCCAGTCCACCGTTTCTATGCTTCGCGATAATAAATTCCGCTTGCCCTTCGGTTGGAGAACGCTCTTCGTCATCCCATTCATCAATTTTGTAGTATTCAGGGCGATAAATAAAACTTACGATATCGGCATCCTGCTCTATTGCTCCAGACTCCCGTAAGTCAGATAATAATGGTCGTTTACTACCTCCCCTAGTTTCAACCGCACGGGACAACTGTGAAAGTGCAATTACAGGTACGTTCAATTCTTTTGCCAATGCTTTAAGGTTTCTTGAAATCATAGAGATTTCCTGTTCCCTATTCCCTGCATGACTGCTACCGCCTGTCATCAACTGTAAGTAATCAATCATGATAAGTTTAATACCGTGTTGAGAAGACAGTCGACGCGCTTTTGCCCTAAGGTCAAAAATAGAAAGCGATGGGGTGTCATCAATAAATAAAGGTGCTTTTTCCAAGTCCTTTACCTTGACGTTGAGTTGTTCCCATTCGTGCTTTTCCAATTTACCAGTTCTTAACTTTTCAGAAGAAAGACCTGTTTCACTAGAAATCAAACGTGTAATCAACTGGACCGAAGCCATTTCCAAAGAAAAGAACGCTACCGGAATATTTTGGTCTACCGCTATATTACGGGCCATAGAAAGTGTCAATGCCGTTTTACCCATACCCGGTCGGGCGGCAACAATAATTAAATCCGACGGTTGCCAACCAGAAGTTAGTTTATCAAGTTTATGAAAACCGGTTGGTATACCGCTTAAGCCTTCTTTATTAGAAATTTCTTCAATCTTTTTCTTGGCCTGAATTACCAAGTCTTGAGCAGTTTCACTGGATTTTTTTATGTTTCCTTGGGTAACTTCATATAGCTTGGCTTCGGCTTTATCCAACAAATCAAAAACATCTTTAGTTTCATCATAGGAATCTTCAATAATCTCGTTTGAAATTTTGATCAAACTTCTCTGAATGAATTTTTGAAGAATAATTCGGGCATGAAACTCGATGTGTGCCGAAGACGACACCTTTTGGGTCAGTGAAATCAAGTAAAAATCGCCACCCACCATTTCCAGCTTTCCGTTTTTCTTTAATTGCGTTGAAACGGTTAATAAGTCCACCGGCTCACTGCCCTCGAACAATTGAAAAATGGCTTCAAAAATAAATTGATGTGCTTCTTTATAAAATGCCTCCGGGCTTAAAATATCGATAACCTCATCAACGCCTTTTTTATCAATCATCATCGCGCCCAATACAACCTCCTCTAAATCAAGTGCTTGGGGAGGTATTTTCCCTTTCTCCAAACTAATTAGAGTACTTTTATCTACTTTATATCCTGCAATTTGATTGGGTTGCTTCATAACTGCGAAAATAGTCAAATAAAGTGTTGGTTTTTAGAACGGGCTATTTTCATTGTCAACGTTTCGTTAACAAAATAACTGTTAATAACTAAAAAGTATTGTGAATAACCGCTAAAAAAACCTGAAGCGAAAACTTCAGGTTTTAACATGATTTGGTTTTAAAGCATTTAGCCTTTAAATACCCCCATATTGGCGTATTTATCTTGGCGTTGTTTCACTAATTCCTCTGGTGATAAGTTTTTTAAATCCCCAAAACATTTTTCAATGGCGCCACTAACGGTTTTAAATGTCTTCTCCCTATCTCTATGCGCACCACCTAGCGGTTCTTTAATGATATCATCAATTAATTTCAATTTTTTCATGTCCCCCGCTGTCAATTTCAAAGCCTTTGCCGCTGTTTCCTTGTGCTCCCAACTACGCCAAAGAATTGACGAACAGGATTCTGGCGAAATTACCGAATACCACGTATTCTCCAGCATCAAAACTCTGTCTCCAACTCCTATTCCTAAGGCCCCACCTGAGGCGCCTTCACCAATAATTATGGTAATAATTGGAACTTTCAAACGTGTCATTTCCAAAATATTTCGGGCAATAGCTTCACCCTGGCCCCTTTCTTCAGCTTCCAGACCCGGGTAGGCTCCTGGAGTATCCAAAAGGGTTACCACCGGAATTCCAAACTTTTCAGCAGATTTCATTAACCTCAAAGCCTTACGATAGCCTTCGGGGTTCGCCATACCAAAATTTCTGTATTGACGTGTTTTGGTGTTATAACCTTTTTGCTGACCAATAAACATGTAGCTTTGATCCCCAATCTTGCCTAATCCACCAACCATAGCCTTATCGTCCTTAAAGCTACGGTCTCCATGTAATTCTAGAAATGTGTCTCCACAAATCGCTTTGATATAGTCCATGGTATATGGTCTATCGGGGTGTCTTGACAATTGCACCCTTTGCCATGGCGTTAGGTTTTTATAAATATCTGTGGTTGTGGTTTTTAATTTTTTCTCTATCTGGGCACAGGTTTCGGTAACATCCACTTCACTCTCTTCACCAATGATTTTACATTTTTGAAGCTGGTCTTCGAGGTCTTTAATGGGAAGTTCAAATTCTAAATACTCCATAGAAATTACAATTCGGTTTTAATTAGTTAGCGTACAAAATTAAGCAATTTATTTTGTTTCATATCATTAATTAAACTTCAGAAAAAGCTTTTACAAGTTAAGAATTAATTGCTTGACTAAGCAACTCTCCTCTAAAATACCCGCCTTCTTTTTATTGCATCCTTATTTTTCAAAAGACCATTGAGTAGGACAGTTGAAATAATCAAAATTGCACCATAATAAAACATCGGACTCATTTTTTCCTTTTCAGGGAATAGAAATAGTGCAATAACGATACCATAGATGGGCTCCAAATTATAGGTAAGCACCACCGTATAAGGGCTTATCAGCTTCATTACATTTACAGACGCTATAAAAGCATAAGCCGTACAAACAGAGGCCAAAATGAACAAATAGCCAAAATCTGAGGTGCTCAGTTTAAAAAAATCTGTAGAAAAACCTCCTTCGAAACAAAGAATGAAAATCGATATGAACAGTACGCCACTGATAAATTCGTAAAACGAAATCACCGTAGCCGAATGTTTCTTTAAAAAAACGCCGTTTAAAACTGCAAAAAGCGATGAAAAAAAAGCAGATGAAATTCCCAAAAGAATACCTTTTAGATATTTTATTTCGCCTTTGGTAATGAGAAATACGCCAAGTATCACCAGCAATCCAAAAATGATTTCATATGGGATTACTTTTCGTTTGTAAAAAACAGGTTCAATAATAGACGCAAAAAATGCTCCCGTGGAAAACATGGCCAGGGCAATAGATACGTTGGCCGCTTTGATGGAAGCAAAAAAGGTGATCCAATGTAAAGCAATGATGATGCCTGCCAAAGACAATCTTAGAATAGATTTCCCATTAATTTTTAATTTGACTCCAGCTATTTTGATATAAATAAACATCAAAATGGTGGCCATTCCCATTCTGAACCACACTAATGGCACGGCACCTATCGAAATCAATTCTCCCAGAATGGCTGTAAAGCCGGCAATGAATACTAAAAAATGAAGGTGAAAGTAGTTTCTTAGCTTAGCGTTTGGCATTGTACAGAAGATATACAGCTAAAATACCAAAAATGACATTAGGAAACCAGACTGCAATAACAGGCGGAAAGTCAGACTGCTGAGCCATTACCCCAAAAATTTTATCGAAAAAGATAAACACCATAGCGATACATATCCCCAAAGCTAGATTTACCCCCATTCCACCTCGTCTTTTAATGGAAGATACTGCCACGGCAATAATCGTTAATATAAATATGGATACGGGTAAGCTCCATTTTCTATAGAGCACCAATTTATAACGGCCAATATTGGAAGAGCCTCTTGCCTCTTCTTTAGCAATAAAATCAGTCAATTCAGAATAGGACAGTGTTTCAGCTATATAAATAACAGGTGTCAAGTCCGCTACGTCAAATGTAAACAACGTGTCCTTGCGCCTTTCAATTTCCAAAGTATCGGTCAATTCGCCAACGTTTCGTTTTACGTAATCAATCAATCTATAAGTTGTATCCGCTTCAACGTATCGGATGCTTCGGGCGCTAATTTTCGTAGTCAATTTGTTGTCCTCAAAATGCTCTAGTGTGAAGTTTTGACCTGTTTTACTTTTGGAATTAAAACTACTCACATAGATATAATCGTTTTCGTTAATTTGTCGAAAAACGTTTTTATTATCCGTGGCACTTCGCCCTCTTTTGAAGTATTTGTAGTCAAACTCATTAAAACCTTTACTGGCCTCAGGGGCCAAAAACAAACCTAAAATCAACGCGAAAAAGGCAGTAATAGTAGCACCGTACAAATAGGGGCGTAAAAATCTTGAAAACGAAACTCCTGAACTCAAAAAAGCCACGATCTCCGTATTGTTGGCCAACTTTGAAGTAAACCAAATCACCGATAAGAACAAAAAAAGTGGAAATAATAAATTGGCAAAATAAATAGTAAAGTCCAGATAAAAAAGCGCCACCTCATTAAAGGGCACGTTATTATCCAAAATCTTACCAATTTTTTCAGCCAGGTTCACCGTAATTCCAATAGGAATAAACAGCAAAAGCATCATGATGAAGGTAAACAAATAACGCTTTAATATGTACCAATCTAATATCTTCACTTAGGGAATTTTGCTATAATCGTTTATCCATTTGTTTCACCATCTTATTTTTCCATATTGCGAAATCTCCTGCTAATATATGTTTTCTGGCTTCGCGAACCAACCACAAATAAAATCCTAAATTATGAATAGTGGCGATTTGCTTGCCCAACAATTCGTTAACTGAAAACAAATGCTTTAAATAGGCTTTACTATATTCAGTGTCCACAAAAGTAATTCCCATCTCATCGATTGAGGAAAAATCGTCCTCCCACTTTTTGTTTTTGATGTTGATGGTACCGTGGGCGGTAAACAACATGCCGTTCCTCGCGTTTCGTGTGGGCATCACACAATCAAACATATCAATACCTAACGCAATATTTTCCAAAATATTGATTGGTGTACCCACTCCCATTAAATATCTTGGCTTATCTTCAGGCAAAACCTTACAAACTACTTCAGTCATGGCATACATTTCTTCGGCAGGCTCCCCTACGGAAAGTCCGCCAATAGCATTGCCTACTGCACCAGCATTCGCAATATACTCGGCCGACTGAATACGTAAATCTTTGTAAGTACTCCCCTGAACTATTGGAAAAAAAGCTTGACTGTAATCATATTTCAATGGTGTTTTTTCTAGATGATTGATACATCGGTCCAACCAACGATGTGTCATATGCATGGAACGTTTGGCATAATTATAATCACAGGGGTAAGGGGTGCATTCATCAAACGCCATTATAATATCAGCGCCTATACTGCGCTGGATTTCCATCACATTTTCTGGTGTAAATATATGGTAACTTCCATCAATATGGGATTTGAATTTTACGCCCTCTTCTTTAATCTTTCTGTTTGCTGAAAGCGAATACACCTGATAGCCTCCAGAATCTGTCAAGATATTTCGATCCCAATTCATAAATTTATGAAGTCCGCCGGCCTTTTCAATGATATTAGTTTGTGGCCTCAAATAAAGATGATAGGTATTTCCCAAAATGATATCTGGATTGATATCATTTTTAAGTTCGCGTTGGTGCACACCTTTTACAGTGGCAACGGTGCCAACAGGCATAAAAATAGGGGTTTCAATCACGCCATGATCCGTGGTGATCTGACCTGCCCTAGCTTTACTTTGGACATCTTTTTGTGCTAAATCGAATTTCATAAGCCTAATAACCGGTGCGCAAACCTACATATTTTATATCAAAAAAATAAACTTATTAACAGTACTTAAAGGTTTCGTGAAAATGAAAATAATTGCACCAGTTATACTTTGTAAAACTATTCTAATCTCCTATTTTTGTCGGGCAAAAAACAATCATTTAACATGCCAGACATTAAACACTTAGAAGATATTTGTACGCAGGTGCGAAGGGATATCTTAAGACAGGTACACAAAGTGAATTCAGGGCACCCTGGAGGTTCTTTGGGCTGTACTGAATTTTTCGTTGCGCTTTACAACAATCTCATGGAAACCAAAGACTTATTTGATATGGACGGGATAGGTGAGGATTTGTTCTTCTTGTCCAATGGTCATATTTCTCCAGTTTTCTATAGTGTTCTGGCCAGAGCGGGGTACTTTCCGGTTGAGGAATTGAGCACCTTTAGATTGATTGATTCCCGTTTGCAAGGACACCCTACAACCCACGAGGGCTTACCAGGAGTGAGAATTGCCTCAGGTTCTTTAGGTCAAGGTATGTCCGTAGCAATTGGTGCGGCACAAGCCAAAAAATTGAACAACGATGATAAAATCGTGTATTCCTTGCACGGTGATGGAGAATTACAAGAGGGGCAAAATTGGGAAGCAATTATGTATGCCGCCGGTAATAATGTGGACAATTTGATTTCAACGGTCGATTACAACGGACAGCAAATCGATGGTGCCACCAATGATGTCTTACCGATGGGTGACCTGAAAGCAAAGTTTGAAGCTTTTGGCTGGCTCGTTTTGGAAATTAAGGACGGTAATAACCTGGAAGCGGTGATTGAAGGTATGAAAAAAGCGAAAGCCCAAACTGGAAAAGGAAAGCCAGTTTGTGTTTTGTTAACCACCGTAATGGGTAATGGTGTGGATTTTATGATGCATACACATGCGTGGCACGGGAAAGCACCGAACGATGAGCAATTAGCTATTGGTTTGGAGCAAAACCCTGAAACCCTAGGCGATTACTAACCACTTACACAAGGAAAAATGAAAACATACACTTATACAGAGAAGAAAGATACAAGAAGTGGTTTTGGAGCTGGACTGGCTGAATTGGGAAGAACCAACCCTAATGTGGTTGCACTTTGCGCGGATTTAATTGGTTCTTTAAAAATGAACGAGTTTATAAAAGAAAACCCTGAGCGCTTCTTTCAAATAGGAATTGCGGAAGCCAATATGATGGGGATTGCCGCAGGTTTGACGATTGGTGGAAAGATTCCGTTCACAGGAACATTTGCCAATTTCTCAACAGGTAGGGTTTATGACCAAATCCGTCAATCTATTGCCTATTCGGGTAAGAATGTGAAAATTTGTGCGTCTCACGCTGGATTAACTCTAGGTGAAGATGGAGCAACGCATCAAATACTTGAAGATATTGGTATGATGAAAATGCTACCGGGTATGACGGTTATAAACCCCTGTGACTATAACCAAACCAAAGCAGCTACCATAGCTATTGCAGACCACGTTGGACCAGTTTATCTGCGTTTTGGAAGACCATCTGTTCCTATTTTTACACCTGCCGACCAAACTTTTGAAATTGGAAAAGCCATAAAATTGACAGAAGGCAATGATGTAACCATAATAGCTACAGGCCATTTGGTATGGGAAGCACTTGAGGCCTCCAAAGTATTAGATCAGCAAGGAATATCTGCAGAGGTTATCAATATACATACAATAAAACCTTTAGATGAGGAGGCAATTCTTGAATCGGTTGCTAAAACAGGATGCGTGGTAACGGCAGAGGAACACAATATCCTGGGTGGACTTGGAGAAAGTGTAGCACGTACCTTGGCTTTAAACAACCCTGCTCCTCAGGAATTTATTGGGACGAACGACACATTTGGAGAGTCTGGAACCCCTGCACAGTTAATGGAAAAATATGGATTGAACAGCGCATCTATTGTAGAAAGAGCGAAAGTTGTTATCCAAAGGAAATAGAATTAATTCCTGACAAAATTTTGAAGGGTTCGTTTTTATAAAATGAACCCTTTTTTAATACTTACATTTTCATCCCCCTGCTTAAAAAAATCCATTCCAAAAGAATAAAAGGCTTTTGGCAACGTTTTTGATATTAAACTTCAAATCTTAAAACGAATAATTATGAAGAACACACACGAATTAAAAAGAGAGTTGAAAACCCATATCTCTAAAGGAAAAATGATATTGCTCGTTATCGCCCTGGTTTTAACAACAATCTCCGGCTTTGCCCAGACCCAAACAGGCATAGGTCTAAAAGGAGGATTAAACTATAACGCCAACGGAGATTACTTTGAATCGATTGGCGATAATGCCCAGAATCCAGACAGAAATGTAGGTTTTCATGTTGGGCTTTTTGGTAAAATTGGCAAGAAAGTATACCTAAGACCAGAGCTTATGTACACCAGTACAAAAAGTGAATACAACAACAATGATTTCAAAATGCAAAAATTGGACGCCCCAATTTTAGTTGGTGCTAAAGTAATTGGTCCTCTAAGCGTCTTTGGTGGGCCGGCATTTCAGTATATTTTGGATACCGAATTTGACGGTATCACCATTGGTGATATTGAGAACGATTTTTCCGTTGGACTTAATTTTGGTATCGGTTTTAATCTAAAAAAATTGGGTATAGATTTGAGATACGAAAGGGGCTTTAGTAATAATGAAGCTACCTTTATCAATAACAATATTACTTCTGACCCGAATGCCCTGAGCCGTTTGGACACCAGGCCAGACCAATTAATTTTGAGTTTGTCTCTATTGCTATAGTGGAAAGTACAGTTTATAAAAAAACCTGCAAGAGCAATAAAATGCCTTGCAGGTTTTTCATTTAAATCAAATTAAGCATTTTGCTTCTTAATCAAATTAAGGGCAGAACCTTCATTATACCATGCAATTTGCGCTTCGTTATATGAATGGTTTAACTTAATAGCATCTTTACTTCCGTCTGCATGCACCACCTCTAGAGTTAACTGTTTGTCTGGTGCAAATTCGTTTAAATCCAAAAAGTTGAAAGTATCGTCTTCTTGAATTAAATCGTAATCATTCTCATTGGCAAAGGTTAAACCTAGCATCCCTTGCTTTTTAAGATTGGTTTCGTGAATACGCGCAAAAGATTTTACAATTACAGCAGCAACGCCTAAATGTCTTGGTTGCATTGCCGCATGTTCACGGGAAGAACCTTCACCATAATTATGGTCGCCAACCACAATAGTTTTTATTCCGGCCTTTTTATATTGTCGCTGTACGTCCGGCACACCGCCATATTCGCCAGTCAATTGATTCTTTACAAAGTTGGTTTTTTGATTAAAGGCATTAACGGCTCCAATCAAGGTATTATTAGCAATGTTATCCAAGTGCCCTCTAAAGCGCAACCAAGGCCCAGCCATGGAAATATGGTCGGTAGTACATTTTCCGAAAGCTTTAATCAAAAGTTTTGCTCCAGTAATGGTATCACCTAGTGGCTCAAATGGCGTTAATAACTGTAAACGTTCTGAAGTTTCATTTACAACAACATTTACATGGCTCCCATCCTCTTCTGGCTCTAAATAACCATTATCCTTCACATCAAAACCTTTTGGTGGCAATTCCCATCCTGTGGGTTCGTCCAACATCACTTCTTCGCCATTTTCGTTGATAAGGCTGTCGGTCATCGGATTAAAATCCAACCGCCCAGCTATGGCAATAGCCGCCGTAATTTCGGGTGAAGCTACAAAGGCGTGGGTATTTGGATTTCCATCAGCACGCTTTGCAAAGTTTCGGTTAAAGGAATGGACAATACTGTTTTTTGGTGCGTTCTTTGGATCGCTATATCTTGCCCACTGCCCGATACATGGCCCGCAGGCGTTAGTAAATATTTTCGCGTCCAGTTTTTCAAACACTTGGAGGATACCATCCCGCTCGGCGGTATATCTTACCTGTTCCGAACCCGGGTTAATACCAAACTCAGCTTTGGTTTTTAGGCCTTTATCCAATGCCTGTTGCGCAATTGATGAAGCTCGCGATAAATCTTCGTAGGACGAATTAGTACAAGAGCCTATTAAGCCCCATTCTACCTTTATAGGCCAATCATTATCTTTAGCCTTACCGGTCATTTCAGAACCTACTGGAGTGGATAAATCTGGAGTGAAAGGGCCATTTAACAATGGGCTCAACTCTGATAGGTTAATTTCTATCAATTGGTCGAAATACTGTTCCGGATTGGCATAAACCTCAGGGTCTGCAGTTAAGTATTCCCTAATTTTATTGGCTTCTTCGGCAACGTCTTCCCTATCCGTGGCTTTTAAATAGCGTTCCATAGAATCATCATAACCAAAAGTAGAGGTAGTTGCTCCTATCTCGGCTCCCATATTACAGATAGTACCTTTACCTGTACAGGACATGGCCAAAGCTCCCGGGCCAAAATATTCAACAATAGCCCCTGTTCCGCCTTTAACAGTAAGTATTTCGGCCACTTTTAATATCACATCTTTAGGTGCTGTCCAACCTGACAGCTTTCCGGTCAATTTAACACCAATCAATTTAGGAAACTTCAATTCCCAAGCCATACCTGCCATAACATCTACAGCATCTGCTCCACCCACACCAATGGCTACCATGCCCAAACCTCCTGCATTTACAGTGTGCGAATCCGTACCAATCATCATCCCGCCAGGGAATGCATAATTTTCTAAAACCACTTGATGAATAATCCCTGCACCAGGTTTCCAGAATCCAATACCGTATTTATTGGATACAGATTCAAGAAAATTGAACACCTCACTACTTACATTGTTGGCGTGTTTTAAATCCGTTGCGGCACCTTCTTTGGCTTGGATCAAGTGGTCGCAATGCACAGTTGTTGGCACCGCTACTTTACTTTTTCCTGCTTGCATAAACTGCAACAAGGCCATTTGTGCTGTAGCATCTTGACATGCAATTCTATCCGGGGCAAAATCCACATAATCCTTTCCTCTTACAAATGCCTTGTCCGGCGCACCATCCCATAAGTGGTTATATAATATTTTTTCAGAAAGCGTCAATGGCTTTCCAACAACTTCACGGGCTTTATCGACGTTTTTAGCCATTTTGGAGTAAACGCCCTTAATCATTTCAATATCAAATGCCATATATTATCCGTTTTAATTTTTAGTAGTTTATTTTAAGTTGCACTAATATACGAAATTACGAGGCTGTTTTTATATTCAAAAAATAGACTTAGTTTATTCCAACTTTGTCAAAATCTATCTTTTAAATAATTTCAATATGAAACTGGTAGTAACAAAAAAGCCTGAGCATTAAAACCCAGGCTTTTAATTATTTAAAATTTTCAACAACTACATTACCAATTCCTTTTGTGACGGCTTAAACTTGGTCAACACAATACCGTCTACCGCAACCTCATATTCTTGCATTGTTGGGGTTCTTCCTAAGATTGTGGACAATACAACCACCGGAGTTGAAGACAACAAAGATTCTCCTTTCTTTTCGCCAGAATCTTTCACAACTCTTCCTTGGAACAGTCGTGTAGAAGTTGCCATAACGGTATCTCCTGGTTCCGCCTTTTCTTGGTTACCCATACAAAGGTTACACCCCGGACGCTCTAAATATAGCATGTTTTCATACTTGGTACGAGCCAATCCTTTTGGTGCGCTATCGTCAAACTCAAAACCCGAGTACTTCTGTAATACTTCCCAATCTCCTTCTTCCTTTAGCTCATCTACAATGTTATATGTTGGAGGTGCTACCACCAACGGTGCGTTGAACTCCACTTTACCATGTTGCGCTTCAATGTTCTTTAACATTTGAGCCAAAATCTTCATATCTCCTTTGTGAACCATACAAGACCCAACAAATCCTAAATCTACTTGCTTAGTACCACCGTAATAAGATAATGGACGGATCGTATCGTGCGTATAACGTTTTGATGGATCATCATTATTTACATCTGGATCGGCAATCATAGGCTCAGCAATTTCATCTAAGTCGATTTCAACCTCAGCATAATACTTCGCATTAGCATCTGGTTTTAAAGCAGGTTTGATTCCAGTCTTAACCTCTGAAATTCTAGTATTCGCTTTATCAACTAAACCTTGAAGCACTTTATTTTCGTTATCCATACCTTTTTCAATCATGATTTGGATACGATCTCTTGCAATCTCTAAAGATTCGATTAAAGTGTCGTCTTCTGAAATACAGATAGATGCTTTAGCTTTCATTTCAGCGGTCCAGTCTGTAAATGTAAAGGCTTGATCAGAAGTTAATGTACCGATATGAACCTCAATGATTCTTCCTTGAAATACGTTTTCACCACCAAACTGCTTTAACATTTGTTGCTGAGTGGCGTGTACTACATCACGGAAATCCATGAAACTCCTCATATTTCCTTTAAAGGTTACCTTCACTGATTCTGGAATTGGCATGGTAGCCTCACCTGTAGCCAATGCTAGGGCAACGGTTCCTGAATCTGCACCAAAAGCTACACCTTTAGACATACGCGTATGTGAGTCCCCTCCAATGATAATATCCCAA
Organism: Hyunsoonleella rubra; assembly: GCF_042684665.1. NCBI lineage: Bacteria > Pseudomonadati > Bacteroidota > Flavobacteriia > Flavobacteriales > Flavobacteriaceae > Hyunsoonleella > Hyunsoonleella rubra. The sequence continues at coordinate 8,195 of NZ_JBHULY010000012.1, read as the reverse complement.
TCATCAACTGTAATATCATTTAATACTTTATGGATTACATCGGTCATGGCATGGTAAACACCTTTAGGGTCACGAGCCGTGATCAACCCAAAGTCGTTCATAAACTTCATTAGCTTAGGAATGTTCGCTTTTGACTTATCATCCCATACCGAAGCCGTATGACAACCTGATTGATAACTAGCATCAACAATAGGAGAAACTACTGTTGCTGCCATCATTTCTAACTCCTGAGACGTCATTAAACCTGTAGTATCCTGAGATCCCACAATGTTCACCTCAACTCGAACATTAGATCCTGTATGTAACGTTTTCCCCGGAGTGGTTCCAACAGCATTTTTGTTGAAGATTTTTTCAACCGCTGTTAAACCTTGTCCTTCAATAGAAATCTCTTTTGAAGGCGCATATACTTGAGGTACATCTATACCTAAAACCTTACATGCAAAAGTTTGTAATTTTTTACCGAAAACCACCGCATAAGAACCTCCAGCCTTAATGAACTCCACCTTTTGAGGCGTTAAAGCCGCAGAGATATCTTTTAATTCTTGATCTCCGTTATATAATTTCTTTTCTTTTGTATTGATCGTTAAAACAGTTCCTGTTTCAACAGAATATACTTGTTCTAATAAGGGCTCGCCATCAGCATCGTAAATGGTGTTACCTTCGGCATCCTTTTTAGTCACCCAGTTTTTAAGGTCGATTCCGATTCCTCCAGTTACTCCAACAGTTGTTAAGAAAATTGGTGCAATTCCATTAGTCCCAGCAATTACTGGAGCAATATTGATAAACGGTACGTATGGGCTAGATGAAATACCTGTCCAAAGTGCCACATTGTTTACTCCAGACATTCTTGAAGAACCTACGCCCATAGTTCCTTTTTCAGCGATTAACATCACACGTTTATCAGGGTGCTGCTCTTTTAAAGCCAACACTTCTTGTTGCATATCCTTGTTATGCTCAAAAATACATTGTCCGTGCAATTCTCTATCTGATCTTGAGTGCGCATCCGCCCCTGGAGACAATAAATCCGTAGAAATATCACCTACTCCAGCAATATATGTCACCACCTGAATTTCCTCTTCAACTTCAGGTAATTTAGTGAAGAACTCCGCCTGTGCGTAGCTTTCAATAATACCTTTTGAAATAGGGCAACCTTTCTTTACGGCATCCTCGAGTCTTTCAGTATCCGCCTCGTACAGGAAAACTTGCGTTTTTAGAACTTCTGCAGCCTTCTGTGCTATATCGATATCTTTTTGTTCCAAAACCAGATCCAAAAGCACCTCAATAGATGGCCCTCCTTTCATATGGGACAATAGTTCAAAAGCGAAAGTTGATGTTATTTCTTCAACTACGGATTCACCGAGAATAATCTCTTTTAAAAACTTCGCTTTCACCCCTGCCGCACTAGTTGTACCAGGCAAAACATTATAAATGAAAAAGTTAAGAGAATCCTCACGATGCGCATTATTTACATCCTTAATTTGAGCAATAATTTCACTCAATAATTCACCTCCATCTATTGGCTTAGGGTGCAAGCCCTGAGCTTTTCTTTCTTCAATTTCTTTGATGTAATCGTTGTAGTTCATAAAAGAATTATTTCAATGTTATTTTTATTTTAAAAAAGCGATGCAAAATACGAATTTAATGCAAAGGTGTAAAGATAAATGACCCAATAAAACTAAGTATTAATACTTAATTACTAGAGTCGCATAATTATCGGTGATGTTTGAATTTTTATCATTAATTCATGTAGAAAAATAAAAAATTCTTAGTGCTATTCACAAGGCTAACCAGTTCCTACCTTTCACGATAAATCTTAAGTAATTTCACGATTGCCAAAACTATGGCCATTACTTTGAAGCCAGTTGCAATGGATATCAATAAATTGCCTGTTATTATGCCTATTCCAAAATGGATTATCTTCAACAAAGCACCAATCAAGGAAAAACCAATTCCTATTAGAAAGAAAATTATAGGAATGATAAATTGTTTTATATTCATCTAAAACAAAGACGAAATCACTTCGTTTTCCAAAATACCTTCTGCCTCGGCTTTGTAGTTTTTGATGATACGATGCCTCAAAATACTGTAGGCTACCGCTTGAACATCCTCATTATCAGGAGAGAATTTACCGTTTATGGCCGCGTGGGTTTTGGCCGCTAAAATTAAATTTTGTGAAGCTCGTGGCCCTGCTCCCCAATCGATATATTGTTTTACCAAATCGGAAGCCACATCAGAATTGGGTCGGGTTTTGCCTACCATCCCTACCGCATATTCAATGACATTATCTGCAACAGGAATTCTTCTGATAACGTGCTGAAAGTTTAGAATTTCTTCAGCCGTAAACAAGGCGTTCACTTTAACCGCCTCATCGTTGGTTGTAGCCTTTACCACTTCTACTTCTTCTTGAAAAGAAGGATACTCCAAATTAATGGCAAACATAAAACGGTCCAATTGTGCCTCTGGCAAGGGGTACGTCCCTTCCTGCTCAATTGGGTTTTGAGTTGCAAGTACGAAATAGGGCAAACTCAATTTGTAATGATGTCCCGCCACCGTCACAGCTCTTTCCTGCATGGCTTCCAATAAGGCCGCCTGAGTTTTAGGTGGTGTTCTGTTGATTTCGTCAGCTAAAATGATATTGGCGAAAATTGGACCCTTTACGAATTTAAAATGACGGTCTTCATCCAAAATTTCACTCCCTAAAATATCGCTTGGCATTAAATCTGGAGTAAATTGTATTCGTTTGAAATCCAACCCTAAAGCTTGGGCAATGGTATTTACCATAAGGGTTTTCGCTAATCCCGGAACTCCAATTAACAAAGAATGGCCTCCTGAAAAAATAGAAATCAATATTTGATTGATGACGTCATCCTGACCCACAATGACCTTTGCAATTTCCTGCTTTAAATCTTGGTATTTTTTAACAAACTCCTTTACAGCGACAACGTCAGACATATGTTATTTTTTTAACCAGTTACTTGCATAATCACAGTCGCGCATCTCTCCTGTTACTTTTACATAAGTATCTGTGATTTTCTCTTCCTGCCATTTTTCAATGGCCTTAATCTTTTTCTCATTCAAGGCCATTTGCTTGATTTTCATGAAATCCCGTGCATAGTTGGCTTCATGCTCATCAATCCTATCATTCACGGTTAATAGTTTGAACTTTACTTTCCCAGTTCTATCCGATTCCGGAATAATTTGGCTAACCTCTCCATCCTTTAAATCTTGGATTTGGCCGTACAATTCCGGATCCATTCGGGTGAGTTCAAAATTATAGTCCTGAGTTTCGGGGTTAATCAATTTCCCGCCATCAAATTTGGTTTCTTTTTCATCACTGGACTCCCTTGCGGCCGCTTCAAAGGTAATGTCGCCATCCACAATCCTTTGTCTTACTTTGGTAATTTCTTCGCGAGCTTCTGTTACCGCCTCATCCGAAACCTTTGGTATCAATAGGATATGGCTTACATCATATTCCTGCCCCCTAATTTTTTCACAATAAACAATATGGTAACCAAAATCGGTTTTGAAAGGGTCCGATATCTCACCCTCTTGCAGGGAAAAGGCAACCTGCCTGAACTCCTTTACCATCCTTGGTTGCTTCCGGTTCAAGGTGTATTTTCCACCAGTGCTTATGGAAGCTTTATCATCTGTGTACAACACTACTTTTGAGCGAAAACTTGCCCCATTTTCCAAAACGTCCTTTTTAAAACCTTTTAGTTGCTCTATCACTTTTTGCTCTTCTTCTGCTGATACCTCAGGTTCCACAACAATCTGCGATACTTTTAACTCCGTACCAAAAGTTGGTCTTTCTTCCTCTGGAATCTTATTGAAAAACTGCCTCACCTCTTCAGGGGTCACCTCAACCTCTTCAATAATTTTAGCCTGCATACGTTGTGCCAACATCTGGGATTTATTAATCTCAAACATTTCTTCCTTCAAGCTTTCCTCATCTTCCTTTTTATAAAATTCCAAAAGGCGGTCCATATTCCCATTTACCTGTTGCAAAAACTGCTGCAATTGGTAGTCCACACTTCGCCTTATTTCAGCATCAGACACCTCAATACTATCTTGAATGGCATGATGGGCATACAGTTTGTCCTCCAATAATTTTCCGAAAATTTGACAACGTGTGATATCCTTGGTATTCACCCCCTGGGCCTGCATCTGAATTAATGTTTTATCGATATCAGATTGCAACACAATATATTCGCCCACCACACCTGCAACACCGTCCACTTTTACGCGCTGAAAGGTTTGTGTGGAATCTACTTGGGTCACTTCTTGTGTTTCTTCTTCAACTTCATCTTCAATGATCTCCTGTGAGTGCGAGGGCAAAGCCCAAACAAACAGCAAGACCAAAAGCAATCTTACGTCAATTATAGATTTCAAACTCTTTGTTTTTAATAGCATCCTTAGTAATATCTTTCTCCAATTTTTTTATGAGTTCCAATTTGCGCCTGTTGATAACAATTTGATGAATGGTAGGTTTTACATATTCCAACGGCGCAGTATCGTTACGAAACAACACATCATTTATCTGCATCAAATATAAACCTAATGAATCTTTGAGTTGCACAAAATGGGATTTTTTTAACAGTTGACTTTTATTTTCAGAATTCACCCCCGGAATCTTCGCAATTACTTGGCTCATTTTCACCCATATAGAATCATTTAACGAGTACGATCTGAATTGAATAGCTATGGAATCTAGAGCCCTTTTGTCCTCTTCGTCAAACCGTCTGAAACGATCCTTGATAGTTTCCAAATCAATGATATCCTCATCTACGTGAATATATCTGAATTTGATAAGCTCCTCGTTTAATTTGAACACATCCTTGTGGGATTCGTAGTAGGCCGTGGCCGCTTCTTTTGATACCGACGTATCGATATTTTGTCTCACCAAAGCCTCCAAATACGCCTTGCTGTATAAGTCCTTTTTGTACTGATCCACCAGTTTACTAAAAGTTTTTTGCTTGTCCTCACCCAAATTGATCAGTGCACCGTCCACAAGTAATTGCTGGGTGGCCCAATTATTAATAAAATTCTGGACCATCAAAGTACTGTCCGCTTTGCTAATTCCTTCGGAAAAAGCATCCTCTAAATCCTCATAGTACAAATAGCTGTTATTTACTCGGGCGATGGGCTTTTTTCCTTCAGTTTTCTTAAAAAAGTCGCACGAAGCCATACTCGCCAAAACAACAACTAATATGAGGGATTTTAATTGCATTCGCTTTTTATAATTCTGCTTTTACCTTTTTTAGGGCATCGGCGTTCACCTCCACTTTATACTTTTCTTTTAGCTCGGCAAGCCAAAGTGATTCCTTGTGGGTTTGATAATCGCTCATCACCAAGCCTTTAATATCCTCAAAAGGTTTTAAAGTTTTTGGCAACACCTCTTGTACTTTGGCAACTACATAACCTTTATTGTGCTTATATACTTTTGAAATGCCCGGCTTAAACTCAAAATCTTTTGGTAGCGCCTGATGATCGGCAGGCATGGTATCTGAGGTAATAATCACATGAACATCACCATTGGTATTTACCAACTTTTTGATGTGCTCAAACGACATTTCTTCGTGTAGCATTTTTGATACTCTATTAATGATTTTTCGCTTTGAAGCAGAGGCCACATCCACAACCACGCGTTCGGGCCAGTAGTATTTGTCCTTATTGTTATCATAATACTTTTGAATCTCCAAAGAATCCGTTTTCGCCGTTTTCCAAATGGTATTTTCCATCAAATCAAATAGTAGCAAACCGTCCCTGTATTCTGATAAAATATGAGCAAAATCTTCATTTTCAGCCTCAAGATGTTCCTCTTCATAGGCTTTTAGCTCGTTGCTCAAAAAGGCATTATAAGCCTCTTTTGCAATCGCCTCAAAAGGTTTTCTACCTCGTGAGGTACGTTGATATTTGACAAGATACTCCCCAAAATCAGCAAAGGTTAAGCTCTTTTCTCCTATGTTTAAAAATGATTGGTCGGCTTTAAAATCTTCAGGCAACTGCCATTTTCTTGTAAAGAAATCGTCATTCAAAATTGAGGCAAAATATTCTAAGTTAGGTGTCTCCTCCCCAATATTTCGCTTTTTCTTCAACTTAGCAATTAGTGCTTCCTCGATTAATTTAGAGCGGTCATCACGCTTTACCTTAGCCTCTAATTCAGATTTTAACTGCTCAAAGCTACCAATAGGTTCGATTTCTTTCAATTTAATGATGTGCCACCCAAACTCAGTCCGTATCGGCTCAGAAATATCCCCGGGGTTTTCTAGCGCAAACGCTGTTTCCTCAAATTCAGGAACACTTAATTGCCCACTTGAAAAAGGCTGCAGTTCGCCACCCCTTGGGGCGGTGTTTTTATCATCTGAAAATTCCTTGGCAATTGTTTCAAATTCCTCTCCCTGTTGTATTTTTTGGTAAAGTTCCTTTATTCGGTTCTCCGAGAAATCAGCAAGGCCCTCCTCCTTTTTATGCATCACCATAATGTGCTTCACGGTGCATTTCCCCGGGGATTTGCGCTTGTCCAATACATGCACAATATGGAAACCAAATTGAGTTCTAAACGGTTCTGAAGTTTCCCCAACTGGCGTATTAAAGGCTACTTTCTCAAAAGGATATACCATTCTGAAAGCGGTAAACCAACCCAATTCTTCACCGTATACTTTTTTGCCGTCGTGCACTTCTTTCCGCACTGGCTCAAACCCCTCGGTTTCGGTACGGGTCTTAATTTCTGAAATGAGATTGAATGCGGCCAAAGTATCCTCGGCAGTGGCATTATCGGAAACCCTTACCAAAATATGATTGGCTTTAACATCCTGTGAAAAATGTGCATAGGCCTCTTTTACCAAGGCTTCGCTCACGGTGTTGTCAGACATATAGTTTTTTGCCAACTGCTTTTTGTAGTTGGACAATTCCCTTTGGTAATTGGGCTTTTCATGCAACCCCTGAGCACGTGCCTCTTTAAGTTTTACCTTATAGTTGACAAACAACTTTAAGTATTCGTCTACGTCCTTTTGGGATTCATCCTGAACTAAATTAAGATTTTTGCTATAGACTCTTTTAAACTCGGAAGTTAACACCGCATCGCCATCCACAGTAAAAAGCACGTCATCACTTTGGGCAAAAGATGTCGAAATGAATAAAACAGTAAAAACAAGGGCAAACCACTTCATTTTCATAAATTAGGATTTTTAATCAACGGCTACAAAAATAACAATATATCACTTTTAAACAAGTTGAATGCAAACGTATTGGGGATAGATTTATTTCACATAATCGGATGCCAAAACAGATAATTTTTAGACATTTACAATGAAAACAAACCGCATGCGACAATTAAAACTAATTTGGGATTTTAGGGGGCCTGATGCCCAAAGGATTGCCGAGCACCACGAAATTCATTTAAAGGAATACATTAAAAGGGAGCAACTCGATTTGAATATAACGGGTGTTGAAGTGCTGAGCGAAGCACATAGCATTGCTTTTTTGGTAGTTGATGAATCGGATATGAGGCCGGTACGGGATGCTTTGAAGCCTCATCGTGGGGCGGTGTATTTTGGATGATTTTTCGTTTGATTTAGTAAAAAATTTCAACTTACTTCATATCATAAAGTTGTAAGTAATTATGAAAAAATGCATTCTGATATTATTTAGCCTAATTTTATATTGTTGTTCATCTTCAAAAGAAGTATCAAAAAAAACAAATCATGGAAAATTCGAAATTGTGAACACACCATTAGTAGTTGAAAATGATACAATTTATATGAATGAGCTTCGATTTTATAGAATTCAGTCAGCACTAGACGGAATGAAATTAATGTATGAAAACTATGGGAATTGGAATAAAAAAGTCGATGGAAAACATCAACAAAATATTAATAGAATTGTTTGGAGTGACATCAATCTCCAGAATGAAATTGATGAAAAATTCACAGTAGTTGCTGACGGTAAAGAAACTATGACTGACTATTTTGCTTGTTTAATGGTTTTTGATTCTAATGGAAAAGATTGTTTTAACCCCGAACACCCTATAAAGAAAAATTGACAGAATTATTTGTTTATAAAATGAAAAGAATTCGTAGAAACTCTTCAATATATGATTCATTTAGATAATAAATAACTACTTACAACATTGGTAACCGTTGCGCAAGCCGCCATAAAAACCCATAATTTCTGCAACAGACTCGTTTTAAGGAGCT
>NZ_JBHULY010000011.1:0-174186 GCF_042684665.1 Hyunsoonleella rubra | reverse complement strand
GCGCTCGCTTAACTGAAATTGAGCAAATAACTTTTCTTGGTAATCTTTCTTGCCTTGCATACAGAAATATACGAATTTTCTGTATATTTAGCGAGTGGTTGTGCAACAGGCACATAGTATAAAAATAATAGCGGTTAAGTCGCTTAAACGAAAGTGAAAGATATAAATCAAACAATAATAACAAACGGAATGGTAAGTACATAAAACACCGCTACTATTCTTATACGAGACCGTTGGCAAACATTATGACCCGTCCTGTTTTTAGGGAAGGCTACAAAAAGGGATAGGCTACACAAGAACCTATAGAATTATTAAAAAATAAAAAGTGTAAATAACGAAAGCTAAACAACGGGTATAATCCATAGCTGTGTATTTTTAAAATTTAGAATATTCCTTACCTTTAAATCTCACTGATTCCTATGACCGTATTCTAATCGAATTCACTCGCTACGGAATCATAAACGAACACGTCATGAAACATAAAGCGATGTTCATATGAATAAATCTTATAAATAAAATATGCTATCAAAATTCTACAACATTAAAAATTTAAAAGGCGACTTTACAGGAGGTTTAGTGGCTGGAGTGGTTGCGTTGCCATTAGCCCTTGCCTTTGGTGTACAATCGGGCATGGGTGCCACTGCAGGTTTATATGGCGCTATTGCCGTTGGTGTTTTTGCCGCCATGTTTGGCGGTACCGAAACCCAAGCTAGTGGGCCAACCGGACCGATGACCGTTGTTTCAGCAACACTGGTAGCGGCAGCTATTGAAATGACAGGAAGTCTTGAAAATGCAATGGGGATTATTCTAGCCGCCTTTTTATTGGGAGGCTTATTTCAAGTGATTTTCGGGTTTTTAAATATTGCCGGATATGTGAAATACTTCCCCTACCCAGTGGTATCGGGCTTTATGAGCGGCGTGGGACTAATTATTGTTATTCTACAGCTTTTTCCCTTTGTTGGACTGGGTTCGGCAAAATCCACTTTGGCGGTAATTCAAGATTTTCCTAGGCTTTTTCAAGAGGCCAATCTTTATGCACTGCTGTTAGGAGGTATTACCATTCTTATTTATTTCGTATTTCCTAAAATTACTAAAGCTATACCAAGCGCTTTGGTGGCTTTGATTGTTGCGACTTTAATCGCTTATTTTACCAAAATGGATGTGCCTTTAATTGGTGAAATCCCCTCTGGTTTGCCATCCTTTCAATTGGGAGGTGTTTTAGATATTGATTCTAGTGCATATAGTACAATTTTGGAGTATGCTATTGTTTTGGCTGTTCTTGGAAGTATTGATTCTTTATTGACCTCTGTTATTGCTGATAATATGACCAAAACAAGACACAACAGTAACCGCGAATTGATTGGGCAAGGCATTGGGAACATGCTTGCGGCTGCCATCGGCGGTATTCCGGGTGCGGGGGCCACCAAAGGCACTGTTGTAAATATTAATGCGGGAGGAAGAACACGGTTATCGGGTATTTTGCATGGCCTCTTTCTTTTAGCTGTATTGCTAGGTTTAGGACAATTGGCGGCCCATATTCCGCTTTGTGTACTGGCGGGTCTGCTCATTCCAATCGGTTTTAAAATTGTTGATTTTAAAGGGTTGAAACACTTATTAAAAGTACCCAGAGCTGATGCTATCGTCTTAGTTTTAGTGCTGTTGATTACTACTTTCGGTAGTTTGATTCAAGCGGTTGGCATTGGCGTGGCACTAGCATGCTTGTTGTTTATGAAAAAATCCGGTGATATTAGCGAACAAGGATTAGAGGTTGGTGCCGTTGCAGATATTGATGGCAACAAACCTTGGCAGGACGAGATAGAATTTTACGAAAAATACAAAGATAAAGTCATCATCAAACACTTGTACGGTGCCTTATTTTTTGGATTTACCTCTTATTTTAAAGATCAAATAAAAGGACTACCCAATGAAGTAAAAGCAGTGATTCTTAGAATGGACCGCGTGCCTTATATGGACCAATCGGGTTTGTATGCTTTGGAAGATACCATTTTTGATTTGCGTGAAGAAGGTATTGAAGTATTGTTAGTAGGCTTAAAAGAACAACCTATGGATATGCTAGAAGCCGTAGATATTATTCCTGATTTGGTACCAAAAGCCGATGTTTTTGAAGAGATTGATGATGCTTTTGGGTATTTGAAGGGGAAGTTGAAAAGTTGATTTTGAAAACTTCTTCTATTGTGCCTTCCCAATCAAATGAAAATCCAAATGCTTTTTGACCAAATCGGTATTTTTGACTTTCACTACCACTTCATCGCCTAACTGATACATGGTTTTGGTACTACGTCCCACCATGGCGTAATGGTCTTGATCGAACGCATAATGATCATCTGTCATATCCCTAACGCTAACCATCCCTTCACATTTATTGGAAATGATTTCTACATAAATACCCCAATCAGTTACCCCTGAAATTACACCTACAAATTCCTGGTCCTTATGGTCTTCCATAAAACGAATCTGCATATACTTAATGGAATCGCGTTCAGCTTTAGTAGCCAGCATTTCCATATTGCTGGAATGTTGGCATTTTTTTTCGTAACTCTCTTCGTTGGCAGATTTACCACCATCTAAATAATGCTGTAATAACCGATGCGCCATAACATCCGGATAACGGCGAATAGGTGAGGTAAAATGACTGTAATAATCAAAAGCCAGTCCATAATGCCCAATGTTGTGCGTGGTATATTCGGCCTTACTCATGCTGCGTATCGCCAAGGTATCCACTAAATTTTGCTCCTTTTTGCCAACTACTTCCTTTAGTAAATTATTCAAAGAGGCAGTGGTGGACTTTCTATCCTTAAAATTCAGTTTATAGCCAAAGCGCCCCACCACATTTTGAAGCGATGCCAGTTTTTCATCATCTGGTTCGTCATGCACACGATAGACGAAGGTCTTTTTAGGGGATTGTTTCCCTATAAATTCTGCTACTTTTTTATTGGCCAATAGCATAAATTCTTCAATCAATTTATTGGCATCCTTGCTGGTTTTAAAGAATACGCCCTCCGGATTGTTGTTTTCATCCAGATTGAATTTTACTTCAACTTTGTCAAACGAAATAGCACCGTTTTTCATACGTTTTCTACGCATAATTTTGGCCAGTTTATCTAAAGTGAGAATGGCTTGAGCTAATTCTGGAGTGGTGTTGTAGGCTTTGCCAGTAAGGGAAACATCGACGGGGATTTGGGTTATTATATTGGTAGCTGAGGCTCTCGAAGCTACATTGTCCTTGGTCACTTCGAGAGCCTCAGTGACCTTTGCATTCTGCTCAATAACAGCCTGTGCTTCTTCGTAAGCATATCGTGCATCACTATAAGTTACCGTTCTGCCGAACCATTGGTGTTTTACCTCGGCATTTTCATTGATTTGAAATACTGCCGAAAAGGTATATTTTTCCTCATGCGGTCGCAAGGAACAGGCATTGTTCGATAATACCTCTGGCAACATAGGCACTACCCTATCCACCAAATAAATGGAGGTAGCGCGCTCAAATGCTTCATCGTCCAAAAGGGTACCTTCTTTCACGTAATGTGAAACATCAGCAATATGAATACCTATTTCATATAGCCCATTATCCAATACCTTAAACGACAGTGCGTCATCAAAATCCTTGGCATCCTTTGGATCAATAGTAAAAGTCAAATCCTTGCGCATATCACGGCGATTGGCGATTTCGGTTTCCGTGATTGAAGTATCCAGTTCATTAGCAAATGCTTCAACGTCATGTGGGAATTCATGTGGTAAACCATAGTCTGCTAAAATAGCATGGATTTCAGTATTATGCTCCCCAGGTTTTCCTAAAACTTGCATCACTTTTCCATAAGGTGAATCTGCATTTTCAGGCCAGTCCTCCAATGTCACCAGCACTTTATCACCATCCTCGGCCTTTAAGGTCTTATTGATAGGCACAAAAATATCTTTATACATTTTGGTGCTGTCTGGTACCACAAAGGCATAATTGCTGTTTTTTTGGATTTGAATCACTCCAACGTATTCAGACTTAGCTCTTTTTATAACATTTGTGATTTCGCCCTCTATTTTACCACGTTTACGGCGTTTATAAGCATAAAATTCTACCTCGTCACCATCCAAAGCTTTGTTGATGTTGTTAGAAGCTATAAACACGTCTTCATCAAAATCTTCTGAAATCACATAACCCGAACCTCGTGCTGAAATATCCAAAATACCAGTGTGGTATTCTGCGTTAACAATAGCTCTGTACTTACCTCTATCTACTTGTTCAATCTCTTGGCGCCCTGCTAATTTAGCTAAGGTTTTGATAATTTGATTGCGACTGCTGGCGTCGTTAACGCCAAGTTTTGAAGCAATTTGCTTATAATTAAAGGATTGGTTTCTATCTTTTTTTAAAATGCTTAGGATTGCATTGGTGAGGTTCGGTATTTTGTTTTTGGAGCGTTTTCTCTTTTTTCGTTTTGCCATTTAATTTTTTGTCAATTGTCATTTCCTGAGGATCAATGTCAGGCAGGAATTCATTCTATCTCAACTCTCTTTAGGTGAAGTGAATTAATTGAGTTGAGACAAAGCTACGGTTTTAATATTAAATGCTTGTAATCGTAATTTAAACTATTCTATAATTATTTTTTTAGCAGATTTACCTTGATTGGTTTCTACCTCAATAAAATACATCCCACTTGATAATTTACTTAAGTCTATCTTTGATGTTTTTACTGAATATAAATATTGACTTTGTAGATTATAGATGTTAACTTGTTTTAGTTCTAAGCCTTTGTTTAACTGGATATTCAAAATATCTTTTGCTGGATTTGGATAGTATGAAAAATAATCTTTTTCGAAACTTTGAGTGGATAAAACAGCGCTTAAATCATATACACGAACATGACCGGAATCTATTGCATTGCCGTCATTAAAGGGAGCTCCTATTGCTACAATACTTCCATCTGAAGATAGACTTACACTTCGTCCAAATTGATCACCAGCTGCTTCACCGTCAATAGTGTTTCCAATTTGATTCCAAACACCATTTATATTTTTATAAATACGCACATAACCAGAAAATGAATCATTTGCACCCTCATTACGACTTGATCCTATAGCAAGCACTTCACCACTAGAAGATAAACTTATACCTCTTTCTCCAAAATAATCATTACTCGCTTCTCCATCTATATCATCTCCTATTTGAGTCCATGTTCCATTCAAATATTCATATACTCGAACATGACCTGAATCCGAACCGTTTTCACCATCATTAAAAGGAGCTCCAATTGCTATAATATTACCATTTGAAGATAAACTTAAACTAGATCCAAATCTATCAAACTCTGCTTCACCTAAAATATCATTACCTTTTTGAGTCCATATTCCATTTATATTTTCAAAAATATAAACACGTCCACCTACTATATTAGGATCGGAAGGCACCCCTAAAGCTATAACTTTTCCGTTTGAAGATAAACTAACAATTTCCGAACCTATAGCAGATTGCTCATCTATATCCTCGGTTAATTTAACCCAATTTCCTCCAATATTTTGATATACAATTAAGTTGTCAATGGCTAGTATATTTCCATCTGATGATAAACTTATACTTTCTCCAAAATTGGTAATAATTGATGGTCCAAATATATCGGTCCCTATTTGTATCCAATTACCATTATTAAATTTAAAAACCCGAACATAACCAGAATTAAATCCGTTAATTCCATCATGTCTTGGAGCACCTATAGCAACAATGTTTCCATTTGAGGACAAACTTACAACTGATCCTGATAAATCATGATTAGCTTCCCCGATTATATCTAAACCTTTTTGAGTCCAAACACCATTTTTATTTTCATATACACGTACGCTACCTTTTGCAGAATCGTATCTAGGAGCGCCAATAGCTATAGTAGTTCCATCTGAAGAAACACTAACACTTTCCCCTAAAGCATCTCGAGAAACACCTAAATCTCCATCAATATCATTTCCTATTTGAGTCCAGGTTCCACCCATATTTTGATATACCCGAACATGACCTGCGTAATATCCATTACCAGAGTTTCTTGAAGCACCAATTACTAGGGTATTTCCATCTGAAGATAAACTTACACTTTCACCACAAAAATCTAATTTTCCTTCTCCCCTAACATCTGAACCAACACTATTCCAAGTAAAACCATTATATTTATAAACTCGAACAAGACCAGATCTGTAGTTTGTCGTATCACTTAGTGGTGCACCAACTGCTAAAGTATAACCATCTGAAGATAAACTTAAGCTATATCCAAAAATATCATCTCCTAATTCCGCATCAATAGTGCTTCCTAATTGAGTCCATACATTTCCGATATTTTGATAAACTCTAACATCTCCTGAAGATAATATAGAACCGTTACTTTGTCTAGCGCCTATGGCAGCAATGGTACCATCTGAAGATAAATCTACACTATGACCTAACTGATCTCTTGTTGCGTCACCGTTTATATCATTACCTATTTGAGTCCAAATACCATTTATATTTTGATAAATACGTGCAAGACCAGATTGATTACCATTAGGCCCCGAATAACGAAAAGCACCAACTATTAATGTGTTTCCATCATCTGATAAACTTAAACTATATCCAAACCAACCACCATCTCCATCTATATCATTTCCTATTTGAGTCCAGGTTCCACCCATATTTTGATATACCCGAACATGGCCTGAACCATTAAGACTACCACTATTATTATATGCACCAATAGCAACTATACTACCATCTGAAGATAAACTTACACTTGTTCCTGACAAATCTCCTTCTGCCTCTCCATCTATATCATTCCCTATTTGTGTCCAAGTACCGCTCATATTTTGATATACCCGAACATGACCTGAGTTTTCTCCATTTATTCCATCATTTCCAGGTGCACCAACAGCCAAAATACTACCATCATATGATAAACTAACACTTGTTCCTGACAAATCTCCTTCTGCCTCTCCATCTATATCATTCCCTATTTGTGTCCAAATACCATTTATGTTTTCATAAATACGAGTATGACCTGAGTTTGTTCCATTTATTCCATCATTACTTGGAGCTCCAGCAGCCATAATTGTTCCATCAGAAGATATACTAACGCTCTCACCAAAATAATTGACATCATTACCATTTATACCTTCAATATCTTGACCTATTTGAGTTTGTCCAAAACTGATAAAGGGAACTAAGAGTGCAAAGAGTAAATTTTTCATAAAAGTGCTTGATATTAGGTACTACAATAGTAATAATAACTTGATAAACCTAAATAAATTTACTTTCAAAACAATTAGATTTCGATAAAAGGATAACTTATTCACATATATTACAATTATTATATTTTCTTTTTAAAATTTAAAAAAATAAATGGTGATGATTATAGTGTGTTAATATGTGGCATAACTTTTTTAAGCTTTATTTTGAATTGTTTTTTATTGAATGTTGTTGATAGGAAATTAACAGCTTAAAAATTGGTAAATACTTAAATTTTAATAGCTTTCCTTTTTCTATCAACAATTGTTTAAAACTGCTATTGACAATATATTTTTAATAAGTATTGTAATTAACAAATCTGAAAAGTATAGATTGTGGTGCTGATAACTTAACCAAAAATTTACATTAACTATTTTGGATGTTATCTAAAGGTTACCAATTTGAAAAAATCCCCTCAAATCCAAATCATTTTTATAAAAAATCATTACTAGATATTAACAAGTCATCAAAAGGCTAGTTAACAGGATTTGGTTTCGTAACTTTGTGGGATATAATGATAATTGATTTTAACACACCCCTTACTCTCCTCTTTTTAGAGGGGACACTCAAAACCTCGAAATTATGACTATATCTATTGGGAACGACCACGCAGGTACGGATTATAAATTTGCTATTAAGGATTATTTAGAAAGTAAAGGTCATACCGTTAATAATTATGGAACAGATGTACACGACAGTGTGGATTATCCGGATTTTGTACATCCTGTAGCCAAAACTATTGTAGATAAGTCAGCTGATTTTGGTATTTTGATTTGTGGTAGCGCGAATGGCGTAGCAATGACGGCCAATAAATACCAGGACATTAGAGCTGGATTGTGTTGGACAAAAGAGATAGTTAGCCTTATCCGTCAACATAACAATGCCAATGTATTGTGTATTCCTGCGCGTTTTACAGCTATTCCTCAGGCGATTCAAATGGTTGACACGTTTTTGAATACCGATTTTGAAGGTGGAAGGCACCAAAACCGCATTGATAAAATTCCCTTGTCCTGTTAAATCATGGGACACGCTCATGGGCATAATCACTCACATCACCATCATGGCGATCTAAAGGGTCGCAATCTTCTTATATCCATTCTATTAAATATTGCCATTACTGTGGCACAGGTGATTGGTGGCCTGCTTTCCGGAAGTTTATCTCTGTTGAGCGATGCCTTGCATAATTTTAGTGATGTACTATCGCTGATTATTAGTTATGTAGCCAACCGGTTGACCAAAAAGAAAGCCTCAGCACAAAGGACATTCGGGTATAAGCGAGCTGAAATTTTAGCAGCCTTTATCAATGCTTCAACTTTAATGATTGTTGCTATTTTATTGATTGTAGAAGCTATTGAGCGTTTTCAAAATCCGCAGGAAATAGAGTCTAGTCTAGTCATTTGGTTATCTATAGTTGCTATTTTAGGAAATGGCTTTAGCGTACTGTTGTTGAAAAAAGACGCTAATGCTAACATGAATATGAAAAGTGCCTATCTGCATTTACTGACGGATATGATGGCCAGTGTGGCCGTATTGGTTGGAGGTATTTTAATGTTATTTTATCAGATATATTGGGTAGATAGTTTATTGACCTTGGCCATAGCTTTGTATTTAGTTTGGATGGGATTTGATTTGTTGAAGAATTCAACCAAAGTGTTGATGCTGTTTACGCCAGATGACATCCCTGTTCAGAAAATTGTTGACGAATTGAATGCTTTTGAATCCATAAAAAATGTGCATCATGTACATGTTTGGCAGTTAAACGAAGAGGAAATTCACTTGGAGGCCCATATTGATTTTCATGAAAATATTACCTTGTCCAAATTCGATGAAATTTTACATGAAATAGAAACTCATGTGTTCAAAAAGTACGATATCAACCATGTTAACATTCAACCAGAATATGGTAAGGATGATGCCAAGGAAGTGATTGTACAGGATTAACAAAACGAAACTATGTTAAGTATAAAAGTAAAAGCCTTTTCAGAATTAACTGTAGAGGAATTGTACGCGATCTTGCGTTTAAGAAGTGAAGTTTTTGTGGTTGAACAGGATTGTGTATATCAAGATATCGATGGAAAAGATCAAAATGCCATCCATATTTTAGGTTTTAAAGCTGATGAATTAGTGGGCTATGCCAGGGCTTTTAAGCCAGGAGATTATTTTGAAGAAGCCAGTATAGGAAGGGTAGTGGTATCCAAAAAGGAAAGAGCTTTTAAATATGGTTATGATATAATGTACGCAGCAGTTAAAGCGGTAGAGCATAATTTTAAGGAAAAGACTATTAGGTTATCAGCACAGTGTTATTTAAAAGGGTTTTACAATAAAGTAGGTTTTGAAGCTGTGGGAGAAGTTTATCTCGAGGATGGGATACCACACGTGGCCATGATCAAGGAATAGGCTATTAGCGCTTTAAGGCGAAATACCCTCGAACCGCTCCACCGCTGTTTAAGACAATTTCGTACCAATAAGTATCCGATGGCAGTAATTGCCCATTGAATATGCCATCCCATTTTGAACTGGGCAATAAAAACTTCAACAGTTTCCCATTTCTGTTGTAAATTGAAATATGGTTAATCTCATTGAAGGTATCTACTATTCCCCAAAAATCATGTTCACCATCATTGTTGGGAGTGAAATATTTTGGAATGAAGTAATTTGGGCTTCCTGGAGATGAAATAATTACATTGAATCGGGATTCATTGCTGTAGCAACCGTTGGTATTGAAGATATAAATGGTCTGTGAGACAGTAATAATTTCACCAGAAAAAAGGGGTTGTCCTGTACCATTGGATCCGGTAAAATAGGAACCGTCATTAAGTGTAGGTAAGATAAACTGGTTCCCAAAAAAATCATTTAGTATGTCAACATCAGGGGTGATATCTGCCACTTCATCGCACTCCTCTTGATTGGTAACAAAATTGGTAATTGGCTCAATATTTGTCCAATTTAAAGCACTATAGCGAGGGTCGTCCACAAATACACAAAATAGGTCTGGGTTCTCCCGAGCATCAAAAAAAGTCACATTGGTGTTTGCCCTGTTTTTAATATTAAGGTTGCAAAGTGAATTGTTAGCTACATCAATATGGTTTAATGAACCGTTTCGATTCAATTCGAGTGTGGTTAAAGTGTTGTCGTTGCAAATTAATTCCACCAAATTTGGGTTTCGGGATACGTCCAAATCATACAACATGTTATTTCCACAACTCAAAATACCAAGGTCTCCATTATTGAAAAGATCAAGTGAGGATATCATATTTCCCATACAATATAATTGCTGTAAAGCGGGATTTTGAGAAAGGTCTAAAGTACTGATGAAGTTGTATTCGCAATTCAGCACGTTCAACGCTGGGTTATTGGTCACATCCACTTCGGTAAGCCTATTATTGCTACAATGAAACACCTTTAAATTAGAATTTAGGGATACGTCAAAACTCGAAATCTGATTACCAACGCATAAAAATGTATTCAGTGATAAATTGTTTGATACATCAATCTCCGTCAACAAATTATTACTGCAAACCAGAGACAACAATCCTGTATTGTTGGACACATCCAAAACGGGAATCCGATTAAAATTACACCAGATAATGCTTAAGCCAATGTTATTCGAAATATCCAAACTTGTAATTCTATTGAAAGCACAAAACAGTTGTTTCAAATTGGTGTTTTGAGAAATATCAAGAGCTGATAATCGGTTTTCTGAGCAATCTAGAACTTCTAAGGAAGAGAAGTCTTCTATTCCGGTTAAATCATTGATATTCAATTGAGAAACATCCAAATCAATTATAGTATTGATGTTGGCGGTAGGCACGAGGTTGTCCAAAGGTCCAGTATCATAGCCTTTGTCAATCAGAGCTTGTTCAAAAATAGCATCGGGCACAAAGGTATTTTGTGGCTTAGCGTAACCATAGACCAATAATAGGACGACTAAATGCAGGTACTTTGAGGACACAACGGAAAAATTGAGTTTAAAGGTAAATATTTGTTAACGCTTTACCGCAAAACGCCTATATATTGCATCAATTTTGGCTGAAATTTTATAATTGGAAGTTTGAAAGCACTATTGACTTTCATTATTACCAACGTAAGTAATCAGGATTTCTACACGCCTATCATATTTTGGATCGCCGCCCAGAGGAAATTTTCGCCTTAAGCCCAAGTAGCGCATACGTTTTTTATCCACGCCTTTTTTAGCGAAATAGTCATATACATATTTTGCTCTGGCCACGGAAAGATTACGTTTTTTGGTTTTCTTATCAATGGCGTCCCTAGTATATTTGGTACAACATACATGTCCTTGAATGGTGAAATAAATATCATCCCGCTCAACCAAAGCTTGTGCTATATTCTGCAATATTTTTTTTGAAGGTGGCGTTACGGTGCTATAACCCGTTTTGAACAAAATATTTTCGAAAATAATCTTATCCCCAACCTCTAAATGGCCTTTAATTTTCTGTGGAACTGTTTTCTTTTTTACCTCGGCTACCACTTCTTTTACCTCTGGTTCCGGAAGTTTTTCGGTGACGATGATTTCAACTTTTCGGTTAAGTCCTCTGATTTTTAAAACGTCCTTTTCATCTACTATTTTCAGAAGAATTTCACCTTTTCCATCTACGTTGGTAATCAACGATTCACTTATTTCATTGTTAGAAAAGATAGTCTTTATGGCATCTGCACGCTGTTGCGACAACTTCATATTGTAGGTGTCGGCACCAACATCATCACAAAACCCATAAATAGCAATAGACTCAATTTCGATATCCTGAAGTTTTGAAATGAAAAGTAAAAGCCTGTTTTCCTCAGTTTTTGGCACCACATATTCGTCCGTGTTGAAATACACGTCATGGGTATATTCGGTTTGGGAGAATCCGAGATACGCCTGAAAGCATACTAATATGGCTATTAATAGTCTATGCATGTTTGGGAGCAATAAATAATGTTTAAAGATAGTATTTTTTGAAAATCTACCTTAAATAATCCATGTACGTCATGGTATTTCCGAGGATTTGCGTGCTTTTCTTAATATATTCGTCATGGGTTTTATAATAATCGTACAACCCTTCGCGATACGTATAACGTTTTACGATGTCTTCAGTAAGCATCTTCAGAATAAAATCTTTATGCGCATCGATAGCTTTATTTTTGGAGGCTTTTAGACCTGAAATAAGGGCGTTATAGTCGGATTCTATATCATCGTTTAAATTTTCCTTTACAGAGGTGTCATAAGCTTTAAACAATGCTTTTTCGGTATCCGTAGTGAAGGAAAAGTTGTTTTTCTCCAAATAGGTTTTAAAATCATTGAAATCAATATCCGTCAATTGAAAATTCACTATGTCCTGATCAGGATGTTTGTAATAATAATCCGTGGCAAAATCGAAAATCAAATTACTTTGGATGATGGCTTTAGTGATGGTAGAATTCTTCGTTTTTCCAAAAGTAACGTCAGGAAAAATACCGCCTCCATCAAATACTTTTCTGCCATTTTTGGTTTTGAATTCGTTGTAGTTTTCCTGTTTCACACGCACCGCTTCACCTTTGTCGTTACGGTTCCAATAGTCCAAGGATTGAATGCAGCGACCTGAAGGTGTGTAATATCTAGAAATGGTGATTTTTACTTGGGTACCATAGGTTAATCGTTTTGGGCGTTGTACCAAGCCTTTACCAAAACTGCGTGAGCCTAAGATAACGGCACGGTCCAAATCCTGTAAAGTGCCCGAAACAATTTCACTGGCAGAGGCACTGGAACCATCAATCAGCACTACCAAAGGAATTTCTGTATCTATAGGTTCTTTTTGGGTGAAATATTGACGATTGTATTTTTTCACTTTTGATTTTGTGGTAACCACCAATTGCCCTTTCGGAACAAACAGGTTCACTACATTAACTGCTTCGTTCAATAAACCGCCGGGATTACCCCTTAAGTCGAGAATAATTCGCGTTGCCCCCTGGGCTTTAAGATCCCGAAGTGCATACTTGGTTTCAGCGGATGCTTTGCTGTTAAACTTGCTTAAGACAATGTAACCCGTATGCTCGTTTACCATAGAGAAATGAGGCACAGCCTTAATATCCACTTCGGCACGTTGAATCGTTGCCGTTTTGGTGTCGTTGTTGCGTTTGAAGGTCACATTTACCGATGACCCTGATGGTCCTTTCAGCAGATTTCCTGCATCATCTTTATAGTCTGAAACCATAACCTCGCCCACTTTTATGATTTCATCCCCAGCCTTTAAATCAGCTTTGTCCGCAGGGTAATCTTTATAAGGCTCAATAATCACCAACTTGTCTTTTTTGGTCATTACCTTGGCGCCAATGCCCGTATAATCGCCGGTATTATTAATTCTGGCCGCTTCTACATCCTGTTCGTTCATAAAACGAGTGTAGGGGTCCAAATCGTCCAACATGCTTTTGATGGCAGTATCCATTAAATCCCCAGGGTTGGTTTCGTCCACATAATTCATGTTCAGTTCCTTGAACAACGTGGTGAAGATTTCAATCTGCTTCGCGATTTCAAAAAAATCGTTTTTAAAGGCAGTGGTGCTTAAAAACACGGCGCATAGTGCTATTGGAATTAGTATTTTGGTTTTTAATAAACGTTTCATAGAACTTATTTAAGATTTGGAATGTTGGTTTAAAAATTTTCCGAACAGCTTTTTCATGCTGGCGTCTACTTGGGCAAAGCTTGGTTTGTCTTTGCCAATGTACAAAATCATAAACGCATGTTGTGTTTTTAAATTGTTAAAAAGATCAGGTTTATTCAATCGGTAAGCCTCTCTTAACAAGCGTTTTATACGATTTCTGTCCACTGCTGTTTTAAAATTGCGCTTGCTCACCGAAACCCCGGTTTTTACCAAAATAGCTTCCTCAAAAGTAGTGTCTAGATACACCAAACGTAACGGAAATGCGGAAACCGATTGCCCTTCGGAAAAGAGTTGGTCAATCAAAACTTTACTTTTAAGTTTTTCTTTTTTGGAATAGGTGAATTTCAACAGGCCTTATTTTGGGGCTAAAGGTAACAATTTTGGAGGGTTGGTTTTTTTCGTTACCGTTGTTGACGGCAATTGTTTATAAATTGAAATATCATTTACAATTCATTATTCTGTAAGCAGAAATTGCCACGATACGCCATATTTGTCCTCACACCATCCGAATTTTTTTCCAAAACCATAATCCCCTTCCCCTCTGTAATTGTCAAGGGGGATCATTATCTTACCATAGTTGGAAGAAAGTTTTTCGAATAAGGTTTGGATCATTTCATCTGAATTATCAGATATAAAAATTGAAACTGCGGGCGTAAACGACCAAGCATGATTATAATTGCTTTCGGCTACCATATAATCAGTTCCATTTAACGAAAATAAACCATATTTAACCAATTCGGGCGTGCCTCCTTCCTCTCCTTCGGAGTATTTGACTATCCTTTTAATTTCTGAATTTGGAAATATGGAAGTATAAAACTTGATGGCTTCCTGGGCTTTTCCGCATTGGTCACCTACGAAAGTTAAAAATGTTGTTGTAGTCATAATTATTTATTCATTTAACAATTGTAGTGTTTCTTATAATCTCTGTCAAGCTTGTCCTACGATTAGTTTTAGCAGTCGACTTGAATCATTAAGGGATGCATACAAAGAATTACTTTACCTAGTGGCATGCTGAAACGAAGTTAAGGGAAATTTTGGCAAAGACAAGTCATTTTCGGTGTCGGTAAAATTCCCTAACTTTAAAACACACACTAATACCCATGACAAAAATCATAGAATCCATTAGGTTTTAAGGGTATTTTTGGATTTGGTAAAGACTTAAAATGTTGGAATATGGGAGATTTAAACGTTTCGAAACTGCACAGGAAAAAAGACAGGGCCAATTATGTGCATCACTTGCTCAATGATATTGAGGCTCTGGAAAGGCTATTGGAAAAGGGCTGGATTGAGTCTGAGCCCATCCGAATAGGCGCGGAACAGGAGTTTTGTTTGGTAAAGCATAATTTTTCCCCTAGCAGCAATGCGTTGGATATTTTGCATGACATTGACGACCCACATTTTGCTACCGAAATAGGTGACTATAACCTAGAAGCCAACCTGGACCCTTTGGAACTTAAGGGCTCCTGTTTTTCCGAAATGCACCGTCAATTAAAATCCCTTCTGAAAAAAGCGGAGGAAGCGGCTGCCAAAAAGGACACTAAAATTGTATTGGCGGGTATATTGCCCTCTATAGGATTGGACAATGTAGGGGAAAAGCAAATGACACCCCTTCAACGCTATACCATTTTGAATGAAGTTATAAAAGCATCCCGAAAACAAGATTTTAACATTCACATTCAGGGTGTGGACGAGTTGAATTTGCTGTTCGATTCCGTGATGTTGGAAGGTTGTAACACCAGTTTTCAGGTGCATTTGCAGGTAGCTCCGGATAATTTTATTGACGCGTACAATTGGGCGCAGGCCATTGCCGGCCCTGTTTTGAGCACCTGCTCCAATTCCCCTTTGCTTTTTGGCAAGGAACTATGGAGCGAAACGCGTATTGCGCTGTTTACCCAGAGTATCGATACTCGGGCCAATTCCTATCAGTTGAATGAAAATCAATCGCGCGTAAGCTTTGGGCGTGGTTGGTACACGGGTTCGGTTACCGATATTTTTAAGGACAATATTTCACGGTTCAGAAGTTTTTTAACTTCGGATTTTATTCACGATAGCGTCAGTTTGATTGAAGAAGGCAAAGTACCACGGCTACTTGCACTCCAATTGCACAATGGCACGGTGTATCCGTGGAACCGCGCCTGCTATGGTGTGGGTAACGGGAAGCCCCACTTGCGCATTGAAAACAGGTATATTCCCTCCGGACCAACTGTCGTTGACGAAATGGCGAATATGGTGTTTTGGGTAGGTGTGATGATGGGCAAACACAAGAAGTATAATAACATACATGAAACTTGGGATTTCAAAGATGTAAAAACCAATTTCTTCAATGCGGCCCGTTACGGCATGGCCGCCCAAATATATTGGGATGGAAAATACGTGTCCTGCAAGGATTTGATTTTGGACGAGCTTCTTCCCATGGCCTATAAAGGATTATACAGGTTTGGTGTCGATCCGAAGGATGCCGAGTATTATCTGGCAGTGATTGAAAATAGGGTGAAAGGACTAAACGGCTCGGAATGGACGGTAAGAAGCTACAGGCACCTGTTAAAAAGCCATAGGCGCTTTGAGGCCATGCAGATTTTAACTTCAAAATTATACGAAAAACAAATAAAGGATTATCCAGTTTCAACTTGGCGTATTTTACAGGAAACCAGTGAACTTCCTGAGCCGGAAAATAGGGTTGTAAAACACATTATGAGTACGGATGTGTATTCGGTGGACAAAAACGATAGCGTTGAATTGGTTTTGAATATTATGCAATGGAAAAACATTCATCACCTACCTGTGATTAACCATGCCAAGGAACTGCTTGGGGTGCTATCCTGGACAGACGTTAAGGATTATTTGGACGACAAGGAAAAAAAGCAACAGTCCGTGGAATCCATTATGGAGAAGGATATCGTTGTCATTAGCGAAAGAGACAGCATTGAAAAGGCAAAAGGCATGATGGCCCGGCACAATATCCACCTTTTGCCGGTCACCAAAAATGGCAAGCTCATCGGATTGATCACCTCAAATGATTTTTGATTTTGAAGACCAACATCGATAACATAATGCCTCAAACACAAACTATGACGAGGGTTCTCTTCAAGATTGAAAAAAGCACCGATGCGCCAACCATTGTGTTTTTTGCCGGGATACATGGGAATGAAAAGGCTGGGGTTGTTGCGCTTAATCATGTTTATAAATCTTTGGACAAGAGCCAAATAAGAGGTAATGTATACGGTGTCTTAGGGAATATCAAGGCTCTGGAAAAAGAGCAACGCTTTATTGACACCGACATGAATAGGCTTTGGACAAAGCACCGCATTGAGGCCATTTTTTCAAAGGAACACCCGAACACGGAGGAGATCCAATTAATTACGCTATATAACCTTCTACAGAACATATTAAAATCGAATACTGGCCCTTTATATTTTATCGACCTACACACCACATCCAGTAAAACATTGCCTTTTATTACCATTAATGATGCTATGATTAATAGGGCCTTTTCTAAACAGTTTCCCGTGCCTATCGTTTTGGGCATCGAGGAGTATTTGGAAGGCGCTTTATTGAGCTATATCAATACTTTAGGCTATGTTTCTATCGGTTTTGAATCCGGACAGCATACGGACGTCGCTTCCGTGGAGAACAATATTGCTTTCATCAATCTAGTATTAGTGAACACAAGGATTTTGGAAAAGGAAAAGATAGATTTTGATGTGCATTTTCAAACATTGGTAAAAGCTTCCGAAGGCGCTAGGCGTTTTTTTGAAATCGTCCATTTGCTTAGAATTCAACCTAATGATGAGTTCAAAATGAAAGAAGGCTTTAAAAGCTTCCAAAGCATAGCCAAAGGGACGCCATTGGCTTTGCTTAATGGCACTGAGATTCAGTCTGGCCATGATGGGCATATCTTTATGCCCTTATATCAAAAGAGGGGGGGCGAGGGCTTTTTTATTATTAAACCTATCCCTCAATTCTTTTTAAAACTCTCCCGGATTTTAAGACGTTTTAAAGTGGACGGCTTGCTTATTGCACTGCCGGGCATATATTGGCATGACAAATACGCCGGGGTGCTAAAGTCAAATTTAAGAGTAACCCGATTTTTGGCTAAACCTATTTTTCACCTGTTGGGGTATCGCAATAGGCGCGTTACGGAAGACTTTGTATACCTCTACAACCGGGAGCGTATTGCTAAATTAAGTTTATATAAAAATACGCGATGGGCCAGATCAGAGCGTTTGTAACTAAGGCTTAAATCGAAAAAAGCACTGAATAAATTCAAGGCTGACAATCATAGTTGTAAAATTCAACTATATCATATACTTCCCATTTTTTAAACTCTTTATTTTTAATTTTTTCCATAAGTATTGGACAATCCTTTAAAGCCTCGATATGCTTCTTTTTAAGCATATTTACTACTTTGTAAAGCATATCCTCAATTTTCAAATAGTAAATCTCATAAGGGTTTATCATGATTGAGACACTGTTTGGAGGGCTATCAGCTATTAAATGGCTTGGGCTTTTTGGGGTATCGGCGTATAGGGATACTTTTCCGTCAATAAGCAGCTTATACAGCTTTGGCGTGGCGCCAGGCTTCTTTTTTATATACCTATATTGCCAACCTTTTACATCATAGCCTTGGATTTGTTCACGGTTATAATCCACAGGCTCTGTCTCTTTTGAGCGTTTGAATTTTATACCTTCAAATGTTTTTACCCTGATTAAGCCTGTCGAGGTGGAGTCACCTTTAAAATAAACAGTGCCTTCATGGTACTGAGCATGGACTAATGCAAAGGAAAAGACAGTCAGGAAAGTGAAAATTATTGTTTTCATTTCTGGTTTTTGGAAGGCTACAATTGCTTTATTGCATTTTCAATCCGCTTTTTACTCTCACCCTTCCCAATCATAAACATAATATCAAATACATCGGGCCCTTGTAAAGCTCCAACTAAAGCCAAGCGTAAAGGCATCATTACTTTTCCGAAACCGATTTCGTTTGCCGTAATCCAACCTTTGATTTTAGTTTGAATGATTTCAACAGTGAAATCCTCAATATCTTCTATAATGGACACAACTTGCTCTAAAATGGCTTTTGTACCGTCTTTAAAGGCCTTTTTTGAAGCTTTTTCGTCATAAGACGTCGGAGCAACGAAGAAGAAATGGCTTAGGTTCCAGAAATCTGAAATAAACGTAGCACGTTCTTTAATTAGGGCGACGACCATTTCCATGTAGTTTACATCTACGTCATTATGAGGAGTTTGCGACGAAGTAATCTCACCCAAGGAAGCAGATTGCTTCGCTTCACTCGCAATGACGTCTAGCTTGTGGTCAACAATGGGTTTCAAAGCTTTTGCCAATTCAGCATTATCCTGCTCCTGCATATAATGGTGGTTAAACCATTTGGTTTTATCAGGGTCAAAACGGGCTCCAGACTTATTCACACGCTCCAAGTTGAAGGCATCAATCAATTCGGCTAAACTGAAAATTTCCTGTTCTGTACCCGGATTCCAACCTAAAAAAGCCAAGAAATTTACCATAGCTTCGGGGAAGTAGCCATCTTCCTTATACCCTCTGGAAACATCTCCAGTTTTAGGGTCTGTCCATTCCAATGGAAACACTGGGAATCCCATTTTATCACCATCACGTTTGCTTAATTTTCCTTTTCCGGTAGGCTTTAAAATCAATGGTAAATGCGCAAATTCAGGTGCTTCCCAACCAAAGGCCTCGTATAATTGATAATGCAAAGCCAATGATGGCAACCATTCCTCGCCACGAATCACATGGGTGATTTCCATTAAATGGTCGTCCACAATATTGGCCAAATGATATGTGGGCATCCCGTCACTTTTAAACAATACTTTATCGTCTAAAATATTGGTGTCAATTTGAATATCCCCACGAATGATATCCTTCAAATTTAAGGTTTCATCTTGTGGCGATTTAAAACGAATGACGTAATCTTCACCTGAATCCAATTTGGCTTTTACTTCTTCTTCAGAAAGCGATAAGGAGTTTTTCAGTTTCAGTCGGTTGTGCCAGTTATATATAAAAGTTTTGCCCTTTGCTTCGTGGTCCTTTCTATGAGAATCCAATTCTTCAGCGGTATCAAAAGCATAATAGGCGTTACCTGAAGCAATCAATTTATCCGCATATTGTTTGTATAACGCTTTGCGTTCACTTTGTCGGTAAGGGCCATAATTTCCTGGGTTTACAGGACTTTCATCAGCAGGCATCCCACACCAATTCAAAGCATCGATAATATATTGCTCTGCACCTTCTACATAGCGATTTTGGTCAGTATCTTCAATTCTAAGAATAAAAGCGCCTCCATGTTTTTTAGCGAATAGATAATTAAACAGTGCGGTACGAACACCGCCAATATGCAAAGGCCCTGTTGGACTTGGTGCAAAGCGCACACGAACATTTTTGGTCATAAAATATGAGTAAAAAGGGTTCAGTTGATGCCTGCAAAGATAAAACGATATTTAGGATTTGGAATGTTAATACCTAATCATTTTATAAAGCCTTAAAATAACGCGAGTGCGATGTGATATAATTTGACAATCAACTACTTAGGGGTATTTTATATTACAAGTATGTCATTCCGAACGAGGAACGAGGAGGAATCTCATAATAATGAGATATCTCGTCGCTCATCCTTCGCTCTGTCGATATGACAAAGCGCGGTTTTTCATTATTTTAATAATTTATTTGTTGATATTTAAATCGAACCCATGTTAAAACACATCAGAACTTATGATACAACCCTAAAGTTAAAGCTGGACTTTTGGCTACATTATTTCCCGAAAATGCTCCGCCAAAACCGGCATTGATACCAAACGCATCAGTGATTTCTCCTATGATTTTCAAACCGTAAGTGGTGTATTCCTGATTATTGACATAAAGCGCTGTCAATTGATTGCTAATCGGCAAGTTGATACTTCCATTTCTAAAGGATTCAACAATGTCCAAAAAAGCAATAAGTAAAATCTTTTCCCAAGGTTTTGTGCCTATTTCACCACCAATTTTGAAATTACTACTGTAACCGTTGGTTCTTAGGTTTACGCCTGTAAACCCTTGAATATAGAAGGTATCAAAACTTCGGCTTGCATTTAGGGTTGGCGCAAACGTCCAGGCATCATAACCAGTTCTAATTCCTGAAGTATTATCAAAAGAGCTTGTATTGGCTTCAACATTCAGTTGTCCGGCAATCACCCATTTCTTGTTATAAAATTGTTGTTTCAGGCCTATTTCAACATTACCCAATTTTGATGAAGAATTCGCACTAGTGACACCACTTGAATTTCCAGCCAACCCATCAGTTTTGATAAACTTTATAGGTAAATTAAGGATGATGGTAGTTTTATCGGTCAACCCATATTCAGCATAAAACTGAAGTGTATTATCTAGAATTTCACGTTCGGTGAGGTACTCTGGATTACCAAAAATTTCGCTGTAGCTGGGAATGGTAGTAAAAGCAATTTGGGTATAGGCTTCACCCTTTTTTTGTGTCCACCCACTTTGGGCATTTATAATTTGGGCCGAAATCAAAAATAGAAAGGCTAAATAAGTCCTCATAAGCACTAATTTTTGGTCTTTAGTAGTTTTGTTTTTTAGAACCTTGCAACGGGTTTAACAAAGATTAGGATTTTATTTTTTGTAAAAGCACTACTTTTATAACGTCTATCATGGATAATTTTGAACACATAAAGCAAAAATTAGAGCGATTTATACGGCGTTATCATACGAATGAATTGCTGAAAGGAGGCATTTTGTTTTTCGCCATTGGTCTGCTATATTTTCTATTTACTTTGTTGATTGAACACTTTTTGTGGTTGGATACAACGGCCAGAACAGTGCTGTTTTGGCTATTTATTGCTGTGGAATTGGGTTTATTGGTAAAGTTTGTTGCTATTCCTTTGGCGAAATTGTTTAAGCTGAAAAAAGGCATTGATTATGAAAAGTCTGCGAAAATTATCGGCAAGCATTTCCCCGAGGTGGATGATAAATTGTTGAATGTCATTCAACTTAAAAATAGTAGCCAGCAGTCTGAATTGCTTTTGGCCAGTATTGAGCAAAAGTCGGTGGAATTAACCCCGATTCCCTTTAAATTGGCCGTAAACTTTAAGCAAAACCTGTCTTATTTAAAATATGCGGTCATCCCGATTGTAATTTTGTTGTTGGTTTATGCAACTGGCAATTTCAATTGGTTCAGTGACAGCTACAAGCGCGTGGTGCATTACAAAACCGCCTATGAGCCGCCAGCACCTTTTCAGTTTTTTGTAGTGAATGAAAACCTAAAAGCAATCGAAGGGAAAGACTTTAAATTAGAGGTAAAAACTGCCGGGGAGTTGGTGCCTGAAAATGCCCAAATTACCTTTAATGATGAAACCTATTTTTTGCAACAGTCGGGTGTGGGGGAGTTTGAGTATATTTTTTCCCAACCCCATCAAGACATTGAATTTACGCTGTCTGCAAATGATGTAAACTCCAAACCCTATCAAATTGAGATTATTGAAGTGCCATCACTCCTGAGTTTTGAAATGGTTTTGGATTACCCTAGCCACACAAAAAAGAGGGACGAAACCCAAAAGAGTACGGGTAATGCCATTGTCCCCGAGGGCACAAATATTACATGGCAATTGCAAACAAAATCTACGGATGAGGTGTTTTTATATGCGAAGGATACTGTTGGGTTTGAATCAGATAAGGTTGGTGTTTTTGAGGCTTCAAAGCGAGTCTTCAACAACTACGATTACACCCTGAGCACGAGCAATAAAAACCTTAAGGATTATGAGAATCTGACTTTTTCCATTGATGTGGTTAAAGATGAATACCCCGAATTGAACGTGCAAATGAAGGTGGACAGTCTCGATTTGCAAACCTTGTATTTTTACGGACAGGTGAGTGATGATTATGGGTTGAGCAAACTACAATTGGTGTATTATCCAACTGATAATGAGGAGTATAAAATGAAAAAGGAAATTTCAATTACCTCAAGCAATGTGCAGGATTTTATATCTGCCTTTCCGGATAATTTAGAAATCGAAGCCGGAATACCGTATCAGCTTTATTTCCAAGTATTTGATAATGACCGCGTAAACCGTTTCAAAAGTAAAAAAAGCCCTGTTTTCAATTATCGTAAGCGAACCTTGGAAGAGGAAGAAGAAAAGCAACTGGAACAACAGGGGGAAACCATCAAGGATTTAAACCAGTCGCTTAAGAAATTTAAGGAGCAGGAAAAGCGTTTGGATGAGCTCACAAAGATGGGGCGGGAAAAGAAGAATTTGAATTTTAACGACAAAAAGAAGTTGGCTTCATTTTTTCAACGTCAGAAACAGCAGGACGAAATGATGAAAAACTTCAACAAAAAACTAAAAGAGAATCTTGATGAATTTCAAAAGGAAAATCAGAAGGAAGATGCTTTTAAGGAAGATTTGAAAAAGCGCTTAGAGGAGAATGAGGAGCAATTAAAGAAAGATGAAAAGCTTTTGGATGAGTTGAAAAAGCTTCAGGAAAAAATCAGTAATGAAGAGTTGATTAAAAAGTTGGAGGAAGTCGCCAAACAGAATAAAAATAAAAAACGAAGCCTGGAGCAATTACTTGAATTGACCAAACGGTTTTATGTTGAAAAGAAATTGGAGAAGTTGACGGAGGATTTAAAACAGTTAGCTGAAGAACAAGAGAAGCTATCCAAAGCTTCTGAAGAGGAAAATACGAAGGACAAACAGGATGAGCTTAACGAAGAATTTAAGAAATTCCAAGAAGCGCTGGAAGAGTTAAAAAAAGACAGCCAAGCTTTAAAAAAGCCGATTGATATTCCCCAGGACAAATTGGATGAAAAGGAAGTAAAGGATGCCCAGGAAAATGCTTCCGAAGAATTGAAACAAAAAGAGGAGCAGGAGCAACAGCAGGGAGGAGAGCAAAATGAATCTCAGCAAAAGCAGAAGGAAAATCTAAAAAATGCTCAAAAGAATCAGAAGAAAGCGGCCCAAAAGATGAAGGAGTTGAGCAGTAAAATGCAGGGGTCGATGCAATCCATGGGTGGGGACCAAATGCAGGAGGACATGGAAATGTTGCGACAGATTTTGGATAATTTGGTGCTGTATTCCTTTGATTCGGAGGCCTTGATGGACCAGTTTAAATCTATCGATGTTAACCATAGCAAGTACGCCACCTATCTTAAAAAGCAAAATAATCTAGGGGAACATTTTGAACATATTGACGACAGTTTGTTTGCCTTGTCACTGCGTCAACCAAAACTGTCGGAACAGGTGAATAAGGAGATTTCCGAAGTGTATTTTAATATTGAAAAGGCTTTGGAGTTACTTGCCGAAAATCAATTATACCAAGGTGTGTCGAAACAACAGTTTGCGATAACGGCCACCAATAATTTGGCGGATTTATTGAGCAATATTTTGGACAACATGCAAGAAAGCATGAGTATGTCTGCCGGGAAAGGTGGCGATGGGGATATGCAGTTACCGGACATTATTATGAGTCAGGAAGAATTGAATAAGATGATGGAGCAAGGGATGAATAAGGGGCAACAGGGACAAAAGAAACCTGGAGAAGGTCAGCAGGAAGGTGAAGGCCAGAAAGAGGGCGAAAAAGGAGAAAAGGGAAATAAAGGAAAAGAGGGTGACAAGGAAGGCAAGAACGGACAGAATGGCCAACAAACCGGAGGAGAAGGTGAAGGCGACAATTTTGATATGGAAGGCTTATTGTATGAAATTTATCAAAAGCAACAACAGTTGCGTCAGGCTCTGGATAAACGTTTGGAGAAAGAGGGTAAAGGAGGTATTGGAGATAGGCTATCAAGGCAAATGGAGGATATTGAATTGGACTTGTTAAACAAGGGCTTTACCAATCAAACGCTTCGGAAAATGATGAATTTAAAGCATCAATTGTTGAAGTTGGAAAATGCTACCCACCAACAGGGCGAGGATAACAAACGAGAATCTGAAACAAACAAAAAACAATTCGAAAACGCTTCGGGAACCCAAATACCCAAGGCAAAACAATATTTTCAAACTACAGAAATTTTAAACCGGCAGGCCTTACCTTTGCAACAAGTTTATAAGAAGAAAGTACAGGAGTATTTTAAACCATCCAATGATTAATTTTAATTACGAAACGGATTTCAAACTGCCAAATGAAAGCGAAGTTGCGAAATGGATTTTGGGCGTGATTGCTTCCGAGGGATTCAAAATTGAAGAGGTTAATTATGTATTCTGTGACGATGATTATTTACACAAATTGAATGTTGAATTCCTAAATCACGATACGTTAACAGACATTATTAGTTTTGATTATTCCATAGGAAAAATAATACAAGGCGATATTTTTGTTTCTCTTGAAAGAGTAGAAGATAATGCTAAGGATTTCAACACGAAGTTTGATGATGAATTGCATCGCGTAATCATTCATGGTATATTACATTATTGTGGCTATAAGGACAAGACAAAGGAAGATGCGAGACTCATGCGGGAAAAGGAAAACCACTACATCAACAAATTGACTGAGCACTAATTCTGAGAGCATAAATCTTAGGTTGTCCCATTGGACATTGTCTTTCCCGCGAAGGCGGGAATCTAAAACACAGATTTTTGATTTTTCAAAAGGTTAGTGTTTTCAAGATTTCAACGTATATTTGCACACTTAAAAAATTGATGTTCCACGTGGAACATCAATTTAAACATTGTCATTCTGAACTTGTTTCAGAATCTATTAACAATTGGAGATGCTGAACTAAATTCAGCATGACAAGCTGAGGTAAAAAGATTTGTTATGTTTAACGAAGTTTATGATGTTATCGTTGTAGGGGCTGGCCATGCTGGAAGTGAGGCCGCGGCCGCGGCCGCCAATATGGGGAGTAAAACCTTATTGGTGACCATGAATCTACAAAACATTGCTCAGATGTCTTGCAATCCTGCTATGGGGGGTATTGCCAAGGGTCAAATCGTGAGGGAGATTGATGCGCTGGGTGGTTATAGTGGCATTGTTTCCGACACATCGGCCATTCAGTTTAAAATGCTGAACAAGTCAAAAGGGCCTGCTATGTGGAGCCCGAGGGTGCAGAGTGACAGAATGCGATTTGCGGAGGACTGGAGGTTGCTTTTGGAGCAAACACCTAATCTTGATTTTTATCAGGAAATGGTGTCTGGTTTGCTAATTGAAAAAGACAGGGTTGTAGGTGTAAAAACGTCGCTAGGCATTGAGATAAAGTCCAAAACAGTGGTGTTGACTAACGGCACATTTTTGAATGGATTGATTCATATAGGCGACAAGAATTTCGGTGGAGGTAGAGCGGGCGAAAAAGCGGCTACAGGGATTACGGAACAGTTGGTTGATTTAGGTTTCGATTCCGGTAGAATGAAAACTGGAACTCCTCCAAGGGTTGACGGAAGGTCTTTGGATTATTCCAAAATGGTTGAACAACCTGGGGATGAAAATCCTGAAAAGTTTTCTTATTTGGACATTACTAAACCATTAGAAAAACAGCGTTCTTGCCATATGACCTATACAAGCCAAGAGGTACATAATTTGCTTCGCGAAGGGTTTGATAGGTCGCCAATGTTTAATGGTAGAATTAAAAGTTTGGGCCCGCGCTATTGTCCGTCTATTGAGGATAAAATTAATCGATTTGCTGATAAGGATAGGCATCAATTGTTTATTGAACCGGAAGGTTGGAATACTGTTGAAGTTTACGTAAATGGGTTCTCCACATCTTTGCCGGAGGATGTTCAATTTAAGGCATTGCGGTCTGTGGTAGGTTTTGAAAACGTTAAGTTTTTTAGACCGGGATACGCCATTGAATATGATTATTTTCCGCCAACGCAATTAAAGCATACTTTGGAGACAAAGCTGGTTGAAGGCTTGTATTTTGCAGGGCAAATTAATGGAACTACCGGTTATGAGGAGGCGGCTTCTCAAGGATTAATGGCAGGGATAAACGCTAGTTTAAAAGTTGAAGAAAAGGAAGCGTTTACTCTAAAGAGGGATGAAGCCTATATCGGTGTTTTGGTTGATGATTTGATTACAAAAGGTACTGAAGAGCCGTATCGCATGTTTACATCTCGAGCGGAATACAGAACACTTTTGAGGCAGGATAATGCAGATTTAAGATTGACACCGAAGGGTTTTGAACTAGGTTTGGCTTCTGAAAGTCGTTTGAAACGCATGGAGGAAAAGCACGACGCGGCGGAGAAATTCGTGGAGTTTTTTCAAGCGCAAAGTGTAAAGCCTGAAGAAATAAATCCAATTCTAGAAAGTAAAAATTCGGCACCTGTTAAGCAGTCCGGAAAACTATTTAAGATATTTGCTAGGCCGAATATTGAGATGGAAGATGTTAGAAATGTTGAGAGTGTCGAGGCTTATATTAAGGATAATAATTTGGATAGGGAAGTGATTGAGCAGACCGAAATCCAAGTAAAATATTCGGGATATATAGCCAAAGAAAAGAACAATGCCGACAAGTTAAATCGATTGGAGTATGTTAAAATCCCAGAGAATTTTGATTACTCCCAAATCAAATCCATGAGTTTTGAGGCAAGAGAGAAATTAAAAAAAATACAACCAGCCACAGTATCTCAGGCCTCAAGAATTAGTGGCGTGTCGCCAAATGATATTTCTGTTTTGTTGGTTTATATGGGGCGTTAAATCCCTGGGTTTATTCTAAGCGTAGTCTAAGTGAAAGCAGGAATCTCTTTTAGAATTTAATAAAACGTTCCACGTGGAACATTTGGTGACTTCGAGAGCCTCAGCCACCAAAAATGGTCATTGAGGCTCTCGAAATGACCGTATATTCAAAGTGAAAAACATATATCTTAGACTAAGGGACCACTCCGTTTCAGGAGAAGAATTTGAATTAATCAAAAATTCTGAGTACGGTTTTTTAGAAACACATCCCCGGCCTTCAGAGAAAAGATTGGCCGAATATTACGAAAGTGAAGATTATATTTCACATACGGATTCCAAGCGAAATTTATTTGAAAAAGTATATCATTTGGTGAGAGCCATTTCTCTTCAAAAGAAATTGAAGTTGATAAACTCTTTTCCAACGGAAGGGAAAAATCTTTTAGATATAGGTTGTGGCACTGGTGATTTTTTGCAAACCGCTTTAAAGAATAATTGGAAGATTTTTGGAATTGAGCCAAATGAAAACGCAAGAGTTATTGCCAATGAAAAAACTAATAATTCAGTTTTTGAAATTGATGAACTTTTGAAGTTTGAACCAAATAGTTTTGATGTAATTACCCTTTGGCACGTGCTGGAACATTTGCCAAAATTGGAGGATCATCTTAATGTTTTAAGAAAAATATTAAAACCTAATGGTACCATAGTTATAGCGGTTCCAAATTATAAAAGTTATGATGCCAATCACTATAAACAATTTTGGGCGGCGTATGATGTGCCACGACACCTTTGGCATTTTGACAAAGTTTCGCTTTCAAAACTTATTGGAACTTTTGGTTTTAAGATTAAAAAAACAAAGCCTATGTGGTTTGATGCTTTTTATGTAAGCCTTCTTTCTGAAAAATATAAAACAGGAAAAATGAATCCGCTTAAGGGATTTTGGGTAGGACTGCTATCAAATATTAAGACGATAAGTTCAAAAGAGGCTTCATCCTTGATTTACATCATTAATAATAGTTAAAAAGGCATGGGGAAATGTTTGCTTTGGGCTTTTGGCATTCAAAAGGGAAATACCAACCCAAAATTTGAAAGCCTCTTAAATCGCTTTATTTTGTGTTGTTTTTTATAGAATATTTTTATTGAATTTAAAACAAGCAATAATTATTCTTTATTGTCTAAAATCCAAGACATTAGCCATTTCATATTGATAGACTTTAGTACATTTGTGCGAATTTGAAAAACGAGTTCCACTAAAGTAAATTAAAAGAAACATGAAACATATATTTTATACCGGACTACTGTTATTGGTTTTGGCGTCCTGTCAAAAACCAAATAAAATTGGTTATATTGACAATAGTGTTGTAATCAATGAGTATCAAGAAAAGAAGGATATTGAAGCACGTTTTAAGGGCAAGGAACAATTGTTTACTAAGCGGTTCGATAGCATTGAAGAGGCTTTTCAATTTGAAGTTCAAAAATTTCAAGTAAGGGCTAGCAAAATGTCCCAAAAGAAAGCACAAGAGCGCTATGAGGAATTGGGCAAGCTAAAACAGATTAACGACCAACAAAAGCAAAGTGAGGCCCAAGCTTTAACTTTAGCATTTCAAGCAGAAATCGATACATTGATTGTAAAGGTAAAGGGCTTTGTAAAAGACTATGGAAAGCAAAATGGATATACGTACATTTTAGGCACTAGCGATGCGGCAGCTTCAGTACTTTACGGTACCGAGGAAAATGATTTGACCCAGACAATTTTAGAGGCGTTGAATGCGTCTTATAAGGATAAATAAATATTGAAAATTAATTTAAAAACCTGATAAACAATTGTTTATCAGGTTTTTTTATGCCTTAAATCAAAACTGTTAGTCGTGCCAGCTTTCAACAAGCTTTATAAATTCTTTTCTAAACCCATGCGGATCGAACGATGTGGAAGCATTGGCTAAATCAAGAATGATTTCTTTAGTTACATCTCCTTTATATTCCGAGTCTTTCATTATTAGCCCAAAACCTGCAACAGCTGTTGCAAATTTCATGTTTTCTGAGATGGTGTTTCCAGTACTTTTAATTTCGTGCGTAATGGGAATACTTTCAGCGGAATTCGGTTTTTTGTAACGAAAATCGAAGGTGGCAAAAATATCTTCATTGGGGCTATTTTTTAAGACCACTTCGTAAAGCGCCGTAATGGTTTGGGATGATCCAATTTCTCCAGCATCTTTTGTGTCATCTTCAAAATCATCATTATCCAATGCTCTATTTTCGTAGCCTATCAACCGATAAGAAGACACCTTATTTTCATTAAAAGTGATCTGAATTTTAGAATCTTTAGCTATGGTATATAGCTTGCCTAATTCATAAGAAAACACTTTTTGAATCTGTTCGGCATTGTCAATATATTCATAGTTGCCGTTACCTTTATTTGCAATTTGCTCCATGCCGTAATCATTCAAATTTCCTCCACCAACACCAAGCACGGTCAAATAAATTCCAGTTTCTCTTTTTGCTTCAATAAGTTCTACTAAATCTTCAGTGGATGAAGGGCCAACATTAAAGTCGCCATCCGATCCTAAAATCACTCTATTGTTGCCATTATTAATAAAGTTTTCCTCAGCAATTTTATAAGCCGTAATAATGCCTTCGGCTCCGGCGGTAGAACCACCTGCTCCGAGTTGATCTATGGCCTGTTTAATTTTATCCTTCTCGCTTCCGGGAGTAGATGGCAATAATAAACCAGCACTGCCAGCGTAGGTTACAATAGCAATTTTATCATCGTCCTTTAGATTGTCGGTCAAGGTTTTGAACCCGGATTTTAAGATACCCAATTTGTCTGGAGAACTCATTGATCCGGAGACATCAATCAGGAACACATAATTTGAGTTTGGTAACTGCCCTTCAGGAATGGTTTTACCTTTCATTCCGATACGTATTAAATGATGCGCCGTATTCCATGGACAAATGGATGTTTCTGAATTTAGACCGACATTATCATCACCTTGTGGTTCAGGATAATCAAAAGTAAAGTAGTTAATATATTCTTCGATCCTCACCGAGGCGGTAGGAGGGGTTTGCCCCAGGTTTAGAAACCGTCTCATGTTGGCATAGGAGCCTCCATCGGCGTCAACAGAAAATGTAGAAATGGGGGCTTCACTAGTTTCAATAAATGGATTTTCTCCATGGTCCTTATATTTTTCAATTTGAGGCGTTTCAAAGTCTAAGGCTTCATTTTGAAAAGGCGACACGAATTTGGACGTATCGTTTGCCGTACACCCGACTAGAATTAAAAAAAAGGCTAAGACGTAAAAGAGGTAAGATTGATGCTTCATGGTACTGATATTTGAAAGTTTATTTATTGCGATTGCAGGTATGTATTATAGATGTGAATTGTGCTAAATGGTTGCGCCAATTTGTAAATAAATTCACAATGAAATGCTTCTACTTGAAAATATTTCAAAATAATTTTACAAATACGCAACCCTTCAATTTCTAGTCTGTCAATAAGAGTACAATCAATCATAAATCATGTGATGCTGAGATACTGAAACAATTTCATCTCACGAAAACGAACAGACCAAATGAAAATTATGTTTTTAGGGTTGTGCTTATTTTTAAGCATAGCCTCAACCGCACAAAGTACATTCAGTGTTCGCGGTACTGTAAAAGATGCCAAAAATGGCGAAACCCTTTTAGGGGCAACTGTATTTTTAAAAGGGACCACCAATGGTGCAGTAACTAATGCTTACGGGTTTTATTCTTTAACAGCTCCAGTGGGCAATTATACTCTAATTGTGTCTTATATGGGTTACGAAGAGATATCCAAAACCATCAATCTTAATCAAGACCAGATTTTGGATTTCGAGCTGGCCGAAGCCACTAATCAATTGGACGAAATTGTGGTTACCGCCGAAGAGTCCGAGCGTATCAGCATCAAGAAACCCCAGATGAGCGTTTCTAAATTAAACGCTTCAACCATTAAACAAATCCCTGCTGTTTTGGGAGAGGTGGATGTTATAAAATCTATTCAATTATTACCCGGAGTTACTAATTCTGGTGAAGGGACTGGAGGATTCAATGTTAGAGGTGGAGCAGTTGACCAAAACCTCGTTCTATTGGATGAAGCTATCATTTATAACACCTCGCATTTCTTTGGGTTTTTCTCTGTGTTTAATAATGAAGCCATTAAGAATGTAAAACTTTATAAGGGCGATATTCCAGCAAAATTTGGTGGACGCATATCTTCGGTTTTGGATGTGCATCAAAAAGACGGAAACAGCAAACAATTTGAACTCAATGGAGGCATTGGTTTAATTTCCAGCAGACTTACTGCTGAAGCACCTTTATTTGGTAAAAAGGGTTCCTTCCTAATTGCAGGACGCTCCTCTTATGCGCATTTATTGATGAAGGCGATTCCCGAAGTAAAAGATGATAAAATTTCTTTTTATGACCTCAATTTGAAAACGAATTACAGTCTTAACAAAAACAATAGGCTGTTCCTTTCAGGGTATTTTGGGAGGGATGTTTTTGATTTGTCGGGCGTGGTGAGAAACAACTACGGGAATGCCTCTGGAAATTTAAGGTGGAATCATGTGTTTAACGATAAGCTGTTTTCCAATTTATCCTTGATTTACAGCAAATATGATTATCGCATTGTCCTAGATTTTATAGAACTAGATTGGATTGCCAATATTACAAACTACAACTTAAAATACGATTTTGGGTATTATTTGAATGACAAACTTAAAATAGATTTTGGTGCTAGTACGATACTCCACAATTTAAATCCAGGTGAAGTAAAACCAACTAATGATGATTCAGCTGTTAATTACTTAAAGTTAGAACAGAAGCGTGCTTTAGAAAGTGGTGTTTACGCCAGTGCAGAACATCAAATTTCGGATAAACTCACTTTGAATTATGGATTAAGATACAGCAGGTTTAACAGACTTGGTGGACAAAACATTATGAATTATGTCAACAATATGCCGGTAACGTATAATGAAGACCTAGGTATTTATGAAAATGGAGAAGAAGCAGGGGAAACGGTTTTCGAAAAAAATGAAAGCATTAAAAATTTTGGCAATTTTGAACCACGTTTTGGGTTGTCTTATCAGTTGAATGGGTCGTCTTCCGTTAAAGCTAGTTATACAAGGTCGGTACAATACATGCATTTATTGTCCAACACTATGGCAGTAACACCAGTGGATGTATGGACACCAAGTGGAAAATATATCAAGCCTCAAAAATCGAATCAATATGCCGTAGGGTATTATAAAAATTTGAAGGACAATATATTTTCTTTGGAGGTTGAAGCCTACTACAAAACGGTGGATAACAGAATTGATTACGTTGACGGGTCGGATTTAATAGGTAATAATACCATTGAAACCGAAATTTTAAATGGTGAAGCCAGAGCTTACGGACTGGAGTTTTTGTTGAGAAAAAACAAAGGACGTTTTACAGGTTGGTTGGCCTACACCTTATCAAAATCTGAGCAAAGAACCCCCGGAGGAATTGCTGGTGGATTAGGCATTAATGATGGCAAATGGTACAATACCCCTTACGACAGAACGCATGACGTTTCTATAACAGGAGCATATAAATTGAACGATAGATGGAAATTCAGCGCAAATGCCGTTTATCAAACAGGCAGACCTGTGACATATCCGGACGCGCAATACACCTATGAAGGTTTATCTATCGCCAGTTTTTCAGATAGAAACGCTAGCAGGTTACCAGCGTATCATAGGTTGGACTTGTCTGCGACTTACACCCCAAAAAAGAATGCCAACAAAAAATTAAAGGGTGAGTGGGTATTCGGGATTTACAATGCCTACAATCGTAAAAATGCGCAGTCCATTAGTTTTGGTCAAAACGCAGAAACAGGCAGTAATGAAGCTACAAGAATTGCCATTTTCGGCATTATACCATCAATCACTTATAACTTTAAATTTTAGTCCATAATGGACATTAAAACATATACATTATGAAACCTTTGATAAACTCATTTTTAGTATTACTTCTTGTTGGATTAACATCATGCGAGGACGTTATTGATGTAGACGTACCAACATCCTCACCAAGACTGGTTATTGAGGCGTCTTTAGATTGGGAAAAGGGCACAACAGGCAACAATCAAGTTGTAAAATTGAGTACCTCAACTCCTTATTTTGAAAATTCAGCAAATTCAGCGGTCACAGGTGCTTCGGTAAAAGTGACCAATAATAGCAGTAGTGTGGCATATACTTTTGTAGACCAAAATGATGGCACTTATACCATTTCAAATTTTGTTCCAGTAATAAATGACAGTTATACTTTGGAAGTGGAATATAATGGCGAGATGTATCGCGCCACGGAAACTTTAAAATCGGTATCGCCAATTAAACGTGTGGAGCAATCTTTGGAAGGCGGGTTTGATGATGAAGTTTTGAATGTCTCCATATTTTGGGATGACCCTGCGGATGAAGAAAATTTCTATTTGATAAAATTTATAGAACAAGGCGATTTGGTGCCGGAGTTTGAGGATTATCCCGATGAGTTTGTAAATGGAAATGAATTGGATACGTTTTTTGAGAAAGATGAAGATGAAAACGACGGTCAAGGCCAGTTTATGCCTGGCGACGTAGTAGAGTTTACACTTTATGGCATTTCTGAGCAATATGATAATTACATCAGCTTACTGATAGAACAATATGATGCAGATGGCGACCCATTTAGCGCCATTCCTTCCAAGTTAAAAGGAAATTGTATCAATATTACGACACCAGAAAATTATGCCTTTGGCTATTTCAGGTTGTCCGAATTTGATAGGGTATCGTACACATTTCAATAATATCGATTTAAGACAACAGTTTCCCTCCTAAAAAGGAGGTCCCGATAGCTATCGGGATAAGGGAGGTGTTATTCAAAATTAACACCCCTAAGGCCCCCTGTAGGGGACAACACTCAAATACATCAAATATTAATCAAAAAACAAAAATCATGAAAACACAGTACGCAATCTGTTTATTTTTAGCATATGGAATACTGCTAAACTCTTGCTCCATTGACGGCATTAAGGCGTCCAATAACATCATTACCGAAGAACGAACCTTAGCCAATTTTGACGAAGTTGATGTTTCCGACGACATGGAAGTTATCATCAAACAAGGTGAGTTGCAGTCCGTAAAAGTCACTACAAGCGATAACATTATTTACAACGTTACCACGAGAGTAGATAGCGGTAAACTGGTGGCCCGACTTAAAGGAAATATAAGAAGGTTGAACGTAATGCGTCTGGAAATCACGATGCCTACCATCAACAGATTATCACTTTCAGCGGACAGTTTCGGGCGTCTTTCGGGCTTTGAAAACTTGGATACGTTTAGAGTGAGGGTTTCAAGCGATGCATTTATATCCCTTTCTGGCTCTGCGCTTAGTATGGATATTGATGCGAGCAGTGATGCTAAAATTGAGGGGTTTGATTTTCAGACGAAAACCTGTAATGTCGATTGTTCGTCGGATGCCTCTATTTCTATAACTTGTGCGGATGCCTTGACGGGTTCTGTTTCCAGTGATGGGGTACTATTTTACAGGGGCAATCCAACGGTAAATGTATCTACGAGCAGTGATGGTGCGGTGATAAATTCAAATTAAATCATTCAGGATCTATAAGGTTTCCAAAACCTTGCAGGAAAAGTAAAATTTGACTTTGGCAAAAGCACGTATAAGTTTGTTTTGTGACTATGTGTTGGCGGATTTACCCGCGTTAGGGATTGAAGAGGAAAGCCCACAGCCCGATCCCGATAGCTATCGGGAGAGGTGCGAGGACTTGCAACGGAAAGCCCGACCCCTTGTGGGTAACGCCCAAATACTAAATTTTAAATTAATTGTAATTTGGTGCAACCTTTTAAAAACTCTGTTGTCTATACTAATAACAACTGAATCCAGAATCGATTTTACATCAAAACGTAGTGGCTAACCAAGTACTATTTACACATAAGAGTCTTATTGAGAAGAGTAAATTGGGCGACCGTAAAACGCAATACGAGCTGTATTCGCTGTACGTCAATGCTATGTTCAATGTGAGCATGCGGATGGTAAAATCAAAGGAGGATGTAGAGGATATATTGCAGGAAAGTTTTGTGGATGCCTTTAAAAACCTGGACAGCTTTAGATACGAAAGCACCTTTGGCTCTTGGTTAAAACGAATTGTCATCAACAAAAGTATTAACCATTTAAAGTTAAAACGAATACCGCTGGTGGCCTTGGAGGATTATGATTATCGGGTTTCGGAAGCCGAGGAAGATGTAAAAGAAGCCGATTTGGACGTGAGCAGTATAATGCTTGCTATAAAACAGTTGCCACAGGGTTATCAGACCATTATCAATTTGTATTTAATTGAAGGATACGACCACGTGGAAATTGGAGAAATTTTAGGAATTAGTACATCCACCTCAAAATCCCAATACCACAGAGCGAAAAAGAAATTAATAGCATTAATGAATTAAGCGAATGGACAATTTAAAGAAATACACCACCGAAAACCAAGGCAAGTTTGAC
The DNA here is from genome assembly GCF_042684665.1 of Hyunsoonleella rubra. Lineage (NCBI taxonomy): Bacteria > Pseudomonadati > Bacteroidota > Flavobacteriia > Flavobacteriales > Flavobacteriaceae > Hyunsoonleella > Hyunsoonleella rubra. The sequence continues at coordinate 138,147 of NZ_JBHULY010000011.1, read as the reverse complement.
GAATACAATCTGGACGAAGCGGATAGATTACGACTTTGGGGAGACATCGTTTCAGAACTTCCCGCAAAGCCCGTAAAAGTCATGCCGCTTTGGAAAAGGGCGGGTTTTAGGGTTGCTGCCAGTGTCCTGCTTTTGATAGGATGTGCCTTTTTCTTTTTGATATCTGGAAACACAGATGCCGAACAACAGGTTGTCAATCAGGAACTCCATGAAATTGATAGCCATTACCAGCTTTTGGTAAACAACCAAATTGAATTGATTAAAAATAGTAGCTATTTGTCCAAGGAGGATCAGGACGATTTTTTGTCCTTAATTGACGATTTAGACGAAGAGTATGAAATCCTTAAAAACGAACTCAAATTAGGTATCAATAATGAAAAAATTATTGAAGCCATAATTAGTAATTACAGAAAGAAAATCCAACTGATGGAAGACCTATTAAAGCGTTCTTATCCAATTAAAACTGACTTTGAAGATGAAGCAATTACTCTATAAACCCTTTCTTTTTCTAGCCTTTGTAATATGCTGTGGCATTGCAAACGGGCAGGATAAGCTAAGTAAGGAAATCAAAAAAGCATACCCCTTAAATAACCAAGGTGCTCTGTATTTGGAGAACAAATATGGTAACGTTTTTATAAATGGTTGGGATACGGATAGTATTCGGATAGATGTATCCGTTGAGGTGAAGGGAAAAAGTTTGGACAAAGCAAAGGACTTGTTGAAACGCATAAATCCAGACTTTGTTACTACAAACAAACAGATTATTGTTAAAACCCAAATATCTGATAAAAACCCATCTTTTTTCAATAAGTACATCAATAAAATAGGCCCGTTAAACAGCCATAAGGCCAATTCGGACATCAACTACACCATCTATTTGCCCCGTCATGCGGAAGTGGAGGTATATAACAAGTACGGCGATATCATTATTTCGGATTGGAACGGAAAATTAATTGCGGATGTGGAGCACGGTGATTTGAGAATTACGGATGAGTTAAACGATTCAAAACTCTCCGTGAAATACGGCAAGTTAAGAGCAAATGTTTTAAGCCAAACCAGTATTTATGCTAAGGATGCCACTTTGTCTTTTGAAAAGGCTGAAACTTTAAAATTGGACTCCGACGGATCAAATCTAAGCTTGGATGAAGTTGGTCAATTGGATATCAATTCTAATAAGGACGATATTGAAATCAATAGTATCAAAAATGTATTCGGAAGCATAAAATATTCTCGGGTTTTATTGAGCAATGTCATTTCTAAAGTGAATTTAAATTTAAACCTTGCCGAGTTGCGGGTGATGAAATTTGGCACTGGGGCGCCAGTTGTAAACGTGCATCAAAAATCGTCGGAGGTTTATGTCAATATCTCTGAAACCAATTTCAATTTTAGCGCTGAGCTGGAGCAGGGTGTATTGCGATTGCCCAAAACTATGAGCGGGATTAATAGTAAGGTTTTGGACGAAAAAAATAAAATTCGGCAAATTAGGGCCGGATACGGAAAAGGCAACCAAGGTATTGTAGATATTACCGGATATAAAGGCATCATCATATTTAAAGAACTTTAAATCAATCAAAAAATGAACAGAATAATTATAATACTATCCGTTTTAATCACTTGGAACAGTATTTATGCCCAAAAAGAGAAATCTGCAGATTATGTCCAATTTGACGACAGGAAAAATGTAGTTCATGGCGTGTATTTTGGCTTTAATTTCCATTACGCACGATTTGACGTGCCGGGAAATAAGGATGCCTTTATGGGCAATTTTAAGTTGGCTTATGTGGCCAACCAAAAATTGGATGTTGGGTTTGGGGTGACGGCTTTTTTTAATGAAAGGGACAACAATCGGCCAGATCTGTTTAATGGAGATAAAATTGCCTTAATTGGTGGTTATGCCGGTATCCATTTAGAGCCAATACTTTATGGAAAACGCTTTATAAGTGTTTCGTTTCCCGTGTTAGTAGGAGGTGGAGCGGTAGGCTATTTTGGAAACAGTTTTACTGACGAATATGACGACTTACGGGATGAGGATTTTGATGAGTTTTTTGTGGTAGAACCGGGGATTAATATCCTTTATAATTTCTCCAGATTTACACAGTTTGAAACGGGTATTCGATACCGATTTACGAGCAATTTCAATTTGTCGCCTTACGACCGGGGCAACTTAAATGGCTTCTCTATTGGTGCTGGACTTAAAATTGGTATTTTCAATATGGGCAGAAAAAAGAAGGTGAAGGACAATTTTTAACCCGCTTTTTTATGCAACAACCGCGTCAATTTAATCGATAAATCCGTAAGTATAATTTTTGAATTGCCGTTGCGCTCAATATGGTAAATAGCGTCTTGTAGTTCGTTGCTAATATCCATAATATTGTTACCGTGCACAAAAGGTGCAAATTTTTCCAATTGAAATTTCTCGGTCTTTGGCTCAAAATAAACCAAATCGGTGGCATTATAGTTCATCAATAAAGCCTGACGGAAAAAATCCAAGCAAAAATTAAGGAACTGTTTTTGGGTTTCCCTGCCGGTTTTTGCTATATCCTCGCTCCAAGAAATTAAATCATGGATAGCAGCCTTATTGCCTTTAGCCTTAAAAGCACTTCTTATCCAAAAGATAAACCAGGTTTCAAATTGAGTGTCTTCGGAATCATGGTACACCAAATCGCAGGCTTTGTTATAATTCCCGTTGGCCTGATGTGCAATTTTTGTAGCAATTGAGGCTTCCAGATTATAATTTTTGATAATAGCATCCTTAATAATGCCTTCAGCCAAAGGCGGAAAATGTAAAATTTGACAACGTGAACGTATGGTGTTGATAATCTGTTCTTCGTCTTCAGCAACCAACAAAAAAATGGTTTGGTTGGGCGGTTCTTCAATCAGTTTCAATAATTTATTGGCACAAGCAATATTCATTTTTTCGGCCATCCAAATCAACATTACTTTATAGCCGCCTTCATAAGATTTTAACGTGAGAGATTTTACGATCTCATGGGCTTCGTCCACGCCGATCTGCCCTTGTTTGTTGTCCACACCAAGTAATTTGTACCAATCAAACAAGTTGCCATAAGGTTGCTCGTTAAGTAATTGGCGCCATTCTTCAAGATAAAAATTAGAAACGGGTTTGCTTTTTACCTTGTCACTTGTAGTAACGGGAAATGCAAAATGCAAATCAGGATGCGAAAAGTTTTTAAACTTGATATTACAAGCTTCGTTTCCAGAAGTATTTTCACCATTAATGTTCCCGCATAAAATATATTGCGCATAAGCTATGGCCATCGGCAAAGTACCACTTCCTTCCGGCCCAACAAACAATTGCGCATGTGGCACACGGCCATTATCCGCACTCTGCGTTAAATGCGATTTGATGTGCTCTTGCCCTAAAACTTCGGAAAACAACATTAAGCAAATATAGGTATTGGTTTTAACTTTTTATTGTAACAAATTCAATTAAAATCGCCTTATTTTTATCCTCTAAACCAACCGAAACCTCAAGGCATGAGTCAAAACGCCATTCTTTTTATTCCTGATATTTCCGGCTTTACAGAGTTTGTTCATCACACATCCATAAATCATAGTCGGCATATTATTTCGGAGTTATTGGAACTGCTAATCGACAATAATACAATGGGTTTGGAATTGGCTGAAATTGAAGGAGATGCGCTGTTCTTTTATAAAATGTCGGATGGATCTGAGATGTCATCCCTCGATAACCAAATTGAGAAAATGTATGTAGCATTTCACGCGCACTTAAAACGCTACGAATATCAGCGTATTTGCCAGTGTGGCGCCTGTTCTTCGGCCTATAATTTGAAACTAAAGTTTGTGGTGCATTATGGCGAAATTGAATTCATCAAAGTAAAAAACTCTAAAAAACCATACGGAAGCAACGTGATTCAAGTGCATCGCCTGTTAAAAAACGAAGTACCTGTTGACGAGTACGCACTTTTTACAGAAAATGTTAAGGAAATTGACAAAACGGCAAAAGAAGTCATTACAGCAACTTATGATTTTGGAGATATTTCATTTTCGTACAATCCTCTAAAACCCTTAAGGGCAAAACTTCCAGAGGTCCATCCTATTCCAGATGATGTTCCAAAGCACAAGTTATTTGATGAAACCGAAATCATTAATTTACCTATCAACGACCTGTATGAAGTCATCAGCAATTTTGACTACAGATTGCTTTGGAATAAAGGCATTGATAAGTTGGAGTACGAAAAGAACAAGGTGAACAGAGTAAGCGAAAAGCATAAATGCCTGTTCAACAAGAATGATGATGTTGAGGTAACTACCATTTCAAAAAAAGTTGAGCAAAATCAATTGGTATATGGTGAAACTACCAGCGATGTGCCCTTCACAAAACGTTTTAATAGTTATTTTGTACTGGAAGAAATGGAAGACGGCAAAACAAAATTGAACATTGAAGCTTTTGCCGATTTCAAGCCCTTTGGGATAATTATGAAACCGCTTCTCAAATCAAAACTTAATGCAAATATTTCGGAAAGCATCAAGGACTTGATGTTGCTGATTGACTCAGGTTTTTCACCTAATGAAACCGTTGACCCTTAGATTTTTAAAATTCTTTTCTACTTCAAACGTTTTCGTGAAAAAAGTCATTTTTTATCCCTGTTGAATTGCCTACATTTGTGGCTAAATCCATTTAAAACCATAAAAATGAAGACGCTAAACGATTTCAATTTTGAAAATAAAAAAGCCCTAATTCGTGTAGATTTTAATGTACCATTAAACGAGAATTTTGAGGTAACAGATGCTACAAGAATAGTTTCAGCCAAGCCAACCATCATCAAAATTTTAGAAGATGGTGGCAGCTGTATTTTGATGTCACATTTAGGGCGTCCAAAAGGATTTCAGGATGAGTTTTCGTTGAAGCACATTGTTTCCAAAGTTGAGGATGTTTTGGGCGTGGGCGTAAAATTTGTTGAAGATTGCATTGGCGAAGATGTGGAAACGGCGGCCGCCAATTTACAACCTGGAGAGATTTTGTTATTGCAAAACCTTCGCTATTATAAAGAAGAAACCGCTGGTGATGTAGGCTTTGCCGAAAAATTATCAAAGCTAGGTGATATTTACGTAAACGACGCCTTTGGTACTGCGCACAGAGCACATGCCTCAACCACTATTGTAGCCCAGTTCTTCCAAGATAAAAAATGCTTCGGAAGCCTATTGGCGCAAGAAATTGACAGTATTAAAAAAGTAATGGAAACCGGAGAAAAGCCTGTTTTGGCCATTCTAGGCGGTGCTAAAGTGTCTTCAAAAATCACGATTATCGAAAACATTTTGGATAAAGTAGACCACTTGATTATCGGTGGTGGCATGGCATTTACTTTTGTAAAAGCACAAGGCGGAAGCATTGGAAATTCCATTTGCGAGGACGACAAGATGGATCTAGCTCTAGATATTTTAAAGCAAGCCAAAGCTAAAAATGTTCAGGTCCATATTCCTGTGGACACGTTGGCGGCAGATGCATTCAGTAATGATGCAAATACACAAATCGTAAACATTAATGCTATTCCGGATGGCTGGGAAGGTGTGGATGCTGGACCAAAATCCGTGGAACAATTTCATAATGTGGTGATGGCATCAAAAACCATTCTTTGGAATGGCCCATTAGGTGTTTTTGAAATGGAAAAATTCGCCAAAGGCACAATTGCACTTGGAAATTCCATAGCCGAATCTACCGAAAAAGGAGCCTTTTCACTTGTTGGAGGTGGGGATTCCGTTGCCGCCGTGAAGCAGTTCGGATTCCAGGATAAAGTAAGTTATGTAAGTACAGGAGGAGGAGCTATGCTTGAAAGTTTGGAAGGTAAAACCTTGCCCGGGATAGCGGCAATTTTGGCCTAGTTTAAAAATTTGGGCGTTACCCAAGGGTCGGGCTATCCACTATATCTTTTTGCTTTCTTTCATTCCTGCCTAGGTAGGAATCCACATCAAAGTACTGCATAAATTTACAGCTATAGGTCACCCAATGAAGAAAGCAAAAAGGATGCCGTTTCTATCCCTAACGTGGGATACCTTTGGTAAACCCAAAGGGGCAGGATAATAGTCTTTATCTGTCAGTTGGAGTGATTTCCACTTTTTTGGCGAAATTGTATCGAGAACATATTCAAATAGAAAGTAAAATAACAAAAGCCCTCATCTATTTAAAACTGTTGAGGGCCTATTTTTTATTTCAAACAAAAAACACGATTTTAGCCATATTATCGTTCGCTAAAAAGAGAATAGATATTATGGCTTTTCGTTTTTTTTTACTCAATATACTTTTATATAGCGGTATTTGTCATGCCCAAACCCAGGATTCTCTTAGTGTTCAATCCGAAATACCAAAGGATACATTGGTAGATGCCAAGGTTGAGGTTGTAAAGCCCATTGAAGCCATTGCTGAAACCGACAGCCTTTCCATAAAGAATTTATCTGATGATTCTTTTTCTGCCGAAATCGACAAAAAATGGCAAGAGGAATTGTATAGTAATTCATTATTCGACACGATTTACAATTTGGTTACCGAAATGACCTTTGAAGAGGTTGATTATCCTGAATTGCCAACAGATACACTGAAAAAGCGACTTGAAGAATTGGATGCTCGAACGCCGTTCAATGTGGCCTATAATCCGTCTTTGGAAAACGTTATCAAATCCTATTTAAAACACAGGCGAAAGCATCTTCAAAAGCTGATGACTTTGAGTTCGTTCTACTTTCCGCTGTTTGAACAGGAACTCGACAACCTTAATATTCCTTTAGAAATCAAATATTTGGCCATTGTTGAATCCGCGTTAAAACCAAGGGCAAAATCAAGAGTGGGGGCTACCGGCCTCTGGCAATTTATGTTCAGTACCGGCAAGATTTACGGCTTGGACGTAAGCAGTTATGTGGACGAGCGTAGCGACCCCATCAAGTCCACCAAAGCCGCTGCAAAATATTTGGCAAAACTCTATGAGATTTTTGGGGATTGGGATTTGGCTTTGGCGGCCTATAATTCCGGACCAGGTAACGTCACCAAAGCTATTAGGCGTTCTGGTGGTTATCAAAATTATTGGAACATTCGCCATAATTTGCCTCGTGAAACTGCTGGCTACTTGCCCGCATTTTTGGCCAATATGTACATTTTTGAGTATGCCGAGGAGCATGGTTTTAAGCGTTATAAACCTGAAAAAACGTACTTTGAAACGGATACAGTTGTGGTAAAACAGATGATTACTTTAGACCAGGTATCTGAGGTTACGGGGACCCCAATTGAGCAGTTGCAGTTTTTAAACCCTTCCTATAAACTGGACATTATTCCTGTGATAAAAGGCGAAAACTACAGTTTGCGATTACCAACCGATGTGCTTGGCACTTTTGTCAATAATGAAGATAAAATTTATACTTTCGCAAAAGAAGAATTGGATAAACGCGAGAAACCTCTACCACAGTTTTTTAATGCCAATGACAGAATTCGATATCGAGTAAGGTCGGGGGATTATTTGGGCAAAATTTCAAGAATGTATGGGGTTCGCGTTAGTGATATTAAACGCTGGAACGGCCTGCGTAGCAATAATCTTAGTATCGGTCAACGGTTAACAATTTATCCGAGAAAGCCCTATGTTGCAGTGGCTAAAAGTACAAGTACAAAACCCAAACCAAAACCCCTAACGGGAGATGTTATCATCTACACAGTAAAAAGTGGGGATTCACTTTGGAGCATCTCACAAAAATTTTCGGGAGTTTCTGTTCAAAATATTAAAGATTGGAACGGTATTAGTGGTAGTTCGTTAAAGCCTGGAATGAAACTCAAAATTTCCAAGGGTTAAATTCAAGAAAATAGACAAAAAAATGAGAAAATTTTTAAGTGTTTTAGTGCTGGCGCTAGTGTTGTTGTCATGTAAAGACAGCAAAACTTCAGATAAAATCCTGTTTGATTCAGAAGGAAAACTTAATGATGTTTCAGTGGTGATTGGCAATGATAATTGGAAAGGAAGCGTGGGCGAAGCTATCAGGGACGTTTTGGCCACCCCGATTTATGGACTACCTCAGGATGAACCTACCTTTATCATCAATCAAATTCCACCACAAGTATTTTCGGATTTTATTACTCGTACAAGAACTGTTTTAAAGATAGAGCTAGGCAAACCCGCTGGAATAGTATTTGCAGATAATGTTTACGCAAAACCCCAAAAGGTGATTGTAATATCTGGGAACAAGCAGGAAGTCATAGGACTTTTAAAGGAAAATGCCTCTAAAATCATTGAGACCTTTAAAGGGATTGAGCTGAAATACAAGCAAAAGCTAACACGAAAATCATTATATAACACCAAAGTAATCAAGGACAAACTGGGGGTGAATATTGAATTTCAAACGGCCTACCGGATTGCCAAGGACGACGACACTTTTTTCTGGATTAGAAAGGATGTTCGAACAGGTACTTTGAATTTAATGCTTTATGAGTTGCCTTACGATGCCATACAACGAAACGACAGCATCATCAACCAGATTGTAAAAATCAGGGATTCCATAGGGAAGGCCCATATCGAGGGCCCTACAGAGGGCAGTTATATGATTACTGAGTACGCCTATACGCCCTTTCAAAGTGAGATAATATTGGATAGAAAGCCTACATTGGAAACCAAAGGGCTATGGGAAGTGAAAAACGCCTTTATGAGTGGTCCGTATATCAATTACGCCATTGAGGATAAGGCCAACAACCGTTGGCTGATAGCCGAAGGTTTTGCCTTTGCACCCTCTGTTGAAAAGCGTAATTATATTTTCGAGTTGGAGTCTATTATTAAGACTATAAGGTTGGATTAAAATATCTAAAACCCACCTGAGGGGGTGTTAAAAGTTTTAATTTGTTTTTCTCTCGCAAGCCATTGTATCAAAATCAATGTGAAGTTGTGTTGTTCCGTTAAAATCAACGGTCACCCATTTATAGTTTAGAAGTATAAAAGCATTGCCCCCATCCATTTTTACCCACTCGTCAATGCCTCTTGCACCATTTTTTAAATCTTCTTTGGCGGTAAGTCCTATTGGTGCAACGTAGTTTCTTCCTTTAACCAACAATTTGCACTTCTTGCTCTTCTGTGCTTCTTCTGCCTGAGGCTGATTATAAAATGTAGATTTGGTCAAACTAGGCAAGATGTTATTTACTTGTACTGGCGTTAAAGACGTTGCACATGACGTAAGAATTGAGAACAAAGCACTTCGAAAGATAATAGTAGTATTTCTCATGTGATTGAAATTGTGCTTAACAAGCGTGGTATAGTACTAATTTAATAAAACATATGAAAATTACAGCTGATACATAAACAAAAACCCCGCTTTCATCAAAGCAGGGCCTATACCTAAAAAGTAAGATATGTGTTATCCAACAATGTGTAATTCTGTAAACTCCTTGGTTAAGGTCAAGGTGTTATCGCCGTTGATTTTCAGATCTTTTAATAGGATATCCACGTTGTCTACCTGTACCTTTTTAATTTTAAATGGTAACCCATGTAAGTTTAATTTAAAGGTCTTATAAGTGGTTACAAACTTGCCAGTTTTGTGTTGCTGGATGATCAATTCTTTCTTTTTTCCAAGCAATTTAAAGCTTCTGTGGCTGTATCGGCCTTTGATGTAATCATAACCATCAGTAGCATCCTCATACACTTCTGAAGTTTCCTTGCCTAATTTATAATATACATCCAATAACAGTTCGTCAATCACCTTTTCACCAACATACTGCTGAATTGGGTATTTAGGGATGATAGAACCTTCTTTTACGAAAATTGGCATACTGTCCAAATCCGCATCTACCCATTGCTCAGAACCACCTTCAACAATCTCGTCGTTCCAGAAATTGTACCAATTACCTCTTGGGATATACATACGTCTTCCCTTCTGGTTTGGTGCATTTACTGGACAGGCCAATATCTTTTCACCAAAGATGAACTCATCGTTTCTATAATGCGTTTGCGGATCTTCTTGGTCGTAAAGCACCAAGGATTTTAAGATTGGAATACCTTCTTCCACATACCTCCAAAACGCGGTATATAAGTAAGGTAATAATTGGTATCTGATCTCAATAAACTTTCGAACTACATCCGTAATGGTTTTACCGAATGCCCAAGGTTCTTGGTCTCCATGGTCTCCCGAAGAGTGCGTTCTACAGAATGGGTGGAAAATACCCAATTGGATCCAACGGGCATACAATTCGCCGTTAGGTTGCTCTGCAAATCCACCAATATCGGACCCCACAAACGAGAATCCTGACATGCACATACGCTGTGCCTGTAGGTTTGCAATATTCAAGTGGTCCCAAGTGGCGATGTTATCTCCCGTCCAACTTGAGGTATAACGTTGGGTACCCGAATAAGCGGCACGAGTAATTACAAACGGACGTTTTGGATATGAAAATTTCTTTAACCCTTGATACGTTGCACGTGCCATTTGCATTCCGTAAACGTTGTGCGCTTTTCTATGGCTACAAGGGTTTCCGTCATAATCATGTCGAACATCATTAGGGAAGGTTTTCCCCGGAACGTCCATAACTGCAGGCTCGTTCATATCGTTCCAAACACCTTTTACCCCAATGTCTTCAATCAATTCCTTAAACAAGTCAGACCACCACTCCCTAACTTCCGGTCTTGTAAAATCTGGGAAGTAACACTCCCCGGGCCATACTTTACCCTTCATGTAAGGGCCATCGGCTCGCTTACAGAAGTAGTCGTTTTCAAGCCCTTCCTTAAACACCGAATAATCCATATCTATTTTGATACCCGGATCAATGATAACAATGGTCTTGAAGCCATCATCGGCCAATTCTTTCACCATTCGTTTTGGGTCTGGGAAATATTCTTTGCTCCAAGTAAAACATCTAAAGCCCTCCATGTAATCGATATCCAAATAAATGGCATCACATGGAATTTCCAATTCCCTAAACTTTGCGGTGATTTCCTTTACGTTGGATTCTGGATAATAACTCCATTTACACTGATGGTACCCCAACGCCCAAAGTGCTGGCATTTCATGTGGTTTACCGGTCAAATCTGTGTAATTGGCAACAACGTCCGACATTTTAGGGCCATAGATGAAATAGTAGTTCATTTCACCACCATGTGCCCAAAAACTGGTAATATTTCTACGTTCATTACAAAAATCAAAGAACGAACGGAAGGTATTATCGAAGAAAATACCGTAAGCTTTTTTATTATGAAGCCCCGTGTAAAAAGGAATCGCTTTATAAATTGGGTCGGTTTCCCTACCATACGCATACGAATCGGTTACCCAGTTTTCAAAACGTTTACCTTTCAGGTTGTTATCTACTGGTTTATCACCTAATCCGTAATAGCTTTCCCCGGGTTGAGCCGTTTTAGACATTTTCACAACATCCCCACCAAATTCGTAGCTTTCTTCCCAGTGGAATCCAAGCTCATCCTCACAGATTAAAGTTTTATCTTTTGCATCGTAGATGGAAGCTCTTAGGTCAGTTTTTGAGATATGGCAAATTAATTTTGCAGTGGTAATTATGTAATAATCATCATCTTCGGTAACTTCAAGGTGGTTGTAACCTCTACTGGCATATTTGGTAATGGCATAAGAAAAGTCATTTTCAAAAATTCCAGTGGTGGTAAATCTAAAACGAAGGATACTGTCCCTGCGGACTGTTACTTGAAGGACTACACCGTTTTCGGCGGTGAATGAGAGTACGTTAAGATTCTTTTCGTACTTAACTATTTTAGAGGGAAATAAGTTCCCTTTATATTCTAATTCTGTATTTAATATCATGTAAAATGGTATTAATATTAATCCACGAAAGTACTAAATTTTAAATGCTTGCATTGTTTCTTTTTATCAAAAAAACAGTTAATTAGTTGGATAAAATACAATTTAAGGGGGGTATAATTATTGATTTTTAAAGAAAGGGCAAAACGACGGGAATTCAATAACTTTTAGCGGAAGCCAAAAACGACAAAATGCCCAAAAATTTGTTGAAATGTTTGGCATTAAATGAGTTAAGATTATTGAAGGAGTCGATTCCAAAAGAAAACTCAAAAACCCCCCTTATTATATTAATTAGGGAAATTTTTGAGCCTGTATTTTACTTTTTCTACGACTTAAACTCAAACACGGTTACTGCCAGAGGTGGTAAGGTAATTTCAGCAGAATAGTCCTTTCCATTCCAGGCATCTTTTTTAATGGTGATCTGCCTTGAATTTGAAATACCGCTACCACCAAATTCTTTGGCATCACTATTAAAAACTTCTTTAAGTTTTCCTTTGGAAGGCACCCCAATCTTGTAGTTTTTCCTAACTGCTGGGGTTAAATTACAAACCACAACCACGTTTTCCTCTTCCTTATAGCCTTTTCTGATATATGAAATCACACAGTTTTCATAATCGTCATAACTGATCCATTCAAACCCTTCATGGCTAAACCCTTTTTCATATAGCGCTGGCGTGGATTTGTATAGCTTGTTCAAGTTCTTGAAATAATTTTGAACATCTTGATGTGGTTTGAAATCCAACAGGTTCCAATCTAAACTTTCTTGAAAATCCCATTCGTTGTACTGACCAAATTCGCCACCCATAAATAATAATTTGGTACCGGGGTGTGTGAACATGTAGCCATATAACAGTCTTAGGTTGGCAAAACGTTGCCACTCATCCCCTGGCATTCTTCCCAAAATAGAATTTTTACCATACACCACTTCGTCGTGCGATAATGGCAACATAAAATTCTCGGTGAAGGCATAGGCCAAACTAAAGGTGATTTCATTATGATGGTATTTACGATATACTGGATCTTTTGCAAAATACTCCAAAGTATCGTGCATCCATCCCATCATCCATTTCATACCAAACCCTAGGCCTCCTAAAAATGTGGGTTTAGAAACCATTGGGAAAGCTGTGGATTCTTCGGCAATTGTCTGTACATCGGGGAAAGAGGCATATACTTCTTCATTCAATTGCTTTAGGAAGTCGATCACTGCAAGGTTTTCGCGACCACCGTAAATATTGGGTTCCCATTCACCATCTTCTCTAGAGTAATCCAAGAATAGCATTGAAGCTACTGCATCCACTCTTAATCCGTCAGCGTGATATTGATCCAGCCAAAAAATGGCATTACTGATAAGGAACGAACGTACTTCATTGCGTTCATAATTAAAAATCAAACTCTTCCAGTCCTGATGATAGCCTTTTCGTCTATCAGGGTGTTCGTATAAATTAGACCCATCGAAAAAGCCTAATCCGTGGGCATCTTCTGGGAAATGGGACGGCACCCAGTCCAAGATAATCCCAACACCGGCCTGATGTAGTTTATCTACCAAATATTTAAATTCTTCAGGGTAGCCATAACGCGAGGTTGGTGCAAAATAGCCCGTTAATTGATAACCCCAAGATGGATCATATGGATATTCCATAATTGGCATCAACTCTACATGCGTAAAGTTCATTTCCTGAACATATTTCACTAAATCATCCGCCAATTCATAGTAGGACATAAAGCGGTCTTCTTCAACATGTTTTTTCCACGAGCCTAAATGCACTTCGTACACAGAAAATGGCGCATCAATGGCATTGTTTTTTTTGCGGTTTTTCATCCATTTGCTGTCCTTCCATTTATAGCTGTCTTCCCAAACAATGGATGCTGTTTTAGGAGGATGTTCCGCGCGGCGCGCATAGGGGTCTGCTTTTTCGGTTTTTATATCACTATGATGGCTTTGTATTTTGTATTTGTAAATGGCTCCTTTGCCTACCATAGGGATAAAGCCTTCCCAAATACCGCTTGAATCCCAACGTACGTTCAACTGGTGTTCGCCTTCCATCCAATAGTTAAAATCTCCAATTACGGAAACCTGCTTCGCACTTGGCGCCCAAACAGCAAAGTAGGTACCCTCAATACCATCAACGGTAACTAGGTGGGAACCAAATTTTTCGTAAAGCCTGAAATGCTTCCCCGCTTTAAATAGATTAATATCAAATTCTGTAAATAAACTGTACGGTTTAACGTGTGCCATGGTTTGTTAGTTATTAATAATATTAGAAATTCCTTTTAAAGGAATTATTGCCCACTGCGGGCGCGAATTAAGTTCATAACCCAATTCGTAAACGGCCTTTTCCAGCAAGGCATATTTCAATAAAAAAATACGTTCCTGACTGTAGCCTATATTTAAGTTAGCATCTCTTATATCTGTAATGTAGGTGCCCAAAAATAATCCAATTATGTAGTCATACAAGGTTTCGCCAGCCGAAAAAATTGCTTCGTTGTTCTTCTGGTTATTTAAGTGGTTGAAAATAGTGGTATAAATAGCATAATGAAAACTTCGGAATAGGCCTGCTACGTCCTTTAACGGAGGTTGTTTTACCTTTCTGTCTCTAATGGTGCTTTCGGGTTCACCTTCAAAATCTAAAATGTAAAAATCATTGTCTTTAACTAAAATTTGACCGAGGTGATAATCTCCATGAATACGAATGCGCTGTCCTTTCAACTGAGTCCAATCAAAATTCACAAAACGTTTTCTAATAAGGTTCTTCTTGTCAAGAAACTCGCGTGCCATATCTCTAGCTAAACCTTCGAGTTTATCCAGATTATTTTCAACCGTATTCAACCGATTTTGAAATTGATACAACAGGCGATTTTTCAGCCAAACTTCATAATCACCATTGTAATGCGTTGGCGCAAAAGCAGTCTCTTCAAACTCTGAGCCGAGTGCGATGTGCATTTCGGCTGTGCGCTTGGCCAAGGTTTGTACCTTTTTCAAAACATCCAGGCCTACCCAATCTACCAATACGGCAGGGAGATCTTCTATCCCTATCTTCAAAAAGGGCTTTGTTTTAGGTATAGCCGAGGCATTAATACCTTTATCATCGAACGCCTTAAAAATCCTTTTGAATTCTTTTAACATGTAATCCCATGCATCCCCTTCATTAGGAATCATTTCCTGCATCAGTCCAATGGTAATTAGTTCCTTTTCGGAATCTAAAATATTGATGCTTCCCAAATAAGGTGGCGTGTTTTTAAATTCCCTTTTTTCCGAAAGGTATCGGCTCATTTCGTAATCAGGATTCTTATCAGCATATATTCTTCTGAAGAATTTTAACACACAGGTATCATTATAGATAATTGAGGTGTTGCTTTGCTCTAGCCCCATAAATCTTGAGGATTGATACGCTGTATCCTGAAAGCGCGCACTTTTGTGGTATTGCACTTTGGTGCGGTCAATGGGTTCAGCGGTCATTATCCTTTCAAAAACCAGTTTTCTGAATGCTTCCAAATTGATAGCATCAACAATATAGCCTTCTTTGCCTCCTATTGAAATTGGTAAGATTCTATCTTTTTTGGCAAAAGATTCATCCGTTACAAAGGCGATTGGGAGGAAATAATGCTGATAGAAGGCCTCAACAAAATTCACCTCTAAAATTAGCCCGTAGTATACCTCTTCGTTTTGCTGAATCCTGAAATATTCTTCAAGCTCGATGTATTTCAATTTACTGGCTTTACCTCCGTACCATCGTTGTTGTTGAATATAGTCTTCCAAAACATCAGACAGAAACACAGATATAAAATTGGTGTCGTCCAGGAGCTGTTCCCAGACTACATCAAATACCAACGAGGTTTTATCTGTTGTTTTAGAAGAAGCTTCAAGCATAGGCTTATTTGTTTACCTGAAATATGTGGAATGGTAACGTTGGGTGCAACTCCACAAAATTCCATTCGTTGTGCCAAGTATAACGGCTGTCGGTTATTAAGTCGTGCATTTCCATGTGATGGCCGGCCTGTACCCCAAGTTCATGCAAGGGCAATTGTACTGTTCCTTGTTGCGAATTGTGGGCATCAAGGCTAATAATCACAAAAATGTGGTTGGTTTTGGCATCGTTCCACTTGTAGTAGGCCATTAAATTATCGTTATCTACATAGCAGAATTTAATATTATTGGTCTGTTGCAACGCTTCATTTAAGTGCCTGATGTAGTTGATTTTGGCAATTACCGTGGTCAATTTATTTTGAATGTTCCAATCGTAATGTGCTATTTGGAATTTTTCGGAATTTAAATATTCCTCTTTTCCCAAAAGGGAATCAGATAGCATATACTCAAAAACAGGTCCATAAATACCAATACAAGAACTTAAGGTCCCCGCCAACGCATAGCGCTGCATATGTTTGGATTCACCCGTACTTTGCAAATGGAACGGGTTGATATCTGGAGTATTTGGCCAAAAGTTTGGTTGCATGTACTCACGTAATTCCGTTCTGGTCAATTCCTCAACATATTCGGTCAATTCGTGTTTGGTGTTTCTCCAAGTGAAGTAAGTATAAGATTGCGTATAGCCTTGTTTTGCCAATTGTGCCATTACCTTTGGTGCTGTAAACGCTTCGGCCAAAAAGATAACGTTGGGATGTTTCAATTTCACCTGGGTAATGATCCAATTCCAAAAGTGAAAGGGCTTGGTATGCGGGTTATCCACCCTGAAAATTTCAATACCGCAATCAATCCAATGTAGCAAAATGTCCAAACACTCGTGCCATAGGTTTTGATAATCTTCAGTTTCCCAATAAATCGGTAATATGTCCTGATATTTTTTAGGCGGGTTTTCCGCATACTGAACGGTCCCATCAGGTCGCCATTTAAACCATGAGGGATGTTCTTTCACCCATGGATGATCGGGTGCAGCTTGCAGGGCATAGTCCATGGCTATTTCCAGATTGTTGTCCTTTGCTCTTTGTACCAGGGATTTGAAATCCTCTAAAGACCCCAGTTTTGGATGGATATCCTTGTGTCCACCATATTTGGAACCCACACCCCAAGTGGAGCCGACATCATCTGGTTTTGCATCGGTTGTATTGTTTTTACCTTTTCGGTTAACTTCGCCGATGGGGTGAATTGGAGGTAGATATACCACATCAAACCCCATGTTTTTAATACGGGGCAATAGGCGTTCACAGTCTTTAAAAGTACCGTGAACTCCTTCCTTTTCGGAGGCCGAACGCGGAAAGAATTCGTACCATGTACTAAAACGTGCTTTTTTCCGGTCTACATATGCATCATACTCCTTTGAAGTAGCTTCTAAAAGTTTTACAGGGTTATCATAAAATAATTTATATAATCTTTCGGAAGTTGCTTCATTCAACGCTTCACCGTATTTGTCTTCATTGCTGAAAATGGCCTGTAATTCCTTTAGATATGCTTTATCTTCAGCAGAAGCTACTTTGTCGACGATGTCTTTTACATAATCGGCACCTTCCAATAATTCGGAACGCACATATTGTCCGTCATCAATTTTTCTTATGATCCCGTGCCTCCAATTTAAAGCGTAGTCTACCCAAGCCTCAACTTTATAGCTGTAAAACCCCTGTTTTTTGACAGTAAAAGCTCCCTGCCATTCATTGTTGAAATCGAGGGTCATTCTAGTTTCGCGCCACTTTTTCTCATTTTCGTGCTTATAATAAATGGTCGCCCCTAAAACATCGTGGCCGTCTGCTAGGATATGTGCTCTAACATTTACAATTTCGTTTACAACTCTTTTGATGTAAAACTCACCACTGTTTACACTTGGTGATACATGGTCAATTACAACACGTCTTTGGTCTTGCATAGTTTTGGTCAATAGTGATATAAAAGTTATTTGAAAATTTTTATTCTATGATTGTGTTTTTAGGAATTGTTGCATCTTTTTTGACAACTACAACACCGTCCTTAATGCAGTAGGTGTCCGTTTCAATGTCCTCAAGGTGCTTTCCTCCGATAATTTTAACGTCATCACCAATGCGACAGTTTTTATCCAAGATAGCATTTTTAATAACGCAACGTTCGCCGATACCCATTAGAATTTCTATGTTATTAGCCTCCATTTCTTCAAGGGTTTCGTAAAAGTCGTTACCCATCATATAAGTACTACTAACAGTGGTTTCTTTTCCTATCCTTGACCGAATGCCAATAACAGATTTTTCAATTTTCGAAGCGGCTATAATACAACCTTCAGAGATAACAGCGGCATCCAAAACGGTTCCCGCAATCTTTGTGGTGGGTAGCATTCTGGCATGTGTGTAAATCCTTCTGTTATTGTCGTAAAGATCAAATTTAGGGATTGCATCGGTTAGCCCTAAATTAGCTTCAAAAAATGATTCTACGGTTCCGATGTCAGTCCAGTAGCCTTCATATTGATAGCTTAAGGTTTTGTGTGAATCAATAGACTGCGGAATGATTTCTTTGCCAAAGTCCATGGTGTCCTTGTTTGCCATTAGCTTAACCAACAAATCTTTGTTGAAGATATAAATACCCATTGAAGCCAAATAATGGCGCTCTTGAGCCTTCATGTCGTCACTTACTTCTGATGTCCATTCCGGCAATAAACTAGCGTCCGGTTTTTCAATAAAGGAGGTGATAATATTTTCGTTGTCTGCCTTTAGGATCCCAAAGCCGGTAGCGTCTTTAGCATTAACGGGAATTGTTGCAATGGAAATTTCTGCGCCAGCCTCCTCATGGGCTTCAATCATTTTATCATAATCCATTTGATACAATTGGTCACCAGACAAAATTAGGGCGTATTCAAAATCATTACCTAAAAAATGTGGCATACATTGTCTTACCGCATCGGCGGTTCCTTGAAACCATGTTTTGTTTTCCGGTGTTTGCTCAGCGGCCAAAACATCTACAAATGCACTGCTAAAAAAACTAAACTGATACGTGTTTTTAACATGCTTATTTAAACCTGCGGAGTTAAATTGAGTTAACACAAAAATGCGTTTAATATCAGCATTTATGCAATTTGAGATTGGGATGTCCACCAACCTGTACTTTCCCGCAATCGGAACTGCCGGCTTAGAACGTTTTTCGGTTAACGGATACAATCTGGAGCCCTGACCGCCACCTAATATAATGGCTAAAACTTTATTGTTAATCATATTGTAGTTGTTTTTATTTAGTTGAATGTTTAGTTTAAATCAATGATTTATATAGTTCTTCTGTTTGTTTGGCAATCGCAATCCAATCAAAGTAATCTTCCACGCGCTTTCTGCCTTTTTTGGCCATCGATGCTCTTAAGGCATCGTCATTGATGACTTTATTAACGCCATCAGCCAAGTCCCGTGCAAATTTATCCGGATCGATAGGCTCAAAAGGCGCAACTTTTTGCTGCTCCAAAGGAATTAACAGGCCTGTTTCACCATGAACGATTACTTCTTTTATGCCGCCTACCGCACTGGCTACAACCGCCGTATTACAGGCCATGGCTTCAATATTGATGATGCCAAAAGGCTCATAAATTGATGGGCAACAAAATACATCGGCATGGGAATACAATTGGATAATTTCCTCTTTGGTGACCATTTTATCGATCCAAATAACGTTATCCCTGGTTTTTTTCACCACATTTACCGCATCTTCCATTTCTTGCCCAATTTCCTTGGTGTCTGGAGCGCCGGCACAAAGTACGATTTGCGTGTCTGGGTCAATATATTTTATCGCATTTACTAAATGAATAATCCCTTTTTGACGTGTAATTCTCCCCACGAAAAGCACATAAGGCTTGCTTTTATCGACACCGTAGGCATCTAAAGTCGAAGTCTCAGAAGTTTGTACGTACTGTTGCAAGTTGATCCCGTTGTAAATGACTTTGACTTTATTTTCATCCACATCAAAATGCTTAATCACATCTTCTTTAGTTTCTTCTGAAACTGCAATTAGGGCATCCGCCATTTCAATCGCTGTTTTTTCTACCCAGGCAGAGGCATCGTAACCTCGGCCCAATTGCTCCCGTTTCCATGGGCGCAATGGTTCTAATGAATGTGTTGTGATAACCAATGGCGTCCCGTAGCAAAGTTTGGAAATGATGCCGGCAAAATGCGAGTACCATGTGTGGCAATGCACGACATCGGCATCTACGGCATCGGCATTCATATGCAGCGCCGTGCTTAAGGTTTTAAATACCGATTTTAGTTTGTCGTCACTATCCGCAAAAACCCCGTCTTCAAAGGGAAAGCCTTTTACACTCAAACTACCATTTTTTGTGTCCTGATCGCCGAAACATCTTACGTCCAGATCCATCAATTTGGATAGCTCATCGGCTAGATATTCAACATGTACCCCTGCTCCCCCATAGACATATGGCGGAAATTCCCTAGTGTAAAAAAGTGCTTTCATAAAGTTTAGTGTCAGTTTTTAGTCTAATTCTCATCAAAAGAAAGGAATTTAAGCAACGCGACATCCTTTTCTCGATGCTACTTTTAATAATTACGAATATGATTTTAGAACGTTGTAATTGTTTGACATATAATAAAATACAGTCCAAACAAATGTTAAATTGTTAATAACAATTTTTAATTTTGAGACTATTGCCTACCTACAAAAAATGGTTGAAACTTATAGTGTTTTTGGGGTTTTGACAAAAATGAGACTTTCATGTAAAAGTCTCAGTTCTAAATTTACAAAATTAATTATTAACAATTTTGGGCTACGAAATTTTTATGAAAAAAAAGGTGTTTTGAAAAGAAAAGGAAATTTTCAATAAAAAAAAATGCCAATCCGATGGAGATGTTAAAGAATTATTATGAAATTCTACAAAAGCATAAATAAAATGGAATAATTGGTTAAAAACCGCTTATTAAAGCATGGCGCAATAAGAAAAAGCCCTCGGTAAATTGCCGAAGGCTTTTAAGAGTTTTTTTAAACTTTTATAATTGTCCTTGTAATTTATAAATTTATCAGCACTCCGAACAAGAGGAAATTGTTTTGCATTATGGTTCCAATGGTATTATTGGTTTCAAATTTAGTGCCACCTCCGTCAGGCTCTCGAGTAAGTCTTGTATGCGTCACAAGATTGGTCTCCAATCTCAATGTTAAGACAGAGCTTATGATAATGGCAAAGCCAACCACAAGGGCCGCGGTAAATCTTGTGATATCATCCTTACCACCACTATCAAAATCTTCTGAGCCGAAGGCGTAGGCCAGCATGAGCCCATAAAACAAATAGACCTGACTAAACATAGTAAGGGGTGAGAACATCAGCAACCGTAATGAGGGTTCCACTAAAAATTGGGTAAAAAAGTCGTTGCTTGCTCCAATTAAAGCTAAACCAGCGGCGGCGTAGAGGAATGATTTGCCTAATGAGGCCAGTCGCATGAAATAGGCGGCATGTAAACAGTATAAAAAATTATCATTGCCAAAAGCAATTCCCACACCAAGGGCCAACATTGTAGCAGAGAGTAGATATGCCCCTTCAGGGTCATGCGGCTCAAGGGCGTAAGATTCTCTAAAATCATCCGAAACGCCCATTAATGCCGAAGGCGCATCTTCAGCAATCTCGATTGCTGTTGGGGCAATTTCAAAGGTGTTCTCTGTAGCATCGGCAATCAATTTAAACATGTTGTAGTCCTGGGAAAACATGCTGTTTGAAAAAAGAAAGAGCACTAAAATGCAAACGAAGTTAAGGTGTCTTGTTTTCATAATATATAGTTTGAATTGGTTACGTTTTCTAACTTAAGAAGATTGAAAAAAGCAGAAAGTTGAGGTGTGGACAGTTTAAATATACGATAAAAAATCGAATAATATATTGGCTTATAGTGTCTTATGGTAAAATTAAGTTGAAATGTTGTCATAATATTTATCTTAAATTGAAATCATAGAGTTTTGTAAAGCAAGCATTCCATATACTAAAGTTGAGATAATCTAAAGTAAAGGAGGCTCCAGATTCAGTTGAAACCTCCTTTTTCAAGATACCTGTTAAATCAATTTAAAACATACATCTTGATTTGGTTGGTTACCCCAAAAGGGCTGATTAATAGCATTGTTTATATTTTTATTAATTTTCTTGAAATTGTCTTATTATCCTGGGTAGCACCTTTGGCTACATATAATCCATTTGGCAATGATTTTATTGAGATGGTGTATCCATTTGTGCTTAGTAATTTTCTTCCATTTAGATCAAATATTTCGGTTTTTAAAATACTTTTATTCGAAAAACTTATGGTGTCCAAGGCGGGATTTGGGAAAAGCGCAATGCGATTAATGTTTGATTGGTATTGCTTGACATCTAACAGTAAGTTTGAAATATCGATTGCGGTTTTAATAAGCATCCCATAGTTGGTAAACAAAACCATAAATGCTTGCGTACTACTGTACTGCTTTATTTCAGCTTTCCTAATTGAAAAGTCTTCAGGGAGGTTGCTGGTGTCCCAAGATGTGTCGGTCAAATCACGTTCTTCCGAATTAAGTCTTTTGGTTATGGGATCGATATTTTTCAAATACAAATATTTTGTCGCAAAATGATTAAACCTGGGATCACTATTAAATTGCTCTAGTCCTATCATAATAGCTGCAATAAATTTGGTGGCTTCATCATCCGTTAAAACCAGTTCTGTAACTGTTTCAATATCTTCATTATTGCCATTATTGTTGCTGTCAAAGGTTTTAGTTTCGGTAAATGTACCTCCATCACTATCATCCTCTCTAATATCTAGATCGGTTTCTTGTGCTGGTGCAAATAACGATGCAATTGTTACCAAATCATCTAATACAAAGGAAAATACAACGGGGTCAAAACGAGGAAAAACGTCATGTATCCTATCCCAATTATTTACGGCGGGTTGGTTCGGTTCCCAGCTTTCTTGGGTTCGTTTTAAATTTCCAGAATTATCGGTTTTGAGGGCAACAGTATGTGTTTTGTTTGTACTGGAGTTTTCCGAAGAACCAAAAATTATGTTTTTAGTTAGGTCCCTGTCGTTTGTAAATAGTTCCTCGGGTGGAGTACAAGTTCCTGTGGCAGTATTACAACGGGTTTTATAAACGCGATAATTAAAGGAAGCATCAAAACCTTTGTGTATCAAAGTAATGAAACCGTCGTTCGAATCAGCGACGGTTGATTTTTTAGTCACTATCGCCAGGTAATCAGATATGCCATGAGCATAAGGCACCAAGGTATTATTTTCATCAATAAACACCCAACCTGCGTTGTTTTCAACTATGAAGTAGTTGCTATCGCCAATTATGCTGTACGTAAAGTTTCCAGCAGAAGGCGTTAATGTTGAGGGTGCCGAAAATGTTCCATTAAAGGTGTTAGGATTTATTTCAGAAATATGAACATCGTTTGTTCTGGTAAATCCAATATCAAAGTTCCCCGAGGGTTTTTTGCGTATTGAAAAATCCGCAACCGTATTAGAACTGGTGGCCACTGGAGCATTTAAATAATTAATGTTTAAAGTAGAACAATTTTCTGGCGAAGGGGTAAACTCAACTAATTTACCTATATCGGGGATACTTGAAAAAATTTGTGGCGCAACATAGATTTTTCCTGCCGGATCAAAAGTTGTTGCAGTAAAAACATTTTCATTAAGGCAATTGGCATTGTCGTTTCTGTAATTGGTCCATGTAGACGTGCTTAAATTTGCCAAAGTTATTCCAAAATAATATGAGTTTGCGAGGGAGGTTTGTAAAAGCAGTTCGCCTGATGTTTCGTTTAAAGAAATATCAAAAATATTATAGGGAAAGGCATTTACGGGATCATTTTCCTGATATGTGTTCCACACTCCGGAATCGCTAAGTGTATTCAAACCGGAATATCCGCCAATATATAGCAAATCGGTGGTACTCATAAATAACGAAGTGAGGTTGTTTGAAACTACGTTGGAGTTTGATGGCGTAAAATTTGTCCAAGTATCAGTACCTTTATCCAGTTCCCAAAGGCCTTTACTGCTTGTGGCAAAAAATGCTTTGGTGCCGGCACTGTTTTCCACAACATCTTGAGGTCTAAACGTAGTTGTGTTTTCAGTTTGAAAAACACCATTATCAAAAATTTGATAGCCAAAAGCATCTTCCTTAAAAATGTAAAGAGTACCATCTTTGGCATAAGCCACTTTTAAATAACGAAACTGCGAGGTGCTTTCGCCAATGGTTAAATCGGAGGTATCGTATGTGTAAACAGACAGCGTACTCCCGTTATAAATGGCGATTCCATTTTTGATAGTCATGGCTATATCGTTGCTAGTTGGATCCAGGGCAATATCTTTTACATTGGTTATTGCAGGAACCTGGCTCGTCAGATTCAACATGTCGGTGACCATATTGCTACTGGTGTTGTATTTTATATAACCTATGTCGGTAGCTATATGCAACTCGCTGGCGTTAATGTCGTCTGGTATAATTTTGCTGATCTCGCTTGGCTTTGTAAATAGGTGCCAGCCATCGGTTTGGGCGTTTAGTTTGAAAAGGCAAACTAACACCATCAGAATTACTAATTGTGTTTTCATTAGGGTATGCTTTAAATTGATTAGTGTAAAACTAGGCTAAAATCACCATCAGGCGCAATACCAGAGTTCAGGTAGATTTTTAAATTAATTTGGTATTGAAATAAGAATAGATGCGCCTTTTTGAGGAGAGGTATCAATAGAAATTGAACCTCCTATTTGCTGAATTCTAGATTGCATATTTTTTAAGCCCAAACCATTTTTAGTATGCGCTAAATCAAAACCATTGCCATCGTCTTCTATGGATATGGCAAAGCTATCATCATGCCCCATAAGTTGTACGTCCACTTGTTTTGCGTTGGCATGCTTTAAAATATTATTAAATGCTTCTTGAATAACTCTATATAATTGAATCGAGGTTTCTTCGTCTAAAGTCTCTGGAAATTGAAAGCTGTTAAAATTAACTTGTAGCGATGTTTGATCTGTAAGTGTTTTTGAAAGGTCTTCCACCGCATTTTTAAACCCCACGATTTTTAAATCCGATGGCGAAATTTCATGGGATAAATTTCTAACATCATTACAAATGGCGTCAATGGTTTCGGTAACTTTTTCATCATTAAACTTATCGGAAACAAAACGTTTCAAAACACTAAGCTTGCTTCCTATGTTATCGTGCAATTCCTTGCCTATGCGCTTTCTTTCTTCGTCCTCGCCTTTTATAAATGCCGTTAAGTTTTTACGTTCCTCAATGACAATTTTTTCAGAAAGCACATTACGTTCGTCATAAATGTCCTTCACCATAAATACCACTGTAAATGTTAGGAATAGTATTTCTAAAAACGAAGTGTAAAAAAGCACTGGTAAATCATAAAAATAGGTGTCGATTAAACCGTAGCTGTGGTATAAAATACTTGCAAATGTGCCAAAAATCATAAAAACATAGGCGAGCGCAAAAAGAGATGTGCGCTTATTGTTCTTTCTGTAATACACCGTTATTTGTACAATTATGATACTGATGAGAATGATAAAAAAACCATACCAGATTTTCATAAATACGGCAACTGCATTTTCAAAAATATGTGTAAAAACAAAGTGTATCGATAGCCTTAGTGCTATTACGACACCTAAAAAAACCTCAATACCTTTTTTTAGTTTGGGTGTGTAAGTTTTGGTCTCCAATATTTTTTGCGAAAACAATGCAAAAAGGATTAAGGAAACTTCACTAAATACTACATAATTGGCATATTTATTTACTGTACGGTTTTCATCTAAAAACACCTGTGAAAATACTCCGATGTAGGCACTGATAAACAGGCCCAAAGAAACTATATAGGCAGCATAAATGACATAAATACTATTCCTTAGAAAGAAAAAGATAAACAGACTGAAAACGAAGGACAAGAGGCTCACCCCAAAATAGCCCCCAATTAGTAACTGTTGCTTAAAATTTTGTTTTGCAAAGGTGTTTTCACTTTTTAAGCACACCGAAGTGGCCAATGGTTTCCCTTCCTCTTTTTTCAATTTTAGTTGGTAAGCCCCTGTTTCTTTTGGGTTGAGCCGAATGGGGAACGTAAATAACCTATGCGAAACTGCTTTACTGGAAATAGGGTGCTCAATGCCGGTCGTAAAGAGCGGGATTAAACCACCTTTTTCATGTTTACTCAAAACAATTTCTTTAATGTACGCATAACTCAACTGTAACATGACAGTTCTATCCACGTCGGTCTCATTTTTTAGTGCGAAATCAATAGTGTTGAAGGTGTTGTTGAAACTGAAATAAAAGTAGTTTCTAGTGTCGGGCTCCTGATGCCTTTCACTTTGATTAATTACCGAAAACTGCTTTAGGTTGATGGTCTTGAAGTTTGAGTCTAATACAAGGGTATCCATCTGCGCTTTTGTACTGAGACAAGAGCCTAAGCACGCTATGAGGAAAAAAAGAATACTATTATGAAAGTAACTTTTTTTCATTTACAAGTTTTACAAGGTCAATGGAATTATGGATATTTAATTTTTTGAAGATATTTTTTTTGTGGGTTTCTACTGTGTAGGCACTAATAAAAAGCTTTTCTGCTATTTCCGGAACATTTAGGCCTTCAATAAGCTCTGCAATAATTTCCTTTTCCCTTCGGGTGATATTTATTTTTTGAATGAAGCCATCGGTTTCGTCAATTGTTTTTTTTACCCCTTTCCCAAGGTAAAATTTGCCATTTTCAAAAACTGAATCAAAGGCATTTAAAAGGTCATTGGAGGTACAATTTTTCAGCAAAAATCCATCCGCTTTTAGCTGTTGCACTTTTTTAACGATACTTTCCTTATTGTACATGGTGAGTATAATCACCTTTAACTTTGGAAACAAAAGCTTGAGTTCCCTTAAAATATCAACACCGTTTTTATTGGGAAGATTTAGGTCTAATAAAATAGCATCGGGATTATGCTTTTTTACTTCCGGAATGACTTTATTTCCGTCTGAAATATAGCCCTTAACCTGATAATCAGGCTGGTTTTCAAAAATAGAAAGCAGGCCATCAACAACGATTTGATGGTCTTCGCAAATAAGGATGTGTTTTGGTCGGCCCTCCATGCAAGCAATATACATGAAGAAAGATACAAAAAAGATTAATCGTTCAACTTCAATACCGCCATAAACGCTTGTTGCGGAATTTCAACATTACCTACTTGGCATATTAGTTTTTATACTCATCAACAAAAAAACAGCCTTTAACTTGTTTTAACCCCGATTCGTCAGAAACTGTTTCCAAAACCAAGGTTGTGTGCATAAATTTATGCTATCAATCAAAAACGAGCAGTTATGAATGTATTAATCAAAATTATCATAGCATTCCTTTTAAGCTTAATTTCATTACACGCTCAAAACCAAGTTTCAGGAACAATAACAGATGAAAACAAACAACCTCTAGAGTTTGCTGAAATAACGTTACTTATTAATCAATCTTCAATTGTTACGGGCGGTATAACGGACAAAAAGGGCACGTTTAAATTCAATGCCAAACGAGGAAATTACACCTTTCAAGTTACCTATGTTGGGCAAATACTTTACACCAAGCAGATTACTGTAGCAGAGGAATCTATTAACTTAGGAGTTATAAGTGTTGTAAGTTCGCAAGAATTGGATGAAGTTGTTGTTGAAGCAAAAAAGAAGCTAATTCAACGAAAAATAGACCGCCTAGTTTTTAATGTTGAAAATTCGTCAAAAGCCTCTCAGGGGGATGCTTTAGAAGTTTTAAGGGTTACTCCCGCAATACGCGTACAAAACAACAGAATTATGATGATAGGAAAAAGTAGTCTTCAGGTAATGGTCAACGATAAAATAGTACAATTATCAGACGAGGATCTTTCCGAATTTTTAAAATCAATAGCATCAGAAGATATTAAAAACATAGAAGTTATTACAACGCCCCCAGCAAAGTATGAAGCGTCGGGCAATAGCGGGTTGGTTAATATTACTTTAAAACAAGTCAAGAAGGATTCGTGGAATGCCCAGTTAAAATCTGCTTACAGACAACAGCGCTATTCTACGGGCTCCTTTGGAGGGAATTTTAATTTTAATAAAGATAAGTTTAGTATAGCAACGTCATATAATTATAGCAACGGAACTTATTATCAAGAACAAGACGATTATGCCTATTTTCCGGATGGGCTTTGGTACACGTCTTCTCCTTTTAAAGCCGATATTAAGAGGCTTAATGGAAGAATAGACATAAATTACCAAATCACCTCTAAATGGACAATGGGCGGACAGTATTTATACAATAACATAAATTTTGGTGTAACAGATACGCCTTTTACTCCTGTTTTTGATTACAATACCAATGAAACTTTAAGATCTCTCCAATCGGACGGAACAATGGATTTAAGCCCAGAAATTCATTCATTAAACTATAACAATGAGGTTGCCATAGATACTTTAGGGCGAAAAATAACTTTTAATTTGGATTACTTCGCATATAAAAACCCAGATACCAAAACCTATAATGGGGTTTCAATTATAAAAAACCCATTTT
Organism: Hyunsoonleella rubra; assembly: GCF_042684665.1. NCBI lineage: Bacteria > Pseudomonadati > Bacteroidota > Flavobacteriia > Flavobacteriales > Flavobacteriaceae > Hyunsoonleella > Hyunsoonleella rubra. The sequence continues at coordinate 109,975 of NZ_JBHULY010000011.1, read as the reverse complement.
CAGAACAATTTTATAGAGGCACAAACACAAATAAACAAGATGTAACAAATGTATCTGCTAAATTAGATATTGAATATCCTTTAAACAGGTTAGATTTAAGTTTTGGAGGGAAAATATCTAACTCAAACTCATTAAACGATATTTTGTTTTTTAACAGTGGATTGGTTAACGCTCCTGTTACAAATTTGCCATTATCCGAAAATGATTTTCATTATAAAGAAAACATTCAAGCATTATATATTTCTGCCAATAAAAATCTAAATGATAAATGGAGTGTACAATTTGGGTTAAGAATGGAAGCGACCCAAACAAACTCTAAATCTACTAATTTAAATATATCTGTTAAAAATAACTACACAAAATTGTTTCCAACGTTTTACCTGTCGTATAGCGCAACAGAAAACGCTAATTTTTCGTTTAATTATAGCAAACGCATTGATAGACCAAGTTTTTTTGAGTTGAATCCAAATTTATATTTTGTCAACCCGTTTCAAACCATCGAAGGAAATGCTTTTTTACAACCAGCCTTCATAGATAATTTTGAATTAATAAATACGTATAAAAACTTCGTAACAAAACTATACTATAGCTATGAAGATAATTTGTTTTCACAAGTGCCATTAGCAGATACTACTACAAATATTATTCGTTTTACCAATGAAAATTTTATAAATACAAATCGAATTGGCTTTTCAGAAAACTACTCATTCAATAAAATTAAATGGTGGAGCAGTAGTAATAGCTTCGATGTAAATTATTCCAAATCAGAATTTAATTTAGAAGAGCAACAAGAGGATCAAAAAGGAATAAATGCAACCATTTCAACCTATAATGATTTTAATGTGAATACGGATAAAACATTGCTATTGGGAGTTTATTTTTGGTATAGCTTTCCTGGTGTAAATGGTATTTTTAACACGAAATCAGCCAGTTCGTTATCTTTATCCCTGCAATATTTATTGTTGAAAAAGGATTTAAATATATCCTTGAGAGGAAATGATATTTTTAAAAGTTCTGCAGAAAGAAATGAAAGCAGGGTTAATGGCGTATTTCAAACAGCAAGATATTATTATGACAGCAGATCGTTTCAACTATCTGTGAGCTACAAATTTGGCAATAAAAACATTAAAGCTAAAAGACATCAAACTGGAAATACAGCAGAAAAAGGGCGTACGGGAAACTAGAGGTAAATACTAATTAATGATAACTAAATTTAATACATCAGATAGAATCTTATTGGTAATTTACTATGGGGTATTTGTCCTTTTAATGACAGTTACATACCATTCTAAAAATGACCTGTACAGCGTTTTTATAGCTGATACTTTTTCATCTATATTAATTTCGGTAAGTATTATTGTTGTTTTCTTTTATGTGTTAATTCCAAAGTATTTATTTAAGAAAAGGTACTTTTATTTTATTGTCTTTGGAGTTTTAATATTGTCCTTTTTTGGGGCCTTACTTGAAACTATTGTTTTTTTTGCAAAAGGTTATAGCTGGAGCGAACTCCCAAAATGGCACAAGCTTGCTATTCTGGGAATTTCGACAGCTTCAGACAATACAGGGTTTCTTTTCGGATTACTTTTAACCAAAAAATTCTATGAAAGCCAAACATTGTTATTAACTGTTGAAAAGCAACAAAAAGAAAACGAGCTAAAATTATTACGTTCTCAAATAGACCCGCATTTTTTGTTTAATAACCTAAATACCTTAGACTGTTTAATTGATGGTAACCCAAATAAAGCAAAAGAATATATTAACAGATTATCTTTAATTTACCGTTATTTAATTAAAACGAAGGATGCCGAGGTCATGGAATTGGCCGAAGAAATTGAATTGACAGAGAACTATATTTTTTTAATTAAAACGCGCTTTGAAAATGATTACGATTTTAAGGTCGATGTTAATACTGCTATTGAAGATAAATTTATTCCCACTGGAGCTATACAAACCCTTTTAGAAAATGTGGTAAAACATAACAAACCTCAAAATAACGAAGCAATTAAAGCTACTATATTAGTAGAAGACAATGCACTAAAAGTTATAAATACAAAATCGAGTATCCTTTCTAAAAACGAATCTTTTGGAACTGGATTAGATAATTTAAAAGCAAGATATCAATTACTATCGGACAAAAAAGTTGTCATTATTAACACAGATAAAGAATACACTATTTCCATCCCAATTATTAAACTTATTGAATAATTTTCAAGTATGAAAATTTTAATTTTAGAAGACGAAATACCTGCATACAAGAAATTAGTTTCTTTTGTAAATGATTATTTTGAAGAAGAAGTTTCTCATGATTGGGCACGCTCAAATAACGATGGTAAAGCATTAATTCTCAAAAACAAATACGATTTTATTTTATCAGACATTCAATTGTTAGATGGTGTGTCATTCGATTTGTACAATGAAATTTTCATAGAATCTCCAATTATATTCTGTTCGGCACACGACGAGTATTTATTTCAAGCCTTTAACACCAATGGTATCGCCTATATCTTAAAACCCTATACACAATCCGATTTTAAAAAAGCCATTGAGAAATACCAATCGCTATTTCAAAAAGGAAATTATAACAAGTTAAATCAGCAAACCATTGCCGAACTCAAATCGGCTTTAAGAGCAGAGCACAACAATTACAAAAAACGTTTTGTCATCAAAAAAGCAAAAGGTATTCAGCTGTTAAATGTGTCAGACATCAATCTTATTGAGGCTTCGGGAGATTTTTGTATTGCTACAGATAACAATGGAAAACGCCATACCATATCGCAAAATCTAGGCGCCATTCATCAACAACTGCACCCCACAAAGTTCTTTAAAATTAACCGTAGCGAGATTATAAATATCGATTATATCGAAAACATAGAAAGCCATTTTAAGAACAGGTTACTTATCCAAATGACGCATGTAAAAGAAAAAGTAATGACGAGTTCCTCCACCACATCAGATTTTAGAAAATGGTTAGAACAATAAGTTTTTGGGCGTTACCACAAGGGTCGGGCTTTCCGTTATATCTTTTTAAGGCATCATTGCGAGGAGCACAGCGACGTGGCAATCTCAAACAATGGGTTTCTAATTACAATTTAGTTTTTATGAGCCTTAAAAAGGATGCCACTACAATCCCTAACGCACCTGTTTGATAGCCTGTGCTTAATCATTCAACTTCAATACCGCCATAAACGCCTGTTGTGGGATCTCTACATTACCTACCTGGCGCATACGTTTCTTACCTTTTTTCTGTTTTTCCAAAAGTTTACGCTTACGCGAAATATCGCCCCCGTAACATTTTGCCGTCACGTCTTTTCTCAGAGCTTTTACAGTTTCCCTGGAAATGATTTTTGCGCCAATGGCCGCTTGAATAGGAATATCAAATTGTTGGCGTGGAATTAATTCTTTTAATTTCTCACACATTTTACGACCGATGGTCTGCGCATTTTCTGCATGAATTAAAGCTGAAAGCGCATCCACGGGTTGTGCATTTAAAAGTATATCCAGCCTTACCAACTTTGAAGGCTTCATCCCAATGGGGTGGTAATCAAAAGACGCATACCCTTTTGAAACTGTTTTGAGCCTATCATAAAAATCAAAAACGATTTCTGCTAAAGGCATTTCAAAAGTCAGCTCTACCCGTTCGGTGGTCAAATACGTTTGATTGGTGATGATGCCACGCTTTTCAATACACAATGACATCACGTTACCCACAAAATCGGCCTTGGTAATAATAGTAGCCTTGATATAAGGTTCCTCCACACGGTTTAAGGTGGAAGGATCGGGCAAATCAGACGGGTTGTTTACAATAATTATCTCGTCGGGTTCTTTGTTTGTAAATGCATGATAGGACACGTTGGGTACTGTAGTAATTACCGTCATATCAAACTCACGCTCCAAACGTTCCTGGATAATTTCCATGTGCAACATCCCCAAAAACCCACATCGGAAACCAAAACCTAATGCCGCAGAACTTTCGGGCTGAAAGACCAAAGAGGCATCATTCAATTGCAGTTTTTCCATGGAAGCGCGAAGCTCTTCATAATCCTCAGTATCCACTGGATAAATACCGGCAAATACCATTGGTTTTACGTCTTCAAATCCTTCAACAATGTTTTGTGTTGGTTTTGCAAAATCAGTAATCGTATCACCAACTTTAACTTCTTTAGCTGTTTTTATACCTGTAATTAAGTAGCCAACATCACCTGCTTTTACATTTTGTTTTGCAACTTGATTTAGCTTTAAAGTACCGATTTCATCAGCATAATAATCTTTACCGGTAGCGACAAATTTAATATGCTGTCCTTTTTTGATTTCACCATTAAATACCCTGAAATAAGTTTCGATCCCCCGAAAGGTGTTGTAAACCGAATCAAAAATCAAGGCCTGTAAGGGTGCATTTGGGTCCCCTTTTGGTGCAGGGATACGCTCAATAATAGCGGCTAAAATGTTATCTACGCCAAAACCAGTTTTACCGCTGGCGTGAATCACTTCCTCGGGGTCGCAACCCAATAAATCCACGATATCATCGGTTACTTCTTCGGGGTTGGCGCTTGGCAAATCCACTTTATTTAATACTGGAATAATTTCCAAATCGTTTTCCAAAGCCAGATATAAATTGGAAATGGTTTGGGCTTGGATGCTTTGTGCTGCATCAACAATTAAAAGGGCACCTTCGCATGCTGCAATAGAACGTGATACCTCATATGAAAAATCCACATGACCAGGGGTATCGATGAGGTTTAAGATATATTTTTCACCTTCATATTCATAGTCCATTTGAATGGCGTGCGATTTGATGGTTATCCCACGTTCGCGCTCCAAATCCATGTTGTCCAACAGCTGGTCCTGCTTTTCACGTGCAGTTACCGAACCCGTGTAATCCAACAAACGGTCGGCCAGTGTGCTTTTCCCATGATCAATATGCGCAATAATACAAAAATTCCTAATGTGCTTCATAAATCAATTCACCTAAAAAAAGATGTTGCAAATATAGTTGTTTTTTGGTCAGACTTCGTACCATACTTCACAGGTTTCGAAAACGTGTCAGGTCTCAATAAATTGAGAAAAATGTGGATATTTTTTCAGTAAATAGAAATGGGTTCAAATGCGAAAAACAGAAGATATTTTTGTACTAAATTTTAAAACCCAGCAGCCAAAGCACCACAAATGCCCAAGCTGATGATACAGTAAACAACGGCAATAATAAAAAGTACCTTGGCCGCCTTTTTGTTGCTCTTTCGAACCAGCAGGCCAATGATAGTCAATATTATGGCAGGGCCGAACATAATGGCCAAGACCAAATATAACAGGGCGTCGTAGTTTGCTTCTATTAATAATGTGTTCATAATATATTCGACCTAAGTGCGTCCAGTTGTTTTTTCTTCTCATCTCTATACAATAAATTCATAGTTTCAAACGGAATAATTTTATTGTCCTTATCCACAATATGCACGCAGGATTTTTTTATCGCACGCACGTCAAAGTTGTAAGCGTCAATAAATTGCATGATAATAATACGAAATAAATTGTCATATCCCAGATTCGGCGCATCGATATCTGGCAAACAGCACATAATACTTTTTAAGTTTTCTTCGGCAACCTCAACGGAATTTCCCGTACTAAAGAGTTCAATCATTTTCCCGTGCAATTGCTCGTCCTGCTCATAAATAATGGTGTTTTTGCTATTATCCAGTAAATCGTTGGGGTTGATGTAGCGTGTCAAGGGGAACACTTCGCCGTCCAATTTAAGTGCATAACCCATCACTAAAGCATCCGGATTGCAGGGTACGGGCAATAAATCGTCCGAAGTAAAAATATCAGTCTGCTCCATAATATTACGGCGCACTTCGGTGAGGGTCATTCGATTCGTTTCGGGATTAAAATTGTCCAATCGCCCCGCAATCTGAGTGGGCTGAAACGTCACCCCGCGCACGCACTTTTGTTGTAGTGCAAAGTCGATAATTTTTCCAATTTCAGTATCATTCAAACCCTTTTGAAGTGTTACCACCAGTGTCGTCGACAAATTCATTGCATTCAAATGTTCCAAAGCCTTCACCCGGATATCCCACAAATCCGCACCGCGCAATTCCTGCAAAACCGTATTCTCAAAAGAGTCGAATTGCAAGTAAATTTCAAAATCAGGTGCATAGCTTTTTAAGCGCTCAGCGAACCCAAAATCCTTAGCAATTTTAATCCCGTTGGTATTCAGCATCAAATGCCGAATGGGTAGCGATTTTGCATAATCCAAAATGGCCCAAAACTCCGGATGAATGGTCGGCTCCCCACCCGAAATTTGTACCACATCCGGTTCCTTTTCGTTTCGGACTACAGCATCCAACATAGCCTTGACTTCCTCCAAACTGCGGTGTCTCCCGTATGTGGGCGACGACCCCGCATAGCAGGTTGGACAGGTTAAATTACAACGGTCCGTCACCTCCACCACCGTAAGGCACGAATGCTGTTCGTGGTCCGGGCACAACCCGCAGTCGTACGGGCACCCATAGTGCGTTTTCGTGTTAAACGTATGCGGCGTTTCGCTCGGCTTATTGTAGTTTCTAATATTTTTGTAATACTCGATATCGTCCGCAATCAGCACCTTAGAATTGCCGTGCACATCGCAACGTTTCAGCATGTACACCTTCCCGTTTTCAAACACAATTTTCGCATCCACCCGTTGCAAACATTCCGGGCAAAGGCTCAGGGTAAAATCGTAATAGGTATATTTTCTTGTTGGCATAGTTTAATTTTTATTTGGGCGTCTGCCTGCTTGCAGGTAGGTTACTCTTCGCTCATACCTATAAGGTTTTTTAATTCCCATAATTTGGTTCATAATCAAGAGGTAAAGCATGTGCAGATCTTTCATAAGCCCAGTATTCTTCATATAACACATTATTTAGCGGATTGGCTAAAATTCCTTGTGGGGAAATTATGATTTTTTCTGTTAATGGAATTATGTTCGATACTTGTGGTAACGCCACAATAGGTGGATTAGATTTGTATCTTAAAACATAACCTTTTTCTTGCTTTTCTTTGAGATATGTAATTCTTAAATTATTATCAAATTTTAGGTACGTTTTATTATTCTCTTTATGAATGATTTCTGAAGAGGCTATATCGGATTTGTATAAATAGTCAATATGTTTTCTTGAAAAATTAAGTATTACATTGGATTTAGATAATTCCTTTCTAGCTTTTAATAATTCCTCTTCACTAGGTTTATCTTTATTTTTCTTTCTTACAAACGCATCTATAACAAAACCTTCTTCCTTAGATGAATTTTTCAAAATACTTTTGTAAAAGTGTATTGGCGAACCATTATAGGCCTTTAACCTGTTTTTTCGCCATTTCTTCTGCTTATTTTTACTCCCTTTTAATTCTAAAAAATAAGAATATCCCAAATATTTAAAGTTATTTTTTTCTACTGAGAAGTATTTCAAATCGCAGAAAATATCATAGCCTAGAGCTTCATTTCTTATTTGCAATGGCTCTATAGCTTCTGCTCTTAAAATATTATTTTCTGAATCAAATTCAAAAAACAAAACATCTGGATTTTGTATAGTGCAAGATTTCGAAAACTTAGTAGTACCCATAAATTCACGAAAGAAAACGGAAAAATTATGTTCCCATTCATCATTGTTTTTTTTCTCTTTTATAACAACTTCATCCAATACAACTTCTTCTTCTAAAAGTGAAAAAACGAGTGGTTTTGTGTAATTGGAGGTATCAAAATTATACTTCATAGTCTTGAAACCTATATGTGAAATTATTAATTCATAAACCCCATTGTTTACCTCTAAATTAAATTCACCGTTGTTATCTGTAATAGCTCCTATTGTAGTATTATTGAGATATACAGTTACATCGCTCTTTGGTTTATTGTCAAAATAAACAGTTCCTCTTAAATTTATTTGAGCAGTCAATTTAAAAACAAAAAGTAAAAAAAACGATATGATTATTTGTGATTTAGCCATTAGATTTTAATGTATGTTTTACTATTTCCAGTAGTTTTTATTTAGAATATTGTGTAACCTCTAAATGTATTCCCAATCCTGTATCATTACGGTGTCTTTTTATACGCCATTTTTCATGTACATTAGCTCTATTGCATGAAGGACCAGTATAAAAGGCTAAGGGAATATGAATTCTTTTCCATTCTTCTTCTATATCATCATCGTTTTCAAAATCAATCCATTCTATTGCAACTAAAAAATTATTGCTGAACGATAGCTGTTGTTTTGATAAATCAATTTTAACGCTTCCTTGACCAATTATTTTATAGATAAAGTCAGTTCTATTTATTTTTTCTAAATCAACAATACCATCTATAATATTATAAAAATTAATTCTAAAAGTTGCAGACTTAAATCCAAATCGTTTAATAGTAAATTGAACATTCTTTATATCGTAAATTTTATTCTTTTTTACCTGAATTATCTTCCCAAACTCATACCCCAAATCTTGAGGACGAATTGATAGATCAATATCTCCTCCAAATTCTATTTTAGTCCCAACAATTTTTAGTTTTCTTTTTTTATGAGAAATAACAATTTCTTCTAAAGTTTCTACTTTAGGGGTGAGTTCAATTTTCTGAGTACTTAGAGGAATTGAAACGATTTTTTTGTTAAAATTTAAGTGTGAAAAGATTAAAGAATCATTTTCTTTTGTTGAAGAATGTTCTAAAAAAAAGTCCCCTTTTTGATTGCTTACAGTACCAATAGATTTTCCTTTAATAGAAATATTAACGTAAGCGATTCCTTTTCCCGATGTATCTACACACTTCCCTTTTATTTGAGCATAAGAGGCTGTAGAAAAAAATAAACACGATAAGATTATTGATTTATAAAGGAATTTCATTTAAAAACATTTTTATTATAGTTTGTGTTTGTTGCGTTAAGATATTGAGTATTCAATAGTTTTTTACTATAGCTATTAGTTTTTATTGAGAATATTGTTCAACCTCTAAATGTATTCCCAACCCCTTATTATTGCGAGATCCTCCTATTTTCCATTTTTGATGTGCAGTAGGTCTACCACACATAGGGCCAGTATCATTAGCCATAGGAATAAAAATTCTTCTCCATTTTTTTTCTATAGTATCATCGATTTCAAGATCAATCCATTCAATTGAAACTAAAAAATTATTACTGAACGATAGATCTTGTTTTGATAAATCAATTTTAACGATTCCATCATCAATAATTTTATAGATTAAATCGGTTTTATTTGTTTTTTCTAAATCAACAACACCATCTATAACATTATAAAAATTGATTCTAAAAGTTGCAGACTTAAATCCAAATTCTATAATTGTAAATTGCATATTCTTTATATCGTAAACTTTATTCTTTCTTACTTTAATTATTTTTCCGGCCTCAACACCCATGGGACTTTTACGAGTAAACGCAAAAGCAACATCTCCTCTATCTTCTATTTTGGTCCCAACAATTTTTAATTTTCTTTTTTTATTTGAAACAACAATTTCTTCTAAAGTTTCTACTTTAGGTGTGAGTTCAATTTTCTGAGTACTTAGAGGAATTGAAACGATTTTTTTGTTAAAATTCAAGTGTGAAAAGATTAAAGAATCATTTTCTTTTATAGAAGAATGTTCTAAAAAAAAGTCCCCTTTTTGATTGCTTACAGTACCAATAGATTTTCCTTTAATAGAAATATTAACGTAAGCGATTCCTATACCTAATGTATCTACACACTTTCCTTTTATTTGAGCATAAGAGGTTATAGAAAAAAATAAACAAAATAAGATTATTGATTTATTAAGTAATTTCATTGAAAATTATTTTTAGTATAGTTTGAGTTTGTTAAGTTAATTTTTGAGAATTCAATAGTTTTTTCTATTGCATTAGTTTTTATTGAGAATATTGTTCAACCTCTAAGTGTATTCCCAATCCAAGATTATTACCGATTCTTTTTATACGCCATTTTTCATTTACATTCTTTCTAGAGCAGATAGGACCAGCATCATTAGCTAAGGGAATATCAATTCTTTTCCATCCTTCTTCTATATCATCATCGTTTTCAAAATCAATCCATTCAATCGAAACTAAAAATTTATTACGGAACGATAGATGTTGTTTTGATAAATCAATGTTAACGATTCCATTATCAATGATTTTATAGATAAAGTCAGTTCTATTTATTTTTTCTAAATCAATAATATCATCTCTGATATTATAAAAATTGATTCTAAAAGTTGCAGACTTAAATCCAAATTCTTCAATAGTAAATTGAACATTTTTTATATCGTAAATTTTATTCTTTTTTACTTTAATTATCTTCCCAGACTCATACCCCAGATTGTTAGAACGGGTAAAGAGTTTAGAATCTCCTCTACTTACTATTTTAGTCCCAACAATTTTTAATTTTCTTTTTTTATGAGAAATAACAATTTCTTCTAAAGTTTCTACTTTAGGCGTGAGTTCAATTTCTTTAACACTTAAAGGAATTGCAACTGTTTTTTTGTTAAAATTTAAGTGTGAAAAAATTAAAGAATCATTTTGGTTGATAGAAGAATGATTTAAATAAAAATCTCCTTTTTGATTGCTCACAGTACCAATAGATTTTCCTTTAACAGAGATATTAACATACGCGATTCCTTTTCCAAAGATATCTACACACTTCCCTTTTATTTGAGCATAAGAGGTTATGGAAAAAAATAAACACGATAAGATTATTGTTTTATAAAGGAATTTCATTTAAAAACATTTTTATTACAAAACCATCTAATTTTAATTACCTTAACTATCGTATTCCCGTAGTAAAGTAAACAAACTAAACACAATATTTGAATCGTACTCAATCCAAAAACATAAAACACATTCGGTTTTAAAAATTCAATGAAAAACCGAAACCCAAAGTAAAGTATCATAAACCATTTAAAGAGGTCGCCGTTTTTTAAAGTTGCTTTGTTTTGTAATTGTTTCAAACCATAAAACAATAGCACCAAAAACACCATTTCATAAAGCGAAGTAGGGTGTCTCAAAAGGCCATCCCCCAAATCCATTCCCGCAAAAAATGAAGTTTCCTTGCCAAAGGTAAATTCATTGGTACCGGATAAAAAGCAACCAATCCTTCCAATAAAAATGCCCAAAATAATTGGGAACGTAAATAAATCCCCTGAGGATTGGGTTTCGCCAATATATTTTTTCATCAGTTCCACACCCAAAAGCCCACCGAACAAACCGCCCATAATGGTTTTGGTGTTTAATAATTGAATCAAGTTTTCTTGTGAAATCGTAAGAACAGGATTTTCTAAAAACCCAACCACACGCGACCCGATTAAGGCGCCCAAAGCAGCCCCAAGGATGATGGACAGTCGGTTATTTGAGGAAATACGGTCGCTACTTTTTCGCCTTAATACTACGTAGTACCTAAATGCCACAAAAAAGGCCAGATATTCCAGTACCAAATGTACATTAATGGCGTAGCCAAAAAGTTGGGGCTCAAAGGGGATGTCCAAATCGTAAAATTTTCTAAATATACCTGTTTTGTGCTACTTTTGCAGTATATCCCTTAGGTATGAGGCTTTTTGTGTTGGTTGTTATTGTTGTTTGCGGACTGAATCCCATATTCGGGCAAACCATCGAGGTGTCTCAGAAATTCAATTTGCCCAGTACTTTGACGGAGTCTTCGGGAGCCATCTTTTTTAATGATAAATTGATTACGATTACAGATTCGGGAGGGGAAAACAAGCTTTACGAATTGGACACCCTGTCTGGAAATATCACAAGAACCGTGACTATCTCCAACGCCACGAATTTCGATTGGGAAGCTTTGACGCAGGACGATACATCGATTTTTATTGGCGATATTGGCAACAATAGTGGTGACCGAACCGACTTAAAGGTTTATAAAATCAGTAAAGTAGATTATCTCAATTCTACCAATATTAACGCGGAAACGATTGGCTTCAGTTATGCCGATCAATCCGATTTTACGCCAAATTTAAATAATACCGAATGGGATGCGGAGGCTTTAGTATCTTACAGTGATACGCATTTAATACTGTTCACAAAAGATTGGGTTAATAACATTACGAAAAGCTATCTTATTCCAAAAACGCCGGGGACATTTGCCGTAAATCGGTTAAATTCCACTTTGGAAAGTGATGGCCTCATTACGGGTGGGTTTTTTAATGATGCTTCGGGGAAATTGTATTTGGTGGGCTATTCCAGTCTTTTGGTGCCTTTTATTTGGACAAGTGAGAGTTTTAACGGGAACGATGTGTTTTCAGGAACCAATACAAAATCAGCTTTGGATGTTGGGCAGGAACAAATTGAGGGTATTGCTTCCGTTAGCGCAAACCGCTATTTAATGACTTCGGAATCTTTTTCCGTCACTCGTTTGGGAATTACCTTTTCTGATGATGCCAAGCTAATGGCGTTTTCAATAGATGAGGGCGCGCTTGGTAATTCCAATTTTGAAAACAACGAAAGCATCAAAATTCTTCCAAACCCAGTAGTTGATGTTCTGTACATAAATGGAGAAGATATAGTCTCAGTGGAGCTTTTCGATACAAAGTCAGTATTGCTGTCTAGAGGCCAGCAAACACAAATAGATATGAGCAATATGTCCTCGGGCGTTTATTTGGTGAGGGTGAATTTTCAGGACCAAACCTCACTCATGAAACGTGTGGTAAAACAGTAAGAGAACCCTTTCGTAAAAATGAAACGAGCGAAACACCCCTGTGGCTTGCTGTGGAGGTAGTTGGTTTCAGGAAATTCTTTTATTTTTGCGCAAAATTTATACACGTGGTCAAAATAGACAACATAGAACTGCCTGATTTCCCGTTGCTTTTAGCACCGATGGAGGACGTCAGCGACCCGCCGTTCCGAGCCTTGTGCAAGGAGCAGGGGGCAGATGTGGTCTATACCGAATTTGTGTCCAGTGAAGGATTGATACGAAATGCAGCCAAGAGCGTGATGAAACTGGATATTTACGAAAAGGAGCGTCCTGTGGGTATCCAAATCTTTGGGGCTAATTTGGGCAGTATGCTCCAAACGATTGATATCGTTGAAAAATCCAACCCGGATATTATTGATATCAACTTTGGTTGCCCAGTGAAAAAGGTGGTTAGCAAGGGCGCTGGAGCCGGCATTTTAAAGGACATCTGTTTGATGGAGAAGCTTACTGCCGAAATGGTAAAGCGTACCAACTTACCAATCACGGTAAAAACCCGTTTGGGATGGGATCACGATTCTATAAAAATTGTTGAGGTTGCCGAACGCTTGCAGGATGTGGGTTGCAAGGCAATCGCTATACATGGGCGTACACGGGCGCAGATGTACAAGGGCCATGCCGATTGGAAACCCATTGCGGCGGTAAAAAACAATCCACGAATGCATATTCCCGTATTTGGAAACGGGGATGTAGATACCCCTGAGCGTGCTGTTGAAATGCGCGACAGCTATGGCTTGGACGGTGCCATGATTGGTCGTGCCAGTATAGGAAACCCTTGGTTTTTTAAACAGGTGAAACATTATTTTAAAACAGGTAAGCATTTGCCTCCGATATCTTTAGAGGAACGTGTGGAAGCTGCCCGTCGCCATTTGCAAATGTCCATTGATTGGAAAGGCGAAAAGCTTGGGGTTTTTGAAACCCGTCGTCATTATACCAACTACTTTAAAGGCATTCCGCATTTTAAGGACTACCGCATGAAAATGGTGACCAGCGATCATTCCGAGGATGTTTTTGCGACTTTTGATGAGGTTTTGGAGCGATTTGCGGGATATGAGTTTACGAGCTAAGAACCACCTGAAAAACGTTCTGTCATTCCTGCGAAGGCAGGAATCCACCTCTTTTAGTAACGATTTTAGATTCCTGCCTTCGCAGGAATGACAACACCGTGTAATTTTTTTGTTCCTTTAGCATAGTTTTTAAAACCCAGATTGATTAATGAAAAATACAATCAAAATTATCTACTGCACCCAATGCCGATGGCTGTTACGCGCCACTTGGATGTCCCAAGAACTGTTAACTACTTTTGCTGATGAAATCGATGAATTGACCTTGGTTCCTGGCTCTGGAGGTGTTTTTGAAGTTTATGCTAATGAGGCACAAGTTTGGTCACGAAAGGCGATGAACGGCTTTCCGGAAATAACCGAATTGAAACGCCTTGTTCGGGATGTGATTGCACCTGACAAGGATTTGGGGCATATTGATCGTAAAAAATAATCAATATTGGTCGTTGTATTAAGCAGAATCATTTCTATACCTTAGCATACTATTTATCTAAAAGTATTACTCGCTATGTTTAAATTCATTTTTTCGCTACTCACAGTTTCACTTTCATTTACAGGTCTTAAAGCACAAGAGCCCTATCAGTTTACCGAAGTTATTGATTTAGAAGCAACGCCTGTCATTAGTCAAGGTCGCACTGGGACATGTTGGAGCTTTTCAAGCACGTCGTTTTTAGAATCAGAAATTATTAGACTTATAGGACAGCAAATTGACTTATCTGAAATGTACACGGTACGCAATACCTATCCCAAAAAGGCAGATAATTTTGTGATGCGCCAAGGCAAAGCGCAATTTAGTGAAGGTGGTTTAGCGCATGATGTCCTTAATTCTGTAGCAGAATACGGCTTGGTGCCGAATACTGCATTTAGTGGTTTATTTGGAGGCGAAACCTATCATAACCATGCTGAATTAGTGGCAGTTTTAAGCGGAATGGTAGAAACCTATGTGGATAATCCTGGAAAAAAATTAAGCAAAAAATGGAAACCAGCCATAGAAGCTGTGCTGTCGACATATATTGGCGAAAACCCAAAGACATTTGAGTATGACGGCAAAACCTATACACCGCAGTCGTTTTTAGAAATGACAAAAATTAATCCGTCAGATTATGTAAGCATCACGTCCTTTACGCATGCGCCATTTTATTCAAAATTTATTTTAAATATTCCAGATAATTGGAGCTATGGCAGTTTTTATAATGTGAATTTGGACGAGATGATACAAACTATTGATAATGCTCTGGAAAATGGATTTACAGTAGAGTTAGACTGCGATGTGAGCGAACCAACATTTTCCTCCAAAAGCGGTGTGGCAATAATTCCAGCATCAACAGAAAACAACGAAAAAGCCTTAGAGGCCATTTATCCTGAAAAACAAATTACGCAACAATACCGTCAGGACGAATTTGAAAACTTCACCACTACCGACGATCATTTAATGCACATTACGGGCATTTTAAAAGACGAAAATGGGACTAAATATTACAAGGTAAAAAACAGTTGGGGTACAGATGTTAATAGAAATGCCAATGGGGGTTATATATATTTTAGCCGAAGCTACATGCGTTTGAAAGCTATCAGTATTACCGTGCATAAAGATGCTATTACAAACGTATTAGCAAATAAACTAGGCGTTGATTAAGAAAAAACCTTTGCAAATATAACCCGCGATAGGGATTGAGGCATGCTTAGACTGCGTTCAGCTGGGGTTTGTTGAATTCCCTCTTGGGAGAAAGCAGTTACCGAAAGCTCGGTTGCCATTTTTTTTGGAAATGGCAACTCGCCCAAAACATCAATACCCAGTAACCAACTTCTCAGTAATTTTCGTAGCACTTATTTTAGAAGATAAAATGCCCAAAATCGAAATGGTAAGGAATACGATGACAAAGTTTTCCAGTTTAATACTAACGGGATAGGCCAATGTTGGCGTGATGGGCACAAGCCCAAAAGTTTGTTGAAGCAACACTACTAAAAACCCTAAACACAAACCAACCACACAACCGATAAGCGTAATGGCCGATCCTTGAAGGAAGAAGATTTTGCGCATGTTTTTAAGGGGTACGCCCAAGTTGAAAAGCGTGCTGAGCGATGGCTTTTTTTCCAGTATCATCATGATGATGGAGCCGATAACGTTGAATATCAACAGTGCCGATACCAGTGTGAGCAGTAGGTAAATCAACAGGTTTTCGCTGTTGAGCATTTTATAGAGCGCATCATTAAGTTGGACACGGTTTTTTAGCGCTACGTTATTCCCTAAAATAGATTGGATTTGCGATTTTATATGGGCTTCATCAGCATTAGGTTTAAGCTTGAATTCAATGGCCGATATTTGATTCGGTTGATAACTTAACAACCGCCTTGCCAAACTGATGGAAGTATATACATAGGTATCGTTCAGCTCTTCATTAATATCAAATATACCTACATTTATAGCCCGAACGGAGTTAAAAGCATTTTTGATCGATTGGATCTGACCTGTTCCTGGTTTGGGCACATAAAGGTTAACAGCTTTTCCGTAGTCCAACACTCCGAAAGACAGGTTTTGAGACACCCCCCAACCAGCCACAATTTGGTTGGTTTTTTGTTCGAGCCAATTGCCATAACTAATTACGGAGTCTATGGCGCTTACTTTGTTATAGTTCCCATCAACACCTTTGATGCTGGCCAGGTAATTTTTGCCATCGGACAGTACGATAACCCGTTCTTCAATCACTTCGGAATAGAGGGCTATGCCATCAATAGAATCAAGTGCTTTTCGTTGGAATGGGCTTAAAACGAAAGACTTCCCAACCACCGTTTCAGCCTTTAAATCGGGATCAACGATAGTGGAAAATTGCAAGGTAAAATCCTTTAAACCAGCAAAACCGGACAGCACCACAAACAAGGATGCGGCGCCTAAAACCACGCCGATAAGCGCGATGATGGTGATAAAATTAATAGCATTATTACTGCTCTTGGAGCGCAGGTAACGTTTGGCTATATAAAACGGAACATTCAATACTATTGTCTAATAAAAAAGATAATTAAAAACTATAACGTAATTATTGAAGGTTTTTTTTAAAACCGACTAAGACTTTTTTCTTTTATCCAGTAAATCGGGATTGTCAATGGGGTTTTCCTTGCCTTTTAAGGATTGTTCGATGCGGTCAATATATTCCAATGAATCGTCAATGAAGAATTCCAGTTGGGGCATGCGCCTTAACTGATTCTTAGTGCGTTGCGCCAATTCATGCCGAATAAGCGGTGTATTGCTTCTGATACCTTCAACAAGTTCCTTCCCTTTATCGTTCGGAAAAATACTCAGGTATATTTTGGCCACCGACAAATCTACGGTCACCTTTACTTTTGAAACCGAAATAATCACCCCATGCATGCCACCATCCGTTGCCGAGCGTTGTAAAATATCGGCCAAATCGCGTTGCAATACCGAACTTATTTTTTTTTGTCTTTGCGTTTCTTCCATAGAAATATTGATACACCTTTGGTGCAAAAATAGTGCATATTTTGTATCTTTCTTTAAAAGTAACAGGGAATGAACAAAATAGAACATATCGGGATAGCGGTAAAGAGCTTAAAAGACTCAAACGCCTTATTTGAAAAGCTTTTTGGCGAACCACATTATAAAGTGGAGGAAGTAGCCAGTGAGGGGGTGAGTACTTCCTTTTTTAAGGTTGGCGAGAGCAAAATAGAACTGCTGGAAGCCACAAAAGAAGATAGCCCCATAGCCAAGTTTATTGAAAAAAAAGGTGAGGGCATCCACCATATTGCATTCGATGTGGATGATATTGAAGCAGAGATAAAACGATTGACCAAAGAGGGATTCAAAGTATTGAATGAAACCCCTAAAAAAGGGGCGGATAACAAGTTGGTGGCGTTCCTACACCCGAAGTCCTCCAATGGGGTGTTGATTGAGTTGTGCCAAGAGATTAGGCTCCCACATTCGCGGGAGTGACAATTTTTTGGAAACTAAGGAACGATGTGCCTTAGAGTGTTCTTTTGAACTAAATTCTCTTGTAGGATTTTAAAATATATAGTAATATTGCACACTCTTTATTTAAGAGGATTGCAGTTTACTTGCAATGGGTCCTATAACTCAGTTGGTTAGAGTATCTGACTCATAATCAGAAAGTCCCTGGTTCGAGCCCAGGTGGGACCACTAAAAAGCCTAAATTACTGATGTAGTTTAGGCTTTTTTAATCGTATCTATCAGCATCCTGTTCAAAAAAAATGTAAAACCATCCAATTTTAAAACCAATACTTTTTAAAAGACTTCCTATCTTGTTCGAGTAAATTTTGGCAATATACAGGATGCAATTAGTAGAAAATCTGAAAGAGATTAAAACCGAATCTTTTAAAATTAACATTCCTTTCCCATCACCGGAATCCCCAAAATTCAAATTCATTGACCTTTTCGCCGGTATTGGAGGTTTTCGATTGGCATTGCAAAATGTTGGGGGTAAATGCGTATTTACAAGTGAATGGAACAAAGAGGCCAAGGTTACCTATGCAGACAATTTTGGCGAGGTTCCTTTTGGAGATATTACTGATGAATCCATAAAGCAGTTTATTCCTGAAAAATTTGATGTTCTTTGCGCTGGTTTTCCTTGTCAAGCCTTCTCCATTGCGGGCTATAGAAAGGGCTTTTCTGATACACGAGGTACTTTGTTTTTTGATGTGGAGCAAATTATTGAAAAACACCAACCAAAAGCGGTATTTCTTGAAAACGTGAAAAATCTGGTATCCCATGATAAAGGGAAAACCTTCAAAGTCATTTTAGAGATTTTGGAGAAAAAACTTGGGTACCAGGTGTACTATGAGGTGCTAAATTCTATGACGCATGCCAATATTCCGCAGAACAGGGAGCGCATATTCGTCGTGGCTTTTGACCCTAAACAAGTAACAAATTATAAAGACTTTAATTTTCCAGAGAAAGTACCTTTGACCAAAACCATTCACGACCTTTTGGAAAGCGACAAAAAGGACGAGAAATATTACTATTCGCCACAACACAAGTATTATCCGGAATTGGTGAAAACCATGACTAATCCGAATACAATGTATCAATGGCGAAGGGTATATGTGCGCGAAAACAAAAGCAATGTGTGCCCAACCTTAACGGCCAATATGGGTACTGGCGGACACAATGTGCCATTAATTAAAGACGATTTTGGTATTAGAAAATTGACCCCAAAGGAATGCTTTGCGTTTCAGGGTTATCCGATGGACAATTATGTTTTGCCAAACATTGCGAATAGCAAACTGTATATGCAAGCTGGTAATTCGGTCACCATGCCATTGGTGGAAAGGATTGCAAAGCAAATCGTAAAAGTGCTTTAAATCGTGAGGCCATTATCATTCAACGCCCCCAATGGGTATTTCATCAATTCTAAGCGACCTTTTAATGGCAACCGTCTCCATAAAAATGACATAAAAAAGGCCTTTGATTTTGCTTATGAAATGTGTTTCGGTAGTGGGTTTCACCGAGACCACAGGTCTGGCGGTCAGTCCAACAGGCGCAATGGCGAGAAATTTTCAAATACCTTTCAGGGAAAATTGGCTGAGATAGCTTTGTTTCAGTTTTTCACGTCAAGTGGCTTGGAATGCTCCCCAGTAGATTTTAGAATTATGGGACAAAATCTTTGGGACGATTCTGATTTTGTGGTGAATGGAAAGCATATCAATGTAAAATCGGCCGCTTTTTTTTCCAACTTGTTGTTGCTTGAAGAAAAAGATTGGAATCACAAAGGGCATTACCTTCCCAATTTAGAAAACGGCAACACCTATCGATATGATTTTTTCGTATTTATCAGAATAAAGCCGGACATTAAAAATATCCTTAGAAAAAACAGGTTGTTTTATTCGGATAAAGTTGAAAAAAACGAACTATTTGGATTGATTTCAGCCGAAGATTGGTTTTATGACATCCCCGGGTTTATGACCCACTCAATATTTCTTCAAGAAATTATTTCCAAAAAACGGATTCTTCCGCAAAGCGCACTTCTAAACGGAAGAACTAAAATGGATGCTTCCAACTATTATATTCAAACTGGGGATTTAAACGGAATAAGTGAAATTATTACTTCAATTTTGGCATAACTATGCCTTTATATAGTACTTGTTTTAGCCCTAAAGAAGGTCTTCCAAATTATTAACTTTACATTTGTTAATAATTTATTGGCTTTAACCCCCGTGTCGTCTAAACTTTTTTATATTTGTGCTGTAATCATGTAAAAATAAAGGGATTAATTTAGCCAGGATTATACTTTTTAATGGTTTTTGACGTTTGCTAGAATAGCAATTTCAATTAAGAAATATGCATTTCATCGATAATATTTAACGCTTTATGGATGTTTTTTTAGTATATTTCTTTTGCTAAGACCCTTTTTTTGTTACATTTGCGTCCCAATGATGATACAAAATAAAAGAATATTTGCCTCAGTCTTATTTGTATTAATAAGCATTGTATGCGTAGCCCAAGGGCCTCCGCCACCTGCACCGCCCCCTCCACCCGGTTTCCCAATCGATGGTGGTGTTCTTGTTGGGATATTCGTTGCTTTATTTTACGGCGGTAAAAAAATGTTGAAAAAGTAGACGCTATCGCGTTGCCATTAGCTTGGCCACATATTTTCCCAAAACATCAAATTCTAGATTAACCGCAGTGCCAATTTCGAAGGTATTGAAGTTGGTATGTTCGTATGTATAAGGAATTATGGCCACACTAAAACTATTGTCCCCTGAATTCACGACGGTCAAACTCGTTCCATTGACAGTAATGGAGCCTTTTTCTATGGTAACATTGTTCAATGAAGGGTCATATTCAAAAGTAAAAACCCAACTGCCGTCGGCGTTTTCTACATTGGTGCATGTTGCCGTTTGGTCAACATGCCCTTGAACGATATGGCCATCAAGCCTATCGCCTAATTTCATGGCGCGTTCAAGGTTCACCCTATCACCTGATTTTAAACTCCCCAGATTGGACTTGTCCAAGGTTTCCTTTATGGCGGTAACAGTATAAATATCATTATTTATATCTACTACTGTAAGGCATACCCCATTGTGTGCTACACTTTGGTCGATTTTCAATTCATCCGTAATATTGCTTTTGATAGAGATATGTAGATTGTCAAGTTCCTTTTTTAAGTCAGTAACCGTTCCAAGGGATTCAATAATTCCAGTAAACATTTTAATCTGTGTTTAATTGGTTAAATTTGCACATCAAAATTCAAAATTACGAACAAAAGCTAGGATTCTTAATAATGAAAGAAGAAAAAATTGTTGTAGGTATTTCTGTTGGTGATCTGAACGGAATTGGAGGTGAAATCATTCTAAAAACTTTTGAGGATTCCAGGATTTTTGAGTTCTGCACGCCCGTAGTTTTTGCTTCCATTAAGGTGATGGATTTCTTGAAGAAACACTTTGGTTCTGCAGTAAACCTCAATAGCATTCATAAGATGGAGCAGGCGGTTGATGACAAATTAAACGTTTTTAACTGTTGGAAGGAAGGGGTCTCCATTGAGTTTGGAAAAGAGGATGAAAAAATAGGAGAGTTTGCCTTCAAATCATTAGAAGCGGCCACCAAAGCCTTAAAAAGCGAAACCATTGATATTTTATTGACTGCGCCGATCAACAAGAAAAATATTCAATCCCAAGCATTTACCTTTCCTGGCCATACAGACTATTTGGCGCAAGAGCTGGGCGGACAAAGTTTAATGTTTATGGTAACCGATACCTTGAAAGTAGGTTTGTTGACGGACCATGTTCCGGTGAAGGATGTATCAACGCACATATCCCCAGAATTGATTACTCAGAAAATTAATACAGTTTACGATACACTTCGAAAGGATTTTGGTATCGGAAAGCCAAAAATTGCTGTACTTGGCATTAATCCGCACACGGGCGACAATGGCGTGATTGGTAACGAGGACGACGACGTAATGCGCCCTACCCTGAAAAAAATAAAGGAAGACGGCAAATTGGTGTTTGGCCCATATGCAGCGGATAGTTTTTTTGGCTCCGACAATTATAAAAACTTTGATGCGATTATCGCTTCCTATCACGATCAAGGGCTCATACCGTTTAAAACCTTGTCCTTTGGTCAAGGTGTAAATTATACGGCCGGGCTCAAACGGATAAGAACCTCTCCGGACCATGGAACGGCTTACGAAATTGCTGGAAAGGGCTTGGCAGACCCTGGGTCTTTTAAAGAAGCGCTGTTTATGGGGATACATGTTTTTAGAAACAGACTTGATTTTGAGAAACTTACAGCCAACATATTAAAAAAAGCACCAAGAAAAGTAGGAGCAAAAAAATAAAAATAACTGTCTGGGCTTATAATAAAAATTTTTATATTTGCAGGCTCAAAAAGTTGTGGTAATGAAGCCGATTAAAGCGTATTCGATTCCTTTTAAGGGATTAAAGATTGGAAAACACGACTTTGAGTACGGAATAGACAAAACGTTCTTTGATTATTTTGAGTATGATGATTTTAATGATGTAACTGTTAAAGTCAATGTTGAATTGGATAAGAAAACAACATTGCTAGAGTTACATTTTAAGATTTCGGGTTTTGTAAATGTGAATTGTGATCTAACCAATGAGCCTTATAATCAAGATATTGAAAATGAATTTGATTTGGTGGTAAAGTTTGGCCAGGATTTCAATGATGAAAATATTGATATCCTCATTATTCCACATGGTGAACACGAAGTGAATATTCAGCAATACATTTACGAGTTGATTATTTTGGCCGTACCCTTAAAACGGATTCATCCAGGAATTGAGGACGGCACTTTAAAATCAGACATACTGAACAAATTAGAGGAACTAAGTCCTGGCGAAAAAAATGAAAAAACAGTTGACGAAACTGACCCAAGATGGGATACTTTGAAAAAATTATTAACGGACAATAAATAACATATAAAATGGCACATCCTAAAAGAAAAATCTCTAAAACGAGAAGGGATAAAAGAAGAACGCACTATAAAGCAACTGCGCCAACTATTGCAACTTGCCCAACTACGGGAGAGGCTCATTTATACCACAGAGCGCACTGGCATGAAGGTAAATTATACTACAGAGGGCAGGTGCTTATCGACAATTCAGAAGAAGAAAATTTGGCATAGGTAATATGCATGCATCATAATTAAACGCTCACTTGTGGGCGTTTTTTTTGTTTTGCGCTTTTCTGGGTTAAAAATCGATCGAATTTGAATATATTTATCCAAAATTTCATATTTTACATCAAATTTGGATGATTTCTGTTCATTTTAGGCGTTTTTTATTCAATTAACTACACGGTATGAGTAAAATCTCAGCAGCGATAACTGCGGTCGGGGGCTATGTTCCTGACTATGTATTGACCAATCAAATGCTTGAAAACATGGTTGATACCAATGACGAATGGATTACGACAAGAACTGGAATCAAGGAACGTCGGATTCTAAAAGACGAAGGCAAAGGAACTTCTTACTTGGCTATAAAGGCCGCAAAAGACCTCATCGATAAAAAGGGGTTGGACCCAAAGGATATAGAATTGGTGATTGTAGCTACTGCAACACCAGATATGAAGGCGGCCTCAACGGCCTCTTTCACTGCCGCGGGAATCGGTGCAGTTAATGCCTTTTCGTTTGACATGGACGCGGCATGTTCTAGTTTTTTATATGGCATGTCTGTGGCGGCTTCCTATATTGAGTCTGGACGTTACAAAAACGTACTTTTAATTGGAGCCGATAAAATGTCTTCCATCATTAATTACAAAGACAGAGCTACGTGTATCATTTTCGGTGATGGCGCAGGAGCCGTGCTTTTTGAGTCGAATACAGAAAACCTTGGTCTTCAGGATGAATATTTGAGAAGTGATGGTACTGGAAGGGAGTTTTTACAGGCTACCTATGGCGGGTCATCACATCCTTTGACCCCTGAAGCTATGGAAAAAGGAGGACAGTATGCTTTCCAAGAGGGGCGAACGGTTTTTAAAAATGCTGTGTTTAATATGGCGGATTCTACTGTAAAAATTTTAGAGCGCAATAACCTCACACGGGATACCGTAAATTGGCTCGCGGCCCATCAGGCCAATAAGCGAATAATTGATGCCACCGCGCAACGGATAAATTTAGAGGAAGAAAAGGTGATGGTAAATATCCACAAATACGGAAATACAACATCAGCCACCTTACCTTTGCTTTTGTATGACTATGAATCGCAATTAAAAAAAGGCGATAATATGATCTTTGCCGCCTTTGGGGGCGGATTTAATTGGGGCGCCATCTATTTAAAATGGGCCTATAATTCTTAAAGACTAACCATTAAAACTAATAGCTAAATTATGGATTTAAAAGAGATTCAAAACTTAATCAGGTTTGTAGCCAAATCGGGAGCAAGCGAGGTTAAATTGGAAATGGAAGACGTAAAAATCACCATTAAAACAAGTTCGGATCAAGATGCGCCAACAGTTCAATATGCTCCTGTTGCGGCACCACAAATCCCTCAGGCAGTTGCGCCGCCAGCTGAAGTGGCTCCAGCAAAATCTGCGGCAGAGGCGCCTGCAGCCGAGGCTAAAGATGACGACTCTAAGTACATCACTATAAAATCCCCAATGATAGGTACATTCTATAGAAAGCCATCCCCGGACAAACCACTTTTTGTTGAGGTAGGACAGACCATTGCCGAGGGTGATGTGTTGTGTATCATTGAGGCCATGAAGCTTTTCAATGAAATAGAATCCGAAGTTTCAGGAAAGGTTGTTAAGATTTTAGTGGACGATTCTTCTCCGGTTGAATTTGACCAACCGCTATTTTTAGTAGATCCATCATAACCATTGAAAATTCCAATCCACAAATCCCAAAACCCAATTCTTGGAATTTGGAGCTTGGAAATTGAAATTTTTAATTAGAAAAGTTATGTTTAAAAAAATATTGATTGCCAATAGAGGTGAAATAGCCTTGCGCGTTATTAGAACCTGTAAAGAAATGGGGATAAAGACTGTTGCGGTCTATTCCACGGCTGATGCGGAAAGTTTGCACGTAAAATTTGCCGATGAGGCTGTGTGTATTGGCCCTCCGCCAAGTACGGATTCTTATTTAAAAATGGCTAACGTCATTTCTGCTGCTGAAATTACCAATGCCGATGCCATACATCCAGGTTACGGATTTCTTTCTGAAAATGCGAAATTTTCCAAAATATGCGAAGAGCACGGTATCAAATTTATTGGTGCCTCTGCGGAAATGATCGATAGAATGGGGGATAAAGCCAATGCCAAAGCGACAATGAAAGCGGCTGGGGTGCCTTGCGTTCCAGGAAGTGATGGTGTTATTGAGAGTTTTGAGGAGTGTAAAAAATTGGCCAAGGAAACTGGTTATCCCGTAATGCTGAAGGCCAGTGCCGGAGGAGGAGGAAAAGGGATGCGTGGCGTTTGGTCCGAAGACAAGTTAAAAGATGCTTGGGATTCTGCTAGGCAGGAAAGTAAAGCTGCTTTTGGGAATGACGATATGTACATGGAAAAGCTCATTGAAGAACCAAGACATATTGAAATCCAAGTAGTTGGTGATTCTCGAGGGAAAGCTTGCCATCTTTCTGAAAGAGATTGTTCCGTACAACGACGCCATCAAAAATTGACCGAAGAAACGCCATCACCATTTATGACGGACGCTCTTCGTAAAAAAATGGGTGAAGCCGCTGTTAGGGCCGCCGAATACATCAAATATGAAGGTGCTGGAACCGTAGAATTTTTAGTGGATAAACACAGGAACTTCTACTTCATGGAAATGAATACTCGAATCCAAGTGGAACATCCAATTACCGAGCAGGTAATTGATTTCGACTTGATTCGCGAGCAGATATTAGTAGCTGCAGGTGTGCCGATTTCTGGTAAAAACTATACCCCTAATTTGCATTCCATCGAATGTAGAATCAATGCCGAGGATCCCTTTAATAACTTTAGGCCTTCACCAGGAATGATTACAACCTTGCATGCACCGGGCGGGCATGGGATACGATTAGATACTCACGTATACGCGGGTTACGCTATTCCGCCAAATTACGATTCTATGATTGCAAAATTGATTACTACGGCACAAACCCGAGAGGAAGCTATTAGTAAAATGAAGCGTGCGCTTGATGAATTTGTGATTGAAGGTATAAAAACCACAATTCCATTCCATAGGCAATTGATGGATCATCCCGATTATGTAGCCGGGAATTACACCACGAAGTTTATGGAAGACTTCGAAATGCAAAAGCCAGCTGAAGATTAAACTACTGAGACTCCGAAATAATTTTCGGAGTTTTTTATTTCTATTTGGTCAAATTTGAAAGCCACAAAATCGATCAGGAAAATACTACCTTAGCAATATGCATCTATCCTATTGGGAAATAAAATCGTGGTTCTCTAACGTTGATTTCTGTATCGTTGGAAGTGGCATTGTCGGACTAAATTGTGCCTTGGTATTGCAGCAAAGGTATCCCAAATCTAAAATCCTAATTCTTGAAAAAGGGATGTTACCACAAGGCGCAAGTACCAAAAATGCGGGTTTCGCCTGTTTTGGTAGTTTAAGCGAAATTCTAGAAGACTTAAAAACACACTCAGAGCAGGAAGTGGTTCAAATCGCAAAAAAGCGGGTTGATGGCCTTCAATTACTTCGCCATACTTTAGGTGATAAAGCCTTGGGCTATCAGCAAAATGGAGGCTACGAACTTTTTTTGGACACCCATGCAGATTTGTTTGAAAACTGTTTGGCACAAATAGATAGTGCAAATAAAATGCTACTTCCGGTTTTTAAGGATGAGGTGTTTTCTGTAGCTGAAAATAAATTCGGCTTCGAAAATGTGGGCTCGCAATACATATACAATGCATTTGAGGCCCAAATCGATACGGGCAAAATGATGGAGGCACTGCTGTACAAAGTGCAATCCAAGGGCGTTAAGATACTTAACAATGCTGAAGTTAGAGCCTTTTCGGAGGTCAACGATACCGTAAAACTTTACATCGATGATTTTGAATTCGCTTGTGGCAAACTTTTGATAGCTACTAATGGTTTTGCATCGCAACTCCTAGATGAAAGCGTCAACCCTGCCAGGGCGCAAGTACTGATCACTAAGCCCATCCAAGATCTTGAAATCAAAGGCACATTTCATTTGGATAAAGGCTATTATTACTTTCGAAATATAGATAACAGAATATTATTTGGTGGAGGCCGAAATCTTGATTTTAAAGGTGAAAGCACCACTGAATTTGGACAAACCAATTTAATTCAAGAACAATTGGAACACCTTTTAAAAACAATGATTCTGCCTAAAACCAATTTCGAAATCGAACATCGCTGGTCAGGTATTATGGGAATTGGTAGTCAAAAGAAACCCATAGTGAAGCAGATTTCAAACCATGTATATTGTGGGGTGCGTCTCGGAGGAATGGGCGTTGCCATTGGAAGCTTGGTGGGAAAGGAATTGGCCGAATTAGTTTGACTATTTCATTCTTGCGTGTCACAGGGAGCGGGGTCGAACTGAAGGCAGGAATCTACTTTTTACGAACAGATGGACATAAAAAAACAACTCTACCAGCAATGCGAAGTCTTTATTGAAAACCGTTTAGTAACGGTTCAGAAAAGTATTGAAGACATTCAAAACGCATTATTATCTGAAACTAAAAGTTCGGCAGGAGATAAGCACGAAACAGGTCGGGCCATGATGCAATTGGAACGGGAAAAAGCTGGACAACAACTGGCCGAAATTCAAAAAACTAAAAACACCCTTTCCAAAATAAATCTAGATAATCCTTCCGACACTATTAGCCTCGGAAGTGTTGTATATACTTCAATCCATAATTATTTTATTTCGATAAGTGCTGGGGAATTAATGGTTGAAACCCAAACCTTTTACGCTATTTCTCCCAATACACCTATAGCTAAGTTACTTATTGGTAAAACCACAGGGGATAGGGTTTCTTTTAGGGGGCAGGAGTTTAAGGTTCAAATGGTATTATAAAGCATTTGCCTTAACCCCTAAATAAATGTTTTCTTTAGATGTAATAGCTGTAGGGTGCTCAAAAAATACCGATTTCCCGTCTAACATTACCTCGATTAAATAATGAGAACCTTTATAATAGGATTGCACCACCGATGCCTTCAGCTTGGATTTTTCAACAATTTCAAGCTGGCTGGCATAAACTAGTTGCCCATTTATTTCGTTGAATTCACCAAAGAAAGAAGCAACAAGTTGATGATTAGGACTCCCATAAAGGTCTTTTGGAGTTCCTTGGGCCAAAATTTGCGCGTCGTGCAAGACAATCATTCGGTCTGAAAAAGAAAGCACATCGTCTTTATCATGCGTTGCTACAATACATGTGATATTTTTATCCTTTAAATATTTGAACAGACTGCGGCGCAGAGATTGTTTTTTAAAGTTATCAATATGACTAAAGGGTTCATCAAGCAAAACTATTTCTGGTTGTTTAGCCATCGCTCGTGCCAATGCCACCCGTTGTTTCTGCCCACCACTTAACTCCTTTACTTTCACGTTGGCCACGGAAGTTAGTTCTACAACTTCCAGCAATTCTTTGATGCGTTCTTGCTTTTCCTCTGGATAAAAATTGGAAAGAAACTCACCTATGTTTTCAGAAACGGTTGTAAAAGGCATTAAATCAAACTCCTGTGCTACATGTTTCATGTATTCGGGACCAATAATTAGGTTAAATTTTGGACCTAAAATAGGTTGCTTTTTCCAAAACAGTTTACCTTCATTCAAATCATAGGTACCATACAAAAGTTTCAAAAGGGTACTTTTCCCAGAACCGCTTTCGCCAATAATGGAAAAGTGCTCGCCTTGCTTCACTTCAAATGAAACATTCTTTAGGACATATTGCGTTTTATACTTGAAAGAAATGTTTTGCGCTTTAAGCATAGAGCAATTGGGAATTCAAAAACTATTGTGTTTTATCTGTTCTAAAATAATTGGATTTCAATAAAAATGAATGCCTCAACACCGAGTACCTCACAAATTTATTGAACTTATAATAAAGATAAATGAAGTAAACTGGTGTAAAAAATGCCAAAACTTTGTTTTTCGAATAGAGTACCGGTTTTAGCTTTACCACATATCTAAACAGCACTTCCGGCTTCATTATAAAGGTTTTTAGGTAGCCCAACACTCCTGTACCTTTTTCTTTTTTGTACTCCAGGCCAACCTTATTTGTTCCAATATTTTGAAAGAATCCGCTGTTAAGTTCCTGAACAAATTTTAATTTTCTGGAATTGACAAAAAGTCCAGTTTTTAATGCCAATTCACTCAATGCTTTTTGCACCATGTTTTGGTTGTAACATATTGGACTTAATCGTTTTAGCATTTCTAAATGAATATCAAACATCTGTTGTTGATGTTGCTCAATATAGGTGTCGTACAGCCATTTTTCCTGTGGGTTGTGTTTTTCTAAAACAAAACCATTTTCTTCACTGGTATAACCTAGAGCACTGCCGTGGTTTGCAGCCGAAAACTGTTCATAGAATTGGGTATTGGCCATCAATATATGGTCGTTGTAATCCGTATAGGGAAGTAATGAAAACAATAATCCTGAACGTTTCGTTGCTTCCTGTAAATTATAAATATCGCGGATACCCAAATAGTAGCCGGTAACGGGAACGTCTTCATTCAGAAAACCAAAAATAGATTCCTGCATGGTGCCACCCCAGCCGATATCTACCAAATGGATGCCCTCTTTTTTGTAATCCGTACCAAAGGAATTCATATAGGCTTCAAAATCTTTTTTATTGGAAGTTCTATGATTTTTATAAAAGCTTTTAAATGATGGGCTGGCCAGTAAACTTTGAAATAATTTCGAATTAAAAAAGTCCTCCAAAATGGCAGAACTGTCTGCACTCAATTCCTTGGCGATAGTGGCTTTGGCGGATTCTGGACAGCTAAAAAAGGACAAAAAGTCCTCCAAGCTCATGGCTGGGTATTTTTCCTTTAGGTATTTAAACTCCTCTTTCTCCAGTTCTTTAAGGTTAATCTGCATAGAGGCCTGTCTTGATATTTTGAGGTAGTGTGTTTTGATAGCAGATGTCTTATCCAATTGATGACGCGCCTGATAGGCATCGAACAACTTTTTCAAGTACATGCCTTCCCGTGACAGAAAAAAGAGGTTTTTAACTTTATTTCGCTTGCATTGTTCATATAGACGCTCCGTAAAAAAATGATAGAAAATAATGTATTCTACAAAAGGCATTACCGAGCTTTTGGTACACTCGGAATGAATGTCCTCGATTGTATTTTTAAAAGCTTTATGATCATTACCAAAATTGTTGAGCTTGTTGCGCCTTAAATGTTTCCCATGAGGCAATTGAAAAGCATGGAGTCCATGCTTTCGGGAATTTTCAAAATCACTCACTTTATTGTCTCCAATCATCATTACCTCCTCTGGTTGAAGCGAAAGTTTGACTAAAAGCGGTTCAAAAATAGACCCATTTGCTTTGCTCAACTCCATATCCGCCGAGCTAAAAATACCATCAAAGATTTCTAAAATGCCGTGATGGGAAAGTAGGCTTTCAAATAGGGATTTTGAACCATAAAAATCCGAAACCAAATACACTCTGCCTCCATCGGCTTTGAAGTCTTTCAACAATTGAACCACACCATCATTTAGAAACTGCACTTGGGTTTCAGCCTTCAAATCGGCCTTTTCAAAAACTTCGAAGAACTCTGATTTTGAATAGCCTTGTAATACGTTATGATTGACTAACCTACGATAAATTTCTTCTTTAAGAACGGCATATGGCACCTCTAGCACATCGGTCTTAAACTTTTCAGATAGGTACTTATTTGCAGAGGTTCTAAAGAAATAAATTTCATCAATAGAAGCCGTTAAACCACATTCTTTAATCAAAAACTTGGCCCAAAGCCTTAAGGCGTAGTTCGGGTGTACCGTTCTATGAATAAGGGTGTCATAGTAGTCAGTGAATATGGCCTTAACCTTTTTGGTTTTCAGGGATTCTTTTAGGGCAGTTAGACTCATGGTTTGTCTTTTTTATTCCCAATAGTTTTACCGGGAGAAGCTAAAATCAAATGTTGCGCAATGCGAAAAAAGTCTATTAATTGATATTAGTAATTTGGCAAAAACGTTAATCGGTTCAAAAATAAGTAAAATGAAAGATTATGAGGGGTAATGCACCGAATGATTTCGACCAGGTGCAATAAAAGCTAATCAAATTGAACGGAGCATATAAAAACAAAAACTCCTTCCGGTTTTAGAAGGAGTTTTAAATTAACACTCTTAAAATCTAATTTACACTAAATTATTTTCAACTAGATATTCAGCAATTTGAATGGTATTTGTTGCTGCGCCTTTGCGTAAATTATCGGCAACAATCCACATGTTTAATGTATTAGGTTGTGTTTCATCCCTGCGGATGCGACCCACAAAAACTTCATCTTTATTGTGGGCAAAAATAGGCATTGGGTAGCTATTATTGGCGGTGTCATCCTGCACCACAACACCAGGGGTTGCACTTAATAATTGACGTACTTCAGCTAAATCAAAATCGTTTTCGAATTCCACATTTACTGATTCCGAATGTCCTCCTGCCGTTGGGATTCTTACCGCAGTAGCTGATACGGAGAATGTTCTGTCGTTCATAATTTTTTGCGGTTCTCTGGCCAATTTCATTTCTTCCTTGGTATAACCGTTGTCTTCAAACACATCACAATGTGGTAACGCATTGCGTCCAATAGGGTATGGATAGGCCATTTCACCCTCCACTCCTGCAATTTCATTTTCCAACTGACGTACCGCTTTAACCCCAGTACCTGAAACGGATTGATAGGTTGAAACTACAACACGCTTCATTTTATATTTTTTGTGCAATGGGTTTAAGGCCATCACCAATTGAATAGTGGAGCAATTTGGGTTGGCAATAATTTTATCCGCCTCGGTCAGCTCAGTTGCATTGATTTCAGGCACTACTAATTTTTTAGTGGGATCCATACGCCATGCTGAGGAATTGTCGACAACAGTGGTGCCGACCTCGGCAAATTTTGGCGCCCACTCCAAGGAAGTGCCTCCGCCAGCGGAGAATAAAGCAATATCTGGTTGCATGGAAACTGCTGTTTCCAGGCCAACTACACTATAATCCTTTCCGTTATAAGAAATAGTTTTGCCCACCGAGCGCTCAGACGCTACCGGGATTAATTCTGTAACGGGAAAATTGCGTTCTGCAAGTACTCTTAACATCACTTCGCCTACCATTCCAGTGGCACCAACTACAGCTACTTTCATCTGTATATTTTTACGTTTTTAAATAATTTGCGTGTGCAAAACTAAGTATTAATTCCAATTATAAAATTAAAAAAAGCCCACATTTCTGAGAAGTGTGGGCTTTTTAACAACATATAACAGTCTGTTATTTAATTAACAATTTGTTATTTTTTTAAAGCATCTCTGATTTCCATTAATAGTTCTTCTTGAGTTGGTCCTGCTGGCGGTTCCGGAGCAGGCTCCTCTTCTTTCTTCATTTTGTTAACACCTTTTACTACTAGGAACATCACAAATGCCACAATAATAAAGTCAATTACGTTGGTAATAAATGTACCGTATTCTAAAAACACTTCTCCTACCATTTCACCTGCGTCGTTTAATGTACCGTCTTTTAATTTATATCTTAATGCCTTAAAGTCCGAATCGAATATCAAACCAATCAATGGCGATACAATTCCTCCGGTAAATGAGGATACTACTTCTTTAAAGGCAGCACCCATAACGAAACCAACTGCAATGTCCACAAGGTTGCCCTTCATTGCAAACTCTTTGAATTCTTTTAACATAATTTTTAAAATTTCTAGTTAGTGAGATGCTAAAATACTGAAAAAATCTAATACCCTGATGGGTAATATCTATCAATGAATATCAAACCCTAAGATTTAAAATGGATTATCTTCAGATTTGTAACCGGAAATATTTAGAAATTGAATATTTCTTAATGGCGGAAAATAAAAAAACCTTGACTCTGTTTTCGATTTGGAGCACAAGGTTTAATTAAAATGATTAATAGCGGTGCGAAACTACGGTTTTTCCGTAAAACCCAAAAATTTTAATGTTAATTTATGGTTAAATTTATTAACAAATGTTAATTGTATTTCACCTTCCTCAGGATGCGTATCGTTTCCTTGTAAATGGCATAAATATCCTTGCTATAGGATTTTAAGTAAGGTTTGGCTTCGGTCAATTTGTCCAATGCCTCATGAAAAAGATTGAGATAACAAATTAAATAGGCAGATGGCAGATTTTTTAGGTCCAAAGTTTCATTTTCCGTTAGGGCCAGTCCTTTTTTTAGTTTTTCCAGGAGCGCATTATTGCTATTATAAATATGATGTAGTGTTTTTTTATTGAATTGTGGAGGTTCAAAAAGTAATTTGGTTTCAATATTATAATGGGCATTGTCCTGAAAATGAATGATGGTTTCCTCCAAAGGATAATATTTAAAACTTTTTTGAAAACCTAGGTTGACGTATTCGATAATTTCGAAGGTGTCATCGGTAATGGTGATGGCCACTTCGTCCAATGCTGAAAAAAATAGGCGTACCTGCTCGTTGATGAGTTCAATGTCCACCCTGGAATAAAATACTTCCTTTTTTACTGTTTTTTTCTGCCCCGCCCAGCACACCACAAAATATTCTTTAAACACCTTGTATTGCGCATTGAAATCCTTTCGTTTGTCCATAAAATCAATGACGCCGTCCAAAGTGTGTTCAATATTGTTTTGGGCATTTTTTTCAATAGCCTCCACAATTTTGGAATTCACATCTTTGATATCGCTTTCAAAAACCTTGGGCATACTGATGCTCCCATCCCTAAAAAACACCGAGCCACCGTAGTATTTCCAGATGTTTTTCCTTAATGCGGTCAATTTGCCAATGGGCCTTATGGTTACCAACCCCACTACTTTATCATCGGGCAAATGCGGAAAAGGGATGTTTTCATATTGTACAATGGGCGGATTGGTCAAATAGGCATTAATCAGGTTTTGAATTTTGCTGTCGTCAAAAAAATCTACACCTATGATGTTGTTGTCTGCGTCGTCCACCCCTATGACGATATAAGAATTGTTTTTAGGATTACTGTTGGAAAGCGCACAAATGTGCTTTAAAAACTTGGCCTTCCCTTCCTTTTGCCCAATATCGATTTTGCGCTTTTTGTCATAAAAGCTGTTTTCGTCATTGTGAGCCAAAAGGTGTTTGATTAGAAGGCGTTTGTTGATCATAATCCTATTCCTGCGAAGGCGGGAATCTTATTTAGTTTTCCTTTTTAACCGTTACCGAGTTCGCTTGGGCTGTGCAAAACATAAGCACATCTGCAATATTCACATGGGCCGGTCTGGACACCGCGAAGTAAATCACCTCAGCAACATCCTCAGCCTGTAAAGCCTTAAACCCTGTATAAACGGAATCAGCTTCCTCTCCTCCTTTAAAACGCACTTTTGAGAATTCGGTTTCCACTAAGCCCGGATTTACCGCACCCACTTTTATCCCAAATGGATTTAAATCCACTCGCATCCCCTCGGTAATGGCCAACACCGCATGCTTACTGCCACAATACACATTGCCTTTTGGGTACACTTCTTTTCCCGCCGAAGAACCAATATTAATGATATGCCCAGATTTCCGTGCAGTCATTTGAGGGATAATCGCTTTGCTGACATACAGCAAGCCTTTCACATTGATATCCATCATCGCGTCCCAGTCGTCCAAATTACCTTGATGAATAGGGTCTAACCCGTGGGCATTGCCTGCATTATTAATTAAAATGTCGATTTGCTTAAAATCTTCAGGTAAACCATCAATGGCCTTTAAAACCTCGGGTCTGTCACGTACATCAAAATTTAGAATATGCACATCCGTCAAACGGGCTAGGGCTTCCTTTATAGTTTCCAGTCTAGGTAAGCGCCTTCCACAAAGAATCAGCCTAATGCCTTGTTTAGCAAATTCATAGGCCGTTGCCTCTCCAATGCCACTTGTGGCTCCGGTTATTAATGCTGTTTTTTTCATGCCGAATATTTCCTTTAAAAATACCTAAAAGACAATGAAAACGGTTTTCTTTAAGAAAGAAATAATCAATAGTTATTCACCATTACACCACCTTTAAGACAATCTTATCATAATTATTGGTTAAAGTCAGTCCTCATGGCGCATCCCCATTTTTTTTAACCAATCTTTAACAGGATTAAAATAAAAATTTTAACAATTTGCAATGCTCAAAATAGGGCGCTATATTCGGGCGATAAAAACTTAAAGATGATGGAAGAAACAAGTACAATTGATATTAAGTCGATAAACGAGAAAATTGAAAAGGAGAGTGCTTTTGTTGATTTACTTACCTTGGAGATGAATAAAGTTATTGTAGGCCAAAAGCACATGGTGGAGCGGTTGCTTATTGGGCTTTTGGGTCAGGGGCATATCCTTTTGGAGGGCGTGCCAGGGCTGGCAAAAACCTTAGCCATTAACACCTTGGCTCAGGCGGTGGACGGCAGTTTTAGCCGGATCCAGTTTACTCCGGATTTATTGCCGGCCGATGTTACGGGTACCTTGATTTATAATATGAAGGTAAATGACTTTTCTATAAAGAAAGGTCCCATTTTCGCGAATTTCGTTTTGGCGGATGAGATTAACAGGGCACCAGCTAAAGTGCAATCTGCCTTACTTGAAGCCATGCAGGAAAAGCAAGTGACCATTGGGGACGAGACCTTTGTTTTGGACAAACCGTTTTTGGTAATGGCTACTCAAAACCCTGTAGAACAGGAAGGAACCTATCCATTACCGGAAGCGCAGGTAGACCGTTTTATGTTGAAAACGGTAATTGATTACCCAAAGCTGGACGAGGAACAGCTCATAGTTCGAGCTAATTTAAAAGGCGCTTTTGAAAAAGTGAAGCCAGTGGTTTCGCTGAAACAGATTCTTACTGCTCAAGAAGCAGTGCGTGAGGTTTACATGGACGAAAAAATTGAAAAATACATTTTGGATATCATTTTTGCTACCCGATATCCTGAGAAATATAGGCTCACCAGCTTGAAACCTTTAATCTCATTTGGAGCTTCACCGCGTGGAAGTATCAATTTAGCCACTGCGGCCAAGTGTTATGCCTTTATCAAACGTAGAGGTTACGTGGTGCCAGAAGATGTTCGCGCTGTGGTTCATGATGTGCTTCGCCATAGAATTGGGATCACTTATGAAGCTGAAGCCGAAAATATTACCTCTGAAGACATCATCAACAAGATTGTAAACGAAATAGAAGTTCCATAGCAGTTCCAAGTTCCAAGTTTCAAGTTCAAAGTTTTTTTAACCTTGAACCATAAACCCTAAACCTTGAACATTCCAAATGGATACTAAAGAATTACTAAAAAAAGTACGCAAAATAGAGATTAAGACACGACGGTTGTCTGATCATATTTTTGGAGGGGAATACCATTCTACCTTCAAGGGGCGTGGTATGACCTTTAGTGAAGTAAGGCAGTACCATTATGGAGATGATGTGCGGAATATCGACTGGAACGTTACGGCCAGATACAACGAGCCTTTTGTTAAAGTTTTTGAAGAAGAGCGCGAACTCACCATGATGCTTATGGTGGATATTTCGGGTTCGGAATTATTTGGGACGGGCGAACAATTTAAGAATGAAGTCGTTACCGAAATTGCCGCAACATTGGCGTTTTCGGCAACACAAAACAATGATAAAATAGGACTTATTTTATTTTCAGACCAGGTGGAGCTTTATATTCCGCCGAAGAAGGGACGATCGCACGTATTACGGATTATTAGGGAGTTAATTGAATTTGAACCTGAAAGCAAACAAACCAATTTGGCCGAAGCTCTTAAGTTCATGCAAAACGTGATGAAGAAGAAGGCCATCGTTTTTGTGCTTTCCGATTTTATTGCTGACGACTACGAGCAGACTATGAAAATCGCATCCAACAAACACGACGTTACTGGAATCAGGGTATATGATAAACGAGAGGAAGAAATTCCAAATTTGGGAGTAGTGCAAATGCAGGATGGAGAAACTGGGGAACTGATGCTGGTGAATACGAGTTCAAAAACAGTACGTAACAACTATGCAAAGTTTTATAGAAATAAAGTAAGGTACTATCAGGAAACGTTTTCGCGCTCCGGAGCCGGAGTTATCAATTGCAGGGTAGACGAAAGCTATGTAAAAAAGTTGTTAGGTTATTTTAAACGAAGAGGATAAGGGAAGTACGATTTATGATTTACGATTTGCGATTTATGAAAACTAAAAGTTCCGTCTTCGGTCTTCCGTCTTCGGTCATTTTTTCTTGTATCTTGTCTCTTTTTTCTCTTGTCTCATTTTCACAAGTAACCTCTTCAATCGATACAAATTCCATCAAAATAGGCGAGCAAATCACCTATAAAATTGAAGTAGAAACCGACACTACAAATCTGGTCGTATTCCCCGAAGGGCAAACCTTTATGCCGGTTGAAATGGTGGATTCTTACCCAGTGGATACCATCAAAAACAAGGATAAATTCAACCTGATTAAAAAATACGGACTTACGCAATTTGATTCGGGAACCTATATAATTCCAAAACAGAAAGTCCTAATTAACAATAGAACGGTTTTCACCGATTCCTTGATGGTTGAAGTCAATACCATTGAAGTTGATACCACAAAACAGAAGCTTTACGACATCAAACCCATTATTGAAGTCAAGAAAAGTGGTGGCAATTGGTGGAAATATCTGTTAATTGGTCTTTTGGCGGTAGGGATTATAGCAGCCATTCTTTGGTGGTTTATTTGGCGACAAAAACCGCTGACAGAAGAAGAAAAAATTGCTTTGTTGCCACCCTATGACAGGGCAAAAATGGCACTTCAAAAATTGGACGAAAGCCATTATTTGGAACACGAACAATTAAAGGACTACTATTCGGAATTGACCTTAATCATCCGAAAGTATCTAGACGAAAAAGTCTATGACCACGCCTTGGAAAGTACTACGGATGAATTAATTAGCAGATTGAGGTTGCTAAAGGACGGCAATCAAATCGATTTAAGTGCTGAAACGATCAAAAATTTGGAAAGCATTCTAAAGCGTGCCGATTTGGTGAAATTTGCAAAGTCCTCCCCGGACATCGCCTTAGCCGAAATGGACAGAAACACTATTGATGCGGAAATAGATCATGTAAAAGAAATACTGCCCGAGCCTTCAGAAGAAGAGAAATTACTGGATGAAGCATATCGTGAGGAGCAGGAGCGCAAAAAGAAGCGTAAAAAAGTATGGCTCACCGTGGGAATATGTATTTTCCTGTTGTTGATGACCATCACTGGGTTTTCGGTAAAATATGGCTTCGACTTTGTAAAAGATACTATCATTGGTCATGAAAGCAAAGAACTTTTGGAGGGTGAATGGGTTACTAGCGAATATGGAGCGCCACCCATTACGGTCACAACACCAAAGGTACTTAAACGAACACCTGCTCCAATTCCTGAAGAAGTCAAACAACAAGTGGAAATTAGCATGTTCGCCTATGGAAGTTTGCTGGATAAGTTTAGCGTTGTTGTGGCAACCACAAAAATTAAAGGACAGGCCAAAGTGGATTTGGAACAGGTTTCTGATCAGGCCATCAAATTGATGGAATCCCAAGGTGTTGAAAATATTTTGGTTAAAACAGAGGAGTTTGAAACCCCAAATGGAGGAAAGGGTTTAAAAATTCATGGCTCAGGTAGTTTTCCATCTTTAATCAATGATGAAAAGGAGTCGGGTAACTATGTGATACTAATTTTTAATGCTAAAAACGTTATTCAGCAAGTGATGCTCACGCGAAAGGCCGATGATAGTTATGCTGAACAGATGATAGAACGCATTTTAAATTCTATTGAAGTACAAAATGAAGCGCAATAAATGTTAGAAGGTATTCAGTTTTTAAATAAAGAATTGTTTTGGTTGCTTTTGCTTTTGCCAATAGCCATAGCATGGTATGTCTTCAAGCATAAAAAACAAACGGCCGAACTAAAGATTTCAAGTTTAAAAGGGTTTAAGATTACCAATTCCTGGTTGCCTAAACTGAAGCATTCACTGTTTGTGTTTAGACTTTTAGCTTTGACCCTGTTAATAATGGCCATAGCGCGACCTCAATCTGTGGATGTGTCAACCAAAACCAAAACCACAAGAGGAATTGACATTGTGATGGCTATTGACGTGTCTGCTAGTATGCTTGCCAAGGATCTAAAACCAAACAGACTGGAAGCACTAAAAGAAGTGGCAGCAGAATTCATTATGGGTCGCCCTAACGATAGAATCGGTCTTGTAGAATATGCTGGTGAAAGCTATACAAAAACCCCGATTACCAGTGATAAGTCAATCGTGTTACGCTCTTTAAGCGATATAAAATACAACACCATTATTGAGGGGGGTACGGCAATAGGTATGGGGTTGGCCACGGCGGTAAACCGTATTAAAGACAGCAAGGCCAAAAGTAAAGTGATTATTTTATTGACCGATGGGGTGAACAACACAGGTTTTATCGACCCTAGGACGGCCAGTGAATTGGCAGTGGAGTACGGCATTAAAACCTATACTATTGGATTGGGTAGTAATGGGATGGCACTGTCGCCTATTGCAATTGATAGCCGAACCGGGAGATTGCAATATGGTCGGGTTCAAGTTGAAATTGATGAGGACCTTTTAAAAGAAATTGCCGAGGCTACGGGAGGAAAATATTTTAGGGCCACCAACAATAAAAAGCTGGAGGAAATTTATTCAGAAATTAACAAACTGGAAAAAACAGAAATAGAGGAATTTAAATTTTATAATTACGATGAAAAATTCCGTCCGCTAGTGTGGTTAGCCGGTATTTTTCTGCTTTTGGAATTGTTGTTGCGATTTACAATTTTCAGAAGTTTTGTTTAAACCCTCCTGCAAGGTTTTGCTTGTGCTGAGCTTGCCAAAGTAAAAACCTTGTAGGTATTTATAAAGATAAGATAGTGAATCCGTGGTAAAACAACTAAACAACTCCACGGCAAACAAATAAACAGTAAATGTATCAATTAGAAGAGCAAATATGGTTTTGGACACTGGGAATTATCCCGGTAATTGTGCTGTTCTTTTTATTGCTTCAACTTTGGAAAAGAAAAGCTCAGAAGAAGTTTGCCGACTCTGGCTTGCTTAAAAGATTAAGCCCAGACCGTTCGATTTTCAAGTCATTTTTGAAGATCGCAGTGTTATGTTTAGCTTTTTTGTGCCTGAGTATAGCTCTTGTGAATCCAAAAATTGGAACAAAACTGGAAACTGTAAAACGTGAAGGTGTAGATATCGTTTTTGCAGTAGACGTATCGAAAAGTATGCTGGCCGAGGACATTGCCCCAAATCGTTTGGAAAAGGGCAAACAGCTTGTTACTCAAATTATCAATAATTTGGCCAGCGACCGAGTTGGTATTATTGCCTATGCCGGAAGAGCCTATCCACAGTTGCCCATTACAACCGATTACGCCTCAGCAAAAATGTTTTTGGGCAATATGGATACCGATATGTTGCCTTCAAGTGGTACCGCAATCGGTGGCGCGATTGAACTAGCCCAGACATACTTTGATAACGAAGAGCAAACGAATCGGGTATTGATTATCGTATCTGACGGTGAAGACCATTTCGGGGATGCCGCCATTCGCTCGGCAGAGGAAGCCAGTGAGCAAAAAGGCATTAAAATTTTCACTATTGGTGTGGGTGAGGAAAAGGGTAAACCTATTCCGATAAAACGAAACGGCGTGGTGGTCAGCTATAAAAAAGACGCTCAGGGCGAAACGGTGATTACCCGTTTGAATGCTGAAAATTTGGAAGGTATCGCATCCAGTGCTGACGGGTTGTATATCAATGGAAAGAACACGGATAAGGTGGTTGAAAGCATCCGGGAGATTTTGAATAAAATGGATAAAACTGAATTTGAGGCCAAGGAATTTTCGGATTTCAAAGACCAGTTCCAATGGTTTTTGGGCTTTGCCATTTTCTTTTTATTTGTGGATGTTTTCCTTTTGGAGCGCAAAACAGCTTGGCTAAAGAAACTGAATTTGTTCAATGAGAATTTGTAGAAATGTGGCTTTGGGATTTTTATATTTTTTTTAACGCCATTAAAAACAGGGTTTTATAATTTCGGAATAATGAATTTTAGTAAAATGAAACGGTTAATTTTTATTATCATATTGTGTTTATCCTATATCGTTTATTCCCAAGAGGATAAGGAGTTACAATTGGCGCAAAAGAAGGCCAATAATTATGTATATGAAGGCAATGATTTGGTAGATGAAGATTTTGTGGAGGCGGAAATGGCCTATAGAAAAGCGCTTTCAAACCAATCCGACAACATCGCTGGGCATTATAATTTAGGGAATTCTTATTACAATAATGGTAATCTGGATGAGGCTTTATATCGTCACCAACAAACTGCAAAATTGTCCACTTCTAAAAGT
Organism: Hyunsoonleella rubra; assembly: GCF_042684665.1. Taxonomy (NCBI): domain Bacteria; kingdom Pseudomonadati; phylum Bacteroidota; class Flavobacteriia; order Flavobacteriales; family Flavobacteriaceae; genus Hyunsoonleella; species Hyunsoonleella rubra. The sequence continues at coordinate 68,781 of NZ_JBHULY010000011.1, read as the reverse complement.
GAAAAACATAAGGCATTTCACAATATGGGAAATATCTTCATGAAGAATAAGCAGTGCAAACTCGCTGTTGAAGCCTACAAAAATGCGCTGAGAAACAACCCTACGGATGATGAAACCCGTTACAATTTGGTCTTAGCTCAAAAATGTGCCGAGGAACAGAAAAACGACGACAAGCAAGATAAAAACCAGGACCAGGAGAATAACGAAAAGCAAGATCAGAATCAGGATAACCAACAAGAACAAAACAAAGAAAACGAAGAAAACGAGGACCAAGAAAACGAGGATAAAAAAGAGGACGAGCAAAACAAGGAGAATCAAAACGAAGACGAGTCCAACAAAGATAAAGGTGAAAAAGAGGGCCAAGACGGCAAGAATGATGATGAAAAAAATTCGGAAGAAGATAAAGAGGATAAGTCTGAAGGCGATGAAAATGATAAAAACAAAGAAGAGGATGAAGAGCGAAAGAAGGACGGGAATTTTGATAATGAAGGTGATGACAGCCAAGGAAAGCGTGGCCAGCAACAATTATCGCCACAACAAATCAGAAGTCTTTTAGAGGCCATGAACAATCAAGAGAAAAAGGTTCAGGAAAAAGTAAAGGAGGAAAAAATGAAGGAAGCCAAAGGCCAACGTGTCTATTCTGAAAAGGATTGGTAGAAAATTAGAAGCCTGAGGTTAGAAGCGCGAAGTACCATGAGCGTTAGTATAGAAAAGAAAAAATGAAACTTATAAAGTTACTCTACATATCAATTTTTATCCTTTTGGCCCAAGGTGTTGTTGCACAGGTGGACTTTGTGGCGAAGCTCAGCAAGAAAAAACTGGGCATCAACGAACGCCTCCAGATAAATTTTGAAATGAATAAGGATGGGGACAATTTTAGCCCTCCGAGTTTTTCCGGCTTTACCGTAGTTGGTGGTCCAAGTCAGTCCGTTAGTAATTCATGGGTGAATGGGAAACACACCTACAAAAAAACGTATACTTATTTTTTAGCACCAAAGAAACGGGGTACGTTCACCATTGGTCAAGCTACCATTGTTATTGAAGGTGAAACCTATAAAACCACGCCTGTAAAAGTTGAAATTACGGCTGCAGTTGACAAACCTAAAGACCCGAATGACCCCGATTATGTAGCGTCGGAAAGCATCCACTTAGTAGCTGAGGTTTCAAAAGCTAATCCTTATTTAAACGAAGCTATCACGGTGGTTTATAAGCTATACGTGGCGCCAGGGACCGGAGTGAGCAATTGGCGAGAAATGGATATTCCGAGATACGATGATTTTTGGAGCCAAAGTATTGATACCAAAGGACAGCGCGTTCAAAATGGCACATATAACGGTGAAGATTATCGATTTTTAGTTTTGAGAAAAACAGTGTTGTATCCACAACGAACGGGGAAATTAAATATTGAACCGCTCAGTTTGGATGTGTCTGTACAAGTGCCCACCAACAAGCGTGACATTTTTGGAAGCCGATTAATGACCCGGGTAAACAAAACAGTATCCGCAGGTAATAGAACCATTGATGTTAAACCATTACCCGAAAAAGGCAGACCAGCTGATTTCACAGGTGCTGTTGGCGATTTTAGCTTTAAGGTGTCCACGACAAAGAATGAATTGAATGCCACTGAATCCTTGCAGGCCAAGGTTGAGGTAAGGGGCAAGGGCAATTTAAAGTTGTTTAAACTGCCAAAGATTTCGCTTCCTAGCTCATTGGAGGTATATGAACCAGAGCATAGTGAAAATGTAAGCACCAACTCCAGAGGGATGCAGGGCAGTATTTCCGATAGTTATACTGTGGTCCCCCAATATAAAGGAAAGTATCCTATCCCAAGTATTTCATTTTCCTATTTCGATTTAAAGACGGAAAGCTATAAGCGCATCTCTTCGGATGAAATCATTATTGATGTTTTAGAGGGGCCAACAGCTTCTAATTCAACATCGAATACTTCAGGAACTAATACTACCAAACAACCCGTTTTGAATACGAGCAATCAATTTGCATTTATCAAGACAAAAACGGAATTTACTTCCGTCCATAACACCTATTTTTTTAAGTCTAGGATATTTTGGAGCGCACTTTTATTGCCGTTTTTAGCCATTCCGTTGGCAATAGTCATCAGACGGAAAAAGGCTTACAGGGATGCAGATGTGATTGGAAATAGGATACGCCAGGCTGATAAATTGGCCAGAAAGTATCTTAAAGGCGCCAAAAAGCAATTGGGTAAAAAGGAAGCATTTTATGAGGCATTGGAGAAGGCGTTGCATAATTATTTGAAAGCCAAACTTCGTATTGAAACCAGTGAGTTGAGCAAGGAAAGAATCCAAAATCTGCTGAATGAACGTGGGATTGAGACTGAGGTTGTGGGTGATTTTATTGCCATTTTTGAAAATTGCGAACTGGCACGATACACACCCATCACCAACGTTACCATGCAAGAGGATTACGATAAGGCGGCAAAAACAATTTCATTAATCGATAAACAGGCGAGATAGGTATGAAACACGTTTTTTGCATATGTTTTATATTGTTTAGTTGCTGGGTTTTAGGAGCACAGAACCTGCAACTATTTGAGGATGCCAATAGGCTGTATAACGAAGGTAAGTATGCCGAAGCTATTGATAAATACATGGCCATTCTTGAGACGGAACACCACTCACCGGAATTGTATTTTAATCTGGCCAATGCCCATTATAAATTGAATAATGTAGCACCCAGTGTTTTCTATTATGAAAAAGCCTTACAATTGGCTCCAAAGGATGAGGGCATTAAAAACAATTTAGGTTTTGCTCAAAATATGACCATTGATGCGATTGATAATGTGCCAGAGGTTGGGTTTTCAAAACTCATTAAAAATTTGACGAATACGTTCAGGTTTGATACTTGGGCAATCTTGGCTGTCCTCATGGTATTCCTTTATGTGATTTTATTCTTAATTTATTACTTCTCGCATTCATCCTTGAAAAAGCGCATTACCTTTATCGCAAGTAATATCTGTTTATTGGCTATGTGTATTGCATTGGCATTCGCCTTTTATAAATATGAAATAGACAAAAAAGATAACCCCGCTATTGTTTTTGCTCAGGAAACCAAGGTAAAAACAGAACCCAATAATCGTAGTGAGGAAGCCTTTAGGTTGCACGAGGGCACGAAGGTTCAAATTTTGGATACTGTAAACAACTGGAAACAGATACAGCTAACGGACGGAAAAACGGGGTGGATTCCAACCGAAGATATAAGAATGTTAACGAAGAATTAACCCACATTGCTTCGAAAATCTTATATTTGAAATTACCAACACAAATCAAACTATGCTAAATCGTATAACAGCCATTGTGCTTTCGGCACTATTCCTTTTGTTCCTAACCGCGCCTACGGTCATCATGATGATTGATGAAACGTCGGATGTGTCTGCGTTTTATGCAGCCAGTGAGGAAGAGGAAAAAAAAGGGCAAGAAAAGGATGTTGATAAACTATTGGTGTTGAATCCCTTTTTAAATGGGGAGTACGATTTTGATTTAGGTGATAAAGACAACAATTCGCAGTATTTTATAAAACGCTATTGGAGGCCTTACATAAACATCATTTCCCCACCTCCCGAAAGCTTCACGCTTTAATTTAGATTTAGCTTTACGGATTTCTTGATATCTCCGACAACATTATTTTAACTAATAGCTTTTAAAAAAGATTTTGAAAGCACAATTCATTTTAGAATGTTTAAAACTCTTAAGAATGATTTACCAGCGAGTATAGTCGTATTTTTTGTGGCGTTGCCCTTGTGTTTGGGTATTGCCCTCGCTAGTGGGGCGCCCTTGTTTTCAGGCCTGATTGCTGGAATTGTCGGTGGTATTCTAGTAGGTAGCCTAAGTGGCTCCAAAATTGGAGTAAGTGGGCCGGCAGCCGGATTGGCAGCCATTGTATTAACCGCCATTGGTACGTTAGGAGGTTATCAAAACTTTTTGGTTGCTGTAGTATTGGGTGGTGTGATTCAGTTGATATTCGGATTTTTAAAGGCAGGTATTATCGGCTATTATTTTCCGTCTTCCGTGATAAAAGGGATGCTAACAGGTATTGGTGTCATCATCATTTTAAAACAAATTCCGCATTTTTTTGGTTACGATGCTGATCCCACAGGGGATTTTGCATTTTTCCAAGTCGATAGCGAAAACACATTTTCAGATCTGATCAAAACCCTAAATTATATTACACCTGGTTCAGCGGTTATTGGAATAGTTAGTTTAGGAATTCTCATTTTATGGGAAAGGGTCCTCACCAAGAAGGCCAAAATATTTCAGTTGGTTCAAGGCCCGCTTGTGGCAGTAATCATAGGTATTATTTTCTATATATTAACAAAAGGACACGATACGCTTGCTATTAACAGTTCTCATTTGGTAAGTGTACCGGTTCCGGAAGACGCTGCCTCTTTTTTAGCGCAATTTAGCTTTCCTAATTTTAATATCATCACCACTGGTGAGGTATGGGTCGTAGCATTTACTATTGCTCTGGTTGCAAGTTTGGAAACCCTACTTTGTGTTGAGGCTACCGATAAGTTGGACCCACATAAAAACGTAACACCCACTAATAGGGAACTTTTGGCTCAGGGCACTGGTAATATTATTTCGGGTATGATTGGTGGTCTGCCAATCACACAAGTAATTGTGCGGAGTTCCGCTAATATTCAATCAGGAGGTGTATCCAAGATGTCAGCCATTATCCATGGTTTCTTTCTTTTGATATCTATTATATTGATTCCTGATTTGCTGAATATGATTCCACTTTCCGTTTTAGCAGCTATTTTATTGGTTGTAGGCTATAAATTGGCAAAGCCCATGTTGTTCAAAAAAATGTATAATTTAGGTTGGAAGCAGTTTATTCCATTTATTGTCACTATTGTTGGAATTGTGTTCGTGGATTTATTGTATGGCATTGGGCTCGGGCTGGGTGTAGGGATTATTGTTATTTTGATAAAAAGTTTTCAGAATTCCCATTTTCTGCACAAGGAAGGCGAGGATGTAGATGACGGTAAGATAAAAATGACGCTGGCGGAGGAAGTTACCTTTTTTAATAAAGGTGCTATTTTGAAGGAATTGGATCGATTGCCATCAGATTCATTTTTGGAACTGGATGTCACTAAAACACGTTATTTGGATAATGACATCATAGAAATTCTTGAAGATTTTGCCGTGAAGGCAAAAGAACGAAATATTGATATCAAATTGATTTCGGAACGAGGGACTATCGATAATCCCGAAAGTTATATTGAATTTTTCAAATTAGATAAAATTACCAGATAGATTAGATTTTGAATTGGTAACCAAGGTATCTGATGGAACTTGATCTTGATATTACTCTGTATTTTGTGCCAAACAAGCATGTATTTGATACATTTAAGGGCTGTATAGTATGGATAAAAGTCAACGTTAAAGACGAATATTAATTAAGATAAAATAGAACAATGAAAAATATAGCAATAACAAAGGACATTCAAAGTAGTTTAACTCCCTCAGATGTGTTAAATGACTTGCTGGAAGGCAATAAAAGATTTGTAGAGAATGATATGCAGGAAATTGACCATTCAGCCTTGGTATCACTAACCGTAAGCGGGCAGTACCCTAAGGCAGTTGTGCTATCGTGTATTGATTCTAGAGTGCCTGTTGAAACCGTTTTAGATCAGGCTATTGGCGATATTTTCGTAGCCCGTGTGGCAGGGAATTTTGAAAACACCGATATTTTGGGGAGTATGGAATATTCCTGTAAAGTGGCAGGTAGTAAGTTGGTAATGGTTTTGGGTCACGAAAGCTGTGGTGCCGTAAAAGCGGCTTGTGATAGAGTGGAGTTAGGAAATATCACCCCGTTATTGTATAACATTCTACCAGCAGTAAAGCAAAGCGAAGACGAGGTAGATGGTACTCATGATTCCACTAACAAAACTTTTGTGGCTAAAACGGTCGAAAATAATGTAAAGCTTACCATAGAACGCATTCGTGAACGTAGTGCTATTTTAAGGCAAATGGAGCTGGACGGCGAGATTAAAATTGTTGGAGGCGTTTATATGCTGTCTTCGGGAAAGGTCGAAATGATATAAAACACGGAAAGTCGCCCATTGGCGACTTTTTTTATGCACTTTGAGTTTTTTCGGAATTTTCCGTTTTGTCAGTCTTGATTAGATTTGGGAACAGCATCGGCGCAAGGGATTTGACAGGTTCGTATAATACGGAATCTTCCAGATCATCTTCACTTGCAAATGGAATCGTGTTGTTTAAATTAGCAAAAACCATTAGGACAACACTCAAAATAACCCCAATTTTCAGGCCTCCAAAAATAGCACCAAGTAGACGGTTTAAAATTCCCAAGGCCGCAAAGTTGGCTAATTTTGTCAAAGCCTTTCCAGCCATGGCAATGGCTATAACAATTACTATAAAGGTAATCGCAAATGCCATAATATTGATGTATTTTTCGTCCCACGACACCTTTTCCATTAAAAAATCAGAGGCAAAATAATTAAAGTGAATAGCACCGTAAACTCCGGCTACCAAAGCTACCAAAGAAGCCACTTCTACAAAAAGCCCTTTAGAAAACCCTCGTATTACACCGAAAAGAATCAGGGCGCCTAAGATAATATCGATAACTGCCATGGTTGTTTCGTTTTTGTAAATATAGACAAATTCTAACCTTGTTATTTAAAACGTAAAAAAGTCGATAAACGTTTACTAACTTTGAACTTTGAACTGAAAGTATGTCCAGAGACGAAAAATTAAAAGAACGTTGGGAATTGGTAGTAAATAAGTTGTCTAATCAATTTGCCGATGGGGATATCTTGGATTTAGATGCCATAATTTACCTTATTGGCGTTCAAGAGCTGGGACAACTGAACAGAACCTTTAAAAAGGATCAAAAAATCGATTTAATGCATATTGCCATCTGCAAGTTGTTGTCGCCTTATGGTTACTACGAGTTAGATTTTGTGGATGACGATGGGTGGCCCCATTATAAGCCTTTAGAGGCTTTACCATTTTTAAAAGCGGGCGAGCAATCTGTTTTGATGAAAGAGGCTATCGTCAATTACTTTTTGGAAACGGACTTTATTGATTAATTATCTGTTTTGTAGCTATTTATAATATTGAATCGTTTTTTTCTTCAGAATTTAACGTTATATTTAAGCAACAATAAATCTAAACAAAAAATCATGAAAAAACTATTCTTAATTTTTAGTGTACTGGCGTTGACTTTTTCCTCTTGTGGTGAGGATGATGGTGGTGGCGGTGGCGACACATCAGGTGGTAGCGATCCTCTTGTTGGAACTTGGAAGCTTATATCGGGTTCTATTAACGGAAATTTAGTAGTATTGGATGCCTGCCAAAAGATGGAAACCATCATCGTAAGTTCAAACGGTACCTTCACTTCGGAATCTTTTGATGACAATGGCTCTGGAGGTTGTGATTCAGATGGAATAGACAACGGTAGATGGGAAAATGTTGGCGGAGGTTCTTATAAGATTACATCTGAAATAGGAACTCCGGATGAAGACGAATTTACGGCGCCATTTACCTTCAGCGGTAATACTTTTTCAGTAACTGTAATGGATGATGGTGATACTGTTGTTCAAGTTTTCCAAAAGCAGTAAAAAAGCATTCAAAAAATAAAGCTCCCTCGGTCAGAGGGAGTTTTTTTATGGCTAAATTTCATCTAATTGGTCATCAGTTTCGGAATGACATGATAGATAAAATCAACGAATGAATTGCTAAAGCTATGGTCAATTATTTTTTGGAGACGGAATATATTAATTAACGTGACTTCGATTTAAATATCAACAAATAAATTATTATTAAAATATTGAAAACCGCGCTTTGTCATATCGACAGAGCGAAGGATGAGCGACGAGATATCTCATAATGATGAGATTCCTCCTCGTTCCTCATTCGGAATGACATACTAATAACAACAAATGCCTTTAAATAATTGATTATCAAATAGTAATACATCGAGCTCACGTTAATTAGGGCGTTACCTTCGCTCATACCTACAAGGTTTTTACTTCGGCAAGCTCAGCACAAGTAAAACCTTGCGGGATCGCTTCGATCGGGCTCTCCGTTCCCAATCTTTTTTTCTTGCCTCAAAAAAGGATTTCCACTACAATCCCTAACGCAATTACTTGCTAGCTAAGGTTTAAATTTAAAAGCTATTTCACTTTTTATTAATTACTACGATATAAAATTAAATAAGTTTCGCCTTGAATTAAACCAGTAGTACAAACATCACAAACGAAATTTTCCGATGACATTTGAACAGCTAAATCAATTTCTTCTTCTGGTAAATCGTCGAAAATATCAGGAGATTTCATACGAATAACATCAGTACTGTTTGTTGAGAGAGCCGTATTATCAATAACTCTATCATTAGTAACATCATATAATTCAACAGTCACGGCGTTATTTGCTCTATCTGCTTTTAGTCTTGGTGAAAAAATTATGGAATCTACACCAATATAATTGCGTTTATCAAAATCAAGGAATTCTCCCCCTAGGGTTGGAGGGCCATTAGTACCTCTAGCAACACTTCCGCTTAAAAGAAAAAGCCTTACTTGTAAATCAAATCCACCATCAACACCATTACAAATGAACCTTTCAATGCTGACTTCTTCCTCATCCAAGGTGCCATTGGCATTATCATCAACTCCAGATTCTATTTTAACCCCACCGTTTTCACAGTTTTCTCCTGCGAGTTCATCAGTAACATTTACTAAACTAATATTACCATCTACACCATTACAAGTATAAGCTGTGGCTCTAATTTCAGTATCGTCAAGAATGCCGTTAGCATCAGTATCAACTCCAGTATCAATTTTTAGTCCGCCATTTTCGCAGTTAGACCCTGCGGCTTCATTAGTGATTTTGGTAAGGCTATCATTACCATCAATACCGTTGCAAACATAAGCAGTTGCCGTTATTTCAGACTCATCAAGAGTTCCATCTCCGTTGGTATCAATACCCGAATCAATTTTAACGCCACCAGTTTCACAATTGGTTCCTGCGGCTTCGTTAGTCATTTTAGTTAAGCTATTGTTACCATCAATACCGTTACATACATAGGTGGTTGCAGTTATTTCTTCAACATCAAGTGAGCCATTTCCATTCGTGTCTATTCCAGAGTCAATCTTTATACCTCCATTTTCACAGTTAGTTCCTACGGCTTCATTAGTAGTTTTTATTAGTCCATCATTGCCATCAATACCATTACAAACGTAAGCCGTAGCCGTAATTTCAGTATTGTCTAGCGTTCCATCTCCGTTTTCATCGATTCCAGAATCAATTTTAACACCACCATTTTCACAGTTGTCACCAGAGGGCTCAGTTGTTACAGTAGTTAGGCTGCTATTACCATCAACACCATTACATACATAGCTGGTATTAAGAATTTCGTTACTGTCCAATGTCCCGTTTGAATTGTTATCAATACCAACTTCCACCTTAATGCCACCATTTTCACAATTATTGCCTGCTGGTTCATTAGCAATATTCACTAAGCTGTTCAAGCCATCTAAACCTGTTGGGCCAACTGCGCCTTGTTCTCCTTCACAGCCCATAAAAAATATAATTGTTAATCCTACAAGTAAGTTTTTGATTTTTGATAGATTCATGCCGTTAACTAAGTTTTGAATTAATATAGACTGTTTTTTTATTTAAGATGGTTTAATTTTCTTCCCAAGACTGTAAGAATCTAAAAGTAGAGAATTTTGTAGGAGTGATTCAAAGAATTTAGTAATTTTCGTTCAAAGCCCTTTTTTTTCTTTAAAAACTAAAGTGACTATTTACCTGCTTAAACGATAGCAATCACTAGAGTAAATCTCAATAAATTAATTAAATTTGCCATCAGTTTCAGAATATCATGATAGATAAAATCCAAGAATTAATAGCTGAAGCCGAAACCTTTAAAGCGCAAACGAAGGAAGAGGTTGAAGCGTTCAGAATAAAATATTTGGGCTCCAAAGGCCTGTTGAAGGAGTTTTACAGTGAGTTAAAAAATGTGGCGAACGATCAAAAACGGGAGTTTGGCCAAATCATTAACAAGCTAAAAACAACTGCCGAAGAAAGGGTAAATACCTTAAAAGCTGAATTGGAAAGCAAGGAAGAAGTCAAAGGTATTTACGGCGACCTGTCCCGACCGGGGCAACCTATTGAAATTGGAGCACGCCATCCTATTTCCATAGTCAAGAATCAAATTATTGACATATTTTCTAGAATTGGTTTTAATGTAAGCGAGGGCCCAGAAATTGAGGATGACTGGCATAATTTTACGGCTTTAAACTTGCCCGAGCATCACCCAGCACGGGATATGCAGGATACATTTTTTATCCAAACCAATCCAGATATTTTATTGCGTACGCACACCAGTTCGGTGCAAGTACGTTATATGGAAAATAACAAACCACCAATCCGGACAATTTCCCCAGGGCGTGTGTATCGAAACGAAGCGATTTCAGCACGTTCGCACTGTTTTTTCCATCAAGTGGAAGGTTTGTATATTGATAAGGATGTAAGTTTTGCAGATTTAAAGCAGACTTTACAACACTTTACTACCGAAATGTTTGGGAAAAGTAAAATACGTTTGCGTCCGTCGTACTTTCCGTTTACAGAACCAAGCGCCGAGGTGGATGTATATTGGGGCTTGGAAACCGAAACCGATTACAAAATGACCAAAGGCACAGGTTGGCTAGAAATTATGGGCTGCGGTATGGTGGATCCCAATGTATTGGAAAATTGTGGCATCGACTCAAAGGAATACTCGGGTTTTGCCTTCGGAATGGGGATAGACCGTATTGCTTTGTTATTACATCAAATCAGTGATATTCGTTTGTTGAGTGAAAACGATGTGCGGTTTTTGGAGCAGTTTAAATCGGCGTTTTAGACCCCATAAGCACATTTAGCACTCTCAATCTGCTCTGCTTCCGTAGTCTCAGGATACAGCAAATATTTGGGCGCAATAATGGGTTTCGAGCTGTTAATATCTACCTTTATAATTTCCGAAAAAGGAAACTTGCCTTCGGTTAGTTTTAAAAGCTCCGCTTCCATGGCTGAAAAGTCGTCATCTAACTTTGTTAGAATTGTTGCTTCTCCTTTTAGCTGAAACCCTTTTTGCACCAAAATATCGATAAAACTTACGCATATGTTGGGGTTTTGTTTGATGTTTCTAACGGATTGAGGAGAGGCGATATTGGCAATAATGATAGCATCACCAAAATAAGCGAATATTTCTTTCGGTGAAACATTTGGGATATTGTCTTCGGAAGAGGTGGCCAACCAACACAATACACTTTGGTGGATATACTTTTTTATGTCATCATTCATACACCAAATCCTTGAACAGTTTTTCGTTAAAATCCTGCTTTACTACAACATTTTTTGGTCCAAACTTGCTCCGGTCAAAAGAGAGTAGAATATTCCCAGTCTTTTGATAATTATCCCAAGGATGGATAAACTTGGGTTCTGGATCCTCAAAATTTTTGAAAAAAGCCCATTGTTTAATCAGGTTATCGGTCTGGTCAACATAAACATAGTATTTATTGTCTGGCGTAACGCCCACCTCGCTAAAGGTCAACTGCAGTACATCGGCCGTATTTCCGTTTTCAAGTTTTTCGGATTTGATATGCTTCAATGTAACCCCCGGATCCTGCAGTTTCCAGGGCATTACCAACCAATACGAATCGTTGATCCACCAGTTTTTGCCTTTATTAAGCCATTTTTTAGCTGAACGCTCATCAAGTTGTTTGTCTTTTTCAAAAACCTTTCCTTTAAGGGTATGGATGTTAACCAAAATAACAATCGAATCCTTTGGGCTTTCCACCCTAACATCACCGCTCCATTTATCCCAAAACAAGATGCGTTTGCCAAAGTCCCATTTTATAAACCGGGTATTGTTGTAATTTTCCATGCCCCCCATGGCATCAACAACTTTGTTGGCTATTGTTATTGCTTTTTCATCTGTTTGTTGTGCAGAGACATTCAAACCAAATAAGAAAATAAACAGTGTGATTTTCAAAAGAGATACTAATTTCATAACAAGTTATTTTATGGATTTGTGAAGTTACGCAATACCTAAGGAAATCTTTATTTTTGCATCATAAAAATAGACCATCGTTGAAAAAAGATATTGAAGTTCCAAAGGTAGAAGGCGTTTATATGGCTGTCGTCAGCGAGTTTAACGCTATTTATAAAACGGAAGACTGGAATGCCTACATCATAAACGATAAAGATTTAGAACTAGAAATGGTGATTATTGTTTCAGAAGGTTACTCCGAAACTAAAAAGACCGCAACATTTAGGAAGCGAATTGACAAACTACCTGCAAAAAGTTATGCTAAAGTTGAATTGATGCCAAAGGAACTTTTCGTGCTTAACAATAGCTTTAAAGTGTCTTTTTTTGAGGGTAATCAGATGTTTGATAAAACTTATGTTTTTAGAAAGAACACCATTAATTCCAAAGCGTTGCAACCCATCCCATTGATGGATGTAAAAGGTGTTTTGGTTAAGTAACCAATTCCTGTGAAAACAGGAATCTTATAGCAAGTATGCCTTACTTATTGGGAGCTTTGACTTTGACGGATTAGTACATTAGTGCTGCCTATGGATATGTAGTGATTAAACTCGTTCTCGCAGTTCTCAATACTAGCTGTCTGTGCGACCCTTCTTTAGGGTGTCGCTGGAAATTAAAAAAGCGGAAGATATTGGTTCGAAGCGCCTGCATAGTCTGAAATAGATAAGTAAAATAACTCTCCTCCTTTAAAAGGAGGAGTGGCTTTATCCCATTGAGGGGATAAAGACGAGGTGGTTTATTTATCTTTAAAACAAAGCGATATCTCATTAAGTACTATGGGCAAATTCTCAAAAACGGATTTGTTTTCAAACCTTATTACTTTAAATCCTAGTTCTTCTAAACGCCGAGTTCGTTCGAGGTCATAATTGGCTTGTGCAAAATCAAAATGTACGGCACCATCTAATTCAATGATGAGTTTTTCACTTGGACAGTAAAAATCCACGATAAAGTGTTCAATACTATGTTGTCTTCTAAATTTTCGCCCATTTAATTGTTTTCTTTGAAGTGATTTCCATAAGGTGGCCTCTGCCGAAGTTAAATTCTTTCGTAATTCCTTTCTACGTTCTTCCAGATATTTATGGTTATGGATTTTTGTCATAAAAGAGCGTGTTTTAACCCTTCCGAATTTAATTCTTTTGAGAAGAATTAAATCCACCTTCCCTTAAAAAGGGAAGGAATTGGTTGGCTGTAAAGGTATTTATGGATTGAATTCATTAATGCAATTACAGAAAACAAAATAACCCGATATCCATCGGGATAGAGGAGGCCTCTAATCCAACTTCTCAGTTAACCGTTGAAACACTTTTTTTGGGTTTTTGTTTTCGTAAAGTATCTCGTAAACTGCATCGATGATGGGGGTATCCGCCTTTTTCTCATTTTTTTCGTTCATTAGATACGCACTTTTTGTGGCATAATAACCCTCGGCTACCATACTCATTTCCATTTGTGCAGACTTCACGGTATAGCCTTTTCCGATCATATTGCCAAACATGCGGTTTCTGGAAAACGTAGAATAACCCGTTACCAATAAATCGCCCAGGTATGCAGAATTATTGATGTTGCGTTTCATTTTGTGAACCCGCTTTATATAGCGCTTCATTTCACGAATGGCATTGCTCATTAAAATACTCTGGAAATTGTCCCCATAACCTAAACCGTGGGCGATTCCGGCGGCAATGGCGTAAATATTTTTCAGCATTACCCCGTACTCCACGCCAATCACATCGTCACTTATTTTCGTTTTTATATAATCGCTGGAAAGGCTATCGGCAATGTGCTGCGCTTTTTTGGCATCCCAACAGGAAATGGTAAGATAGGACAGGCGCTCCAAAGCTACCTCCTCGGCATGGCAAGGCCCCGCAATAACAGCGATGCTATCAAACGGTACTTTATAATGCTCGTTGAAATGTTCACCAACCAAAAGGCCTGTTTCCGGAACGATGCCTTTTACCGCGGATACAATGGTTTTATCGGAGATATCCACCGACAATTTTTCCAGTTCACTATGCATAAATGCGGAAGGAATCACGAAAATTAGAACATCGGCCCATTCAGCCATTTCGTTAATATCGTTGCTCAATTTCAACTGCTCCAAATGGAACTCTACCGAGCTTAAATAGTTGGGGTTGTGTTGCTCTCTCAGCAAATGCTCCTTAGTGTAAACGCTTCGCATGTACCAGCCCACTTCATCCAAATTCTCACAAAGCATTTTCACAATGGCCGTGGCCCAACTGCCTGCTCCAAATACCGCGTACTTTAAAGGGTTGTTCATAGAATTCTCAACTGAGTTATGTCCAAAAATAAGGAATTTAAAGAAGACTTTTGAACTATAGAAATTATAAAAACGGTTTTTGGCACGCGTTTTGAAATTAACTAATTGAAATCAAAAAAAGACGAATTATGAGGACTGTAAAATTATTTTTGAGCGCTGTTTTGGCATCCCTAATGTTGACTTCCTGTTATACCGAAGTTGTGGTAGATGATTTTGACAACGGCGCACCCGGAATTTCGATACATCAACTATTGAACTCCCACGAATTATGGTATGTGGATATTAACCAAACGGTTGGATACGGTGAGACACCCTTTCTGCAAAAGGCATTTACCATTTCGTTTAGAAACGGGGTAATTTATGCCAATAACAATTTGGTGGGCATTGGAAATAGTGGCAATGGTTTTGGGATTGATGTGGCCGAATACGATGCCTATAATATGATTCTTGACGTGAACCACGATTTGGATGGGTTCCATACGTTTGATGTGTTTCAAGTTGACGGCAATACGATTGAATTGTACAATCCAAACAATGATACCTCCTACTTTTTGGAGGGCTATCAGCGCAACAATTTCGATTATGATTTTGTGTTTTATGATAACATCCACTATTTCCTTCAGGAATATGAAGCTTGGGAAAAAACATATACCAGCGAAATGGGGGTGCTGAACGAATTTGATAATGAGAATTATATACAGTTTTTAGCTGGCGGTAATGATTCTACCTTTAGAAGTTCTCAGGATGATTTTGGAGTACACCCCAACAATTTATATTGGGATTATACGGGAGTGTATGGCGTAGGTAATGTGGCAAATAATTTTTACTTGAAAACTTTAACATTAGATTATGATTTCTTCGACAATGAATTCTTTGAATTGAGCGTTATTGATGACGGAACCATAGAGTTGTTCCACCCTTCTTCGGAAACGATTTATGAATTTAAGGGAAGAGGCTATATCCAGTATTTAAAAACTGGTAATGTAAAAGGAAAAACTGCGACTACTAAAACTGAGAAGAAGCGTAAGTTTAAAAAAGAAAGAAAAGAAAACCCTAGAGAAAATACCAGGGTAAACGCATAAAAATTTTGGTTGGTTATTTAGTTTAGAAACCGTTTAAGGCACTGTGCATTAAGCGGTTTCTTTTTTTGTTAAAATTGTGACCAATCCAAATTCTCCGTGTCTTAAAAATGTGTAGCTTTAGGTGAACACTTTCTGTTAAAGATTAAATAGAGTATTAACCCTAAAAAATAAATTAAAATGGGATTATTTTCATTCATTAAAAACGCGGGTGCCAAAGTATTCGGAATCGGAAAGACGGATGCAGAAGAAGCTGCGGAGGTGGCGGCCAAAGAATTAAAAATGGAGCAATTGGCAGCTCAAAAGTTGGAAGAAACCATTAACGACTTGCAACTGCAGGTAGAAAACTTAAATGTATTTATCGATGATGAAACTGCGACGGTAAGTGGAGCTGCTAATGACCAAGCTACGAAAGAGAAGGTTGTATTGGTGGTTGGAAATTCCAGTGGCATTGCATTTGTTGATGACCAAATGACGGTTGAAAATGTTGAGCCAGAAGCCCAATTTCACACTGTTGTAAGCGGAGATACCTTGGGGAAAATAGCAAAAAAATATTATGGCAATGCCATGAAATATCCAGTAATATTTGAAGCGAATAAGCCAATGCTTACCGATCCTGATAAAATTTATCCGGGACAAGTATTGCGCATTCCTGCCTTAGACTAAACACTACCTACATAATTATGTTGGGTTATCCCCAAGATATTGACTAATTCAATACATTGAATGTGAAAACCCGTCAAAAGTTTTTTTGATGGGGTTTGTTTTTCAGCACAACGTAATACAAATCCCTTTTTTTGTTATTCCGTATTTAAGTTGGAATAATAAACCCCTTCGCGATTCATAAAAGTACCGTCCCTTTTATTTAAATCTAGCTGTTCGCCATTAAAGGATGTTGCTGGTAAACCCAGTTCACGATATATACAAACAGAGGCGGCATAATCCCAAGTGCTACCTCCACCAATATCTTTTTTTGGGAGTTTTAAAAAGCAGGCCGGTCCGTTTTCTAAAACTGAAATGGCGCACATTACAGCCCCTTTTCCTGAAGTTTCTTTAATGCGTTTCAACCCTAAATTTGTTTGATGTGTGTTGAGAATATTCTGAATTTCATCAGCCCTAGGGGTGTCCTTTAATTTTTTATCCGTCGCGTAGGTTAGGTAATCATTTGTGTTTTTAATGGCCCAAGGCTTTTGGTTTTTATAAGCTCCTTTGCGTTTTATGGCATGGTATAAGGTTTCGGAACTTGGGTCAAATATAACCCCAATTATAGGTGTTCCATCTTTGGAAATTAAAGCGATTGAAACCGAAAACCCAGGGCGTTTATTAATGAAAGCAAGTGTGCCATCCATTGGGTCAATACACCAAAAATATTCCTTTTTAAATCGGCTGCCGTCATCTTTTGTTTCTTCAGAAAGTAGCCCAATGTCAAACGCTTTGCAGGTGGCGTTTAAGTGTGATAAAATTGTGCTTTCGCATTCCCGATCTACTTTGGTCACAACTTGAGAAGCATAAGTTGAACCTCCTTCTTTTGTCTCTACAACGATGTCATCATTCATATACTTTTGAATGATTTTTCCAGCTGAAAGCGCTGCTTCAATGGCTATGTTTGCTAGGTATTGTAAATCCATTATTATGGATTTTTAATGACTTCGGCAGTGATTCGTTCACTGTAACTATTAATTTTCCAGTGTCCAGGGCTCCAACCCTTTAAAAACCGATGAAAATCTGCCCAGGCCACACGGTACAACGATCGCCATTCGTTTTCCAGTGCTTCATTTTTTTCACCTAAAGCTATATGCAAATGTGAAAAATAGGTGTCTAGTATTTTCAGTTCCAAACGTTCGCAATCACTTTCATTGAGGCAACTCCCAATAAAATAAGCCACATCCTTCATGCCACATCCACCACCAACATATTGAAAATCTACCCCAGCTACTTCGCCGTTCTCAGAAAAACAAAAGTTGGCCAATTTGGCATCGCCGTGAACGAACGTTTTGAAAGTGCAGGAATTCAATTTTTCATCAATAGCTGAAGCAGTCCTCTGCAATGCCTTATCTTCTAAAACTTCCAATTCTTGAGGTCTGGTGTCCAAATGCCAATAGGTACCAACATACCAAAGTCCGTCGGGTACTTTCCCCAAATAACTCGCATGAAATTTTGCCAACCATTCTAGGCACCTATCTATATCTTCCCATTTTACACTATGTTTTCGCAGGGGGAAACCTGCTTTGTCCAAATCTTCAAGGACTATCAGGACTTCATTTTGATAACGTTCAATAGCAAAACATTTTGGCAAGCGCGCCATACTCATTCTACTGTATTGCTGATACCAAGTGGTTTCTACTTCGTAGGATTTCAACTTTCGTTGATGGCCAATGTCCGAGTTCCATCCTCTGGGGTGATTATTTCTTCTTGGTAGTTGCACATGCTTTACAACCACACTTTCCAAATCGGCGTTTTCTAAGGTAATTCGAACAATCATACCATAACCGCTCCAAAGTTCTTGTATTAGCTCTTTTTCAACTAAAGAAGTGGCTCCCGTTTTTTGTAGAATTATGGATTTGAAATGGTTGTTCATAAGAGGGTAAAGGTAGAAAATAAAATATGCGCTAGCATTATTACTAGCGCATATAAAAAGCGATATTGATATCACAGCAAATTGTTCAATCGATTTTGAAACCAGTTGACTTTGGGCTTTTCAGCCTCTTTTTTGGTTACTGCCTCATCCTTTCGATTTTTGTTGTTTTGCATTTTTGCTTTTTTGTCCACTCGCTTTATCACTTCATCTGCGAAATAAATAAAGTCGTTGTTCAATGCAAATAGTTTAGCATCCTGCAATACTTCAGCAGCTCGTTTAAAATCCTTTTGAGCTTCAAACAAGTACCCTTGGTTCAAAAGTATTCCGGCTTTATCGATACCTTTTATTGTCATCGCAAAGTCTATCAATTTCTGAGCTTCCTCAAAATCGCCATTGTTTATCAATAGGCGAATAAAATCAGGATAGATTGCCGGAATATCCATATTATTGGCCATAGCCCTTTCATAGTATGTTTTTGCTGTGGCTTTGTCTCCAAGTTGTTCGTCATATACTCTAGCCATGAGGCAAAGCGCCATTACGCTATTTGGATCATAGGCCAAAGCATAGTTCAATGCTTCAACAGCCCTCTCCAATTCGTAGGGGTAAGCCTCAATGGCCCTAAACAAGTATATATTGTGCATATTAGTTTCCATAACCTCCTTTCTTTTTGATTCATAACTAATTTATTGGCACACAAAATTTTTGTGAACCTAACTCCGATTCAGATTGATATAATCGAAAATTCTAGAAAACTTCCTCTATAGAGGTTCCGTTTGAATTTGTCATTCCCGTGATCCCGATAGCTATCGGGACGGGAATCCGAATAAAAAAATCCGAAACAGTTTATATTGCTTCGGATTTTTTTCTGGAAAGTAATTTACCTACTTAAAGCAGGCGGCCAGAAAAAACCGAAGCCTGAGCCATAATCCTGGGTTACAACTCCAATCCTGAAATGCTATATAATGCTTCAACATGGCTTATAGTTTTTAATTATTTTTTCTTGGAGTTGTTAACTCAAAACTGCGGTGCAAATATAAAATGGAATTTTTGAAACTTCCAAATAAATATCAATGTAATTTACTTATAATCAAATAGTTAATTTAATTGTTGGATATAGAAATGGCCGTCCGTTTTTCAACAGATAGTTACGTTGTATGGCAAAAGTTTGTCTCCCAGTTGCTTACGTTTCAATGCCTAGTATTTTAGTGTTTAAATTTCTGTATCAAATTTTTCAAAATATTTTTTACGCTTTCCTCGATACCTTTCCTTTGGAGAGGTCGAAACTGCTTTTGGGCAGTTCGGGTGAGGCCATAAAAAAAGCGTCCAAAAATGTTGGACGCTTTTAAATTATATTGAATATCTAAATTTTTATCTATTCATATTCTTTATTTGGTCCGCAAAATCATCCAAATCAGCACCATGGCTTACCAAAGTCAGTGCCTTGTCGATGATATATTTTACGTTTACCGCATGAAATCCAAGTCCAACTGCAATTTTCTTCAACAACAACATCTCCGGATCTCCAGTAATGGTATCCACATGAATCATACGCACTAAATCGTATAGACGTTCCAAGCGAAGGTCATAAGATACTGGCGGATTGATTGGGTGTGAATTATAATTCTTTAAAATGGATTTATAATCACCCTCCCCAATTTCCAATCTCTGAGCCAATCGATCCAAAAAGGCCTTTTCATCATCAGTGATTACACCATCGGCCATAGCCACGCGAACAATTGCTGCAAAATGGCTTTCGTTACGCCTTTTAAATCCACTATCGAACAAATCTGAAAACGACATAATATGCTTCTTTTTTAGTGATGCAAACCTACATCTTTTTTTTAAGATTAGAAATTGAAATCTTCATTTTTTGGGCGTTACCTACTACCGATAGCTATCGGAAGGGTCTGGCTTTCGGGAGTCGCTCACTCCTGTCTAGGAGCTTCAATCCCGATGGCTATCGCGGTCTTAATCCTAGGCGTACTTATTCACTAATTGGGATTTAAAACTAAATTTCGAAGTTTTTTTAGAATTAACAGATTAAAACTGTAACAAAGCATCAATAACATTTACATACAAATAAACTTACATCAATCAACATAAAATCATGCAATTAGTTTTGTCAAAAACTACAACAACAATTCTGCTTATTTTTTTATTCCCCTTAACCGTAGAGGCGCAATTAGGCTTTTGTAATGGAAATACGGGCGATCCTATTTTTACAGAAGATTTTGGGAGTGGGGTCGGTAATGTGAAGCTTCCATTCGGAACAACCACATACAAGTTTACAGCAAACAGGCCAAAAGATGGTTGTTATGTGGTTTCGAACACGCATAAACATTATAATTGGTATAAACTTAAGGACCATACATCTGGTGACAAAAACGGAAGAATGCTTATTGTTAACGCTGGTTATGAACCTGGAGAGTTTTTTAGGGTACCAGTTTCTGGGCTTTGTGAAAATACATCCTATGAATTTTCATCATGGATAGTCAATCTAACCAGAGAGTATACAAAAGCATGTGGTCGAGGTATTCCCATTGACGTTACTTTTGAAATATGGAATAAATCAAATAAAACACTACTTGCTAGTGGAAGCACAGGAGCAATATACGGAGGCTCTAAGCCAACATGGAGGCAATATGCATTAGTATTTCAAACCAGACCAAATGAAACATCAGTCATTTTAAAAATCAGAAATAACGGAAAAGGTGGTTGTGGTAACGATTTAGCATTAGATGATATTGAATTTAAACCATGTGGAGATAACGTAGTAATTGAAGACAAGAATAATAAAATGGGTATATCTGTTAACAAGAGTTATTTGCCATTTTCAACCATATTAAGGTTAAAGCCAGATTATACTGTTTTTTCCAATCACTTTTACCAGTGGCAAACAAGTAAAGATGGCAAAAATTGGGAGGATATTCCAGGTGCCAAAAAGGAAACTTATAAAGTGCCCGCTACAAGCTCTAAAGTGTTTTACAGGGCAAAAGTTGCCGAAAACCCTCAAAATTTAAATAATGCGTTGTGTTATTCGTATTCAGATTTTTATGAAATAAGTATTTCAAAAGAAAAGCCTATAGTATTAAAAAGACCTGAGGTTAAAAAAACAACAGACTTAGTAAAAAAGGGATTGACTCGAGTAAATATTTCTATAGAAGAACCAAGAATAACCCGCATGTATATTGATAGAAAAGGACTTGCTAAAACCTACAAAGACGTTATTATCGTAAAAAACGGATGTAAAATTATTACAGACAAAGTATGGATAGATGGCGCCGTAGGCAAGTATGTTCAAACCACAGAAAAGGTTATAAAAAAAGGACACGCCCTAGGCGAAACGATTATAAACGAAACCTTATATTACAAAGCTGTCTATGGTTATAATTGCGTAAAAAGAACGTACACTGTTACATCAAAACTTTAGGTTTTTTTGGCGCTACCACAAGGGTCGGGCTTTCACTAGTCGCTCCTCCTTAGGTCGGGAGCTCCAACATGCCGTTCAATCCCTAACGCGGGTGTGTTTGCCAAAGTAATTCCAAAATTCGGGGCTACTATTTTTTTGGAGTTTCGTTTAACGTTTGTTAGCTACTGATAGTCAATTTTTAGTTCTGACTTAAATAAACATTTGGAATATTTGGAATTTCGTAATCCATACCAAATGCTCTTCTCATCAGTTCTTTCACGACATCATTTATTATGTGTTCGTTTCTATGCATTTGAGGCAAAAGTCCAAACATCGCGTAGCTAATAGGATTGATACACGGGATAAACGTTTCCCACGGAAAACCCTTACCCCAGATTAAACCTTGCACATTGTATTTTAGATCAGCGCCATTATCAAGCAATAAGTGCATCATTTCTTTGGAGTTATTCATATTTTGATTAACTGTATGGAATATTGGGGTTTGGCCTCCAAAACCATTTTCATCAAATCCTGATTTGATATCAACATCCATTCCCGAATCAAGTAACACTTGAGCACAGTGAATGTGATTAAATTCAGCGCAGACATGAAGCAAGGAGGCTCTTTCTAATGGTGTGTATGCGCACTCCAAAGTGATTCTCTGTTTGACCAATTCAGGGTTCTTTTGAATTTGTCTACTTAATTCGCTTGAATCATCTAGAAGAACACACAGTAGGGATTCGTTTTCAAATTCAAGCCCGTAATCCACAAAAAGTTGGACACAATTCCTAAACCTAGAAGTTCGGGTATACATGCTGGTGAGAAGCTCAAAAAGAGTTTTGCCTTCATATTGAGCATTAGGGTTTAAACCCTTTTTAAAACAGTTCTTGATTCCATCTACTGAATGGAGCTCAATGTAGTGCCCCATTTCCTTTAGCAAATCCTCTTCTTTGTTCATCACAAGCTTTTTTGATCCATTTCATCATAGGCTTAACCCAGTCATCGTAGGGTTTGAATAGAAATGAATGATCTATACCCATATTAAGTCTTATTTCATCAAAGCTCGAAGCTGGGGATAATCCTTCAAATAATGTAGAGCATGATCCTTTAGCATCAGAGCTCTCGTAGATGGAAAGGAATCTTCCTATTAACTGTCCGTTGTATTTCCTGAAGCGATTAACAGCAGAGTCACTACAAAGTCCAATTAATACATAATTAACAGACGGATTGTTCACTAGCAAAGAAGCCTCTACTGTCATATATGCTCCCAGCGAAGCACCAACCACAGTTATCTTTTCGGGTAAGATTCCCATATTGAGAAGAGAGTCTACTTGAAAAAATATTTTTTGGCCATATCCTTCAATTGTGGAATCCTTGGGTCTTACTTCACTTATGATATTTGTGTGGTAATTACTTAGGCTATCAAGAATCGCAAGGTATTTGTATGTTCCAAAATATTCACTTACAGCAGGAATTCCTTGTGCTTGAACCACTCCACCATGAAGATAGAAAAGATAGCTATCAGCTGAATTGTGAATATTTACCAATGTGTCCTGAGCTTGCAATTTATAGCCAATCGCAATAATCAATAATGATAAAATTAGTGTTTTTTTCATCCTAATTAAGGTCGGATATTTGTCGCTAATGTTGGCACGGATATGCGCCGTTTCAATGGCTTATATTAGACATTAAACGAAATTCGTATTTTTTTCTGATAAAGTCAAGAGGTGTTTCACTTCCCAACAGTAACCCACTTCCCCTTGGTCCTTACCAAAAATTCATTATCATACATCGCTTCCGCTTGGATACCAGGCAAATAATAAGTGCCTAAATAAGCCGCATTCAGCATCACGTTAAAGGTTTTGGTACCGTGTTTTCCTTTTTCTGGCAAATCAAAATAGAAATACACACGGTCGTCGCGAATATCGCTATGTCTAGCCTGACTTGTGGTTGAATTTCCAAAAGCGGTAAAACGGGTATTGACGATTTCCCAGCCTGATGGAAAAATTTCAGTGAGCGCAACATCCTTAACGGCATTGTTTTTAAGATTACTTACACTCACCGTTGCCACAAAGTCCTGCCCTTGTTGTAAATTGGAAATATCGATAGTATTCCCCCTCAAATCTTTGTATCGAATCGACACACTTAAACCACGTTGCTCTGTCAATTCCTGACCCAAAGGCAATTTCCCCGAATTCAATATGCGGACATATACCACATTGTCTTTCGTATTATTCAGCACTAAACTATTGGCACCGTCCCCAATATTCAGTTGCCGTTGTGCGATTGCATTTTTAGTAGCTATAGTTTCGGTTTTTCCGTTGATGCTGTAATTGATATTTAAGGCTTTGCCTCCATTGGCCGTTACCATTTTGGCCATCGCCGATAGGCTATAAGCGGTTGTCTGGGTACTCATCCAGCGGTTACTCGATAAATCCTTGGCAATGGTTTCTGCCAACTCGCGCGTTTTAGGGTTTTTAGACAACACCATAGTTTCAAGAGCCATGGCACGGTTTCTGTCCACAGAACCATAGGTGTAATAGTTATAGCGATGTGGTTTAAACTCAACATTAGCCGTTTGCGACAATTGGTCGCTAGCCTCTTTTTGACCTGCCAAGGCATAAGCTCCTGCCAATCGCCATTTGGCTTCATTGGAAATTTCGCTGAATTCCCGCAACCGATTCATACTTGCTAAATCTGGACTGCCCGCCAAAGCCAATGTGTATAAACGATATGCCTGAGCTAAATCAGAATTATAATGTCTGTAACTCGGTCTCCAATTTCTAGCCGTTTGTTTTTGGTATTTCAACCAATTGTTCTTAAAGGTTAATGGCAAAACGTAACCTTTCTTTTCGGCCTCAATCATAAAATGTCCAGCGTAACTTGTGCCCCAATCGTTGGCATTGTTTTCTCCCATCCAATAGCTTAAACCTCCGTGTGGTCTTTGAAAACGTCCTAAACGTTTAATACCTTTTTCAACATTGTCACGTATGTTCTTTTTCTTGTCAAAGGTTAGATCAAAAATATCCTCCAAAAATAACTGTGGAAATACGCTTGATGTGGTTTGTTCTACACATCCGTGAGGATAACGAATCAGGTATTCCAATCGTCTTGTAAAATCCATTGGTGGCAACGTCGAAAATTCTACCGTGGCTGAATTTGTACCTGCAACACCAAAGGTTGAAAAGTTTAAGGTTTCAGAAGCATTAGCTGTTAATGTTTTATCAATAGATTTTGAGGTAATCGGGTTGGTGTTTACCACATCCAATTCTACTTTATATTTAGAGGTTTCACCATGTCCGGTGGCAATCACTTCAACCGTATTGATGCCTTTGGCTTTACTCACGTCTAATTCAAAATACGCCATTTGCTCATCGGGTTTTGCAAAACTTAAGGTCTTTCTGGTATCGCCAACAATGGAAATACCATCACTTAATTTCAAGCTGATGTTTACGTTTTTTACTTTAGGTTCCATAGCAAAAACAGTAACCGGTAAGGTTACTTTTTCACCTGGACTTAATTTCCGTGGCAAAGTAGCTAAAACCATCAAAGGTTTTTTAACTGGTACGGTTTTGTCTGTGCTTCCGTAAGCTTCATTTGTATTATTTCCAGCCACTACCATGGTACGCACCGAACCAATATAATTTGGTAGTTTTATTTGGTGGGTTTTGGTTTTTCCAGCCTCTAATGTAAAAGGCCCTAAATAAGTCACCACTGGTTTAAAACGGTTTGCTTTTTTGTTTTTGCCACCTGCAGCACTGCCATCACCACCAATGGCAAATACTTGGTCAATACTTCCAGAATAGGCCCCAATCACATCATCAAAAACATCCCAGGTTTTTACACCCAAAGCTTCTCGTTTATAAAATTCGTTCCATGCATTTGGGGTTTTAAATCGGGTTAAATCCAACAAGCCTTCTTCTACCATGGAGATGGTGTAGGTCATGGGTTTGTCATTTTTCTCAGATACCTTAACCTCAAAGATTTGTTCAGGCTTCAATTTATCGGGCATCTGTAATTCTGGATGCAATTTGGTGCTCGGATTTTCCACCATAATTGGCATGACGCCGTATAATCGAATGGGTAAATCATTAGCGGTAATCACATGTGGTTGCAATAGCGAAATATTCACAAAGACATTGGGCGCCATTTCTTCTGTAATAGGAATATCAACCACTGTTTCCCCTTTTGATGTTTTTACCCATTTATGATCCAATACTTCGGTGCCATTTTCAATGCTCACCAAGGCGCGACCTTCACTTCCTGAGGCAAACGTAACCTTAGCCGTTTCACCTACATTATAGTTTTCTTTATCTGCCGAAAATACCAGCATTTTAGAGGCCTCTTTATCACTCGATGGCGCTTTTTTCCACCAGTTTTTATAAAAATAGGCGGTACGTCCTGTGGCATGACCACTAATAGGATCTACTACACGAATTAAATAACGCCCACGCTCATTATTTGGAATATTGACTTTAAAATTCGCTTTTCCGTTGGCATCAGTCTTCACTTTAAAAGATTTAAAAGGACGGTGATAATTGCTCGACACATAGCTTGCCAAATCATCGTAGGAGGAATTCCACCACCAGCGCCATTCCACCTTGTAGATTTTAACTTCTAGATTGTTACGCTGTTTGGGATTACCGTTTTTGTCAACCACAATTACATCAAAGGTTTGATTTTCATCCGTAAAAAAAGAGCCGTAGGTATTGCCTTTAGGCGATCGCAACCCGACAAAAGCATCATAAGGCGCATATTTTTTGGTAAAGGCATCTAAAGAGAAATCGCCTCCATTTTCAAAAGCTCGGACTAAAAATTGGACGTTCAACATCCCTGGAGCATTCTTCCCTATGTTAAGTTTTTTATTAATTGTAGCTAAGCCTTCAGCATTTACTTTCCCTTCAAACACATTGGTTTCTTCCGTTTGAAATTTGCGTGTTGGGTCGTTAAACGTATAGTTTTTGTAGTTTTCAAAAGCGGTATATACTGAACTAAATTTCGCCTTAACTTCAGCTTTCAAGTTTTTTCCTGGGGCACCGTGTAACCAAGTTATATCCAAATCGCCGTTGAGAGGTTTAGTACTTGAAAGGATATCATCATCAAAATCAATCTTTATTTTTAAACGGTTAGGTTTTACGGTTTCAATTTTTAAACCTTTGTTAAAAGTGGCACCACCTACAGAAACCTTGGCATTGTAATTTCCAGTTTTATCCTCAGTGGAAGTTGGCACCGTGAACTTGTAAAAATTGTTGAGGTTATCTGCTGTTACATTTTTGTACACCAATTTTCCGTTTGGATCAGTGATTTCCAATTTTATAGGATGTCGTTTTGGAAGTGGATTTGCATTATCATTCAACATAAACGTTAAATGAAGCGTGTCTCCAGGTCGCCAAACCCCACGTTCTCCATATAAATAACCTTTTAATCCGCGTTGTAAACGATGACCAGAAACGTCAAACTTACTTAACGATAGCGAGTTTCCATCTTGTAACTTTACGTAAGTGGTATTATTTCCTTTTGAAATAATAGCGAAGTTGGCATGCTTATCTGCATCAATGGTGGTTAAACCCTCAGCATCTGTTGTTCTACTTGCCAATTCTTGTTGTTGGAAGTTGTATAAAGACACTTTAGCATTGGCTTCGGGTTCTGTATTTAAAATATTGGTTACGGCAAAGTAATAGGAATTATTGCCACCACGTTTTGCAATAACACCAAGGTTTGATGCTAATAAATTTTGCGATACGATTTTGCGCTCGTTATAATACGCATCGTGACAAGGATTTTGTTCTTCGCGCCAGTTGTAGGTGTAGTTTTTATAGCGGTATAACAGGTTGTCCCAATACTGTTCTTCGCGTAAATCTTCATCTTCCGAAGCCATATCGCTGTAGCTATCATCATAGTATTCTTCCTCGTAATAGTCATCATAATCATCATTTTCAGCATTTGAAATTCCAGCATTGGCTTCACAATCGTATAAAGAATAACGTCTGTTATAACTCAATTCAATGCGATAAATAGCGCCTGCATCGGCTTGAAAAAATTGAGATAAATCGATGCTATAGGCTTTCCATTTTCCAGTGTTTTCAGAGGCGGTTTGTAGCTTAATGGTTTGTTTCGCAATGCGTCTCCCAACTTTTTTAATATCGTATTGGTTATTACTATTTAGGTTGTTGTCCTGTAAAAACTGAAGCACATTGTCTTCAAATATTTTAATCACTCGAACATCTACTGCACTCAAATTCACTGCTTCAAAATTGAATTTCAATTCTTGAGAATTTGGCAAAATAGTACCATTGCTAATCAATCTTACCTGTGGTTTTAAATCTTCAAAAGCAATTGTTTCAGAGAAAGGCGTTTTCAATTTATAACCTTCGTCATTTTTAATGCCTTGAAATACATCTACTTGAATATTGCCCACCAATTTACCGTCAGGATATACTTTAAGTAAGTTCCCTTCAACAATATATCTTGGGTTTTTAACTTTTTGAATGGAGACTAAGCCATCAAAATTTTGCTGTTTTTTAAGAGGATCTGAGAAGTTAATAGACAAATATTGCTCTGGCGATTGTACTACTTCGGTATCTACAATAGTGAAATGATTTCGCCCAGGAATATTCACGGTATTTTCTCCTTTATTGTCAGCTTTAATAGGGTTTCCGTTCCATTTTACCACTATTTTGCTATCGTCTACCAAACGATGAATACTATCAATTTTGAACTCAAAGTGTTTTGAACTTTTATTTAATTCATTAAAAACTACTGCTAATTTTTTTCCGTTTTGCGACGCTTCAACTAAGGTTTTTGCATCTTCAATGGTAATAATATCTGCTGATTTTATAGCACCTTCTAAATATTGCCACTCCTTGCTATAAGATTGTAAACTATTGGTAAGCACATTATAACTTGGGGTAA
Source organism: Hyunsoonleella rubra (assembly GCF_042684665.1). Taxonomy (NCBI): domain Bacteria; kingdom Pseudomonadati; phylum Bacteroidota; class Flavobacteriia; order Flavobacteriales; family Flavobacteriaceae; genus Hyunsoonleella; species Hyunsoonleella rubra. The sequence continues at coordinate 40,444 of NZ_JBHULY010000011.1, read as the reverse complement.
TGGTTTTAAACTGAAAGGTGTAATTCTCAAAACCCTTTGGCATGTTTTTGTAAATATCAGTAAGCTTAACGATAACCGTGTATTCAGTATCTGAATCTAAATGCTCGTCAGGAGTAAATATTAGGCTATGTTTGTTGGCAATTTTTAAAGTGCCTTCAACATGAGGTTTTATTGAAACAATATTGTCGGTAATTTCATTTCCCATTTCCCAAGCTTCAACTTCATTGGCTAAATTAATTTGAATGGGACTCGCTACAGAGGTCATTCCAGAGGTAGTGTAACTCACATAATCCCTAAACTTGAAAATGTTATCGGTTTCTACGGCTTTCTTTTTACAGGAAGTAGCTAGCGCAATTACGAATGCGATAACAAGGAGTTTTTTGAATGACATGAAGAAAATATTTAAATGAACAAATTACTATGAGACTCTTTAAAAATATGTCAATTATTTTTTTATACCCCTTTTTGCGCCCTTCTTCGTTAATTTTTTTTACCATAGCTACGGCTATGCTAAAAAATCTTGCCTAAAAGTGCATCAAAAATGATCAATAAAAATTCTAATCACACATTCTTAAATAATCTCTTAAAAACGAAAACGTAGGTAGAATCTCGTTAATTTAATTACGTTCGAAATTTGAGGTTTAGTCTTTGGCAAATGTTAAATAAGTCTTAAGGTTTAAGTAGCACCGCAAAAGCATCGATGAATGGTAGGTTTTTGTGTCAAATAGTCGAATTTCAGGAATTAATCCATCTCTAAATCATTGATACTCGTATATTTCCAGAACCCAATCTACTTAAGTCATGAAAATTTTTCGATTAAAAACCTACGGAGTTCTATGCTGTTTTGCATTGGTGGTAGCCATTACATCTTGTTCTAAAGATGATATTTCAGAAGAAAATATTGAACTATCTGAAACGCTGTCGATGGCCGATGAAATTCTGCAATTGGTAAATGCACATAGAGCCAGTATTGGAAAAAATGCCCTGTCTTTTAATACTTTGGCAAACGATTTAGCCTATGAACATACCTTGTATATGATAGACCAAAGAGACATCAGTCATGACGATTTTGATGAGCGTTCGGACAGATTGTTTGATGAAGAAAGTGCCTCTAGAACTGGCGAGAACGTGGCTTACGGACAACGTTCCGCTCAAGCCGTTATGGACGCTTGGTTAAACAGTGCTGGCCATCGCAGAAATATTGAAGGTGAGTTTACGCATATTGGTATTGCGGTTATTAAGAATGGTAATGAAACTTATTATTTCACTCAACTGTTTTTTAAGAAGCGAGGTGATTCAAATAATATCTAATTTTGAACCCACCCCTTAGTCCCCTCCTTGGAGGGGCTAGGGGTGGGTTTTTAGCTCATCAATCGCTTTTTCAAAATCATTTCAAGCCATTTGTTTGAAAGAGGCCTTAGCAAAACGTATTATCTTTTGAACTTTAGCCTGACACCATAGGTTAATTTTCGCCATACCCATTCCATAGGACCGTATTTAAAATAGGAGAGCCAAATTTTACTGCAGATGATTTGGAAAACAAAAATCCCAGCCCCAATCAGCATAACGTAGGTAAAGCCAAAAACACCTGTTAAATTAAATCCAAAACCATAAAAAATAATAATTGAAATACCCGTTTGGAACAGGTAATTGGACAATGCAGTTTTGCCAACGGGCTTGAACCAATTGAGCAGTTTTACTTTGCGTTTTACCAATAGTGCAATGCCGGCAGCATAGCCCAAGGCTAAGGGTACCGTACCCACGGCATAAGCTAAAATATGGAATAATTTGTCGTATTCGCCTCCTTCAGCATAAAACTCAAAACACCCTCGAATCAAGTTAACTGGTAAGCCTATCAGCATCCCTAAAAGGAATACTTTTTTTAGGAATTTGGTGTTGTCCAATAGTCCTTCATTCAATATTTTCCGCCCTGCCCAAAGTCCAATTAAAAAGATACCGAAAACTTTGAATATTCTACCTTCTTCCAAAATCATCCCGATTCGGATAAACGTGTTGCCAAAATTCATTTTAAAAAAATCGACCACGTTTTGATTCAGCAAAAATTGAACCACATCTGGCTGTAAAAAGCCGTCCATTTCCGTGACCGGCATGCCAAAATGCTGGTAGACTTCGGTGCTTTTCTGAAAGACCACTAACGGATAAAAGATATCCGTAAAATGGATGAATGCCCAATTCACAATGGGGAATAAAATCAATAATGAGGCGGTAATCAAAAGTGTTTTACTAGGGGTATTGACAAACCAAACAAGAAAGAAACCCAAAACCGCATACAGTGTTAAAATATCCCCTGGCCAAAAGCATACTAAATGAATTAGACCGATAATCAACAACCAAAACATTCTTCGTCTAAAAAATGGAGCAAATGCCTTGTTGTGGGCCCTAATGTTATTGTATTGTATCATACAGCCGATACCAAAAAGTAAAGAGAAGAGGGAATAAAACTTACCATCTACCAAGACGTAATTAAGGAAGTTAAGCACATCATCAGTGGGCAAAGTGTAAATCCTTCGCGGAGTGTCTTCAGGAAAAAACCAAATACCGGAAAACATCAAAATATTGGCCGAATAAATAAAAAGAATAGCTATACCTCTAAGAATATCCAGATAGGCTATCCGTTCGCTTTTGGAAATGGGTTTAAATGGTTGGTTTGGCATATTTTTTAAAGTAGTTTAATCATTGCTTTTAGATAAAACGTTTTGTATTTCCGGTTTAAGTTGTGTTAAACGCTCGATAAAGTAGTTTACGGACGGAATATAGTTGTAGCTATTGTACAGCTGTTGATACGCGTATATAACTCGATTTCTGTAATCTATTCCCCTTAAGAAATAGTTTTGTAAAGCATCACTACTATTATCTTTCATTATCGTTTTACTTATCCATTCGCCATACCATTCATAGTTGTCTCTTACATATTTTGAATGTTCAGTGATATCAGTAGTTACTCGAACTTCAGCACTTAACAATTGGGTTCTCATCCGGTCGTAAACATCAATTATGGCGAGCGCAAGACTATCCTTGTTTTCAAGTTCTCTTAATTGGTTGATACCAGAAGTATTCAGAGAAGTTTTTGTGCCATGGGCCAATAATCTGGACAATCCTAAATCTAGCAAATCTGGGGTGATGGAATCATTAAGCACGCGTTCAAACACTGGTTTCTTTTGAAGGAAGAAATCTCTATTGGTTTGTAAATCATTCAAGTCATTTTCAATATCAGCATATACTGAGGTATAAATACTTTGATATTTGTCTTGGTTTTTACGTTGTTCGTTCCAATCATTAATCTGAAGCGCAATCAAAATCCCAATCACCACCAACACGATTTCTCCGATAGCATAAAGTAGGTACTTTGAAAATTTGTTTTCTGAGAGTAGTTTTTGGCGGATTTTACGGAAGAATTTTATCATTGGTTAATGGTTGGTTATAATGAAGCGCACGTTGTTGTGATTTCGTAATCTTTAATTATAGTTTTCTATCGCTGTTAATAATTCATTTCCAAAGGTGACTTGTTCTTCATAAAAGCCTGTTAGTTCTGCTGTGAACAAAAAACCTCTATATAAAATTGATAATACAATATCATTTCCTTTGTGTTCGGTCAATGTATCTGTGTAGTTACCTAAGGCTTCTCGCATTTTCTGGTTAGGTCTTTTTTCAAGTTCCAACCACCTTGAAAAGAAACCGCTTTTATGTAATTCCAAATCCAAATCATTAGCCCATACTTGTAAACTTGTTTCCTCAAATATTACCTTGTCAACTGAATTGTAATACTTATATATCAATTCTTCTATTTTAGAGTCGTCAAGATGTTGTAAATATCCAGAGTTTTTTAAAGATTCAAACCCACTACGATTAAAATTCAAAGGTTGTTCTATTATCATTGCAAATACAGCATTGGTGATTTTTTGTTGGTCACTCCAGTCTTTTTTGGAAATCAATTCCGTTGCTTGTGCACACAATTTTGACTGTTGCGTCCTTGTCTCAATCATAGATTCTGCAACTTTAATATCACTTTTTACATTTATTGCGATTTTATCCAAGTAGTTCTTGAGGGCTTTTTTTTCGTTTTTGATTTGATTTTGGTTATTGACTTGAAGTGCAATAAGAATCCCAATAACTACTAACACAATTTCGCCAATAGCATAAAGCAAATACTTTGAAAACTTGTTTTCAGAGAGTAGTTTTTGGCGGGCTTTACGGAAGAATTTAATCATTGTAAGGTTTCGTTTCTTTAATGATGTTATCAATAACAATGGTTAATTCATTCAATCCATTTTGGGCAACCTGTGCTCTATACATATAATCATCCATTATATTTTCAAACTCTATATCTTCAAATATTTTAAGTTTGTCAATTTTTAAAAGCGATTTGGTTTTCCATCCAAGCTCTCCAAACATATCAATATCTTTAAGCGCATAATTTTTGGATAAGTAGGGCACTAATTCATTATCAACTTTTTGTTCTACTCTCTCATACCTAACGTTGGAAGCTTTTAGATTTCTCGTCCATTGATAAAGCAAATGTTTTAAATTTTCATTTTGTAATAGTTGTAAACGACCAGATTGTAAAAGATCTGAAATTGTGTTTTCTGAAGGTCTAAACGACCCCGTTTCTAAAGCCGTGAATAATAAGCTATCAATATTATACCTGCCTATTTCTTCTTTGGGTTTACCGATAAGAGACATAATAGTTTTTATTGAATTATTCCCTATTTCAAAATATTCGTAAGTCTGTTGTATAACTTTCTTATTCTGTAAAAATTCTGTATTAATGTTTTTTAGTATTGTTTTTTCTTCAATTTTTGCAACCCTGTTCTCATTCCAGTTATTAATCTGAAGCGCAATCAAAATCCCAATCACAACGAGAACAATTTCGCCTATGGCATATAGCAAATACTTTGAAAACTTATTTTCAGAGAGCAGTTTTTGTCTAATTTTTCTAAAGAATTTAATCATTTTCAATCAGTTCAAGTATGAGATTACATTCTTTAATGGCTTCCTCGAGCAATGGAATCAGGTAATCCAAATTCAAAGTCAAAAGATTCATAAAATTCTTAAAGTACCTATCATTCAAAAAATATTCGGCGTCCTTTTTATATTGCTCCACATCCTTACTTTCTAAAAACGATTTGTTTTCGGCATTTATGTAGAGTCCATTGAATTCAATATGATCCAATGTTCTATGATTGTATAAATAGACTGCTCGATGTTCATAAACATGATCTTCGGCTACTTTGATCCTACTGTATAAACTGCGAAGTTCAAGTAGTTTCGTTTTTATAGTTTCATCGGTAATCAGTCTAAGCTGGGAACTGTTCAAAACTTCTTCCATAGTATTTGTACTTGGGCTAAACTTCCAAAAGGGAAATATATAGTAATAATTATTATAGAATGAATCTAATTGGATTTCCTTTCGTTCAACAGATTCAATTAAGGCCTTTGCACAAACTCGTTGTTTGTTACGCACATAAATTAATGTATCCAACAATGCTTTATCTGCTGTTAGGTCTTCTACAAAACCTTGCAAGTATTTGTCTGTAATTAATTGTTCTTTTCTAAGTTCATTTTGATTATTTATCTGAAGGGCAATCAATATCCCAATCACCACAAGCACAATTTCGCCAATGGCGTACAGTAGATATTTTGAAAACTTGTTCTCAGAGAGGAGTTTTTGGCGAATACGCCTAAAGAATTTAATCATTTAGCAAGGCTTAAAAGCTAGCTAAGTTATAAGTGTAGAGAGGGTTGGCGTATTAATAAGTACTAAATATATTAAATTGTTACATCACTTATTGAACATTCCTATATTTAATTCGCCCTTATCGTCCATCGATGCTCGAAACATACCTTTGGTATTAAACTCCGTTACCATCATGCCGTTTTTATCAATAGCAATGATGCCCCCACCTCCGGCACCATCCCCAATACTCGGTAGTTTCTTTTGAATCACTTCTTTAGAAGCTTCTTTCAAACTTAAACCTTTGTATTCCACGAGTGCAGAAATATCGTGAGCTACCATCCCCCGGATAAAATACTCGCCCCAACCTGTGCAGGATACAGCACAGGTCTTGTTGTTGGCGTATGTTCCTGCTCCGATAATCGGCGAATCCCCGATTCGCCCCCAGCGTTTGTTGGTCATGCCTCCGGTTGAGGTTCCGGCAGCTAAATTCCCATGTTTGTCCAATGCCACACAGCCTACGGTTCCAAATTTTGAATCTTTTATATCGGCATTGTAAAAAGAAACTTCATTATTTTTTTCCAACGCTTTTATGTACTCTAAGGATTTCCGGCTTTTTTCAGTGTAAAAATAGGAGGGTTCCACAATAGCCAATCCTTGCTCCTTTGCAAAGGTTTCCGCTCCATCTCTGGCAAGCATTACATGAGGAGAATGCTCCATGACGGCCCGTGCTAAAGTAATAGGATTTTTTACGGTTTTGGTGCCTGCAGAAGCCCCGGCGTTCAACATTTTACCATCCATAATTGAGGCATCGTGCTCACAGGTTCCAGTATTCGTCAAAACAGCACCTCGTCCTGCATTGAAAAGCGGTGAATCTTCAAGGATAGTGATTGTTTTTTGAACAGCATCCAAGCTAGCACCTCTGTTTTTTAAAATACTGTGTCCAGCCCGAATGGCCTCCTCTAATATCTGGCGATATTGTATTTGTTTGGCATCAGACATGTTTTTTTGCTGAATGTTGCCTGCTCCCCCATGAATTAAAATGGCAAATGATACTTTTTCGGTTGTATTTTGAGTGGGTTCTTCAACTTTCTTTGAGCTTTCTTTACAAGAATAGCAAATGATAATAGCACTTAGAATACAAAGGATGTTTTTCATTGCTGTTGATATGAATTTGCCTCTAAAGGTAATTAAATTTAACTTTCAATAAGTTTAACAAAATCGACTTTTAATTGGTATATTCGCAAATAATTTCAATATAACTATAAAATCAATAATTAATGAGTGCAATTGGGACGGATTTTGGTATAAATGACGCATTACAAACCTTAGGAATAATAGCGGTGAACGAAGGCACCTCAACAGGGTCATTTCATTTTTCAAATGGCGACATTATTGAAAGTTACTCGCCAGTGGATGGACAGTTGATTGCAAAAGTGAAGTCTACCACAAAGGCGGATTATGAAACTGTTATGAAGGTGGCAACCTCTGCTTTTAAAACTTGGCGCTTGATGCCCGCGCCACAACGTGGTGAAATTGTACGTCAGTTTGGGGAAAAGCTCCGTGAAAAGAAGGAGGCGTTGGGCAAGCTAGTATCCTACGAAATGGGCAAAAGTTACCAAGAGGGATTGGGAGAAGTTCAGGAAATGATTGATATCTGTGATTTTGCGGTGGGATTATCTCGGCAATTGCACGGACTAACCATGCATTCCGAACGCCCCGGACACCGCATGTACGAGCAGTATCATCCGCTGGGCGTTGTCGGCATTATTTCAGCCTTTAATTTCCCAGTCGCCGTGTGGTCTTGGAATACCGCTTTGGCTTGGATTTGTGGTGACGTTTGTGTTTGGAAACCTTCTGAAAAAACACCGATTTGTGGTGTAGCTTGTCAAAATATTATTGCAGAAGTCTTAAAAGAAAATGATTTGCCTGAAGGGATTTCATGTTTAATCAATGGTGACTATAAAGTTGGTGAATTTATGACGAAGGACAACCGAATCCCATTAATTTCGGCTACCGGTTCTACTCGAATGGGTAAAATTGTAGCGCAAGAAGTGGCAGGACGTTTAGGCAAATCGCTTTTAGAATTGGGAGGCAACAATGCCATTATAGTTACCCCTGATGCCGACATAAAAATGACCGTAATCGGAGCTGTTTTTGGGGCAGTGGGTACTGCCGGCCAACGCTGTACGTCTACTCGAAGACTTATCATCCATGAATCCATTTACGATAAGGTGAAAAATGCAGTAGTTGATGCTTATGAGCAATTACAAATCGGAAATCCACTTGATGAAAACAATCATGTTGGGCCATTAATTGATACCGATGCAGTAAAAATGTACAAAGAGGCCTTAGAAAAAGTCGTTGATGAAGGTGGGACTATAGTTGTGGAAGGTGCTGCGCTTTCAGGTGATGGCTACGAAAGTGGTTGCTATGTAAAACCTGCCATTGCTGAGGCGGAACCTCATTTTGAAATTGTACAACACGAAACCTTTGCGCCTGTGTTATACCTTTTGAAATATTGGGGTGATGTGGAAAATGCTATCGAGATTCAGAATAATGTAGCCCAAGGATTGTCTTCAGCTATAATGACCAATAATTTGAGGGAGGCAGAACGTTTTCTATCCCACGCAGGTTCCGATTGCGGTATTGCAAACGTCAATATTGGAACTTCGGGTGCTGAAATAGGTGGCGCCTTTGGGGGTGAAAAGGAAACCGGAGGTGGCCGAGAATCTGGCTCCGATGCTTGGAAAATTTATATGCGCCGTCAAACCAATACGATTAATTATACTACCGAATTGCCTTTGGCACAGGGGATAAAATTTGATTTGTAAATAAAGAACCTTGCTTTAGTTTGAATATACAGGCAAGGTTTTAAACAGTACTAAAATGATCAATAGTACAGTAAGTATCTGAAATGTTTTGGCACCTGTTTAGTACAATCGAAAAATCTTTCATTATTCAAATCCCTAAGGTAACCTGTTCGCAAAATTTTCGGTTTAGAGTAACGGTTTCCCAATTTTCTCACTATATCAATGTGAACAATTTATCTTTTGGCTTTTATTTCAATAGGTTCATGGGTTCCTCATTCTTTGGGGAGGTTAGGTGGGGCATTTTTTTTTGGTTTGATTATTGCTATATTTAGTCCATTGAAACCATAGATGAAACTAAGAACCCTATCCTTACGTACCCGTATTTTTATCGTTATGATTCTGCTTGTGGTACTCGCTTCGGTACTTATCGCCGCAGTGGCCATTTATCAGTATAACGAAGAAACTACCGATTATCATACACAACGGCTACAACGAAAAGAGGATAATATAAAAACCCATTTGCGCAGGGTACTCAACGGCAGACAAAACACTTGGGAAGTCAAAACAAGGAATATCCCCCTTATTTTTAAGGATCAAATCAGCAATATTGCCGACATCCACAAACTGCAAATCAATTTATATGATTTGGAAGGTAATTTGTTGATTACCTCAAAAGCCGACCTAAAGCCAAACGAAGCTGACAAGTGTATAGAAACAGAAATACTAAATACTATTTCTAATAGACCCTCTCATCGCTTTGTGGATAAAATTGAGGAAAACGGAGAAGCCTATCAATCCTCCTATACATATTTATACGATAACAGGTCTAAACCTCTTGCTATTTTAAACCTACCTTATTTAGAAAAAGATGATTTTCTGGCACGGGAGCTGAGCGAGTTTTTAGGGCGTTTGGGCTATGCATACTTGTTTATATTGGGTGCCGCAATCGCTATTGCCTTTTTCCTGTCAAGTTATATTACCAAATCATTGAAGACCATTAGTGACAAAATCAATGCTACGAGTTTGGAAAAGCGCAATGAAAAGATTGTTATTGACGACACCAGCGAAGAGATTTCAACCCTAGTCAATTCCTATAATTCAATGATTGACGAATTGGAAGAAAGTGCAGTAAAACTGGCGACTAGCGAGCGCGAACAGGCCTGGCGTGAAATGGCAAAACAAGTGGCGCACGAGATAAAAAATCCTTTGACGCCGATGCGCTTAACGGTACAAAATTTCCAAAGGAAGTTCAATCCCGATGACGAAAACATTACCACAAAGGTTGACGAATACAGTAAAACCCTAATTCAGCAGATTGATACAATGAGCTCGATTGCCTCCGCATTTTCAAACTTTGCTAAAATGCCAGCGCAGAAAAACGAAACTCTAAACGTTGTGAACATTGTAAAGCTGGCACTGGAAATTTTCAACGAAGATTATATCGTATTCACTTCGGATAAAAAGGAGATAATTGCTAAATTTGATAGGACACAATTAATCCGTGTGGTAACCAATTTGGTGAAGAACGGCATCCAGGCTACTACGGATGATAAAACACCCCAAATTGTGGTGCAGGTTAGCGAAAAGGATACCGATGTGCATATCACGGTTGCGGACAATGGTACAGGGGTTTCAGAGGAGAATAAAAGTAAGGTTTTCGAACCCAAGTTTACTACAAAAACCAGTGGGATGGGCTTAGGTCTGGCTATGGTCAAAAACATAGTAGAAACGTATAATGGCACTATTTCTTTTGAGTCGGAAAAAGGTAAGGGTACTGTGTTTAAAGTAGTGTTTCCAAAAGGATAAGTACTAGTTTCAAATATTCAAATTATGGTTTATAATAATATTTTAGTTCAATCGGAAGACGGTATTTCAACAATAACCATCAATCGACCTAAAAAGTTGAATGCGTTAAATCAAGAAACAATTCAGGAGTTACATGAGGCATTTACTGTTGCAAATGAAGATAAAAACATAAAAGTTATTATTGTGACTGGAAGTGGAGAAAAGGCCTTTGTTGCGGGTGCCGACATTAGTGAATTCGCCGATTTCGACGTAGAAGAAGGCACACATTTAGCGGCCAATGGCCAAAAAATACTTTTTGATTTTGTAGAGAATTTATCCACACCGGTTATCGCAGCCGTCAACGGTTTTGCATTAGGTGGCGGATTGGAACTGGCTATGGCATGCCATTTTAGGGTGGCTAGCGATAATGCCAGAGTGGGTCTGCCCGAAGTGTCTTTAGGTCTCATTCCAGGGTATGGAGGCACACAACGTTTGCCACAACTCATAGGGAAAGGTCGGGCAATGGAACTAATTATGACGGGTAGTATGATTGATGCTAATCAAGCTTTAAATTATGGCCTCGTCAACCATGTGACGGCTCAGGAAGAATTGTTGCCGCTGTGTAAAAAAATAGCACTTAAAATTCTGGAAAACTCACCCGTAGCCATTGGGGCAGCCATAAAGGCCGTAAATGCTAGTGCTAAAAAAGGCGTTAACGGCTTTCAAACTGAAATTACCGAATTTGGTAACTGTTTTGGTACCGAAGATTTTGAAGAAGGCACTACAGCATTTTTGGAAAAACGGAAGGCTGATTTTCCTGGGTGGTGATATCAATTTGCATACTGAAATATAACTATAAAAAAGTTGTCATATTCAGATAAAACCGAGCTAATTAAAAGCGATTTGGGTTAATTACCAAATCGCTTCAATACATTTCTCTCTATCTGGCAACTAGTGTTGACTCACCTCAACCTGACTCCAAACACCCGTTTTGGCAGTTTCTTCCGCATATATAGAGAACTTTTTTGCAGGTCTGCCTAAAACACGCTCCACGTCGTGAACCACTAGCTGATTTTTTGGATTGGTCAATACATGGCTGAATAAATACTCAATGAGCCAAACCACATCGTTAGGAATTTGCATTTGTTTCATGCCTTCAACATATTGTTCTAAAGTGATATCATAAAAGTTTAAATCTCTATTGCTCACCTTTGCAATGGTGTTTACAATATCCTTAAAAGTAATTAGCTCCGGGCCCGTCACCTCAATGATTTGGCCATTGTAAGCATCGTCCAACAAAACAGTGGCAACAACCTCGGCAATATCATTGGCGTCTACAAATGGAATTAAAACATCAGACATAGGTAGCGCTACTTCCCCCGATAGTACAGGCTCTAAAAAGAAACTTTCGCTCCAATTTTGATTAAACCATGATGCTCTAACAATAGTATATTTTATACCTGACCCCATAACAATCTTTTCGCAAGCTTCAGCTTCAGTTTCGCCTTTTCCAGAAAGTAAAACCATTTTTTTAACCCCCAATTCTTTGGCCAAATACGTCAAGCTCTGTATGGCTTCTTTTGCTCCCGGAACGGCCAAATCAGGGTAATAGGTAACATACATGCTTTCGATACCGTGCAAAGCGTTTACCCAAGTGTCTTTATTGCCCCAATCGAAACTGGGGGACGCATTCCTTGAGCCTATTCTGGGGTTAATACCTTTGTTTTGTAATTGTTCGACTACTCGGCGACCAGTTTTACCAGTTCCGCCGATGACTAAAATGTTTGTGTTCATAATACGTTTTTTTAATTTAATTTTTGAATACATATTGGTATAAGTAATAGGATGAATGAAATCAATCCTGAAACTGTTCTGATGTTGTGATACCAATTCCATGTGTTTTCATAATTGGTTCTGAAATTCTCTAGTTCCAATACACTCAAGGAGTTGATGTTTAGTGCTTCTAAAGCATTATTTAGTGGTACATTTCCAAAAGCTGTTACGCCAAAGGTGCCTACTAGATATATGATAGTTGATGCCAAGGTCAACCAAAACAGGGGTTTGTTGTTAAATTCTAGGCATGTAACAATAATCAGGCTAATTAGGCTTCCAAAAAACACGATAAAGAATATTGGATTTAAGATTTCCTTATTGATATTCTGCATGGTTTCCAGATAAGTAAGGTTGCCAACTTTTTTTGTGCCTAAGATGACCGAAACAGACCAAGTGAAGAAAAAGCCTGAGGAAAGTGCATTTAATAAAACGGTTGTGAAAATAAGAGCAGTTTTCATGCTTTTAACGTTTTGGTTAAATGGTTTCCGTAAAACAATACCACACAGTAAAACTCAACCACAATGAAGTAAAACATGGGGTCTTTGAAGAATTCAGAATAGGTACCTCCAGCTGGAATAACAAACACAGGTACTGTCACAAGGATATCTAGGACAGCTGCTATGGCCACAAAGGTAGTAGCCAATGCTGATGGTTTCATTTGACCTTTTCTATAGAATAAATAAGTTCCTAAGCACGCAGAGGGAATGATAGCTAATGCCAGCACAACATTTCCCTGTTGCTCTGAATTGTCTAAAATGGGGGCATAAAAGGATAATAGGTAAAAACTAACGGCCAAAGCCCAAACTAGAATGGCGCTTGCAATGCTAAGTAATCTGTTGCGTATCATAATTTTTGGTTTTTAATTATGATGCAAATCTATTACCACTGTAAACCAGTGACTTATTCAAAAAGCATTATGATTTATTCGAAAAGAATTTTATACTTGACTAGGCCTGTAGCCAAACTTTTTTTCAAAGGCGTTGGAAAAAGAACCTAAACTATCGTAACCCACTGCCCAAGCCGTTTCCTGAACCGTTTTTTGCTCATACTTAATTAGGTTATAGGCTTTTTTTAAGCGTTCGTTCTGTAAATACTTGAAAACAGGAACACCGAACTGCGCTTTGAATTCTTTTTTCAGTGTATTGGTATTGGTCCCAATTCTTTGGGCCAGCTCTGTTAAAGATGGCGGGTTTTCCAAATTGGACAATAAAATATCCTGCGCGAGATAAATTTTTTCAAGTTCTGGAGCTTTAATTTCATTAACCTTTTGAAGCGCTAATTGTCCAAAGTAATGTGAAAGCAAGGCTGTCATATGACTCCTATAAAACATCATTTTAAGATGGCCTTCATGCTTATTATTAAAGAACTGTTCTACCAATAAAAACATTTCTGGACTCATGTTAAATACCGGACCTTCAACATAATGGTCCTGTGGATGAACCAATGGCGACAGAAATTGTTCCAAAAACTGTCCTTCACCGTTAGGCATTTTATCCAAGTTTTTAATGGTGGTTGCAATGACCAAGCATTGTAATGGCTTTTCATGTGAAACATGATGCTCAAACTCTACCCGATCATCCGCGTAAAACGAAAGCACCATGCCCTTGGTATGATGAAATGTTTTGGTCTCATTATCGTATTTTACTTTTAACCCCACATCTCCTGCGCCGTAAAATGCAATTGCAATAACCGGTTCGTCAAAAAAGCAAGAGTCGACCATTGTCTTATCGGTTGAGGCTTCCTCCAATAAAATGGTACAATCATTTATGTCTATTATTTCGCGGTTCACAAATATATTCGCATTAAGTTTTCGAGGATTAATCTCCTTTTGTAATACTTAAATTATATAAGTCCAAGTTCAAATTTTTTAATGAAAGGTCAAAATTTACCAGTAATTGCTAATACACCAAAAACGTCAGCCAAGCCATAGTCACCAAGGTCAAAACAATGACTAAAGGCATGATGAATTTCAACCATTTATCAAATCCTATGTTGACGATGGCCAGGGCGGCCAAAATTAACCCTGTGGGGTTAATTAAGAAAAACAGCCCCATGCCATAATTATAGGCATCTACAATGATTTCCCGGCCCATGTTCACAGTATCTGCCAATGGAGACATAATGGGCATTGTCAAAACCGCCATGCCAGACGATGATGGCATAAAAAAAGATAACCCACTATAAATAAACAGCATGGCGTTGGCAAAAACTCCTTTGTTCATCCCCTCGGTAATGCTGCTGGCATGGTACAAAATAGTATCGCTTATTAGGCCGTCTTCCATCAAAATAGTGATGCCCCTTGCAATACCCACAATAAAAGCTACACTTAGCAAATCGGCAGCACCTCTGGCAAAAGTTTCTATAAATACGCTTTCCTTTATTCTGCCTATAAATCCTATGATAATGGCGCCTATTAAAAATACAGTAGTCATTTCAACAAACCACCAATCCAAGAACGATACTCCGATAATCATAATGACAAAACAAAGTGAAAACACCATAATAATGAACCTTAGTCTGTTGGTGAAAACTACACCTTGTACTTCTTTTTTCATTCCAAAAAGAACTTCAATTTCTTCTTTTTGTGAATAAATAAGGGATTTAGAAGGGTCTGCTTTGACCTTTTTAGCATATCTCAAAATGTATGATATAGTGATAGCAACACAGATAATCAGCATAATCAATCTGTTTTGAAGCCCACTGGTCCAACTGATTCCAGCCGCATCCGAAGCAATAATCGTTGAAAATGGATTTATGGTGGAACACATTGTTCCTATGGCAGAACCTAAAAAAACACAGGCCAAACCCGTAAGTGCGTCATACCTAGCAGCAAGAAATACGGGAATCAAAATGGGATAAAACGCCATGGTTTCTTCAGCTAGACCAAATGTAGTGCCCCCTGCCGCTATTAGAGTAGTAACCAAAATTATTAAAATAAACTCCCTGCCTTTTAAGGTTTTGGCCATCCACGAAATTCCTGCATCAAATGCTCCCGTGGCATTCATTATGCCAATCAGCCCACCAATGATAAGTATCAAAAATATAATATCTGCGGCGGCGACAATTCCTTTGACGGGAGATTTCGCCAAATCCGCCAACCCCTGCGGATTGGGAGGTAGTTCCTTATAAGTGTTTGGAATACCGATGGGTTTATAAATATCGCCGTTAGTAAATTTTTCAATGGGAATGTTTACTCCAAGGGAATCTAAAACGTTCTGGGTAGCTGGTAAGGTCTTGGTTTTATCCAAACTTTTTACCCGAAAGGTATTATTGGCATCATCATAGCCAAGACTATCGTATTTCCCTGATGGTACTAGCCAGGTCAGCAAGGCGACAAAAACAGCAATTAAAATAAGAATGGTTTGGGCGGAAGGGAACTTTAGTTTTTTCATATTGAATTTAGACTTTCCAATAGGCAATTCATCTGACAATTGACAGTAAAAAGCTAAGTTAATTGAATTTTTTTCAATGCTAGCTTAGGTTTGTCTGATTTGTTGATAACCCATATTTCTTTTAACATTATTGAATAAGATTTATGAGTAATTTTAAAGAGTCAGGTTACTCCATTTGCACCTTAAATTTTAGTTTTATGAACCCCAAGTCTGTTATAAAAGGGCGTGGCGCACAGCTTAACGTCCCAAACCGTTTCTTCGAACAACACCACGAAATGCGCGACGATTTTCTGGAATTTTGCCAAAAAGAAGGCGAGGAGGCCGACAAAAACAAAACCCGATATTTAGAAGTATTTCCGAAAACTATTGTCAACAAAGTAGAAAGCCCAGATGTTGGGATGTTGTATTCCATGAACCCGTACCAGGGTTGCGAGCATGGATGTATTTATTGCTATGCCAGAAATACACATGAATATTGGGGCTACAGCCCTGGTCTCGACTTTGAACGACGCATTTTAGTTAAAAAAGATGCTCCAAAACTATTAGAGCAACTGCTAAAAAAGAAGACATGGAAAGCGCAAACTATAGTGCTTTCTGGGAATACGGATTGCTACCAGCCTGCAGAACAAAAATTCAAAATCACCAGACAATGTTTGGAGGTGTTTTTAAAGTACAAACATCCTGTTGGAATTATTACGAAAAATGCTAGAATTTTGGAGGATTTGGATGTTTTGACGGCTTTGGCAAAAGATGGATTGGTCGGAGTAAATATCTCTATTACCTCCCTATCTGAAGACATAAGACGTATTTTAGAACCAAGGACAGCCATGATAAAAAAACGGCTAGAAACGGTAAAAAGTTTGAGTAACAACGGTATTCCTGTCAATGTGATGATAGCCCCAATTATACCGTCAATCAATAGCCATGAAATTTTATCAATAGCAAAGGCCGCTTCAGACAACGGAGCTGTATCCATTGGGCATACGATCGTGAGGTTGAATGGTGCCATAGGGAGGATATTTACCGATTGGTTAAAGAAAACCATGCCGGATAGAGCCGATAAGGTACTGCACCAAATTGAAGATTGCCACGGGGGTACGTTAAATGATTCCCGATATGGCGCAAGAATGCGTGGCGAAGGTAAAATTGCCGAGCAAATCAATAAAATGATGGCGCTGGCGAAAATCAGGTACTTTAAGGATAAAGGTATGCCACGATTGAATGGAGAGCTGCACGAGTCCTTTAAGGACGGACAACTAAAACTGTTTTAAGGATATAAAAAAGCGGGCAATCGCCCGCTTTTCATCATAAATTCATTGAGATAGTTAACTAAATATACTCTACAAATGTTCTTCCTTTGGATTTATAGACTATCTTGTAATTTCCTTCTTCTAAGCCTGTTAGCTTGTAAATTCTTTCAATTACTTTAGCGTTTTCAATAGTTTCAGCATATACCAGTTCTTCTGTTGAGCCAAAAT
Source organism: Hyunsoonleella rubra (assembly GCF_042684665.1). Lineage (NCBI taxonomy): Bacteria > Pseudomonadati > Bacteroidota > Flavobacteriia > Flavobacteriales > Flavobacteriaceae > Hyunsoonleella > Hyunsoonleella rubra. Next base: position 23,451 of record NZ_JBHULY010000011.1, on the reverse strand, counting down.
CACTATTTTCAAAGTAAATCTTTATTGAAAGAGGAGATCTATCCAAGGCTAACTTGGTAACAAATACCTTATCACTCTTTATGCGGGTTACAGGCTTATAAAAAGTCTGGATCATACTTTTGTCGAATGATACGTCAAGGCCCTTTACGGTTAAAGGAATGACATTGATTTCTACATCTTTATCCAGTTCTACAATATAGCTTCCATTGGGGAGTTTAGTGAAATCGAACCCTTTAGTATAGTTTCCAGATTTCTGAATCGACTCTTTATACAGAATGACACCATTTTGATCCTTAATAGTAAAAAGGTTACCTTCCTTTACGTTAGTTAAAGTAAGAACAATTCTATCGTCCTCATTAGTTGAGGCGTAGAATAAGGACTCGTTTGCGTATCCCATAACCGTAGCAAATAGAGCTACCATTAAGAATACTTTTTTTGAATGTTTAATCACGTTTTTCATAATTTGGGTTTTTAACGTTTTATAGGTCAAAATTATAAAGGAGTTGACTGATGTAAAACATTGATATTGATGAATTTATATTCAAAATTATCCGTTAAATTTGTGTTAGGTTTAGGTTAAGTTAATATGGTATATTGTAGGGTTAATATGATATAATTGTAATGGTTGATGGCTTTTCAGGAGTTGGGCTTAATTTCCTTAATGAAATTTTAACAATGCATGTGCAGAAAACAAAGATTAATAAAACCTAGTGAGTGTTTTAAATAAAAAATTATAAGGAAGTTCAGGTAATTTTGTGGCGCCAAGTATTATTTAGAGAACCCTTTGCACAACTAAAATATTTTGCCCAGGCAAATTTTGCTTATTTTAATCGCAACATCCTATGGAAAACTTTCGTGACGAATTTGAAAGAGTTTTATCAAAACCCCTTAAGGCTAAAGCACTCTTTAAAAATGGAGTAGAAAAAAGTGGGCCACCACAGCCCACTTTCAACCAACTAAACTAAATAAGACATTAAAATTAATTATTAATGTATACTGTAATTCTCTTCCTTGAGAATGATAAACTATTTTAAAGTTTCCTTTTCTGGAGCCTTTGTAAATACGCTCCAAGTTTTAGGTACTCTATATGCTTTCAAGGAATACTAGTTCCTAAGTGTTCAGAAACACTGTTGTATCCTTTATAATATACTCCGTCTTTCTCAATCGATTCCTTATCAATTATAGAACCGTTAGAATCTTTATTAGAAAGGAGTTTACCTTGTTTTACATTTGAAAGAACGAAAGCTGCTTTTTTTGCATCTTTTAAAATAATTTTATCAGTGTCATAAACGTAACCATAATTGCTAAAATCAGGATTTCTTTTTTTAACTTGATAAATACGTTACTCATGACGTTACTCATGATTTGGGATTTGTCACGCTTTACACTGCAAAGATATGGGCCAAATGGGTGCAGGAAAACATCAATTTTGGCATATTTATATGCTATTTTAACTGTTAAATCAATGTTAATAAACCATGAGGTTAATATAGCATACATTTGTGGTAATTAAGAATATAATGTATGCATAATAAATGGTAAATTTGTTTTAAAATTGCTGCCCATGATTAATAAGAAACCTACATTTAAAAAGCTTTCACCTTCATTTGGTAATAGTATATTGGTGAATCAGCATACGGATAAACAGGACAGAAACGATATGTTTTGGCACTTTCACCCTGAATTGGAGCTTATATATGTAAACCAAGGCCAAGGGAAAACGCATATAGGCAATCATTTATCTTATTTTAACAATAGTCAGTTGATTTTGATCGGGTCTAATTTACCTCATAATGGTTTTACGGATAGATTGACAGCGGAAGGCATTGAGACTACCGTTCAGTTCAAACCGGACTTTTTAGGCAAGGACTTCTTTGAGAGTGTGCAGGAGGCTGGCGCCATAATTTCGCTGTTTGAAAAGGCAAAAAAAGGCATCAAGTTTAATAGAACCGCAAAGAATACCGTCGGGCCTAAGATTGAAAAACTAAATGAATATGACGGTTTTGAAAGAATTTTAAAACTACTCGAGATTTTGCAATATCTGGCCACAACAGATGACTATACCATTTTGAATGCCGAGGGCTTGGTTTTTGAGACGGAGCCGCAGGATACCGACAAGATCAAAACTATTTATAAATACGTAAATGCCAATTTTCAGGAACATATTGCTTTGGAGGAAATTGCAGATAAGGTAAGTATGACCGTGCCTGCCTTTTGCCGTTATTTCAAGAAAACTACTGGAAAGACATTTACCCAATTGGTTAACGAATATCGAGTGGTGCATGCTACAAAGCTACTCAACGAAAGTAATATGAGTATAGCAGACATTTGTTATGAGTGCGGATTCAATAATTTTTCGCATTTCAATAAACAGTTTAATGAGATTATTGGTAAAAGTGCCTCCAATTACCGTAAGGAGATAAAGCATATTATTCAGTAGTTAAAGCAAGTTGTATGGATAAAATTGACAAAACTATTGCGTATTATAATACTAAAATCAATGGCATTTTGGAATTTATAAATTCCAACGATAATTTAACTGTGGAACAGGTCATAGAAAAAGGAGAAGAATTATCCATATTGGAATACAAGCTTACAGCGTTGGAAGTGGCAAAGGAAAATTGATGTACTACAGATTATAACTCAACTAGGAACTGTTTCATTTTATGAGGCAGTTTTTTTATTGGAATAATCTTGAGAGCATATTATCGAGGATGCACAATCTTTGTAAAATGAAAAAGGTGGACGAGATGTCCACCTTTTTGCCCCAAATCTACCATAAACTTAACCTACTTATGTTATGGTGGTTCAAAGATAGAGGGGTACTAGAGATTGCGAAAATATTTTGGCTAAAGTGCTAGATAAATTGGCTTAACCGAGGTAATGCTAGAAAATACGGTTAAACGGCACGGTACGGGGATTTCCAGAAGAAAGCTGAAATTAATTTGAAAGAGGTATAAATAAAAAAAGGCGAGGAAGTCCTCACCTTTTTTTGCCCCAAATCTACCATGAACTTAACCTACTTATGTTATGGTGAGACCAATTTATATCTATTTAAGATAAAGAAAATATTTATTAGATGAATAGCATATTTATCGGATAAAATACATTTTTTATGGTTGAAGTCGCATTTTTTGCAGTTAAAGCGCTGAATTTTATCGATTTGCTAATTAATAGGCGCGTTCGTTATTTCCTTCATAAAAATTAATAAACGCACGATTCACAACACGGTTGCCACCGTCGGTAGGATAGTCACCTGTAAAATACCAGTCGCCTAAGTGCTCCGGACAGGCCTTGTGTAAATTCTCAACCGGCTGGAAAAGAATCTTTACTTCGGCATTAACAGTGTTGTCACTCAGCAATTCCGATATTTTATTAGAAATTTCATCATCAGTGAAAGGTGCATACACTTCCTTTACAAAGTTTTGAACATTCTTGTCCTCCAAATTTTCCTGGGCCTTACACTTTTTGTAAACCTCTTCAATAATATTGTAGATATCCCTTTCTTTTAAAAGCGCAAGTGTTGCCCTAAAAGCCACCAAGTCTTCCAATTTAGCCATATCGATACCATAGCAATCCGGATAGCGAATTTGTGGGGCCGAAGAGACAACCACAATACGTTTAGGATTTAAACGGTCCAGCATTTTTAGGATACTTTTTTTCAAAGTGGTTCCTCGTACTATACTGTCGTCAATAATCACCAAGTTATCGTTAGGTTTAATAACGCCGTAAGTAACATCATAAACATGAGCTACCAAATCATCCCGACTGCTATCCTCGGTAATAAAAGTTCTAAGCTTTACGTCTTTTATGGCAATCTTCTCTACACGGATCCGCTCAGAAAGGATTTGAGTGACTTTTTCGGAAGAAATACTACGTTTGCCTTTTAATATATATGAGGTTTTCTCTTTGTTCAATTCCGATTCCGCCGTTTCAATCATGCCAAAAAAGGAAGTCTCAGCAGTGTTTGGAATATACGAAAACACAGAGTTTTTAAGATCATTGTCAATAGCTTCCAAAACCTTTGGCATCAATAATTTACCCAACATTTTTCGTTCTTGGTAAATTTCGGCATCGCTTCCTCTGGAAAAATAAATACGCTCAAACGAACAGGCCTTCCTTTCCAGAGGCTCTAAAATTTGTTTTATCGAAAATTCACCGGACTTTTTAGTGATAATCGCATGCCCGGGAGGAAGTTCTTTTACGTTTTCAAACTTTACATTGAAAACAGTTTGAATAACTGGTCGCTCGGATGCCACAACAATGACTTCGTCGTCCGTGTAATAATAACAAGGCCTGATACCGGCAGGGTCTCTTAATACAAAGGAGTCACCATGCCCAATTAGTCCGGCCATAGCATAGCCCCCATCCCAGTTTTTTGCCGCACGCTTTAGTATTTTGCCCACCTTAAGCCGCTCGGCAATTAGCGGGGAGGCTTCCTGTTTGTTATAGCCTTCCTTTTTCAGGTCTTTATAAATTTTGCTGACGGCATCATCTAGAAAATGCCCGATTTTTTCCATTACAGTAATGGTGTCTGTATATTCCTTTGGATGCTGGCCCAATTCAATTAAATTCTGGAAAAGCTCCTTAACATTGGTCATATTAAAGTTTCCCGCCATAATCAGGTTACGGTGCATCCAGTTGTTCTGTCTTAAAAATGGGTGTACGCTCTCAACACTATTTTTTCCAAAAGTGCCGTAGCGTACATGACCTAGAAGCAGCTCACCAATGTAGGGGATGCTTCTTTTTTGAAGCGCAACATCATCATGATATTCAGGGTGCTCCTTAAAGGCTGTGTTCACCCTTTCATTTATTTGGTCAAAAATATCCTGAATCGGCTGTTGAGCAACAGACCTAATCCTGCTAATATAACGTTGCCCAGGTTTAACATCCAGTTTAATACTGGCAAACCCAGCACCGTCCTGCCCACGATTGTGCTGTTTTTCCATCATGAGGTACATTTTGTTTACCCCATAAAATGCACTGCCGTATTTTTCCTTGTAATATTCCAAAGGTTTCAACAACCTTATCATTGCAATGCCGCATTCGTGTTTAATGGCGTCACTCATTATTTTAATACGTATTTAGATTCCTGCCTCCGCAGGAATGACAAATTTTTGAAACCAAAATGGTTTTCATTTTGGAGTGTTATCTTAAATAAAAACGCACCCGTTTAGAGTGCGATGCATTATGTTAATTCAATTTCAAACTGCGTCAGTTGTTTAAACCGCAATAATCGTTTTTCCACCTCTCGGGGAGTTAAATTCTGCATCCGCTCGGTGCCAAATTTTTCAACACAGAACGATGCCAATGTCGAACCAAGAATGACTGCGTTTTTCATGTTTTCAAATGAATAGTCATTGGTTTTGGCCAAATATCCCGCAAATCCACCGGCAAATGTATCTCCAGCCCCAGTAGGGTCAAATACTTCTTCTAGCGGTAATGCCGGGGCATAAAATACTTCACCATTGTGAAATAACAATGCGCCGTGCTCACCTTTTTTTATCACTACATATTTTGGGCCCATTTCATGAATTTTTCTGGCTGCCACCACTAGCGAGTACTCCCCAGTTAGCTGACGGGCTTCTTCATCATTAATGGTAATAACGTCAATTCGTTTTATAACATTGATTAAATCGTCCCAAGCATTGTCCATCCAAAAATTCATTGTATCCAAAATTGTCAACTTTGGCCTTTTCTCCATTTGATCCAATACACTGCTTTGGACGATTGGATGCAGGTTTCCTAACATCACTACTTCGGCATCCTTGTAGTCGTCTGGAACAACAGGTTTAAAATCAGCAAGTGTATTTAGCTCCGTAATTAGAGTGTCCCTTGTATTCATGTCATTATGATACCGACCACTCCAAAAAAATGTTTTGCCCTCCTTTACGATTTCGATTCCCGAGATATCAAGGTTTTTATTCGATAACAGATCTAAATATTCCTGTGGAAAATCACCGCCAACCACAGATACCAAAGTGGCATCCACATTAAAATTTGAAGCAGAAAGGCCGATAAAAGTTGCAGCACCACCTAGAATTTTATCGGTCTTACCGAATGGCGTTTCAATAGCATCAAATGCTACGGTGCCAACAATTACTAATTTGCCCATGAAGAGGAATCCTGATTTTTTGCAAATATAAGTTATTTAAATGCTTAAATCATATTATTTTTTCAACAGAGATGGGCACTAAAACTAACGCTATTTTCGCCCAAAATCAGCAGGGATCTCACCCCAAGCTTTGGTTTCCCATTTAACGATTATAGTGGTGTAAGTATTGTTTTTGAGCCAATCTACGGCTCTGTCCACCAACTCAAAAACGGGCTTATTTTTCTCATTTCGTTCCAGCTTGGTATTGCATTTTTTCTTTTTTACCCAACTTATTGCAGTCCTGGAATCTGTGTAAACAATACGATCACTGTTCTTTTTTTTCAATAGGGCAAGGGCGTGAACGATGGCTAAAAACTCGCCAATATTATTAGTGCCTTCCTCAAAAGGCCCTTGGATAAACAGTTGCTTTTTGGTTTTGGTGTCCACACCGCGGTATTCCATTTTGCCTGGATTCCCAGAAGAGGCCGCATCCACTGCAATGGAATTGTAATTGGGTTGGCCAATTTTTTTCAATTGTTCCTCTGAAAGTTCACTTTTAAAGGTTTTGCTTTTGCCGACGTAATCCTTGTAATTGCCTTTAAATGCTTTTTTAGCTGCTTCAAATGTTGAGAAGGATTTATAGATAGCACCCTCAAAATTTTTAATTTGTGCCTTGCAATCATCCCAAGTTTCAAAAACACCCGTATGATGGCCTTTCCAAACGGTATAGTATTTCTTTTTCTTTTTAGACACGGATAACTCGGATTTTCAGTGATTGCGTTAGGATTTAGTTTTTTGTCTCGATAGTTAACGGGATTGTGATTTGAGGACACTTTCAACCACTTTCGGAAAATGTGCCATCTCCAATTCATGAATTTTAGATGCCACATCCTCAGCCGTATCGTTTTTATTTACATCGCATTTCGCCTGAAAAATAATTGCGCCCTCGTCATAATTTTCATTTACATAATGAATAGTGATACCCGTTTCAGCTTCACCCTGGGCTACAACGGCCTCGTGTACATGCATCCCGTACATTCCCTTTCCGCCAAACTTGGGCAATAATGCGGGATGCACATTAATCACTTTATTGGGAAACTCATTTAAAATAAACTCAGGAAACTTCCATAAAAAACCAGCCAAAACAATTAAATCTGGTTGGGATGCCTTTAAGACATTTAACACATCATCCGATTTTGAAAAGGCTATCCTATTGAACGACAAGGCACTAACTTTTAAATTTTTGGCGCGTTCCAAAACTTTGGCACGGGGATTGTTGGTCAGTACTTGAATAACAGATGCATTATCGCTGTTGTGAAAAAACCTGATTAAATTTTCAGCATTAGTACCACTTCCGGACGCAAAAATTACAATACGTTTCATTTACAGACTATAGTGTTAAAGATTGTTCAAACAAAAAGAACTGGTTTGGGCTTTTTTAATGACGCGAAAAATAGGAATTTTTTGCTCAATTGAAGACTTTTTTGAATTGCATAGTTTCGCTATGGAATGATAAAAAGGCACAAAGTGGGTGAAAAAGAGCATTTTGGAGCCAATTAAAAAAAGTTTAAGCCAGTTAAGAGAATAATTATTAACAATTAGCTGGTAATTCATAATTACTTAATTCGAATTTTTCGTAAATTACGAACACATTTTTAACGTAAAAGCACGGATTAAAATAAAGTTTTTTATTTTTGCCAACTAATTAAACCATTAAAATTACAAGATTATGTCAGACATTGCATCAAGAGTTAAAGCGATTATTGTAGACAAGTTAGGAGTAGATGAAAACGAAGTAGTTGCTGAAGCTAGCTTCACTAACGATTTGGGAGCAGACTCTTTAGACACTGTAGAATTAATTATGGAGTTTGAGAAAGAATTCGATATTCAAATTCCGGATGATCAAGCTGAGAACATTGCTACAGTTGGTCAAGCTATCTCTTATATAGAAGAAGCAAAATAAGCATAGCATTTTATGGAACTAAAGCGCGTTGTAGTCACAGGATTAGGAGCTTTAACCCCGATTGGCAATACCAAGGACGAATATTGGCAAGGCTTAATTGGTGGTAAAAGCGGTGCTGCGCCTATAACATATTATGACACCGAAAAATTCAAGACCAAATTCGCTTGCGAGGTCAAGAATTTTGATGCGACCGAGTTTATCGACAGAAAAGAAGCCCGCAAAATGGATAAGTTTGCGCAATATGCTATGGTGGCTTCGGACGAAGCTATTGCAGATGCCAAACTGGACGTTGATGCGGTAGATAAATTGCGTGTGGGTGTGATATGGGGAGCAGGTATTGGAGGCCTTGAAACCTTTCAGCAAGAAGTTTTAAACTTTGCTGGAGGCGATGGTACCCCGAGATTTAATCCTTTCTTTATTCCTAAAATGATTGCAGATATAGCACCTGCAAACATCTCCATAAAATATGGTTTTATGGGGCCTAATTACACTACGGTTTCTGCCTGTGCCTCTTCGGCAAATGCATTGTTCGATGCCTTGAACATGATACGTTTGGGTCATTGCGATGTGATTGTAACAGGAGGAAGTGAAGCAGCAGTAACCATTGCCGGTATGGGTGGTTTTAACGCTATGCATGCCCTGTCCACTAGAAATGAAAGCCCAGAAACGGCATCTCGTCCTTTTGACGCAACAAGAGATGGCTTTGTTTTGGGGGAAGGTGCTGGTGCACTTGTTCTAGAGGAATACGAGCATGCCAAGGCAAGAGGGGCAAAAATATATGCTGAAGTAGCAGGGGGTGGTTTATCCTCTGACGCTTATCATATGACTGCGCCTCATCCAGAGGGCATTGGTGTAGTTGAAGTCATGAAAAATTGTTTAGAAAACGCAGGTTTAAAACCTGAAGATGTAGATCATATAAACACACATGGCACTTCAACACCGTTAGGCGATGTAGCCGAGTTAAAGGCGATTTCCAAAGTATTTGGGGACCATGCCAAAAACATCAATATAAATTCAACAAAATCAATGACCGGTCATCTTTTGGGAGCAGCCGGAGCTATTGAGGCCATTTCCAGTATTTTGGCAATAGAAAATGGTATTGTGCCTCCAACGATTAATCATACAACCGTTGACGAGAATATCGATCCAGAGTTAAATTTAACATTGAACAAGGCACAAAAAAGAGATGTAAAGGTTGCCATGAGTAATACCTTCGGATTTGGTGGTCATAACGCCTGTGTAGTATTCAAGAAAGCATATTAAATCCCGAGTGCAATAAACCATAACGATAAATTAATTTTTACATATGAAACTTGGTTTATTACATCTGACATTAAGCTAAACTATTGCAAATCAGATGAAAAACATTCGTAACATATTAAATTCCCGTTCCAAGCGAAACGGGAATTTTTTTGTGCGATTAACTAAGATTTTAGGCTATAAACCCAAGAAGATAGAAATTTACCAGACGGCTTTTACCCACCGTTCTATGAACATACGGGACAAAATGGGAAATGCCATCAATTACGAGCGTATGGAATTTCTTGGCGATGCCATGCTTAGTGCAGTAATAGCCTCACACCTATTTCAAGAGGTGCCCGGAGGAGACGAAGGGTATCTTACCAAAATGCGCTCCAAAGTAGTCAGTCGCGAACATCTAAATGAACTGGGAAAAGAGCTCAATTTGATTGAACTCGTTGAAAGTAAAATACCTGCAGGGCAGTTTGGTGATAATATTCATGGCAATTTATTTGAAGCTTTGGTTGGAGCCATTTTTCTCGATAGAGGGTATAAGTACTGCGAAAAGTTTATCTACAAGCGCATTATTGATCCCCATGTGGATATCGAACAATTGGAAGGTAAGGTCATCAGCTACAAGAGCTTATTAATTGAATGGTGCCAAAAGGAAAAAAAGTTGTTTGGATATAATGTTTATGAGGACACCGGAAATGATGACGTTAGACATTTTTCGGTAAAATTGTCAATAGACGACAAAATTGTTGCCAAAGCAAGAGCTACCTCCAAGAAAAAAGCCGAGGAAAAGGCATCAAAACGTGCATTTTTTGCGTTTCAAAGTAAAATGTCTAAAATGATTTAAGCAAAAGGGACGCAACTATAACGTTTTAGTTCATTTTTCATATTAAGAAACGGTAAATCGGTTTACTTCTAAATAGAAATAGCACTATATTTACACGCGAATAAGTCAGGTTATGGCAGTACACAAACTTATTTTAGATGATATTTTTGAAGATATTTCGTGTACCTTGATTGCTTTGCACTGTACTATCGAAGACTATCGTTTGGCATATCTTTTAAATAAAAATCTAAGTATTAATTTAACGAGAAAAGCCGAAGATTTAGATTTCAACAAAGGCATGAGCAAGTATTCCATTTACGAATGGGAGGATAAAAAGCAACTCGTTACCTGGAATTTGGTTTCCAACATTTGTAAAACGGAAACCGTGGTAGAGATGGATTACCAAACCTTGTTTAATACGCAACAAAAAATCATCAAAACCTATCATTTGATTCCAGAATTTAGGAAGGTGAATTATTTTTTGAAGATAGACAGTGAGTTTAACGGTAACAAGGAAAAGTATTTTATAAATAACCTTCTTAAGATTTCGCATATAGCCATGGCATATGCTATTGATGTAAACCGATTGAAATCAAAGGAGAATTTAATTTTTGATTAATGGCGCAGACAAAAAAAACCAAAATAGTTGCAACATTAGGTCCAGCAACCAGTACGAAGGAAGTATTGAAGGGGATGCTCGACGAGGGTGCTAATGTATTCCGGATAAATTTTTCACATGCCAACTACGACGACGTTAAGGAGCGCATTGGCATGATTAGGGAGTTGAATGAAGAGTTCGGTTACAACGCCGCGATTTTAGCCGATTTACAGGGGCCAAAACTTCGCGTTGGTGTAATGAAGGAAGAAGTGATTGTAAATCCAGGTGATGAAATTATTTTCGCCACAGGAAACCGTTTTGAAGGTACCAAGGAGCGCGTGTACATGACATACGATAATTTTCCGCAGGATGCAAAAGCAGGAGAGCGTATCCTATTAGATGATGGAAAATTGATTTTTGAAGTTGTGTCCACTGATAAAAAATCTGAGGTAAAAGCAAAGGTTATCCAAGGTGGACCCTTAAAATCTAAGAAGGGAGTAAACCTTCCAAATACGGATATTTCCCAGCCAGCACTAACAGAGAAGGATATTGAAGATGCTATTTTTGCAGTAAGTCAGGACGTGGATTGGATTGCATTGTCCTTTGTACGCCATGCAGAAGATTTGATGCAACTTCGCGATTTGATAAAGGAACACAGCGATTACAAAATACCGATTGTTGCAAAAATTGAAAAGCCGGAGGCTGTTGAAAATATTGATAAAATCGTCACCCAATGTGATGGTATCATGGTAGCCCGAGGTGATTTGGGTGTTGAGGTACCTGCAGAGGAAGTGCCATTGATTCAAAAGCAGTTAGTACTACGAGCCAAAAAAGCAAGAATCCCTGTAATTATTGCCACACAGATGATGGAAACTATGATTTCCAGTTTAACCCCAACACGGGCTGAAGTAAACGACGTGGCCAACTCGGTAATGGACGGAGCCGATGCCGTAATGCTTTCAGGAGAGACTTCAGTGGGACAATATCCTGTTCAGGTCATCAGGCAAATGAGTGATATCTTAAAAGGGGTGGAGAATTCCCCTTTGATAAAGGTGCCAGAATTGCCACCGCATATACGAACCAATCGCTATATCACAAAATCAGTTTGCTATCATGCCGCGTTAATGGCAAACGAAATCAACGCAAAGGCTATTTCCACGCTAACCAATAGTGGGTACACAGCTTTTCAGATTTCCGCCTGGAGACCATCCTGTCATATTTTGGTCTTCACCTCAAATAAGCGGATTTTAACTAGATTAAGTCTATTGTGGGGAGTACGCGCCTTTTTCTACGATAAGTTTGTTAGTACTGATGAAACTATTGAAGATGTAAACTCCATTGCCTGTAAAAAGGGCTATTTAGATGTTGGCGATATGTTGGTAAGTTTGGCGGCAATGCCCATCCAGGCAAAAGGGATGGTGAATACGTTAAGGGTTACTGAAATCGAGACTTGCAGTTTTTAGTTTTGACCTTACTTTTTAAAGAGGATTATGCCAGAGCAGTAGTTGTTGAAGGATTATGATTTGGGCGTTCCCCTCGATGTCACCTCAGAACGTTTTATGAAACCCCGTCCTCGGGTCGGGCTTTTCGTTATATCTTTTTAAAATAATCTGTCATTGCGAGGAGGTACGACGTGGCAATCTCAATAATGGCTGTTCTTCATGAACTTTGGCTTTCCTCAATATTTTAAAAAGGATGCCACTACAATCCTTAACGCGGGGGTGTTTGCTAACTTCAGTTTCTAAGACTGGTAGTATTATTTTTTTTGAGTGTGCTTTTCGTTGTTGGCATTATTCAGTCAGATTTATTATTTCGTTCTTTTTGTACAAATTTGGCAGAAATCTTGATTTAATCCTAAATTGACTTCTTTTCTTGATCTTTGGATTAGTCGACATATTTTCTAGTTTAATTCCCGGATCATAATAAATATTTCCGTTTGCCATTTGTCCAAGAAAGAGCTGAAAATCTGTTCCAGTTCCCAAAATTATGTTACTACCATACTTGTATTTCCTATCTCCTTTTGTATCCGATAATGACGGAACATAACAAGCCTTGTCGTGCTTTCTATTCCAATGTAATAACATCGAAGAGAAACTCCAAGAAGCTGTTTCATTGTCGTTTTGGTCAATCAGTGCAATTCGACCATTTGTATTTCTGATTTTGCCAGACTCTTGGTCAAATCCGATTAATTTCATTTCCAAGTTTGTCGTTGGATGTATTTGTCCTGCTTTATGAACTCCTCCAAAATTCATTCGGTCAGGTCGTCCCTTTTTATCTGGATAACCATAGGTTTTGATAAAATATTCAGCCCCTTTCGTCTTATAAAGCCCATCGGTAGGTTCGGGTGTAAATAAGGTTATTACAGATGAGTTTAAATTTTTGAAATTACGGACGCCAAAGTTTTTGACCTCCCAACCCTTAAAATCAGGTTCGGAAAATCCATTTCTAACTATTCCTAGTTCTGCCTCCAACGTATAACCTCCACATTGAGTGTTTCTACAAGGAACTAATCCATTTTTAGTTAAACTTTTTGAATCTATCCATCCTTGATTATGAACTCTTGTAAGCTCCTTAAGCAAAAGAGAGCGATTATTTGCTATTTGAGGTAATTCTATAATCGAAAATACTCCATGTTCTCCCAAATTCTTTTCTTTATTGAATTCATTTGCTATTTGCGAATTTGGATGAGTAACATATCCTAAAACAGTTCCTGTTTTGCCAACAGCAATAAATAGTAATCTGTCCGAAAGTCTTTGAGTCATTAATTCCGAAGCTGCATTTTTTGAGCCTTTTAGAAAACCCGAAAATCTAACTTCTGGATATTTTGGATATAGAATTAATTGAGCGTGATTGGCAGGTGATAGATTTCCCTCATCGGTTACCCAAGCAAAATTTAATGATGCTTTAAAGCGTTCTCTTCTCCAATCTCCAGCTTCAACCGTTGTTATGTCTGAAATTGGTAAAACGTTTAGGATTTCAAAATTTCCACCGAAGTAAACTTGGTTTTTTGAATTGTCATTTGGTACGAGTTTTTTTACATAGATTTCATCACAACCATTATTGATGAATAGCGATTTTAGGTTCTGTAGATTCATTGATTTTTAAAAGTTCTTTTACAATGTTCTTTCCAACCGCTTGAATTAATGGAACTGCAACAGAATTGCCAAATTGCTTGTATGCTTGATTGTTAGAAACTGGAATAATAAAATTATCAGGAAATCCTTGGATTCTAGCACACTCTCTTGGTGTTAACCGTCTTGGATTTTTTCCTCTTTGCGGGATTAGAATTTCTGCACCGTCTTTATAATATCGTGCACTCAAAGTCCGCGAAATACCATTTAAGTTGGTTAAGCCAAAACCAAATCCATTACCTTTTGCCTGATGCTTCTTTTTATATTCTTGAAGATAATTCCAAAGCTTGTCTGATAAGGTATATTTTTGGTCAACTCGCTTTTGCAGTATTTCTCTAATTGCTAATTCAGTACTTGGTGGTTCAGGAAATTCGAAAGATTCTTTTTCGTTAAAAAGGGATTTCTTAAACCCAACAATTATGATTCTTTCTCGATGCTGTGGAACGTAATATTTTGCATCTAAAACTTTGTAATGAATTGAATAACCTAATTCGGATAGTGTTTCAGTGATTACTTTAAAAGTTTTCTTTTTGTCGTGAGAAACAAGGTTTTTTACATTTTCTAACATGAAAACCTTGGGTTTTTTATGTTCTATTATTCTTGCAATGTCAAAAAACAATGTTCCTTGAGTTTTATCTAAAAAACCGTGTTGCCTACCTAAAGATTTTTTCTTTGAAACACCAGCAATTGAAAAGGGTTGACAAGGAAAACCTCCAAGCAAAATATCGTGGTCAGGAATTTCTTTCTCGGATATTTGTGTGATGTCTCCAAAGGGAACTTCTCCAAAATTAGCTTCGTAAGTTTTTTTAGCAAATGAGTCCCATTCACTTGTAAAAACGCATTTCCCACCATTGTTTTGAAATGCGAGTCTTATTCCCCCAATCCCAGCAAATAAGTCGACAAATTTGAACATCGGGTTTTCAGGTGGTGGAAATGGAATGTCCCATTTTATGGGCAAATAATATTGAAATTCAGGTTCCTCAATAATATTCAAGTCCTCGTGTAATTCAGCTAAATAATTTTCCGCTGTTGGCTTGTAATATTGAGAAACTCCGTTTTTGTGATTCTGAAAGTAGTGGGTCAAATGAGCAATATCGTTGGTAGTTTTTTTGTCTACAACGATTTGTAATTTTTCTTTGATATCAGAATATTTTTTGCTCATTTCCATTTCGTAAAGATGCAAAGAATATAATATTTTATTCTCAGTTTAAAATGTATTTTCTTAACAATTTTGTCAACGCAGATTTTATCGTCGGAAAAGAACATGTCTTTTAGTTTTTCAGTTTTGGCTTGAGAACAGGGAATAAGCTAAATGACTGGATGTGTGATGGGATTAGTATGAAGTATTACAGATTTACAGTAACGAGAGGTGCTTTTATAATTGATACTAGCTGTAAACAAAAGCAGGCTAAATATTTTCATAAAGACAAGTTTCAAAACAAAGGAAGTACCCATTAATAACTCGGAACAACTCCCTTTTTAAATACTTGCTTTAATTTCTATTTTGCATCGCTTTGAAAAAAAATCTTTTCTATGCGCTTGCATAGAAATATACGCTGAAACTGTCATTCCCGCGTGGTCACTGAGCGTAGTCGAAGTGTAGGCGGGAATCCAATCCATGAAATGAAAGTCTGTATCGCCGAAAAACCAAGTGTAGCTGGGAAATCGTGTCCGATTAGTGGTCAAATACCAAGCGCAATGCGCCATCCGGTTCTGTTTGTTGAGCGATACGATTTTCTTTTACCGACTCTAGCTTTTTAAGGGTTAGGTCTTGCTTGCCCAAAGAGAGCGCTAAGTGCACAACGCTTACGTTGAACATCGTGCCATGATGCTGTCGCATCTGTACCTCTTCATCATTTTGTATCGGCTTCTTTTGATTCCATTAATTCAACGCGCGTACCATCGATATCATGCACATTGCACAGCCAGCGCTTACTGCGACCAATCATCGGCTTGTAGCGCTTAAGATCGGGCAAGCCATTAAATAACATATCGCGATGCGCCTTTCGAGTATCATCAGTCATAATGCACATATGATGCATTGTTCCCATTTGCTTTCTACTCAGTTTCATATCGTTTATAATTATAAACTCAACATAGTCACCCCTATCTCCTGGCATCTGCATATTCACCCAACCATACGGACCGCCATCCTTAGCCGGTTCCCGCCTAATCTCCTGAAAGGCTAAAGCATCTCGATATAATTCGTTGGCCGCCTCTTCGTCCGTAATTGTGATGCCCACATGGAGTAAACGATCGGAAATCCGTCTCGATCCTAGATGCTTGCCTCGTGATAGCGCCTGCTTGGAATCGGAGGTGTATTCAACAAAAATCAATTGATGTCCGCTGGGGTCTTCAAGACTGCTCGCCAAGGTGCCATCTGGCTTTTTTTCCACGGGTGTCGGATCGAGCCCTCTTTCTCGGAGTATCTTTAAGGTAGTTTCGATGTCCGAAACCTGAAAAGCAATTTCCACTAACCGATTGTCATCCGTCCCCCCAGGCTTTGAGACCAACTTCACGAACTGGTCGTCGTTGATTTTTAAATACCAAGCCTCCTGATCCTCATCCGCCGCAAAGGCGAATTCGAATCCATAGATATCCGAATAGAAGGCACACGATTGCTCCAAACTTGATACTTGAAACGCCACGTGGGCTATTCCCAAGATGGGCAGTGTTTTTTTAGTTTTCATTCCCATCGATAGCCAAGATACTATTAGGATTAAAACGAGTAATTTCTTCATACGTTTTTGTGTTTAGATTGAGATTGAAAAGCACTATGAGCGAGTTTAAGATACTAAAATATTATTAGGTATTTAGTAAAGATTGCCTTATTTCCGTTCGCTTCCCTCTTGTTATATCAAGAGTTTGGTAACTGCAAATTAGTTTGTAATATGCTTACCTTCAAAATGTTGAGCAAATAGATCGTGATTATGTATATGTTGATGAAGGTTTAAGGACTGTTGGGAATCATATTGAGGGTGTGAAGTAGAATATAAACAAGAAAGCACAAAAGAGAGGATTAAAACACATGTCAATATTATGGTACTGAATTTTTGTACAAATTATAGCTAACGGTCTCCCTTACTTTGAATTATTAAATTGCCAGAAGAAAAGAGGCGAACTAAAACGGTCTTCAAGCTAGTGGCTTACTAGAGGTGCCGGTCATCTTTTTCTCTTAAGGTTGTAAAGAACGTATTGGAATATCAGGTTGTTAAGAACCCACCAAAGGAAACAGCTAATGCGACAATTTTTAAATTTAACTAGGGCTTTGCAAAGATAGATTCATAATGTTCCGAACGGTCAAAAATACCGCCGCTTTTCCGATAGAAATCCTCATTCAACTTGTATACACCTTTTTTCGCGTTTACCCAGCTGGCATTTGAATGTGGATGGTATGTTAACATGGTGTTCCAGTTTTTATAGTTTTGATGGCCGTTACTTTCAACAAGACCGAGATTTCCCATTCCTGGGAATGGCTTTAGTCGTGCCGCTACATTTTTGTTCCATTCGACCAATATCGGATTGACCGTTAGGTCGGCACAGAAACAGGGAATATCACGTTCATAGGCCGCTTGAGCAATTTTCATTGTCATGCTTAAGGTTTTCGCTATCGCCTTTAAAGCTATGGCCTTATAGCCCATTTCCATTCGCTTAATGGCGTCTTCGTCGGTGTGGGCGCTTTCATCGGCCGCTAACCGAACGGGAATATCAGAAACGTCGAATTCCAACTCCTCGGCAAAAGGTTCTTCGATGATGGCTATTTGTTCGAAAGCACCTATTTTTTTGGCATGGTCCAGAAGCTTTAGCAAAGTCTCTTTCTTCTCATATCTTCCATTAGCATCAAAATAATAGGGTAATTTTCCATTTTTGGAATAGGGTGTGCGTACAGCGCCAATGGCTTTGTGAATGGCTGATAATCTAGCTTTGTCCTTTTCAAGCATTTCTGCTTGTGTACCCGGTTGCCCGATTTTTATCTTCATGAAAAAATAGCCTTTATCCACCGCTGTTTTAATCTCATCAATGGGAATCGTATAAGCCATCAATGGAATGGCCGCCGCTTTTTCATGATTATGTGAAAGAGAAGGTTTGTACGCTTTCGGAATCATGTCATCGAAAGTGGTAAATCCGTTTTCTTGGGCATACAAAAGCCATAAGGCATTATCGACACCGACCAATGCATTAAGCGCAAAGGTCTTTCTCAAATCTGGATTGGAAGTTACTTTCTTGGCATATTCGTACACTTCAGGAAGCATTTGGTCAAGCAAATCAACGGGACTCGTAAAACTTTGCCCCTTGATCATTTGTTGTGCCCGTTCCGTTATGGCATACATCAGTGCATTGCCGGCACTTTCTGAATTATTGGCAAAAACCTTCGCATCGGACCAGAGCACATTTTGAGTACAGAGACCGATTTGGTGCTGTCCGGAAGTACTCTCAAGATAACTGATGGTTTGCCAGATTTCGGACATATACCCGCCTTTAAATCCAAAGGGGCGGATGAGCGGTTCTCTCTCAAAATTAGAGTTTACGGTTTTTATCGTAATGTTTTTCATGGGTTGTTCTTTTGAATTGGCAAATAGATTTACAGGATGGGTAACGGCCATTGCCCCAGAGGCTAACAATCCGTTTTTTATAAATGTTCTTCGTGAGTTAGTTCCCATGTGGTTAGTTTAACTGATGTTTTACAAGGTTCTCGCGGATGAAATCCACATCTTTTTTAAGTTTTGAAACCAAAATTTTCTGTTGTTGCCCTGGCGATAATCTTTCTTCTTCAGCACTTAACAACTCATATTCCGCATGAATCGTTATGGGCGCAACAATACCCAAAGTTTTCAGGGTTTTAAAATATAAATCGAAATCGACGATGCCCTCTCCAAGCGGAAGTTTTTTGACTTTTGATTGACTTCCTTGAATATCCCATGTGAAATCCTTTATCGCAAGTGAGCCTATTTTTTCTGCCAATAGGTGCATGGATGTTATCCACGATTTGTTGCCTTCGCAAACCGCATGTCGAATATCGAACTGATTACTCATCCACGCTTTGGGAATATCGTTCAGCACTTCCGCCAAATCCCACATAGAAGCTCCGAACCAGGTTCCTGCATGATTTTGATAGCCTCCTTGGATTCCTATATGTCTATTGATTTCGGCTAGTGCTTCCATTTCGCTTTTTATCTTTTCAATGGAAGATCGTACCCCAAGCTTCATATCATATTTATAGTACCCTAAACGATAATGTTTAATCCCATGTTTGGCAGCGGTAGATAATACCTTTTCAGCCATTGGGTCGTCAGCCTTTGTGATGTTACTTACCATCATCTCAACGGTCAATCCTTTTTGTTTTGCCATTTCGATGATTTTGGGTAAATCGTCTTCCACCGCTTCCGGCAATACACAACCTTTTGGCCTAACTGTGGGGTCTAGTCCATCAAAACCTGCCATTTTTACGGTATCCATCAAAAAATCTGGGTCATATTTATCGAGAGGCTTGGTAAAGAAATTGATTGGATATTGTTTTAATTTTGGCGCACTTTTGGTTGCAGCTATTACATTTGAAAAGGGAATGGCCGCTGTCGCAAGCGCTGTTTGCTTTATAAACTTTCTTCGATTATTCTTCATAGTCTTATTAATTTAGAGTCTCCAAGGGGCGCGATATTCGTAGTGCAGGTAATCGTTTGCCTTTTCGCTATTGGTGATACGTTCGTTTACCGCATCCCATTCAATGCGTTGCCCTAGTTCCAATGAAATATTGGCCAAATGCGCAAAACTTGTGGAGCGGTGGCCCTCTTCCAACGAGCAAAGCGGCTCTCCACCATCTTTTATACAATCCAAAAAATTACGGATGAGGTTACCCGTGGAATTCTCTTTGCTTCCCATATCTCCGAATTCGGCACTGCCCTCCAATTTCTTTTCAATTGGCTCGACCAAGGTGTTCCAGGTCTGAAACTGTCCGGGTTGCGCGGATGATATCGAATAGCCATTTTGGTCGGCGATTAAATTACCCTTTGCCCCGTGTAATTCAACTTCTCCTCCTGAAATAGCACCACCTCCACTGGCTTCATGGATACTGAATTTTATTATCGTTTTTGAAGGCATTTCAAAGAGAACTTCCATGGTATCGGGAATATTACGATCATCTTGAACCGCAAATTTTCCGCCGGTAGCGGTTATGGCAACGGGAGCCTGCTCATTCAACATCCAACGGATGACATCCATAAAATGCACACCCCAATTGCCCATTTGTGATGAGTATTCTTTCCACCAACGGAAAAAATATGGGGCGATATTATATTGATACGGTCGGAAAGCCCGAGGCCCCAACCACATATCCCAATCAAAATCCTTTGGTGGTTCCTCCGGTTGAAGCATACCAATGCCGTTAGGGTACATATTGCTGGTACGTTGTGCGCGGGCAGTAGTGACCTTACCGATAATACCACTCTGGACTTCTTTGGCCAAATGTTGGTAAATCGATGAGCCCCTGCGGTTCAATCCGACCGCACAGACCTTACCGGATTTCTTTTGTGCATTTACCATGGCCCGACCCTCTTTAATGGTAATGGTCAATGGTTTTTCAACATAAACGTGTTTTCCGGCCTCCAAAGCGGCAATCGTCTGTATCGCATGCCAGTGATCCGGGGTGGCGATACATACCGCATCTATATCTTTTTGCTCAAGTAGTTTTCGGAAATCGGTATAGCGTTTTACCTTCGATCCGAAGTCTTCTCCCATTTTTGGGACTTTGCCGATTTCAAGATAACGTTCGGTCACCTTTGAGCGGTCGCGCAGGGTGTAGGGTTCGTAAACATCACACAAGGCGACCACTTCCACATCAGGGTTTTCCATAAACCAGTTCAACAACAGAGTCCCGCGATTACCAAGGCCGATAAACCCCATCCGGATTTTTTCGTTCGCCCCTATGACCGATGTCATAGACATGGCTGATGTCAGTAAACCAGATGTCAATCCGATAGTCGCCATGGACGAGTTTTTAATAAATTTTCTTCGATTTTGCATTGTAGTGTTCGTTAGTTGCCTTACTATTAAAGGTGTATTAAATATTTGTTTGACAGATACTTGCGTCAACATGTCAATGGATTGCGCATAGCCTCGGATAAATCTTCAGTATTTGCATATAAAGCCGTGGCCTTCAGGTTCTTTTAATCTTTTTAAAATCGATTATTGATTCTGGGGCGCTATTGATGTGTTAATTATTAAATACAATGCAACCGAATGCTCCATGACGAGCAAGCTCAAAACGAGCGTTTTGGATGCTTTAGCTGAAAGCTTGATTCCCTAAAACTAGGGAACTGCGAAACAATTGCTTCGTACTCCTCATCCTGATACCCTATGCTCGCCATACGAAATGCAGGAGCGAGAATCTCTGGCAGAAAGGGAACTACTTGCTTGTAGTGCCAGACCCTGGGAGGCCAACCTTCTGGCACTTCCTCAACATAAGGCCTAAGGAACTCCAGCGCTCGCCGAATGCTACGGCCATCAGCTGTCTCGTAGGTCCACAAGTCCACCCCGACCCACTCGCCAAGAGTTGCTAGCTCGGCAAGTCCCGTCAAATTCATTTCGGAGTAGTTAAACGACTTGGTGCGGCGCAGCTCCATGGGCTGGGCTCCATCCGGTTCTATTTGTCGAGCGATACGGTTTTCTTTTACCGACTCTAGCCTTTCACGAGCTAGGTCGTGCTTGCCCAAAGCGAGAGCCATGCGCACGACTCTTACGTCGAACATAGTACCATGATTCTGTCGCATCTGAATCTCTTCGCGACCATAATCGCTATTCATAAACCAATCCAGAAATTCCGATATCCAAATCTCTAGTGTAGCCCGATCGTCTTCGCTCCAATGCCTCGATCCATCCAATAGCCCCGCAGCGTCCACCGCCTTCACTACACCGCCTGCTTCGATCATTCCAATATACCGCCCTTGGTTTCGGCCGGGCACCGCCTGTGCATACTTAAGGTGGGGGTTCATTCGCGTAGCGGAGTCGATAAACCAAACTCGCAGGCACCGAGCTGCATGTGCGGCGTATGATTCTTTACCCGAAAGGTAATAAGCGAGGGCGAGAGATTCCACCAAACGGCCGATTTCATGACCGCGTGAGTAGTCGGCGAAATCTGGGTTTCTGGATTCCGGATTTATTATGCCGTCCTTCGGCAGGTAGGGCAGACCGTCTGATTTCGAAGGGTCGGGCCAAAGGTAGGGCGCCTGAGTATAGTAGTCATTTAGATTCCCGGTGACGGGATGTTGTTTTTTGTCTGTTACCGTTGGGGGTTTTATCCCTAAAGCTTCGTCCGCCACCCTCAACAGGGCTTCGTAGGCGGGCATAAGCGAGGTTTCACCTCGCGCAATACCTTGTTTAACGTCTGGCAAGGCGCCGCGTCTTGCACCGAAGAAACGAGGACTTTCTTTTCCAATCGAAGTAGTGGCTAATTCGTCCTGAGCAAAAACTGCTTGCGGAAGAATAAATGGACTCAACATTAAAAATAGGATTGCCAACAGGGAGAAACGTGAAGGTATTATTGTATTCATCATTTTGTTACGGCCGGTTTTGATTCCATTAATTCACAACGTGTACCATCGAGATCGTGCACATTGCACACCCAGCGGTTGTTACGGGCAATCAATGGCCCATAGCGTTCAAGATCGGGCAAGGCATTAAATAACATATCGCGATGCGCCTTTTGAATATCATCAGTTAAAAGGCACATATGGTGCATTGTTCCCATTTGCCTTCGATTTAGTTTCATATCGTTAATGAGAATATATTCAACGTAGTCGCCTCTATCTCCTGGTAACTGCATATTAACCCAAGCATCTGGACCACCTTCCTCGCGTGATCCGCGCCAAATCTCCTGAAAGCCCAAAGCGTCTCGATACAATTTGTTGGCCGCATCTTCGTCCGTAATGGTGATGCCCACATGAAGCAAACGATCGGAAACCCGTCTGGACCCTAGATGCTTGCCTCGTGCTAGTGTTTGCTTGGAATCGGAAGTGTATTCCACAAAAATCAGGTTATGTCCGTTCGGATCCACAAGAACGCTCGCCAATGTGCCATCCGGCCTTTTTTTCACAGGTGTTGGATCGAGGCCTCTTTCTCGGAGCATCACGACGGTAGTTTCGATGTCCGAAACCTGAAATGCGACTTCCACTAAGCGATTGTCATCCGTCCCCTCGGGCTTTGAGACCAACTTCACAAACTGGTCGTCATTGATTTTTAAATACCAGGCCTCTCGATCTTCATAGGCCGCAAAGGCAAATTCAAATCCATAGAAAGCCGTATAGAAGGCACGTGATTGCTCTAAGCTTGACACCTGAAACCCTACATGGGCTATTCCCAAGATGGGAAGTGCTTTTTCAGCTTTCTTTCCCATGGATAGGCAAGACAGTATTAAGATTAAAAGGAGTACTCTCTTCATATGTTTTTCTGTTTGCATTGAGATTGAAAATTTCAATGATTCAGCATAATATACTAAATATTATTAACGTGAGTTCGATTTAAATATCAACAAACCCGTTGTGCATTATGATTTAAAAGAAAAAAGTTGTTCATCTTACTGATAATCAGTAAATTGTT